>NZ_JAXCEJ010000003.1:0-526905 GCF_041463665.1 Actinomadura chokoriensis
CCAGCGTTCGTCCTGAGCCAGGATCAAACTCTCCATTAAGGCCTCAACGACCAACCAGGGGGCGAACCCCAGCCGGCCAAACCTCGAAGAAAATCCCAGCAAACACAACCCACAAAAAGGGCCGTGCATTGCCTCAAAGAAACCCCGACCATCCCGAAAGACGGCCACGGGGCGACCCGACCCCAACAAGGGCCGAGCCGATAAAGGCACTGGCTTTTAACACGCTGTTGAGTTCTCAAGAAACGGACACCCACCGCGCTGGATCCGCTTTCGCGTTTCCCGCTCCGGGGCGACTCGGTTTACTTTATCGGATCCGGCCGGTCTGTCAATTTCGGCTTTTTCCGATAACACCCGTCCGATTCCGCTTGCGCGGCGCCTTCAGGGCGGTGAAGCTATTTCACCAGATCCGGCCCGATTGTCAAAACCAAGCCTTTTCCGACGCCACCACGACACAGCGGGCACGGCAAAGCCGCGTCGGCTTGATCGTTGATGGTTTCCCCGTCGCCCGGCCGGCCGCCATGCGGGCGTCCTGCATCCGTGAGGGGGACGAGCGGTTAACTTACGTGGTCCCAGCGGCCACGTCAAATCGACATGCTCCCGCGTCGGGTGCCGCGGACGGTCGCCGACCAGCGACTCCGCCGAGCGACCTGTCGCCGGATCTGCCCGGGCTCGCGATTCTCTCCCCGCGCTTCACGCCCTGGCAGCTCGGAGGCGGCGGCCGCGACGGCCGCCTCGCTCCGGGCGACGGAACGACCGAGCGGGGGTCGTCCTCACCTTTGGCGTGCTGCTCCCATGCCGTCCGGCCGGAGAGCAGCACGCCGCCGCGCGACGCGTCAGGCAGGGTCGGTGAAGGAGGGCGGGCGCTTCTCGAAGTAGGCGCGGACGGCCTCGACCTGGTTGGGGGTGCCGCGCAGCCGGTCGAGCGCGCGGGACTCTTCGAGGAACTGGCCCGCCAGGTCGTGGTCCGATGCGCGGTTGAGCAGTCGCTTGGCGCCGCGCACGGCGTCGGGGCTGTTGCCGGCGATCTCGCGGGCGAGCTCGGTCGCGGCGGCGCGCGGATCGTCGGCGGTGCGGGTGGCGAGGCCGATCCGGGCCGCGTCCTCGCCGGAGAGCATGCGGCCGGTGAAGGTGAGTTCCTTCGCGACATCCTCGCCGACGAGGCGGATCAGCGCGGCGGTCCCGGTCATGTCGGGGACGAGACCCCAGCGGATCTCCAGGATGGACAGTCTCGCGTCGGGGGCGACGATGCGGATGTCCGCGCCGAGCGCGATCTGGAGTCCGCCGCCGAGGGCGTGCCCGTGGACGGCGGCTATGACGGGCTGCGGCAGTTCCCGCCACACGTGCACGGCCTGCTGGCCGAGGTTGGTGATGCGTCCCGGCTCGCGTTCCGTGATGTCCTTCGCGAGCCGTTCGAACCGTGAGCCGCCTTCGGTGTGGGCGGAATCGCCGGCCATGGCCGCGAAGTTGGTGAAGTCGAGCCCCGCGCAGAAGGCGCGCCCCTCACCCGACAGGACCACGGCCCGGACGGACGGGTCGGCGGCGAGCGCGTCCCCCGTCTCGGCGAGCGCGTCGAACATGCCCCCGTCCAGGGCGTTCAGCTTGTCGGGCCGGTTGAGCCGCACGTCGGCGACCCCTTCTCGGACGTTCACGGTGACGCGGTCGGCCATGCCGGGTTCCCTCCGTCTTGGCAATCATTCCAATAGGGACGATTCCATGCGGTACGGCAACCAGTCGAGGGCCGCCCCCGATCCCGATGGAAGGTGCGTGAGGTAGGCGGGCCCGTAGGCGGCGGCTACCAGGCACCGACTCTGCCAGCGGTGGCCGACCGGTGGCTCCCGTCAGGTGACGGGGACGATCTGCGCTGCGGTGAGCCGGCCGTCGCGGATGTCGAGGAGGCCGAGGGTCCCGTGCGGCTGGCGGCGCCGGTCGGTCGGCGATCCGGGGTTGAAGACGCGGACGCCGTCGCCCGTCTCGTCGAACGGGATGTGCGAGTGCCCGAAGACCACGAGGTCGGCGGCGGGGAACCAGCGGCGCATCCGGGCGGTCCGGCCGCGGGCCTGGCCGCTGTCGTGGACCATCGCGACGGCGAGGCCGTCCAGGTCGAGTTCGAGGCGTTCGGGGACGCCCCAGGCGGCGACGTCCGGCCCGTCGTTGTTGCCGAGCACGGCGTGGACCGGCGCGTACTCGGCCAGCTCGTCCAGGACGGACGCCGTGCACACGTCGCCGGCGTGGAGGATCACGTCCGCGCCGCGCAGGTGCTCGGCCACCCGCGGCGGGCAGGACTTCCAGCGCCGGGGCGCGTGGGTGTCGGAAATGGCCACCGCTCTCACGCCTCCCATTGTCCCGCACGGAGCAGAATGGCCCGATGCGGATCGACATCGGTGACGTGCGTCTGTACTTCGACGTCGAGGGCGCCGGGCTCGTCCCGGACGGCGCCACGATGGCGGAGCGCCCCGTGCTCGTGGCGCTGCACGGCGGCCCCGGCGCCGACCATTCGCTGTTCAAGCCGGTCCTGGGACGGGCCGCCGAGTTCGCGCAGGTCGTCTACCTGGACCAGCGCGGCAGCGGCCGGTCGGACGTCGGCGACCCCGCGTCGTGGACGTGGGAGCGCTGGGCGGACGACGTCATCGACTTCTGCGACGCCGTCGGCATCGAGGATCCGGTGCTCCTCGGGACGTCCAGCGGCGGCTGGGTGGCGCTGACGGCGGCGCACCGCCACCCGGAACGCGTCCGCGGTCTGGTGCTGGACAGCGTCATGCCCGGTCCGGCCGAGGAGCGCCTCGCGGTGTTCGAGCGGCTGGGCGGCGCGGAGGCCCGCGACGTCGCGCGCCGCTACTGGGACGGCGAGGACGTCCAGGACGACTGGGAGCGCGTCTGCCTGCCCCTGTACTCGCGGCGTCCAGACGCGGCGGACCGGCTCGCCCGGATCCGCTGGAACCCGGACGTCGTCGAGCATTTCCGCCACACCCTGGCAGCGCGGTTCGATCCCTGGCCCCATCTGGACCGGGTCACCTGCCCCACCTTGATCATGAACGGCGAGGACGACCCCGTGGCGACCGTCTCGGCGGCCCGCCGCCTGGCCGCCGCCCTCGCGGACGCCGACGAGCACATCCTGCCCGGCACCGGCCACGGTACGTTCCGCGAGGCGCCCGACCACAGCATCGGCCTGCTCCGCGCGTTCCTGGCCCGCACAGCGTCCTGAAGAAGGTCCTGTCATGCCCCGGCAGCGAATTACGGAACGGGTGATTTTGCCACGGCGGAGTCTGGACACCGGTGGGAAACAACTGTAAGCACCGTGTCATTAGATAGTGATGACCAGCGGAGTTACGCTCGAATTCCTCGCGTTTCGTCCAGAAGGATCCGGCCGTACGCCCCCGGTCGTTCCGACACGGCGACCCCAGCACCGCGAGGACAGAGTGAGGGCGGCCGGGCCCGAGGTGGACGATCACTCCCTTGCACCGCCTCGGGACCGGCCGCTTTCCGCACTACGAGGTCAGGTAGAGCTTGCGGTCGAAGACGCCGGAGCCGGGCGTGCTCTCCCCGCGGGCGATCCCGGCGCCCTTCCCGGTGCCGTTGGACGGGCAGAGGCTGCTGCTTCCGGACTGCCGCACGAGGGTGATGTTGTCGGACTTGCCCTGCGCGTCGTCCAGGGCCGGGAGCGGGCGGTTCGGGTTGTCGCGGTTGTAGACGTCGAAGCTGAGACCGGGGACGCCGCCGGTCTGGAATCCGTAGTAGCAGGTGATGGGGATGCCGAGGATGTTGCCTTGCAGCTTGAAGCTGAGGCCGCCGTTGACGGTCAGGACACCGTCGCGTCCGCCGGGCACGGGGGCGTAGGCGATCTGGCCGCTGCGGTCGGGGAGCTGGGACAGGTCGAGGTCGGTCGCGGGCGAGCTGAGCCCGTTGGAGGTCTGGCAGGCGCCGATCGAGGCCGCGGTGAGTTCGCCGGCGCCGGTGGAGGCGACCGAGCCCCGCAGGGTCGCGCTCGTGCAGGAGCCGGTCACCGTCGCGCCCAGGTAGACGACGGAGAAGGTGAGGGGCCCGACGGTCGAGACCTGCCAGTTGCCGGAGTAGGGCGCTCCGGCGGCGGTCTCCTCGTGGATGGTGGTGGTGGCGGCGGACGCGCCGGTCGCGGTCAGGGCCAGCACGGCGAACGCGGCGGCCAGCGGCGCGGCCAGCCTGGGGGTGGGAGCCTTCACGGGGGGTTCCTCCTCGGGAGAGTTTCATTTTTTTCTACCCGAGCGAACGCGGAAATCAAGGCCCTGAGCCAAAGATAATCGCATTTTAGAGAACTCCGCTAAAAAGGCGGAACCGACCGCTAAGGCGAGTACGATACAGCCTGCCGAAATAGGCGGATCGGGTCGGGCGGGCGGCGCGGAAACCGGCCGCCCGCGCCCGCTTTCAGTCCGCTCCCCCGGTCGTCGGGAGTCCGCCGGCCCGCCACGCCCTGAACCCGCCCACGACGTCGGTCGCGCGGGTCAGGCCGAGGTCGTGCAGGGACGCGGCGGCGAGGCTGGAGGTGTAGCCCTCCGAGCAGAGCACGATGACGCGCACGTCGTGGCCGGTCGCCTGCGGCAGGCGGGCGTCGGAGGCCGGGTCGAAGCGCCATTCGAGGACGTTGCGCTCCACGACCAGCGCGCCGGGCACCTCTCCCTCCTCCGCGCGCTGGGCGGCCGGGCGGATGTCCACCAGGATCGCGCCTTCGCGCGCCTCCGCGTGGGCCTTGTCGGGGTCCAGCCGTTCCAGCCTGCCGCGCGCGTCGGCGAGGATCTCATCGATCGTCCGTGCCATGGGTTCAGCCTCACTTGGTCAGTTGCGCCTCGGCCGAGGCGAGGACTTCCTGGATGCGCAGCCCGTGCGCGGCGTCCAGCCGCGGGCCCGGCCCGCCGCGCACCGCCGCGGCGAACTCCCCGACCATCGTCGCGAACGCGTCGTCGCCCAGCTGTGACCAGTCGAGCACGGCGTGTCCCCGGCGCCCGTAGACCTCGACGCGGGCGGGCGGCAGTTCCCCTGTCCCCGCCATCGAGACGGACGCCTGGCTGACGGCGCCGCTCTCGTGCTCCAGCGTCAGGCCGAGCCAGCCCAGCGGGTCGCCGTGGGCGCGGACGCCCGTGACGCGGCCGAGCGAGGCGTCCAGCAGGTCGACGATGTGCGGGCCGAGGTCGAGCAGCGCGCCCTTCCCCAGGCGCCACGGGGTGGCGAAGGGCCCGCCGCTCAGCACCGAGGAGACGAAGGAGCCGTAGCCGCCGAACGGGTCGAGGTCGCCGACCCGGTCGAGGAAGTCGCGCGCCGCGCGCGAGTAGCGCAGCGTGAGGACCATCTGCGAGACGACGCCCGCGTCGGCGATGGCTCCGGCGACCCGGCGGGCGCCGTCCAGATCCATGGCGAGGGGCTTTTCCAGCAGGACGGCCTTGCCCGCGCGGGCCGCCCGGGCGGCGAGGCCGGCCTGCACGTCCGGCGGGACGGAGAACGCGACGGCCTCGCAGGCGTCGAACAGCTCCTCGATCCGCTCGAAGGAAGGGGCGCCGTGCCTGCCGGCCAGTTCGGCGGACGCCTCCGGACGCCGCGCCCACACCCCCGCCAGCCGCGTCGACGGCCCCGCCGCCAGGGCGGGCGCGTGCACCATCCCCGCCCAGGGCCCGGCCCCGACCAGCCCCACCGCCACGGAATCACTCATGGGGCAAACCTAGACGATCTACCCGGTGGTCAGTTCGCGGAAGAACTTCCGGATGTCGGCCACGAGAAGGGCGGGCTGCTCCAGCGCGGCGAAGTGGCCGCCGCGGTCGAACTCAGTCCAGTGGACGATCTTCTCGGTGCGCTCGGCGAGCGCCCGCACCGGCAGCGCCGCCTCGAACGGGAACACGGCCACCCCCACCGGGACCGGCGTCGGCTCGTCCCGTCCCCAGGTGCGGGACGCCTCGTAGTAGAGCTGGGCCGAGGAGCCGGCCGTGTTGGTCAGCCAGTAGAGCGTCACCCCGGTCAGGAGCGCGTCGCGGTCGACGCCGTCCTCGGTCCATTCGGTGAACTTCTCGGCGATCCACGCGAGCTGCCCGGCCGGGGAGTCGGCCAGCCCGTAGGCGAGGGTCTGCGGGCGGGTCGACTGGATGGCCATGTAGCCGCCCATGTCGGAGGTGAACCGCTCCAGCCCGGCGAGGCGCTCCCGGTCCGCTTCGGAGAGTCCCTCCGGGGAGCCGAACGTGAGCAGGAAGTTGAGGTGCACCCCGATCAGCCGGTCGGGGACGAGCCTGGCCAGCTCCCGGGACACGCCCGATCCGTAGTCGCCGCCCTGGGCGCCGTAGCGGTCGTAGCCGAGCCGCTCCATCAGCTCCGCCCAGGCTCCGGCGATCCGCCGCAGGTCCCAGCCGGTTCCGGCGAGCGGGGTGGAGAACCCGAAGCCCGGCAGGGACGGGACGACCAGGTGGAAGGCGTCGGCGGGGTCGCCGCCGTGGGCGCCCGGGTCGGTCAGCGGGCCGATCACGTCGAGGAACTCGGCGACCGAGCCGGGCCAGCCGTGCGTGAGGAGCAGCGGCGTCGCGTCCGGCTCGGGTGAGCGGACGTGCAGGAAGTGGACGCGCTGGCCCTCGATGTCCGTGACGAACTGCGGGTGCTCGTTCAGCCGCGCCTCGTGGACGCGCCAGTCGTAGCCGGCGGCCCAGTACTCGACGAGGTCGCGGAGCCGGTCCTCGGGGACGCCGCGCTCGGCGCCGGTGCCGGGGACCTGGCCGGGCAGCCGGGTCCGGGCGAGCCGCTCGCGGAGGTCGTCCAGGTCGGCCTGCGGGATCTCGATGCGGAAAGGACGGATGTCTTCGCTCATGAGGGAAGGCTTTCGTCCCATGCGGCAAGATCCTTGCCGCGATCGCGGGGAGAATCGGACCATGCTCGAAGCCTCCGCCCGCCTGCTCCGGCTGCTGTCGCTCCTGCAGACCCACCGCGACTGGACGGGCCCCGAACTCGCCGAGCGCCTCGGCGTCAGCCCCCGGACCGTCCGCTACGACATCGGCAAGCTGCGCGAGCTCGGCTACCCGGTGCACGCGGCGCCCGGTGTCGCCGGCGGCTACCGGCTCGGCGCGGGCGCCGCGCTGCCGCCCCTCCTGCTGGACGACGAGGAGGCCGTGGCGGTCGCGGTCAGCCTGCGCACCGCCGCCGGCGGCACCGTCGCCGGCATCGAGGAGATCAGCGTGCGCGCCCTGGCCAAGCTGGAGCAGGTGCTGCCGTCCCGGCTCCGCCGCCGGGTCGGCGCGCTGCACGGGTACACGACGCCGCTGGCGCCGGCCGGGCCGACCGTGCCGGCGGAGACGCTCGCGACCGTCGCCGCCGCGTGCCGCGACCACCGGCGGCTGCGGTTCGGCTACCGGCGCCACGACGGCTCGGAGACCGTCCGGGACGTCGAGCCGTACCGGCTCGTCCACACGGGCCGCCGCTGGTATCTGGTCGGCTGGGACGTCGACCGCGACGGCTGGCGCACGTTCCGCGTCGACCGGCTCGCCCCGCGCGTCCCGGACGGCCCGCGTTTCACGCCGCGTGAGGCGCCTCCCGCCGACCTCGTGCCGCGCGGGGTGGAGGCGGCCCTCGCCAGGCACCGGGCCCGCGTCACCGTCCGGGCGCCGGCCTCGGAGATAACGGCGCTCGTGCCCGCGTCCGTCCGCGTGGAGCCGCTGGAGGAGGGCACGTGCGTCGTCCACGCGAGCGGCGACACCCCCGAGCGGCTCGCCCTGAACATCCTCATGCTCGGCGCCGACTTCGAGGTGGACGGGCCGCCCGAGCTGCTGGACGCCCTGGCGGTGATCGCCGGGCGGTGCGCGGCGGGCGCCCGCCGCGCGTGACCGTCCGCCGGACGGCGGGGTCAGCCCAGCTGGACGCCGAAGAAGAGCGCGGCGAGCGCGCCGACCATGCCGAGCGCTCCCCACACGGCGAGTCCGGCCTTGGAGGAGGCGCGGGTGTGCAGGAACGCGGCGACCCCCGACAGCAGGACGAAGACGAGCTTCACCTCGAGGGTCCGCTGGGCGGCGTCGCCCAGCTCGCCCGCGGTGAGGTTCCAGACGCCGGTGAGGACCAGGACGGCGAACGCGGGCCAGGCGACCATGTTGTAGCGGCGGGCCGCGACCTTGGTGACGCCCTCGTAGCCGCGCAGCGCCGGAACGAGCGCGCCCAGCGTGATCTGGCCGCCGACCCAGATCGTCGCGGCGAGCACGTGCAGGAAAAGGCGCACGTCGGCGGTGGTGAGGGCGAGCACGAGAGCCTCCAGAGCGGACCGGGCGTTGATCGGTTTATGGGGACGTTACCGGCTGCACCGGTATGTTCCGGCACCACCCCGGGATTCGGGACCTTGGTCCCTAACGCCGTGACGCGCGGGCGATCCACGCTGGACGCATGCAGCTCGACCACAGCGGCCTGGAGATCCTCGACGAGGACCAGTGCCGCACCCTCCTGTCGCGCGCGACGATCGGCCGGATCGTGTTCACCCATCACGCGCTGCCGGCCGTCCAGCCGGTGAACTTCGCCGTCAGCGACGGCGACATCGTGATCCGCACGTCGCGGACGTCGCGGCTGGCCAGGGCCGCCGCCGACACGATCGTCGCCTTCGAGATCGACGAGTTCGACACGGCGGCGAGGACGGGCTGGTCGGTGGTGGTGGTCGGCCCCGCCCGGCACGTCGCCGACCCCGGCGACGCCGCCGCGCTGGAGGCCCTGCCGCTGCGCAGCTGGGCGCCCGGCGAGCGCGACCACTTCATCCGGATCCGGCCCGGGCTGGTCACCGGCCGCCGGATCGGCGGGCCGGTGGCCGCTCCCGCCTCGTGACGGCTCCCCTGTGAGCACCCCCCTGGACGACGGCGGACGCTGGTCGCCCCCTCCCTGGTGTGCGCGGCCGGCTCCTCACCTCGACCCGCTGCCCGGAGGCTTCCGCCCGGGAGGGGCGAAGGTCCGTTCCAAGGCGGGACCTAGGACGCCGGGCCCCGGCCTTGACCAGGACGTTCGCCTCTGCCGGCACCCGCCCGGCACCGGGAACCCTGGTGATATGACAACCGTCGGAGAAGACCTTGAGATCCTCGGTCGCGAGGAGTGCGTGGCGCTGCTGCGGTCCGCGCCGGTGGGGCGCGTGGTCTACACCGATCAGGCGCTCCCCGCCATCCAGCCGGTCACCTTCGTCCTGGACGGGGGCGACGCCGTGATCATCCGCACCGCCCCCGGCTCGAAGTTCGACGCCGCGCTGCGCGGCGCCATCGTCGCGTTCGAGGTGGACGCATTCGACTCGGCCGCCCGTACGGGCTGGTCGGTGACCGTGGTCGGGCAGGCCCGCGCGGTGACCGATCCGGCGGAGACCGGGCGGCTGGCCCGGCTGCCGTTGCGCCCGTGGGCGCCGGGGCCGCGCGACAACTTCATCCGCGTCCCGCTCTGGCGGGTCACCGGCCGCCGCATCCCTCCCGGCGGCCCGCCGCCCGGCCTGTGACCGGCGCCGGGACCGGGCTCTTATTGGCGCCCCGCCAATAAGAGCCTACGATCATGTTGGTCCGAGTCGTCCGCGGCGACGTCTCCCCCACAGGAAGGCATCTGATGCTCTCGTCCGACCACGCCGACATCGTGCGGGCCACGCTGCCCGCCGTCGGCGCCAACGGTGTTGAGATCACCGGCCGCTTCTACTCCGCGATGTTCGACGCCCACCCGGAACTGCGGCACGTGTTCAACCAGGGCAACCAGGCCAACGGCGAGCAGCGGCAGGCGCTCGCCGGCTCGGTGGCCGCGTTCGCCGAGCACCTGGTGAACCCCGAGGGCGGGACGCGGTTCCAGCAGATGCTCCCGCGCATCGCGCACAAGCACGCCTCGCTCGGCATCCGCCCCGAGCAGTACACGATCGTCGGGCGGCACCTGATGAACGCGGTGGCCGACGTGCTCGGCGACGCGGTGACGCCGGAGGTGCACGCGGCCTGGTCCGAGGTGTACTGGCTGTTCGGGACGCTGCTCATCGCCGAGGAGGCGCGGCTGTACCAGGAGGCCGGCTGCGACCCGGCCGTCCCGTACCTGCCGTGGCGGGTCGTGGAGCGGCGGGACGAGGCGCAGGACGTGATCTCCCTCGTGCTGGCGCCCGCCGGCGGCGGGGAGGTCCCCGCGCACCGTCCCGGCCAGTACGTCTCCGTCGCCGTGACGCTCCCGGGCGGCCTGCGCCAGCCCCGCCAGTACACGCTGTCGCGGGGTGCGGGCGACACGATCCAGATCACGGTCCGGCGGGTGCGCGGCGAGGACGCCGCGCCGGACGGCGCCGTCTCGGCGTACCTGTTCGACCGGGTCGCGGTCGGCGACGAGCTGGAGCTGTCCCACCCGTTCGGCGACGTCGTGCTGGACGAGGCGGAGGACCCGCTCGTCGTCATCAGCGCGGGCATCGGCATCACCCCCGCCGCCGCGATCATCGACCATCTGGCGGTCACGGCCCCGGACCGCCCCGTCCTCGCCGTCCACGCCGACCGGAGCCCGCGCTCGCACGCGCTGCGCGAACAGATCGCCGGGGCGGGCGCGCGGATGACCGGGTTCCGGCAGCTGACCTGGTACGAGGACCCCGGCGACGCCGAACTCGGCGAGGACGTCCGGCCGGGCCGGATCGACGTGGCGGAGCTGCCGCTGCCCGACAAGGCCCGCGTGTTCATGTGCGGGCCGCTGCCGTTCATGCGCGAGATCCGGCGCGTCCTGCTCGAAGCGGGCGTCTCCGACGAGCGCATCCACTACGAGGTGTTCGGCCCCGACCTCTGGATCCGCTGACCCGCTCCATGAGGAACGCTCCCACCCCGGGCCCGGGGTGGGAGCGTTCCTCATGGAGCGGGTGACTGGGGCGTGGCATTACTGGACGCGTTCCCACCCGCGGCGCGTCGTGTGCATCCCCAGGTGCTCGTCGCGGCTGCGGTAGACGATGTAGGGACGCGTCAGGTAGCCGATCGGCGCGGTCAGCATGTGCACCAGCCGCGTGAACGGCCAGATGCAGAACAGCGCCAGCGCGCTGAGCGCGTGCAGCTGGAACAGGACCGGCACGCCGGTCATCAGGTCCGGGTCCGGCTGGAAGTAGAAGACCGACCGGAACCACGGCGAGACCGTCTCCCGGTAGTTGTAGCCGCCGCCGACGATGTTGGCGGCGACCGTCGCGGCCAGCCCGATCGCGATGGTGCCGGCGAGCACCACGTACATCAGCTTGTCGTTGCGGGTGGTCGCGAGGAACACCGGGCCGACCGTCCGGCGCCGGTAGATCAGGATCGCGAGGCCGGCCAGGGTGCAGAACCCGGCGATGGTCCCGAGGACGACGGCGACGACGTGGTACATGTGCTCGGTGATGCCCGCCGCCTCGGTCCAGCCGTCCGGGATGATCAGCCCGCCGACGTGGCCGAGCGCGACGACGAGGATCCCGAAGTGGAAGAGCGGGCTGCCGATGCGCAGCAGGCGCCGCTCGTAGAGCTGTGACGAGCGGGTCGTCCAGCCGAACTTGTCGTAGCGGTACCGCCAGACGTGCCCGAGGACGAACACCGCGATGGTGACGTAGGGCAGGGCGACCCACAGCAGGGTGCCGAGGACGCCGGGGTCGCCGCCGTTCTCCGCGGCGAGGACGGGCAGGTCGCTGGTCATGAGCGGGCTCCAACAACGGGATCGGGCAGGAAGACGGGACCCATGGCGGTCGCGTCCGCCCCGTAGGGGGCGAGGCCGACCGTCTCCTCGGGCGGGCCCTCGGCGACGAGGCGGGCGACGGCCTCCTCGTTGCGGCCGGTCAGCGGCGGCAGCGTCGCCGAGACCGCGTCCAGGACGGGCGCCCACGGCGAGCCCGCCCCGGAAAGCGAGATGCGCAGCAGTTCCAGGCCGGCGCGGTGCTCGATCAGCAGCCGCCGCCCCTGCGCCAGGTCGCCGGTCGCGGCGAACTCCAGCACCACGGCCAGGTGGTCGGGCAGCTCGCCGTCGTCCAGGTCGAGCCCGGCCGCCTGGTAGGCCTGCTTGAACCGGAGCAGGGCCATGCCGCGCTTGCGGGTGTCGCCGTAGGCGTAGTAGGTGAGGTAGAGGCAGCACCGCTTGCGGTGGTCGAACGTGGCGACGTAGTCCGCCGCGAGTTCCGGCGGCGGGGTCGCGTCCAGGTGGTCGAGGACGCGGCCGAGCGGTTCCGCGACCGCCGCGGGCAGGCTCGCGGCGGCCCGGCGCAGCAGCGGGCGCCGGGCGAGCAGTTCCTCGTCGGGGTAGCCGAGCAGCAGCGACGCCGCCTGCCAGGCCGTGGCCAGCTCCCCGTCGCTCAGCCCCTGCTTTCCGGCGACCTTTTCGCCGCCGGCCTGCCTGCCGGCGATCTGCTTGCCCGCGGACTTGATCCTCATGGCTTCGGCTCCGTTTCGGCGGCGCCCGAGTCGGCGGGCGGGTTGGTGCCGTCCGGTCCGACGCCCGAGTCGGGCCCGCGCTCGGGGAACAGCCCGGCGGGCGTGCCCTTGCCGTCCCAGTTGAGCAGGTTGACCCGCTTGTGCTTGTCGGCCGGGTCGACCGGGTTGTCGGAGGTCTGCCGCTCCCGCAGCATGTGGAAGTTCTCCACCGCGATCGGGTTCGGGCGTCCCGACGCCTCACCGAACGGGCCCGAGCCGCCGCCCATGCCGGCGCCGCCCATGCCGGGCCCGCCCTCGTAGTCCAGGCTGCACTCGGTGGCCAGCTCCTCCAGGCTGTGCGCCTCCTCGGCGTGCGCGGTCGGGATCACGTACCGCTCGTCGTACTTGGCGAGCGCCAGCAGCCGGTACATGTCGTACATCGACTCGCCGGTCATCCCGACGCGCTCGGGGATGCCGGGGTCGGGTTCGCGGCCGAGGTTGATGTCGCGCATGTAGGACCGCATCGCGGCCAGCCGGCGCAGGACGCCGTCGACGACGGCGGTGTCCCCGGCGGTGAACAGCTCCGCCAGGTACTCGACCGGGATGCGCAGTGCGTCGATCGCCGCGAACAGGTTCCCCCTGTCCTCGGCGTCGTGCCCGGTGTCGCGGACGACGTCCACGACCGGCGACAGCGGCGGGATGTACCAGACCATCGGCATCGTCCGGTACTCCGGGTGCAGCGGCAGCGCCACCTTGTAGGTGTTGATGAGCGCGTAGATCGGGGACCGCTGCGCGGCCTCGATCCAGTCCTGCGGGATGCCCTCCCGCTCGGCCGCCGCGATGACCTCCGGGTCGTTCGGGTCGAGGAACACGCTGCGCTGCGCCTCGTAGAGGTCCTTGTCGCCGGGCGTGGACGCGGCCTCCAGCACCTTGTCGGCGTCGTAGAGCATCAGGCCGATGTAGCGGAGCCGGCCCACGCACGTCTCCGAGCACACGGTCGGGATGCCGACCTCGATGCGCGGGAAGCAGAACGTGCACTTCTCGGCCTTGCCGGTCCGGTGGTTGAAGTACATCTTCTTGTACGGGCAGCCGGACACGCACATGCGCCAGCCGCGGCAGCGGTCCTGGTCGACGAGGACGATGCCGTCCTCGGTGCGCTTGTAGATCGCGCCGGACGGGCAGGACGCCGCGCAGGACGGGTTGAGGCAGTGCTCGCAGATCCGCGGCAGGTAGAACATGAAGGTCTTGTCGAACTCCATCTTCACCTTGTCGGAGATCTCCTTGAGCAGGACGTCCTTGTCGCCGTGCTCGACGGACCCGCCGAGGTCGTCGTCCCAGTTGGCCGACCAGGACACCTTCATGTCCTTGCCGGACAGCAGCGACTTCGGCCGGGCGACCGGCGTGTGCTCCTGCAGCGGCGCGTCGGTGAGGGTCTCGTAGTCGTAGGTCCAGGGCTCGTAGTAGTCGTCGATCCCCGGCAGCTTCGGGTTGGAGAAGATCGTCAGCAGCTTGCGGAACCGGCCGCCGCCCTTGAGCGCGAGCCGCCCGCGCCGGTTCAGCGTCCAGCCGCCGCGCCACTTCTCCTGGTCCTCGTACCGGCGGGGGTAGCCCTGGCCGGGGCGGGTCTCGACGTTGTTGAACCAGACGTACTCGACGCCGCTGCGGTTCGTCCACGCCTGCTTGCACGTGACCGAGCAGGTGTGGCAGCCGATGCACTTGTCGAGGTTCATCACCATCGACATCTGCGCCATCACGCGCATCAGTACTGCACCTCCTGGGAGCGGCGGCGGATGACGGTGACCTCGTCGCGCTGGTTGCCGGTCGGCCCGAGGTAGTTGAACGCGAACGACAGCTGCGCGTACCCGCCGACGAGATGGCTCGGCTTGATCAGCAGCCGGGTCAGCGAGTTGTGGATGCCGCCCCGGCGGCCGGACGTCTCCGAGCGCGGGACGTCGATCAGCTTGTCCTGCGCGTGGTACATGTACACGGTTCCCTCGGGCATCCGGTGCGTGACGATCGCGCGGGCGACGACGACGCCGTTGCGGTTGACCGCCTCGATCCAGTCGTTGTCGCGGACGCCGATCTTCGCCGCGTCCACGCCGCTCATCCAGATCACCGGGCCGCCGCGCGACAGCGACAGCATGAACAGGTTGTCCTGGTACTCGGAGTGGATCGACCACTTGTTGTGCGGGGTGAGGTAGCGCAGGGTCAGCCCCAGCTCGCCCTTCTCCCCCAGCTCGGGCTCGCCGAACAGGGCGGACATGTTGAGCGGCGGCCGGAACGTCGGCATCTGCTCGCCGAGCTCCGCCATCCAGTCGTGGTCGAGGTAGAAGTGCTGGCGCCCGGTGAGGGTGTGCCAGGGCTTCAGGCGCTCGACGTTGATCGTGAACGGCGAGTAGCGGCGCCCGCCGCTCTCCGACCCCGACCATTCCGGGGAGGTGATGACGGGCACGGGGCGCGCCTGCGTGTCCGCGAACGTGATCTGCTTGCCCTCGTGCTCGGCGGCGAGGTCGGCGAGCCGGGTGCCGGTGCGTCTCTCCACGGTCTTGAAGCCCTGGGTCGCCAGGTGCCCGTTCGTGGTGCCGGAGAAGGCGAGGATCATCTCGCAGGCGTGCACGTCCCGCCGCAGCGACGGGCGGCCGTCCGCGGGCCCGCCGCGCACGACGCCGTTCTTGTGCTTGAGGTACTCGACCTCCCGCTCCACGTCGAAAGTGACGCCTTTGGTGGTCGCGCCGAGCCGCTCGGCGAGCGGGCCGAGCGCGGTCATCTTCGCCGCGACGGCCGCGTAGTCGCGCTCGACCGTCACGAGCTTGGGCATCGTCACGCCGGGGACCGGCTCGCACTCGCCCTTCGCCCAGTCGAGGACGCGCCCGTGCGGGGTCGCCATCTCGTCGGGTGTGTCGTGCAGCAGCGGCACGGCGACGACGTCCTTGCGGACGCCGAGGTGCCCCTCGGCGAGCCGGCTGAAGGCGCCCGCGATGTCCTGGAAGGCCCGCCAGTCGCTGCGGGTCTGCCACGGCGGCCCGATCGCCGGGTTGAACGAGTGCACGAACGGGTGCATGTCGGTCGTGTTCAGGTCGTGCTTCTCGTACCAGGTCGCCGCCGGCAGCACGATGTCGGAGTAGACCGTGGTGCTGGTCATCCGGAAGTCCAGCGAGAGCAGCAGGTCGAGCTTGCCCGCCGGGGCCTCGTCCCGCCAGACGACCTCCCGCGGCCGGACGTCCGGCGGCGTCTCCTCGGCACGGACGGCGTCGGCGGCGCCGAGCAGGTGCCGCAGGAAGTACTCGTTGCCCTTGGCGGACGAGCCGAGCAGGTTGGACCGCCAGACCGTGAGGACGCGGGGGAAGTTCTCCGGGGCGTCGGGGTCCTGGCAGGCGAACTTCAGCCGGCCGGCCTTCAGCTCGTCCACGACGTACTCGCCGGCCTGCTTCCCGGCGGCCTCCGCCTCGTCGGCGAGGTCCAGCGGGTTGCGGTCGAACGTCGGGTAGGACGGCATCCAGCCGAGCCGCGCCGCCTGCGCGATCACGTCGGCGGTGGACCGCCCGGCGAGCTGCCCGCCGCCCGTCGCCGCCGACAGGGTGCCGGCGTCGAACTGGTCGTAGCGGAACTGGTCGGTGTGCAGGTACCAGAACGCTGTGCCGATCATCTGCCGGGGCGGGCGGGACCAGTCCAGCCCGAACGCCAGCTGCGCCCAACCGGTGACCGGGCGGCACTTCTCCTGCCCGACGTAGTGCGCCCAGCCGCCGCCGTTCACGCCCTGCCCGCCGGTCAGCGTGGTCAGTGCGAGGAACGTCCGGTAGATGGTGTCGGAGTGGAACCAGTGGTTGGTGCCCGCGCCCATGATGATCATCGAGCGGCCGCGGGTCTCCTCGGCGTTCGCGGCGTACTCGCGGCCGATCCGCTCGGCGGCCTGCGCCGGGACGCCGGTGAACGTCTCCTGCCAGGCCGGGGTGCCGGGCTCGGACGCGTCGTCGTACCCGGTCGGCCACGAGCCGGGCAGGCCCTCGCGCCCGACGCCGTACTGGGCGAGCAGCAGGTCGTACACGGTGGTGACCAGGTGGCCGCCGACGTCGCGGACCGGCACGCCGCGGCGGAGCGTTCCCGGGGCGCCGTCGATGCCGTCGAACCGGGCCAGCTCCACCTCGACCGCCTCGCCGCCCTCGGCGGACAGCAGCGGGTCGGCGTCGCCCAGGTCCAGGTTCCACTTGCCCGTGCCCGCCTCGCCGTACCGGAAGCCGAGCGACCCGTTCGGGACGAGCGGGCGCCCGGTGTTCGCGTCCAGGAGCACGGTCTTGAACGCGGCGTGCTCGGACTCGGCCTCGGCGCCCGGCAGGTCGGCCGCGGTGAGGAACTTGCCCGGGACGTAGGCGCCGTCGCGCTCCTCCAGCCGCACCAGGAACGGCAGGTCGCTGTAGCGCTTCACATAGTCGGTGAAGTACGGGACCTGCCGGTCGACGAAGAACTCCTTGAGGATGACGTGGCCCATGGCCATCGCCAGGGCCCCGTCCGTGCCGGGCTGGGCGGCGAGCCACTCGTCGGCGAACTTGACGTTGTCGGCGTAGTCCGGGGACACCGCGACGACCTTCTGCCCCCGGTAGCGGGCCTCGGTCATCCAGTGCGCGTCGGGCGTGCGGGTCACCGGCAGGTTGGAACCCCACATGATGAGGTACCCGGCGTCCCACCAGTCGCCGGACTCCGGGACGTCGGTCTGGTCGCCGAACACCTGCGGGGACGCCACCGGGAGGTCTGCGTACCAGTCGTAGAACGACAGCATCGTCCCGCCGAGCAGGGACACGAACCGGGCGCCCGAGGCGTGCGACACCATCGACATCGCCGGGATCGGGGAGAACCCGGCGACGCGGTCCGGGCCGAACTCCTTGATCGTGTGGACGTGCGCGGCGGCGATCATCTCGGTCGCCTCGTCCCAGGTCGCCCGGACCAGGCCGCCGCGCCCGCGCGCGTCCTTGTAGGCGCGGGCCTTCTCCGGGTCGGAGACGATCTCGCGCCACGCCTGAACCGGGTCGCCGGTGCGGGCCTTCGCCTCCCGGTACATCTCCAGCAGGACGCCGCGGACGTAGGGGTAGCGCACCCGCGTCGGCGAGTAGGTGTACCAGGAGAACGACGCGCCGCGGGGGCAGCCGCGCGGCTCGTACTCGGGACGGTCCGGGCCGACCGACGGGTAGTCGGTCTGCTGCGCCTCCCAGGTGATGATGCCGTCCTTGACGTACACCTTCCACGAGCAGGACCCGGTGCAGTTGACCCCGTGGGTGGAGCGCACCACCTTGTCGTGCGACCACCGGTCCCGGTAGAAGGCGTCGGCCTCCCGGCCGCCCTTCTTGGTCACCGTCCGCAGGTCCGGCGAGACGCGCGTGCGGGTGAAGTACCTGCGCGTGCTCACCAGCGCGTCTTCCAGCGGGCCGTCCATCCCTGGCCGGCCGTTGGTCGAACTCAACTCGGATCCCCTTCTTCCACATTCATCCGGGACATTGCGCCCCGGGGCGGATCATGCCGCCGGGGTCCGGCGGCATGATCCGATCTCAGCTCGCCTGGCGTGTCACCACGGCCTGCCGGACGGTCGTCGCGGTGAAGACCCCGGCGGCCGCCGCGACCAGCGCGAGCAGCAGCAGGCCGATCCGGTACTCCCCGAGGCTGCCCCACAGGGCCCCCATCACCAGCGGGGGGACGAACCCGCCGAGGCCGCCCGCGGCGCCGACCACGCCGGTGACCGCGCCGACCTTGTTCGCCGGGACGAGCCGCGCCACCAGCGCGAACGTCGCACCGCTGCCGGCGCCGAGCGCGGCCGCCATCGCCAGGAACGCGATCGTCCCGGTGGGGATCAGCGCCGGCGCGAACGACTGGGCGATCGCGCCGAGCACCGTGACCGTCAGGGACGCGGTCATCACCCGCACCGCGCCGAACCGGTCCGACAGCCATCCGCCGACCGGCCGCATCACCACGGCCAGCACCACGAACCCCGCCATCCGGTTCGCCGCGTCCGCCTGCGTCAGCCCGTACTCGGCCTTCAGGTAGGTGGGCAGGTACACCGAGAACGCCACATAGCCGCCGAAGGTCACCGCGTAGAGCGCGGCCATCTGCCAGGTGACGCCCATCCGCGCGGTCGCCGCCAGCCGCTTCACGAGCGGCTCGGTCGGGGCGGTGCGTCCCGGCGCCTCCCGCAGCACGACCCACGCGACCGCCGCGTACACCGCGAGCAGGACGGCGATGACCACGAACGGGGTCTCCATCCCGAACCTGTCGACCTCCTTGACGGTCGTCAGCGCGCTGATCGCCGTGCCGCCCATGCCCGCGCCGAAGATCCCGATCGCGAGCCCGCGCCGCTCCGGCGGGAACCACGCGTTCACGAACGGGACCCCGACCGCGAACGCCGTCCCCCCGATGCCGAGGAAGAACCCGCCGACGAGCAGCGCCGGCAGCGAGGAGTGACCGGCCAGCCCCAGATACAGGACGGGAATGATCGTGATCAGTGACACCGCGGGGAACATCACCCGCCCGCCGAACCGGTCGGTCAGCGCCCCCACCGGGATCCGGCCGAGCGACCCGACCACGACCGGCACCGCCACCAGCAGCGACTGCTCGAACGAGGTCAGCGACAGCACGTCATGGAATCTCGGGCCGAGCGGGCTCAGCAGCGCCCACGCCCAGAAGTTCACCGCGAACCCGATGGTGGCCACCACCAGCATCACCATCGGCCGTCCGCCACCGGCGACCTGCCCGGCCCTCGCCGGACCGGTTTCCTGCCGAGACTCGCTCACCTGCCGCACCATTTCCATCGCTCCCAGAGCAGTGCCGTTGGGCCTTCCCCGACCCCGGGCGGGATAACCATGATCGTCCTCCCGCCGCTACTCACCCTCCCGGACGGCGGCGACCCCTCGACAGGGACCTTCGTCCCGACAACCGTCCCCGAAGGACCCACGGCGGGCGGGCTGGCGCGAACGGCGTTCGAGCAGCTCAGCGCGGTGCGATGCGGTGCTCCGGCGGGCTACTCCAGGCGCGGGAGCTGGCCGCGCGGCCCGGCGGGGAACGGGGCCATGCTCATCGTCTCGCCGCCCTGGCCGCCGATCCGGCCGGGGCCGATGCTCATGTCGCCGGTGGGGCCCGAGGAGACCTGCTGGAGGCTCGCCGAAAGATCGGCCTCCACGCCGCCGGGCAGCTTGAGCCGCACGAGCAGCGGCAGGACGAACCCGAGCGCGACCAGGCCGACGAGGACGGGGGTGAGCGTCGTGAGCATCACGGTCGTGATGCGGTCCGAGAAGAAGAGCGACACCCACATGGTGATGAGCAGCGACATCGCGACGACCGTCATGACGAAGCTGCCGACCGCGCCGCCCCTGGCCGTCTTCAGGTTCTCCCTGGCCAGCAGGAGCAGCCGCCGCCCCTCCACATGGGCGGGATCGCGGCGCACGCATTCGCGCAGGTAGCGCACGGCGCGGCGGCGATAGAACGGCCGCGCCCGGACCTCGTCGCTCGCCCCGACCTTGTACATGGCGACACCGGCGACGAAGTGGGCCTCGGCCTCCGTGCCGGCGCGGTCGATGGCCTCCTGCGCCGTGGTCACGGCCTCCCGGTAGAGCTCGGGACGCTGGGTCAGGTCGCCCCGTTCGATGAGCAGGCGGGCCAGCGCCAGTAGCAGCCCCGCGCGGGACGGGCCGTCGCCGATCCGGTCGATGGCGTCGCGCAGCACCCGCTCGGCGGCCGGGAAGTCCCCCGGCGCCCGGGTGAGCCCGATCGCGAGGCCGATGGCGGCGGGCGCGCTCGCCGGGCTGATCGACAGCGCCTGCCGGAAGTGCCGGACGGCCTGCCTGCCGCGCGCCGCGACCTCGGCCTCGTCGCCCTCCCACTGCAGGCACAGGTTGCCGTACTCGATGTGCGCCTGAGCGTCGTACCAGTCGCGGTCGAGGGCCTTGCCGAGCAGTTCCTCGGCCTCGGTGAAACGCCCCAGCTGCACGTACAGCGCGCCGAGGTCGACGTAGCCGCCGTCGTAGGGGTCGAGTTCGATGGTCCGCCTGAGATGGTGCTCCGCCGCGGCGTACTCGCCCCGCCGGTAGTAGAGGACGCCGAGGCACGTGTGGGCGAGCAGGTCGTCGGGCCGGGTGCCGAGGACGTCCAGGCAGAGCCGTTCGGCCTCCGCCCACCTCTCCTTGTCGTCCTGCCCCGCGAGGGCCCAGGCCAGGCCGACCTTGGCGTCCCGGGAACGGGCGTCCGCCGCGCACGCCTCCCGGAAGTGGCGGGCGGCCGTCTGGTGGTCGTCGCCCGTGAACGCGACCCAGCCGAGCCCGATGCACGCCTCGGCCCGCTTGGCCGGGCTGACCGCCGCCTCCCGCAGCCGCTCGAAGACCCGGCACGCCTCGCCCCGGCGGCCCTGGTCACGGTGGATCCACCCCAGTTCCGCGCGCAGGAACGTGAAGATCGGATATCGCTCGATCGCGGGCGAGATCGCGTGCTCGGCCTCCGCGAACCGCCGGAGCGAGCGAAGCGTGGACGACTTCGCGACGAGCGCCGTGTTGAGCATCGGCTTGAGCTCCAGCGCGCGGTCGTACTGGGCCAGCGCCTCGACGTACCGGTTCTGGTCGTCGAGGACGCGGCCGAGGGCGATCGTCAGCTCCGGATTGCGCGGGATCCGGTCCAGCGCCTCGCGCGCGACGGACTCCGCCTCGTCCCACCGCTGCAGGTGGCGCAGCGCGACGAGGCGCGCCTCGACGGCGGGGCGGTTGTAGGGATCGACGCGGGTCGCCTGCTCCGCCGCGCCCAGGGCGTCCTCGTAGCGGCCCTCGTCCTCGCAGACGTCCGCCAGCTCCGTCCATGTCTGCGCGTAGTTCGGGCGGAGCCCGATCTCCGCGCGCAGCAGCATGACCGCCTCGCCGTGCCGGCCGAGCTTGGCGAGCGTGTTCGCCCGGCCGTAGCACGCCCACCGGCTCGGCTCCATCCCGGCCGCCCGCTCGAACGCGGCCAGCGCCTCGTCGTACTCGCCCCGCTCATAGTGGAGCCACCCCAGCTGGACGGCGAACGGCGCGAGGGACGGATGCCGGGAAAGCGCCTCCTCGGCGGCCTGGATCGCCTCCGGATATCTGCGGAGGGTCTCGAGGTTGTCGATGCGTATCCGGGCCGGATCCACCTGCTGCGGATTCTCCGCCAGCAGGCGCTCGCATTCGGCCACCACCTCCTCGTGGCGTCCCAGCCATTCGTAGAGATCGAAGAGCGCGTACGTGAGCTCGGCCGAAGCGGGCAGTACCCGCATGCCGTCCCGTAACGTCGCCTCGGCCTCCGCGTAGCGGCCACGGTCGGAGTACACCAGGCGGAGTTCGGTGTACAGGGCCGCGATATCGGGGCGCCGCCGCACCGCGTCGCGGGCGAGCACCTCCGCCTCCTCGTACAGACCGGCCGCCCTCAGCGTGGCGATTCGCATCGCGGTGAGGTCGCTGACCTCGGCGCCCTCCGCCCGGGTGAACTCCTCCAGCGCGGCGTCGTAACGGTGCTGATAGAGAAGAATCTGACCGAGTTGACTGCGCAGGTCGACGTTGTCCGGTTGCGTGCGCAGAGCGTCCCGGATGAATGATTCGGCTTCACCGTACCGGTTCAGATACCACAGCGCCTGGCCCACCTGGGCCTGGAACCACGCGTCGTCCGGGTCGAGTTCGACCGCCCGCCGGAACTCGGCGAGGCCCGCCTCGTCGAGATCCTGGCTGATGTAGGCCCACCCGAGACTCCAGCGCTGATGGGCGTCGTGGGGCAGCCGCTCGATCGCCTTCCGGGCGGCCTCCTCGGCTTCCCGGAACCTCCGCAGGCGCCGAAGAACGTAACCGAGCTGCCCGTGCGCGTACCCGTACCCCGGATCCAGGTCGAGCGCCCGCCGGTATTCGGTGAGCGCTTCCGTGAATCGGTCCTGC
The DNA here is from genome assembly GCF_041463665.1 of Actinomadura chokoriensis. Lineage (GTDB taxonomy): Bacteria > Actinomycetota > Actinomycetes > Streptosporangiales > Streptosporangiaceae > Spirillospora > Spirillospora chokoriensis_A. The sequence continues at coordinate 22,211 of NZ_JAXCEJ010000003.1, forward strand.
TCGGCGTAGAGATTTCCGATCTCCGCGTAGAGCAGAACGGTGGGACCGCGTTCCAGGGCCACGTCGGCGGCCTCGTGCGCCTCCGCGAACCTGCCCATCTTGCGCAGCTCGACGATGCGCCAGCGCAGCGCGAAAAGGTTGAACGGATCGACGTCCGCCGCGATGTCGAAGCGTTTCAGGGCCTCCGCGTACCGTTGCCGGTCGTCGAGAAGCAGGCCCCACTCATTGTGCAGCCGGGAGGAATGCGGAAGAGCCCGCACGGCCTCCGCGATCGCCGTGCCCGCCTCCGCGTACCTGCGCAGCTTCCGCAAGGCCGTGGCCCGCCCGTCCAGGGCGATCGCATGCCGATCGTGAATCTCCAACGCCCGCTCGCAGTCGGCGAGCATCTCCTCGTACCGGCCCGCCCCGCTCCGGGACCAGGCGCGAACGGCGAGCAGGCCCGGCGACCGCGGCAGCGCCTCGATCGCCCGGTCCGCGACCTCGTCGGCTTCGGCATGGCGGTGCAGTTTGCGCAGGACGTCCACCCGCTGCCCGTGCGCGTCCTCGCTCCTCGGCGCCAGACGTGTCGCGTGGACGGCGAGTTCCAGCGCTCTCGCGAGATCGCCGGCGTCCTCCTCGATGTAACTCCACTGGAGCCAGATGTCGGCTGATCCGGGGAGTACTCCGGCAGCGTCCTCGGCCGCCGCCCTTGCCTCGTCGTACCGGGACGCGCCGCGCAGCGTCCTGATCCGTCCCCGCAGGGCGTCCTCCTCATCAGGGTGAACGCGCAGGACCTTGTCGTAGCACTCAAGAGCCGAGTCGTACTGGTGGCGCGTGGCATAGAGCCGGGCCGCACTGTCGAGAATTCCTGGAGAATCCGGGTACAGAGCCAGCGCGGCTTCCGCGGCACTCTCCGATTCGGTGTATCTGTTGAGCATCAAGAGCTCGAAGACGCGCCATTCCAGCGCCTTCTCGTCCTCCGGGTGTCCTTCGAGCACCCGGTCGAAGTTCACCAGGGCCTCGACCGGATTCTCCCACTCATCGAATACGCGCCCCAGCGCGACCCCGATATGCGCGCTGCCGGGGAAGTCGCGCAGGCCCTCCTCGGCCACGCGCCGCGCCTCCTCGAAGTGGTACAGCCGGCCCAGCGCGGCCACCCGCCAGGCGACCGCCTCGTCGCACGACGGATCGACCTCGACGGCGCGGACGAAATGTCGCAGCGCCGCCGGGTGATCCCGGCGATCGAACTCCAGGCGTCCCCAGCCGAGTTCGAGATCGGCCTCGCCGGCGCCCGTCCCGGCCGCGGCGCGCAGTTCCGCCTCGGCCTCGGCGTACTCGCAGCGGCTCCGGTGCCGGTGGAAGCCGGCCGGCAGATCACGCTCAAGCTCGGACGTCATGCCCCCGCCTCCACCCCGCATACCCAAGACGAGAATCCTAGACAGGCCGCCCGCGTCTCCCGGGGACGTTGGCCGGGGGTGGACGGAGCGGCGGGTACTAACGTGGCTCTCGGGAATCGGCTGCGGGGGACGGAGGTCCGGTGAGCGGGCAGGGCGAGGTTGCGGAGGCGTTGCGGCGGGCCGGTGTCTCCGGGGTGGACGACTCGGCGCTCGCGCGGTCCATGTACTCGTCCGACGCCTCGCTCTACCGGGTGCCGCCCACGGTCGTCGTGACGCCCCGGGACGCCGCGGAGCTTCCGGTCGTGCTCGGCGTGTGCCGGGACGCCGGGGTACCGCTGACGATGCGCGGCGGCGGGACGTCCATCGCGGGGAACGCGGTCGGGCCGGGTGTGGTCGTGGACGTCAGCCGGCATCTGAACCGGGTGCTGGAGATCGATCCGGACGCCGGGACGGCGCTGGTCGAGCCGGGGATCGTGCAGGCGCGGCTGCATCAGGTGGCGGCCGGGCACGGGCTGCGCTTCGGGCCCGACCCCTCCACCCGGACGCGGGCCACGCTGGGCGGGATGATCGGGAACAACGCGTGCGGGTCGCGGGCGCTCGGATACGGGCGGACCAGCGACAACGTGCTCGGGCTCGACGTGGTCACCGGGTCCGGTGAGCGGCTCCGGCTGGGCGACGTGCCCGGGGGGCCGGCGGAGAGCGGGCTTCTCGACCGGCTCCGGGGGCTGGTCGGTGAGAACCTCGCGCTGATGCGGACGGAGTTCGGGCGGTTCGGGCGGCAGGTCTCGGGCTACTCCCTCGAACATCTGCTGCCGGAGAAGGGGTTCGACGTCGCGCGGGCGCTGGTGGGCAGCGAGGGGACGCTCGCCGTGACCCTGGCCGCGAGGCTGCGGATGGTGCGGGAGCCCGCCCGCCGGATCCTGGTCGTCCTCGGGTACGGGTCGATGGCGGAGGCCGCCGACGCCGTGCCGGCGATCCTGCCGCACGGGCCGGTGGCGTGCGAAGGGCTGGATTCGCGGATCACGAACGTCGTGCGCGAGCGGCGGGGCGCGGGCGCCGTGCCGCCGCTGCCGGACGGGTCCGGCTGGCTGCTCGTGGAGCTCGCCGGGGCCGAGGCCGGGGCGCTGCGGGCCGCCGCGCGGAAGGTCGCCGGCGAGTCCGGCTGCCTCGACTCGATGCTCGTCGAGGACATGGCGCTCGCCGAGGCGCTGTGGCGCATCCGGGAGGACGGGTCCGGGCTCGTCGCGCGGACGCCCGAGGGCGAGCAGGCCCACGCCGGGTGGGAGGACGCGGCCGTCCCGCCCGAGCGGCTCGGCGCGTACCTGCGGGAGTTCGAGGCGCTGCTGGAGGAGTACCGCCTCTTCGGCGTCCCGTACGGGCACTTCGGGGACGGGTGCGTCCACGTGCGGATCGACTTCCCGTTCGGCCGGGCGAAGGGCGCGCGGATCTTCCGCGACTTCCTGAACGACGCGGCGGCGCTCGCGGCGCGGCACGGCGGCACCATGTCGGGCGAGCACGGCGACGGGCGGGCGCGCAGCGAGCTGCTGCCGCACATGTACTCCGCCGAGGCGCTGGCGTTGTGCGCCGCCGTCAAGGACGTGTTCGACCCCGGGGACGTGCTGAACCCGGGGGTGATCGTCCGTCCGGCGCCGGTGGACGACGATCTGCGCGCGGTGCGGCTCGTCCCGCTGAACCGCGGCCTCGGTCTCGCCTACCGGGACGACCGCGGCGACCTGTCGCGCGCCGTGCACCGGTGCACGGGCGTCGGCAAATGCCGGGCCGACAACACGGCGGCGGGCGGGGTGATGTGCCCGTCCTACCTCGCCACGCGGGAGGAGAAGGACTCCACGCGGGGGCGGGCGCGCGTCCTCCAGGAGGTCGTCAGCGGGGAGCTGGGGCCGGGCGGCTGGAAGTCCGGCGCGCTGCACGACGTCCTCGACCTGTGCCTCTCGTGCAAGGGGTGCGCGTCCGACTGCCCGACCGGGATCGACATGGCGTCCTACAAGGCGGAGGCGCTGCACCGGCGGTACCGGCGGCGGATCCGGCCGCGCGCCCACTACGCGCTCGGGTGGCTTCCGCGCTGGACGCGGCTCGCGGCGAAGGCCCCGGCGTCGGTCAAGGCGGTGAACGCGGCGATGCGGTCGCGCGCGCTGAAGCCGCTGGTCGCGTGGGGCGCCGGGATCGACCGGCGGCGCTCGCTGCCCGCGTTCGCGCCGGTGACGTTCCGGCGCTGGTTCGCGTCCCACCGGAGCCCCGCGGGACGCCACGGCGACGTCGTCCTGTTCGTGGACACCTTCACCGACGCGTTCTCGCCCGAGGTCGGAAAGGCGACGGTGAAGGTGCTGGAGCACGCCGGCTATCGGGTGACGGTCACCGAACGCCCGGTGTGCTGCGGGATCACGTGGATCTCGACGGGCCAGCTCGACGGGGCGCGCGCGCAGGCCCGGCGGACCGTCCGCGCGCTGCTCCCCCGCGTCCGGCGCGGCGCGAAGGTCGTCGGCATGGAACCGTCCTGCACGGGCGTGCTGCGGTCGGACTCCGTGGAGCTGCTGCGCGGCGTGGACGCCGCGGCCGCGCGGGAGGTGGCCGCGGCGACCCGCACGCTGGCCGAGCTGCTCGCCGAGACCGAGGACTGGACGCCGCCCGACCTGTCCGGCGTCACCGGGATCGCGCAGCCGCACTGCCACCACCACGCCGTCATGGGCTGGACGAAGGACGCGGCACTGCTGGAGCGGGCGGGCGCGGCCGTCGGCAGGCTCGGCGGCTGCTGCGGTCTCGCCGGGAACTTCGGCGTCGAGAAGGGCCACCACGACGTCTCGGTGGCGGTCGCCGAGACGCAACTCCTCCCGGCCGTCCGGAAGACCGGCGAGGGTGAGGTCGTGCTGGCGGACGGCTTCAGCTGCCGGACCCAGCTGGGCGACCTCGCGCACCGCGACAGCGAGCACCTGGCCGAGCTCCTGGCCCGCCACCTTCCCGGCGGCTAACCCTGGAGGGTGCGGAAAGGGTGAGCGCGGCGGTGTGGACGGCCGGGGCCCGCGTGCCGTCCCGCTCCAGGAGGCCCGCCTCGGCGAGGTCGAGCGCGATCCGGTGCGCGGTGGACTTGGGGAGGCCGCTGCGGCGGGCCAGCTCCGCGGCGCCGAGGCCGCCGTCGTCCGCCCGGAACGCGGTCAGCACCGCGACGGCGCGGCGCAGGAGGTGTCGTCGGGCGGCATGGCGCCAACTGTAGAAGAAGTGTCCCACCACGCGGGACGCGCGCATTGCCCGCGGCGCCCCCGCCGGGAGAGGCTCGGGCCTGCCGAGACAACGAAAGGACGGCCCAATGGACCCGGGTTCCGTGGAGAAGGCCGCGGCGGCGCTGCTCGACGCGTACGCCACCGGCACTCCCATCTCGCCGCTGACGAAGGACCATCCGGACATGTCGGTGGCCGACGCCTACGCGGTCCAGCTCGCCCAGGTCGAGGCGTGGACGGCCGCCGGGGCGCGGATCAAGGGCCACAAGGTCGGGCTGACCTCGGCCGCGATGCAGCGCCAGATGGGCGTGGACCAGCCGGACTTCGGCGTCCTGCTGGACACGATGTTCCTGCAGGAGAGCGCGCCGATCGACACCGGCCGTTTCCTGCAGCCCCGGATCGAGCCGGAGATCGCGTTCGTGCTGGGCCGCCCGCTCGCCGGGCCGGGCGCGACCACGGCGGACGCCGTCGCCGCCGTCGACTACGTGCTGCCGGCGCTGGAGGTCATCGACTCCCGCATCGCGGACTGGAAGATCACCCTGCCGGACACGATCGCCGACAACGCCTCCAGCGGCGGCGTGGTGCTCGGCACCCGTCCCGTCCGGCTGGACGACCAGGACCTGTCGCTGATGGGCTGCCTGCTGCGCCGCGACGGCGACCTGATCGACACCGGCGCCGGCGGCGCCGTGCTGGGCTCGCCGATCAACGCGCTGGTCTGGCTGGCCAACGTCCTCGGCGAGCGCGGCGTGACGCTGGAGGCGGGCCACGTGGTACTGCCGGGCTCCATCACCGCGGCCGTGCCGGTCGCGCCCGGGGAGACCCTGACGGCGACGTTCGCCGGGATCGGTTCCGTGACCGCCCGGTTCGGAAAGGAGCAGAAATGAGCGAGGCGAACCGGGGGGCGCGCGTCCCCCCGCAGGAAGCGGGGACGGCGCGCAAGCTGACGGCGGCCATCGTCGGGCCGGGCAACATCGGCACCGACCTGCTGGTCAAGCTGACGCGCAGCGAGCTGATCGAGGTCCACTCGATGATCGGCGTCGTGCCCGAGTCCGACGGCCTGGAGCGCGCCCGCAAGATGGGCGTCCCGGCGTCGGCGGAGGGCGTGGACTGGCTGCTGAAGCAGCCGACGCTGCCCGACCTCGTGTTCGAGGCGACCTCGGCGAAGGCGCACCTGGCGAACGCCCCGCGCTACGAGGAGGCCGGGATCACCGCGATCGACCTGACGCCGGCCGCGGCCGGCCCGCTCGTGTGCCCGCCGGTGAACCTGGACACGCTCTCGGACGCCCCCAACCTCAACATGATCACGTGCGGCGGGCAGGCGACGATCCCGATCGTGCACGCCGTGTCCTCGGTCGTCCCGGTGCCGTACGCGGAGATCGTCGCGTCGATCGCGTCGCGGTCGGCCGGTCCCGGCACCCGCGCGAACATCGACGAGTTCACCGAGACCACCGCCCGCGCGATCGAGCAGGTCGGCGGCGCCGCGCGGGGCAAGGCCATCATCATCCTCAACCCGGTCGACCCGCCGATGATCATGCGGGACACGGTGTACTGCGCGATCCCGGCCGACGCCGACACCAAGGCGATCGCCGCGTCGATCGAGAAGATGGTCGCGGAGGTCGCCACCTACGTGCCCGGCTACACGCTGCGCGCCGAGCCGCAGTTCGACGAGCCCCGCGACATCTGGAACGGGATGGCCCGTGTCGCGGTGTTCCTGGAGGTCCGCGGGAACGGCGACTACCTGCCGCCGTGGGCCGGCAACCTCGACATCATGACCGCGGCCGCCGCCCGGGTGGGCGAGCAGCTCGCGCGCAGGAAGGCCACCGCATGAGCGACGTCGTCAACGACAAGATCAGGATCACCGACTCGACGCTGCGGGACGGCAGCCACGCGATGGCGCACCGCTTCACCGAGGAGCAGGTCCGCGGCGTCGTCCACGCGCTGGACTCCGCGGGCGTCGAGGTCATCGAGGTCACCCACGGTGACGGCCTCGGCGGCTCGTCCTTCAACTACGGCTTCTCGCTGGAGGACGACGTCAAGCTCGTCGCCGCCGCCGTGGACGAGGCGACCCGCGCCAAGATCGCCGTCCTGCTGCTGCCGGGCCTCGGCACGGTCAACGACCTGAAGATGGCGCACGACGCGGGCGCGTCGGTCGCGCGCGTCGCGACGCACTGCACCGAGGCGGACGTGTCGCTGCAGCACTTCGCCGCCGCCCGCGACCTCGGCATGGAGACCGTCGGGTTCCTCATGCTGTCGCACCGGGTCGGCCCGGCGGAGCTGGCGAGGCAGGCACGGATCATGGTGGACGGCGGCGCGCAGTGCGTGTACGTCGTCGACTCCGCCGGCGCGCTCGTCCTCGGGGACGCGCAGGAGCGGATCAGCGCGCTGGTCAAGGAGATCGGGCACGAGGCGCAGGTCGGGTTCCACGGCCACCAGAACCTGTCCCTGGGCGTCGCGAACTCGGTGCTGGCGCAGCAGAACGGCGCCCGGCAGATCGACGGGGCGCTGTGCGCGCTCGGCGCGGGGGCGGGCAACTCCCCCACCGAGGTGCTGGTCGCGACGTTCGAGCGCCTCGGCGTCCCGACGGGCGTGGACGTGCAGGGCGCGATGGCGGCGGCGGACGACGTCGTGAAGCCGTTCCTGCACCGGCTGCCGTTCGCCGACCGGGGCGCGATCACGCAGGGGTACGCGGGCGTGTACTCCAGCTTCCTGCTGCACGCCGAGCGGGCCGCCGAGCGCTACGGCGTCCCGACGCACGAGATCCTGCAGAAGGTCGGCGAGGCCGGCTACGTGGGCGGCCAGGAGGACATGATCATCGACGTGGCGCTCCAGCTGCGCGCGGAGCGCGAACGCGCGTCGTAGGACGGGCCCCGAGGGGCGCGTCCACCGGGCGCGGGGGTCGTCGCCGACGGCCGCCGCGCCCGGTTCGCGTGTTCCCCGCCTCCCGCGATGATCTTTGCACGCTGCAAGCGTTGGGATAGCTTGGGCGGCATGACCCACGAGGAGCCCGCCGGCGCGAGTGCCGCGTCGACTCCTCGCGGGCGGGCGCGCAGGGACCAGCTCGTGCGGATCGGTCTCGACCTGCTCGCCGAGGGCGGCTGGCCCGCGGTCACCGCGCGGGCCGTCACCGACCGCGCCCGTACCCGTCCGGGCCTGCTCCACCACTACTTCAACGGGCTGCCGGGCCTGCACGTCGCGGTCGCGCAGCGCGCCAGCGAGATGATCGTCGACCCGGTGGTGGACGCGCTGCTCGCCGCGCCCGACATCCCGGCCGCGCTGCGCGCCCTGCGCGTCCTCGTCCCACGCATGGCGGCCGGCGAGCGCAACCTGCGGCTCGCCGCCGAGCTCCTGGTCAGGGCGCTGCGCGACCCGCGGATGGGCGCCGAGCGGCGGGACTGGTCGCGCACCGTCCGGGCCCGGATCGCCGCGCGGCTCGGCCACCTGTGCCCGGACTGGCCGGCCGAGCGCCGCGAGGGCACCGCCATGCTGTTCACCGCGATGCTGGACGGCCTGCTGCTGCAGCTGATCCTCGACCCCGACCTGTCCGCCGATCCCGCCCTGGACGCCACCGAGGCCCTGGTCACCGGGCCCTGACCCGCCCACGGGCAGTGACGCGCGGGCGTCCCCTCCAGGACGCCCGCGCGTCTCGGACGCCCGGTCAGTCGCGGGGGGAGTGCACGACGGCGACCGGGCAGGCGGCATGGTGCAGCAGGGCGTGGCTGACCGAGCCGAGCAGCAGCCCGCGGAAGCCGCCGAGCCCGCGCGAACCGACCACGAGGAGCCGGGCCTCCCGCGCCGCGCCGAGCAGCACCTCGCGCGGCGCGCCGGTCACCACCTCGGTCCGGACGGGGACGTCCGGGTACTTCTCCCGCCAGGGCGCGACGAGCCGGGCGAGCCGCTCGCCGGCGAACTCGCGCAGCCCCTCGGCGTCCACCAGCGGGGCGGGCCCGGGCTCGGCGTCGGGCGGCCAGGCGACCAGCGCCACCAGCTCGGCGCCGCGCAGCCGGGCCTCGTCGAAGGCCGGGCCGAGCGCCTCCAGCGAGCCCGCGGAACCGTCCACCCCCACCACGACGGGGCCAGCGGCCCGCCGCTCGCGGACGACCACGACCGGGCACGAGGCGTGCGCCGACAGTCCCACGGCCGTCGAGCCGAGCACCAGGTCGGTGAACCCGCCGCGTCCCCGCGAGCCCACGACGACCAGCTCGGCCCCGGCGGCGGCCTCCAGCAGCGCGGTCGCCGGCACGCCGCGGCCGAGCACGGCGTGCACGTCGCCGGTCTCCTCGCGGGCGTGCTTCGCGCCCTCGGCCGCGACCTCCTCGGCCGCCGCCCGAAGGTCGGCGACGGGGATCGCCATCGGCCCGACGGCGGTGAACATCTCCCACGCGTGCACCACGGTCAGCGGGACTCCCCGCAGCCGCGCCTCCTCGGCCGCCCAGCGCACGGCCTCCTCGCTCTGCCCGGATCCGTCGTAACCGACGACCACACCGCGTCGATCGCTCATCGTCGCTCCCTTCACCACTCCCTATCGTTGCCGGGCGGGGACGCGCCGGTCAGAGGCGACGGTCCGCGCCTCCCGGGACCTTCGTCCCGGCACGATCGCGACGGTGCAGCGGGCCCGGAGCAGCATGGCCGTGGCGGTCGCGCCCAGCGGGTCGAAGCCGGTCCCCCGGTCCCCGAGCACCACGAGGCCGGCGTCCTTCGCCGCCTCCCACAGGGCGTCGAAGGGGCGCTCCAGCAGCGGCGACGCCTCGATGCGCAGATCCGGGTACCGGACGCGCAGCGGCCCCACGGCCTGCTCCAACTCGGCGGCGCGGGTCCGCTCCAGCAGGTCCCGGTCGTGGAACAACGCGAGCTCGTACTCGACGACCGCGCCGGGCTCCCAGCAGCCGTGGACGACGTGCAGGTCCCAGCCGCGCAGCGCCGCCTCCTGCGCGGCGAATCCGAGGGCGGGGGCGCAGCCGGGCGAGCCGTCCACCCCGACGACGACCAGCCGCGGCGCCGCCCCCTCCCGGGCCGCGATCACCGGGCGCGGGGACCGGGCGGGCAGCTCCAGGGCCGCCGACCCCTCGGCGGACTCCTCGGGCGCCCCGACCACGACCAGTTCCGCGCCCGCGGACGCGCGAAGGAGCGCCTCGATGGCGGGGCCGCGCCGCAGCCGCCTTCGGACCGCGCCCGGCACGCCCAGCTCATAGGCCCGGCGCACGCCGCTGTCGAGGAGGTTCTCCCCCGCCCGCCTCATGATCGCCTCGATGTCGGGGTCGGTGTGGCCCGCCGGGTAGGGCCAGTGCCAGCAGTGGCACATCACCAGCCCCATCCCCCGGAGCCGGGCCTCCTCGACCGCCCAGCGCAACGCCGCCTCGTTCTCCGCCGTCCCGTCGAACCCGAACAGGACGTGCGGCCACCGTGTCCTTTCCTCTCCGTTCATATGCCTGCCTCCCTCCTGCCAGTCTGCGCGCGGCGCGGCCTGTCCAGAAGGGGACCAACGTCCCCGCGCGCGGGACCGGCGGGCCCTGCCGGGGTTCTTTGCGCACCGATTACCGTCGAGGGGAAGGAGGAGTGATGGAGAGGCTCGGACACGTCCGCCGCCGGTTCGGCTTCGACCGCAACGACCTGCGCCGCACCGTCGACCGCCGCCAGTGGGCCGTCGGGGCCGGCGCCGCCGTCCTGTTCGCGGGTCTCGCGCCGCCGGCCTCCGTCGCGGTCGCCGTCCAGTCCTACCGGACGGGCGTCGAGGCCGAGCAGCGGCAGGCCGCGTACCACCGCGTCGAAGCCCGCGTCACCCGGGTGAAGCCGCGGGAGGGCGCGGGCGTCCGGCGACCCTCCGCCGAGCTGGCCTGGACGTCCCCCGACGACCGGCCGCACACGGCGGTCATCCCGGCGGACACGTCCGTCAAGCCCGGCACGAGCCACCGGATCTGGGTGGACGGGTCCGGCGCCCTGGTCCGGGCCCCGCGAACCCGCGCCGACACCGTCGCGACCACGACCGTGAGCGGCACCATGGCGGTCGCCGTGGTCGGCCTGCCGCTGCTGGCCGTCTACTTCTCCGCCCGCCGCCGCTACGACCGCCGCCGCGAGGCCATGTGGGACGAGAGCTGGGCGGCCCTGGCCCACCGCGAGACCTTCTGACCCGGGGCCCTGCTGGTTCGGGCCTGCTGTTCCAGGCCTGCTGTTCCGGCCCGCAGTTCCGGGCCTGCCGGTCGCATGGAAGAGCCGCCCCACCTGCCGGTGGGGCGGCTCTTCTCCGCGGCTACGGCATGGCCTCCAGGAGACCGTAGTGGCCGTCGTAGCGGTGGTAGAGCACCTTGCCGCGCCCGGTACCGGCGTCCGCGAAGAACACGAACGGGAGCCCGAGCGCCTCCAGCCGCTCGACCGCCTCCCCCTCCCCGATGCGCGGCGCGGGGTGCGGGCTGACGGTCAGCGGGATCGCCACCGGCCCCTCGCGGTCGGCCTCGCGGTCGGCCTCGCGGTCGGCCTCGCGGTCCGCGAGCGCGATCCGGTAGCCGCCGTCCGCACGGTAGACGACGGCGTCCTGACCGGTCTCGGCGTCGGTGAACAGCCAGAAGTCGTAGTCCATGAGGTCCATGTCGAAGGCGGCCTCGTCCGGGGTCTGGGTGTCGGCCGCGAACGTCTTGCGCCGCACGATCTCCCGCTCGCCCGGCGGCCGGACGTGGCGGGCGGGCCGGTGCGCGTGCCGCCCGGCCTTCGGGGCGCGGGACGCCTCGCGCCGCCCGCCGATCCGCTCGAACCGGGCGCGCAGCAGGTCGGGCAGCAGGTCGATGGCCTCCTGCATCGTCGGCGCGGCCGCCTGCACCCGCACGGGGCGCCCGTTGACGTCGACGTTGGCCTGCGCCATCGCCGGGCGCTCCACCGCGGGGTCGGGCGCGGTCGCCAGCTTGACGCGGGCGAACAGGACCGGCTCGGGCGCCTGCCGGAACGCTGCCGCGACCTTCTCCCGGGCGGTCTCGGCGAGCCGGTCCGGGACGTGGCCCCTGACGTCGAAGACCGCGTCGGGAGCGTCCTGCAGATTCCTCACGTGCACCATGCGTCCCCCTCATTCCGTCTTGCCTCCACCTTCCCGCCGGGGGGCGCGCGTCACCAGGGACGAACGTCCGTCCCGGGAAGGACCTTCGCTGCCCAGCCGGCGGCGGTGATCCGCCAGAGGACGTGGCGGCGCAGGCGGTGCCCTTCGTCGACGAGGGGGTGGTCGAAGTCGTCGGAGGGGTCGTGGGACATGCCGATGCGCTTCATGACGGCCTGGGATCTGACGTTTCCCAGGCTGGTGAAGGAGACCACCTCGTCCAGGGCCCGGTCGTCGAAGGCGAAGCCGAGCGCGCGAAGGGCGGCCTCGGTGGCGTAACCACGGCCCCAGGCGGAACGGGCGAGGCGCCAGCCGATCTCCACGGCCGGGGTGAAATGGGCGTGGAAGCGCGGTACCCACAGACCCGCGAACCCGATGAACTCGCCCGTGCCGGCGACCTCCAGGGCCCAGAAGCCGAACCCGTTCTCGTCGAAGCGCTCCTCGATCCGGTCGATCAGCGCATCGCTCTCCGGGCGGCTCAGCGGCGCCGGGAAGTGCTCCATGACCTCCGGGTCGGCGTTCAGCGCGGCGAACGGCTCGCGGTCGGCGTCCTTCCAGCGGCGCAGGAGGAGGCGGTCGGTACGCAGTGTCACAGCCATCGGCCGACCCTACTCGTCACGGTACGGCCGAATGGTCGCGGATCGCGGCGCAGGCACGGGCGGTCATGGCCAGAAACATGGCGTCGCCGCGCTCGGTGGGGGTTCCGTAGGCGCAGCCCAGGACGATGATGAGGGGGGCTTGCAGGAGGGCGAAGCGGTAGTCGTCCCAGCAGAGGTCGAGAGAGTAGTCGCGGACACCGTGGCCTAGAAGTGCCCGGTGATAGTGGGCGACGAGGTCGCGCTCATGGGCGCGGCGGTCGGCGACCTTGAGGCTGGTCGCAAGGAAGTAGGACAGGTCGCGTGCGGGCAGCCCGATGGTGAGGGTCTGCCAGTCGACGGTGACGGGCACGCCTTCCGGTGGAAAGAGCAGGTTGTCGAGCCGGTAGTCGCCGTGGACGAGCCCGAAGCGCTCGGAGCGGTCGATCAGCCACGAACCGATGGCGCCGACCGTGCTCCGCAGCGTCTCCCTGTCTTCGGGGTAGAGCCGGTTGGGGAAGCGGTCGATGAAGATCTCGACGGCGGGGCCGTAGACCTCGGCAAGGGTCGCCGCGTCCGAGGCGGTCGGGCGGGTCAGCCCGTCGACGTCCAGGAGGGACGCGTCGCACCAGCGGGGTCCGTGCAGCCCGGCGAGGCCGGCGACGCAGTCCCGCGCGTGCCGCGCCGAGCAGCCCGCGAGCTGGTCGCCCTGCACCGCCGGGGCAAGGTCCTCCAGGAGCAGGACGAACTCGAAGGTGTCGGGATCGATCTCGGCGTGGTGGCAGTGCGGTGTGCGGATGGCGACCGTCCCGGCGATGTCGCGGTAGAAGAGCACCTCGGTCCGGTAGGTGCCGCCGAGCATGGCGCGGGCGGCGGGGTCGGCCAGGGGGAGCTTCGCGACGAGTCGGGGCGGGGCCCCGACGCCCGCCAGGCTCAGCCGGTACACCGAGCCGATCTGCCCGGTGCCGATCGGCTCCATGGTGACCTCGTCCACCCGGCGGTTCAGGACGCCGCCGAGCCACGGCGCGGTGATCAACGGCGGACCCGTCCGGGGTTGCGGGGAAGGCCGTCGAAACCGTCCGGCCGGACGCGCCGGTAGGCCTCCAGCACGGGGGCGAGTTCGGCGGGCGTCGCGCCGTGCAGGATCACGCCGTCGGCGCCCGCGTCGAACTGGTCGAGGACGCGGGCCGCGCACCGCTCGGGCGACCCGGTCGCGGACGCCGCGAGCCATTCGCGCGGGATGAGGTCCGCGACATGCCGCAGATCGCGGGTCGTCCCGATCACGTCGAACGCGCCGGGGTAGCCCGCGACGAGCTCGTCGGCCCGGAACCGGTCCAGGACCGCCGGGTCCCAGCCGTTGACCCTGACCAGCAGGTCGCCGTACCCCTGCAGGTAGGTCGCGAGGCGGCCGACGAGCTTGCGCAGGCGCGCCTCCTCGTCCAGGTGCTCGCCGACCGTGGCCAGCACCGACCAGACGCGGACGGACGCGGGGTCGCGCCCGGCCTGGTCCGCTCCGCGCCGGACGGCGGCCACGGCCTTCGCGAGAGTCCCGTCGGTGAAGAAGGTGTGCAGGACCACGCCGTCCGCGACCCGTCCGGCGAACTCGAGCGTCCGCTCCCCCATCGCGGTGAGGATGACCGGGATGTCCTCGTCGAAGGACGGGTCCTGGCTGAGGTAGGGGAACTTCCCGGCGGGCCCGTCGTGCCCGACGACGGCCTCGCCGCGCCACAGGCGGCGCAGGACGCCGATGGCGTCCTCGAGCTGCGCGGCGGTGACGCGGGGCAGGCCCATGACGTCGAAGAGCATGTCGAAGCCGCGGCCCAGCCCGAGCGCGAACCGTCCGCCGGACAGCCGGTGCACGGTCGTCGCGAACGTCGCGGTCAGCAGCGGGTGCCGGGTGTTGTGGTTGGTGGCGGCGGTCGCGATGCCGATCCGCTCGCTCACCGCCGCGGCGGCGCCGGAGAGCGCGGCGGCCTCCTTGGTGGTGAAGCGCTCGGACAGGAAGACCGCGCCGAGGCCCAGCCGCTCGGCCTCGGCGACCTCGCCGAGGAGATCGCGGGGGCTGGCGGAATGCCCGGCGAGCCCGTAGCAGCCCAATTCGGGGAGATCGGCGCTCTGCACGATGTGGAATCTAGTCTGGACAGTTGTCCACAATCAAGGGCGGACGGCCCGGGTGCGGACGGGCGGGGGCGGCGCCACGCCGTAGACCGTCAGCCAGATCGCCCGGGCGAGGGTCGACCTCCTGCACTCGTGATTCCTGGACCCCGCAATCAGCTGGGACCCTGCCACCGGACGCAACGCCAACGACGAGCCGCTCCTGGCTACCGTGCCGGCCGGCCCAACCTGTTCGACACCATGTGACCGGCCCGGCGCCAGATCCCGGTGCTCACCGAGATCTGGCCCGGGCAGGAGGCGTCAGGAGTTCAGGGAGGACGCGCGGCGCCGCGGCCTGCGCTCCTGGGTGGTGGCCCGGGCCTTCCCGGCCTTCCCGGCCTTCCCGGCCTTCCCGGCGGGCGCGGCGGGCGCGGCGTTGCGCGGCTTCCGTCCTGGGGCGGTGCCCGTGGCGGCGGCGCGGACCGGGGTCCGGGCACCGGTGATCCGGGCCAGTTCAGGGTCGCCGGGGCGCACGCTGGCGGTGCGCGGGGTGATGCCGGCCTTGGCCATCAGGTCGTTCATCTCGCGGCGCTGGTCGGGGAGGACGAGGGTGACCACCGTTCCCGTGCGTCCGGCCCGGGCGGTGCGTCCGCCGCGGTGGAGGTAGTCCTTGTGGTCGGCGGGCGGGTCCACGTTGACGACGAGATCGAGGTCGTCGATGTGGATGCCGCGCGCGGCGACGTTGGTGGCGACCAGCACGGTGACGTCCTCGGTGTGGAAGCCGTTCAGCGCGCGGTTGCGCTGCGACTGCGTCTTGCCGCCGTGCAGCGCGGCGGCGCGTATGCCGCGGGACGTCAGCTTGCGGACCAGGCGGTCGGCGGCGTGCTTCTTGCCCACGAACATGATCACTCGGTCGGCGCGGGCCGCGATGTGCGCCGTCGTCTCGTGCTTGTCGGTGTCGGTGACGTGCAGCAGGTGGTGTTCCATCGTGGCCACCGCGCCCGCCGGCGGGTCGACCGAGTGGGTGACCGGGTCGCTGAGGAACCTCCGGACGAGCTGGTCGACGTTACGGTCGAGCGTCGCGGAGAACAGCATCCGCTGGCCGCCGCGCGGGGTCTGCTCCAGCAGCCGGGTGACCTGCGGCAGGAACCCCATGTCGGTCATCTGGTCGGCCTCGTCCAGCACGGTGATCCCCACCTCGCCGAGCCGGCAGTCGCCGCGCTCGATCAGGTCGGCGAGCCGCCCGGGGGTGGCGATCAGGACGTCCGCGCCGCTCTTGAGGGCGCTCGCCTGGCGGCCGATCGGCAGGCCGCCCACGACGGTGGCCAGCCGCAGCCCGACGGCGTCCGCGTAGGGTGCGAGCGCGCCGGCGACCTGCTGGGCGAGTTCCCTGGTGGGCACCAGGACCAGGGCCGAGGGCGCGCCGGGCCCGGCGCGGTGGCCGGCGGTACGGGCGAGCACCGCCAGGCCGAAGGCGAGGGTCTTACCGGAGCCGGTTCGTCCCCGGCCGAGGACGTCCCGGCCGGCGAGGGCGTTCGGCAGGCTCGCGGCCTGGATGGGGAACGGGGCGGTCACTCCCTGGCGGGCCAGTGCCGCCAGGAGCGGCGCCGGCATCCGCAGGTCGGAGAACGACTCGACCGGGGGCAGCGGCGCGGTGAGGGTCTCGGGAGGACCGGACTCGGCCGCGGAGCGCTGCGCCGGACGGCGGCGTCCGGCGGCGCGGCGGGAGCGGGAGGGGCGGGAGGAGCGCTCCGGGGCGGCCGGGCTGGGGATACGGGAGATGGTCAAGCCTTCCTCGAAAGCGGTGCGTGTCGAGGAAGTGCTCCGCGGGCGCGGAATCGCGGCCAGGGGCCGGACGAACAGCTCTCAAGACGAACCGGGACTGAACCCGCGGTGCTCTCGCAGCGGGCCGGGCGGGGGCGAGACGCGCCCCGCCGGAGACGGTGCCGTGCGGGCACCTCGCACAGCGGGCGGGCTCCGGGGAGCCCGCCCGCCGTCCGTTCGGCGATCAGGCGGGGACGATGTTCTCCGCCTGGAGGCCCTTCTGGCCCTGGGTGACGTCGAACGACACCTTCTGGCCCTCCTGGAGCTCACGGAAGCCCTGGGCGGCGATGTTGGAGTAGTGGGCGAAGACGTCGGCGCCGCCGCCGTCCTGCTCGATGAAGCCGAAGCCCTTTTCCGCGTTGAACCACTTGACGGTGCCGGTGGCCATGGTCGTTCTCCTTCTGGTCGGTCCCGGGCGCACACCTTGCACGGCCGGGGACGCCGCGATGGCCCATCCGGAAAATCCAGAGCAACAAAAAATGCGCCTGCTGAAGTTTGATCCGCAGGCGCATGCACATGTCTTGGGAACCGCAACTTTTCCGACCGTACCACATGGCCCGCGGTACGGAGGCGCCATCCGGGATCCACTGTGATGATTTCCATACCGCCTGCCGAAGACGGCCCCCCAACGTCCCAGGTGAGCGCATACTGCAAGGGTGAAATCCACCGAACCCTCCCGCCGGCGGCACCTGCCCACCAGCCCCTTCAAGCCGCCGCCCGCCGCCCCGCCCGCGAAGGAATTCGCGCCCGAGGACCGGGTCACCCACGACAAGTACGGGCTCGGCCGCATCCTGGAAGTCCAGCAGGGGCACTGCGTCCTGGTCGACTTCGGAGCGCAGAAGGTCAAGGTCCTCGCCCCCTTCACCAAGCTCTTCAAGCTCTGAGACCCCGCAGGCTCCAGCGTCCGACCCGATCGTCGGCGCGCCCGTCCCGCGGCCGCGGCGGAGACGCCCGTCGCGCAGGGCGTGCACGGCCTCATCGCCCTCACCGGCCTGTACCTGGCGGCGTCCCCCTGGATCGTCGGGTTCAGCGGGCTGACCGACCTCGCGATCAACAACCTCATCATGGGGGTCGCGCTGACCCTGCTGGCCGCCGGCTTCGCGTCCACCTACGGCCGCACCCACACGATGTCTTGGGTGGCCCCGGTCGTCGGGATCTGGACGATCATCGCACCCTGGGCGGTGGCCGGTGACATGTCCACGACCTCGACGGTCTGGAGCAACGTCGTGACGAACGTCGTGACGGGGGCGATCACGGTCGCCCTCAGGGCGGCGGCGATGGGCGTGGCGGTCATGCGCAAGAAGGTCTAGCCCGACGTCCGGAGTACGGGTCCGGGCCGGCGGCCGCCGGCCCGGACCCGCGCTTGCGCGCCTCCGGTGCATGGGTTACCCAGAAGGGCATGGATCTCAAGTCGTTGGCGCGTGACGAGCGAACGGATTTAGCGGATTTCCTGGAGACGCTCTCGCCGGAGCAGTGGGACGCCCCGACGCTGTGCGGAGAATGGCGCGTGCGGGACCTCGTCGCCCACCTGGTGAGTTACGACGATTTGAGCCTGCGGGACATGGCCGGGCGGTTCGTGAAAGGGCGCTTCACGCTCGATGGGGCCAACGACGTGGGTCTCGCCGAATACGGCGGCCGCACGAGCGGGGAACTGCTGGCGCTGGCGAGGAAGCACGTCCGGCCGGCAGGGGTGATGGCGTGGTCCGGGGGCGTCGTCGCGCTGACCGGCGGCGTCATCCACCATCAGGACATCCGGCGCCCCCTCGGGCTGCCGCGCGAGATCCCGGCGGAGCGCCTCGTGGCCGCGCTGCGGGGCGCGCTGAAGGTGCCGGTCTTCGGCGGTGCCCGGCGGGCGCGGAGGCTGCGGCTCGTGGCGACCGACCTGGACTGGTCCAGGGGGTCCGGGCCGGAGGCGAGGGGGTCGGCCGAGGCGATTCTCATGGCCATCGCCGGACGGCCGAGCGCCGTCGGAGAACTGTCCGGGCCGGGGCGTGAACTGCTCGCCGAAAGGGTCGCGCGCTGAACGCGGCGGTGGACCTCGGCTGACCACCGGTCAGGCCCTGGCCGCCCCCTCCGGCTCCGGATGGGCGGCGACCAGGGGGGTGTCGACGCCCACCGCCCCGAGCTTCGCGGCACCGCCGGGCGTGCCGAGTGGCTCGTCCCTGCCGGGCAGCGCCTCGGCGAAGAACCGCGCGTTGTCGTCCCGGTAGGGCTCCAGCGCAGCGGGCAGGTCGTCCTCGTAGTAGATCGCCTCCACCGGGCAGACCGGCTCGCACGCGCCGCAGTCGACGCATTCGTCCGGATGGATGTAGAGGGAGCGCTCGCCCTCGTAGATGCAGTCGACCGGGCACTCGTCGACGCAGGCGCGGTCCATCACATCGATGCACGGCTCACCGATCACGTAGGTCACGACGGGCCTCCTCGGTCACGTTGTCGCGCCCCCTATTTTGCACTAGTCTCCTTGTATAAACAAATTATCCTTGGAGAAACAGGCGAGGGAGACCGACATGACCGCTGGGGACCGCCCGCTCGACGTCCGCGCCGAGGCGCCCGCGCGCCGCCACGAGCTGATCTTCGAGACGTGGGCCTCGCTCGGCGCGGGCGAAGGCTTCGTGCTCGTCAACGACCACGACCCGAAGCCGCTGTACTACCAGTTCGCCGCCGAGCACGCCGGCGCGTTCACCTGGGACTCCCTGGAGGAGGGCCCGGAGACCTGGCGGGTCCGCATCGGCCGCACCGCCGCCTAGCCGCGTTTCGACAACCGTCTCTGTAGAAAATTCGGAGCCGGGTCCGGGCGGGCGGCCGGAGGGTATGGCCGCCCGGCGGCGGGGCTGCGATCCTGGACGCGTGCGCATCGTCATCATCGGCGGCGGGATCATCGGCGCCGCGCTGGCCGACCGGCTCACCGGCGGGACGGACGAGGTGACCCTGGTCGAGCAGGACCGGCCGGGCGCCGGCGCCTCGGGCGCGAGCTTCGCCTGGCTCAACGCCAACGATCCGGGCGACCCCGCCTACCATTCGCTGCGCGTCGCGGCGCTGGGCGCCTGGCGGCGCCTGGCCGGCGAGTTCGGCGACCCCGGCTGGTTCCGCATCACGGGCAACACCGCCTGGGCCGACACCGACCCGGTCAAGGCGGTGCTGAGCGAGCGGGTCGCGCGGCTGTCCACCCTCGGCTACGCGGCGACGCTGATCACGGCCGATCGGCTGCGCGACATCGAACCGTCCCTGCGGCCGCCGGCCGGTGCGGTCATCGCGCACTACCCCGGCGAGGGGTACGTGCACGGCCCGGACGCGGTGGCGGCCCTCCTCGGCCGCGCCCGCGACGCCGGAGCCCGGCTGGTCACCGGGACGCCGGCGACCCGGCTCAACCTTCGCGGCGAGCGCGTCACCGGCGTCCGGCTCGGCACCGGCGATGACCTTCACGCCGACCTCACGATCTGCGCGGCGGGCCGGCACAGCCCCGCCCTGCTCGCAAGCGCCGGCGTCGTCCTCCCCCTGGTGGACGCCGAGGCGGCCGGGTCGTCCGCCCCCGGTCTCACCGCCACCACGACCCCTGCCCCCGGGCTTGTCAACGGGGTCGTCCACTCCCCCGGCCTCGACCTGCGCCCCACCCCCGGGCAGGGGCTCGTGCTGGAGGCCGCCGACCTGGACGACGCCACGGACCTCACCAGCTCGCCGGCCGAACTCGACGCCCGCGCCGCCGAACTGCTCGACCGCGCCCGCTCGCTCATCCCCGGCCTCACCGCCCGGATCGAGAAGGTCCGGCGGTGCGTCCGGCCGCTCCCCGCCGACGGGCGCCCGCTCGCCGGCCGGCACCTCCCCGGCCTCTACACCGCCGTGACGCACAGCGGCATCACCCTCGGCCCGCATCTGGCGGATCTCATCGCCGCCGACCTTCGCGACGACGAGCCGGCCCTGGCCCCTTACCGCCCTGGCCGGCCAATTCGGGCCCAATTGGCATCGGCGCACGCCGGGCCGCTCTTTGGCTACTCTGGAGGCTGAAGGCCGAGACGGCGCGGCGCCATCGTGATACATCCGCGCATTTCGGCGGTAGCTGATGCAGGTGTTCGGTGAAGGATGTTGTCGTGGTACATGTGGGCAGGATCGCGCGGTTCGACGAAGTTCGCGGTTACGGATTCATCACCCCCGACGAGGGCGGTCCCGACGTCTTCGTCCACGTGAATGATCTGAACGACGACAAATCTCTGATCACCACGGGAACGTCGGTCGAATATGAGCTCATCGACGGCGAGCGGGGGCTGAAGGCGTTCGACGTCAGCGTCATCGGCGACCGCGGCGTCCCGGCCGGAACCGGCAGCGGCACCGGCCGGGTCTCCCCGTCCGACGACGATGTCCTCTGCGACGTCCTCACCACCTCGGAACTGCGCATCGAGCTGACCGAGCTGATCCTCGACACCGTGCCCGAGCTGACCGGGGCGCACCTGGTCAAGCTGCGCGAGGGGCTGCTGGCCTTCGCCCGCAAGCACGGCTGGAGCGAGGACTGACCCGCAGGCCCTACGCCGGGCTCCGGGCCCTCCCCCAGCCGATGGTGAAGGCGGTCAGCAGGACGCAGATCGCGGCGAGCGCGGCGATCACGGCCGCGACTCCGATGTGCGGCGCCGCCGGAGGGAGCAGCAGGACGGCGGTGACGCAGGCCGCGACCGCGACGGGATGGGCGAGCGGCTCCGCCGCGATCGACGCGTGGACGAGCCAGAGCATCCCGAGGAAGACGCTGAGCGGGATCGCGACCGCGTAGCAGACCGCCGCGGGCGAGGCGTGCGGCCCGTGCCCGGTCTGCTCGACCGCGACCTCCAGTCCCGCGCCGAGGGCCGCGAGGGCGGCGAAGATGCCGTAGTGGCCGTATCCCCACAGGTAGGAGCGGTGGCGGCGGCCGGTGAGCCCGTCTCCCGCGGGCGCCAGGAAGTAGAGCCACCAGAGGGCGAACAGCATGACGAGCCCGGACACCGCGATCACCAGGAACGGGCTGCTGATCTCGGCCTTCTCCAGCGCCCCCGCGACGCCCCGGGTCGCGGCGAGGACGCTCTCGCCGAGCAGGATGATCGTGAAGAGGCCGTACCGCTCGGCGATGTGGTGGGGGTGCCAGGTGGTGGGCGCCGCCCGCTCCGCCCAGGGCGGCACGGCCAGTTCCAGGACGACCAGCGCCGCGAACGCCGGCACCTGGGCGGACGGCGGCAGGGCGCCGGTCTCGGCGAGCAGCAGGCGGAGCAGCCACCCCGCCTGCAGGACGCCGATGCCGGCGGCGTAGCGCAGCGCGGTGCGGCGGCCCGCCGGGTCCTCCACGCCGGCCCGCACCCACTGCGCGACGAGCCCGACCCTCATGACGACGTAGCCGAGGGTGACGCCCCGGTAGTCGGAGTGGTCGGCCGCGGCGGGCACGCCGGCCGCGAGGACCAGCACGCCCGCCATCTGCACCATGGTCAGCAGCCGGTAGGCGACGTCGTCGGTGTCGTAGGACGAGGCGAACCAGGTGAAGTTCATCCAGGCCCACCAGATCGCGAAGAAGACCTGGAGGAACGGGACGAGCCCGGCTGCGCCGTGCCCGGCGGCGAGGTCGTGCGCGAGCCACGCCGTGGCGGCCGCGACCGCGACCACGAAGGTCAGGTCGAACAGCAGCTCCAGCGGGCTCGCGGCACGGTGCCGCTCGTCGATCGGGCGCGCGCTCATCCGCACCCGGACCCGGATTCCGGCGCCCCCCGGCGGCACGGTCCGGTCAGGCTGTGCGCTCGTCACGGAAACCGATCTCCCGGTGGGTGCCGTCGCACAGCGGCTTGTTGCCCGAACGCCCGCAGCGGCACAGCGTCACCCGGTTGCGGGCCTCCAGCGGCAGGCCGTCCGACCGGACGACCGGCACCTCACCGGTGACCCACAGCGCGCTGGCCAGGCCGTCCTCCTCCTCCAGGACGGAGACCGCCTCCGGCAGGTCGGCCTCGACGGTCGCCCCGCCGCGTTCCAGGGCGTAGCTGTAGGACCCGGACGGGCAGTGGTCGATCCGTCCCATGATGTTGGAGCGCACGTCGCTGTCCTCGGTGTCGGCGAGCATCGCCGCGATCGGCCGGGTGCGCCCGATGCAGAAGGCGGCGTGGATGCACAGCTCCCCGACCCGCTGGGCCGAGATGCCCACCCCGTCGTGGACGTGCTGCAGTTCCGCGTAAGGGCGGAGGCCGGCGGGCTCCGTCCCGTCGAAACCGATCAGGGCGTGCGTTCCGTCGCAGAAGGGCTTGGACTTCGAATGGCCGCAGCGGCACAGCGCGTAGGCGTCCTCGGTGGGCAGGTCCTCGCCCGTCTTCCAGGTCAGTGCGTCGTTCCCCGCCGAGACGATCTTGCGCTTGCGGCGGAGCGGGACACCGCCGTACACGATGTAGGGGCCGTCGCGGAGCACGACGACGCGCCGCTCCTCCCCAATGGTCCAGCCGCGCGACTCGGGCGGGACGTATGCGAACGTGGGGCCGGCGGTCGTCCCGCCTTCGTCGGGCATCCGCATCAGAGCCTCGGCCTGCGCCTTGAGCGCGTACATGGTGCCGGTCGCGACCGCGAGCATGGACGGGCTGCCGTTGAACGTCTGCTCCAGCAGATGCAGGACGGCGCAATAGGTGTGGTCGAACTCCTCCTGGGCCGTGCGAATCGCGCTGCCGGGGGGATGGTCGCCGGGCCGCGGATCGCGTCTCATCGGGCGGACGCCCTCGAAGTCCACGCGGACCTCTTCTCCGGTCGGCCCGGATTGCGGGGTGTCGCCGCGCCGGTACCGCCGTCCGGCCTTCAGTTCCTGAAAACGGTAGTAGTGCGCGACCTCGTCCCGTTCGGGGTGGAAGACGTCCCGGTCGCCGTCCCAGACATCGCCGCGGGCGGTGCCCTCGCCCTGCTCGACGATCTCCTTCAGCGCGGCCAGCGCCGACGCGAGACCGTCGACCGCTATCAGCCGCCCGGCGCTGTTGCGGAAGTGCGCGGACGTCACCTGGCGGGCCGGGTCGCCGCAGAACACCTCCCGTTCACCGAGCCGCTCGCACAGGTGGCGCAGCCCCTCCTCGACCGCGTCGTAGAACTGCCCGATCGTCTCGTAGCCGTCGTCCTCCGCGGGCGCACCGGGGGGCGCCGGCTTTTCGATCCGGAGGAACGTCTCGATCGCCTCCGCGCCGAAGGGGACCAGGGACAGCTCCAGGGAGGGGTCGCCGTGCGGCAGCGGCCGGGGATGCGGCGGAAGCATTCCCGGAAAGTCCAGCCGGGGCCGTCCGCCGACCGCGTTGAGCAGGTTCGCGGCCAGCGCCAGATGGAGCATCTCCTCGGCGAAGACACTGCTCACCACCTGGACGGCGTCGGGGTTCCGCTCCGGGTCGAGCGAGTAGAGTGCGCACAGGTACGGCGGCAGGGTCGCGTGCTCCAGTTCGATCGCCCACTGCAGGTGCTCGCGGAGACTGTCGAGCGTCGTGATCCGCGCCGGGCGGGCGATCCCCGCGGCGGTTCCGGCTGTGGTTCCGGGCGTGGTCATGGCCTGCGGGTTATTCATGGCCGCCTTCCAGTGCCTCGGCCGCACCGAGAAGGTTGCGGAGACCGACCTCGTCGCGCTCGGCGTCCGTCGGGTCGAACAGCCATTCGGCGGCCGGCGGGCCGGCGGCCTCCTGCGCCGCGCGGCTCGACTCGACCAGGGTCAGTTCCGCCTCGATCTCGACTTCGAGTTCGACCTCGAAGCCGCGATCGCCGTCCGATGTGCTCACTTGTTCTCCTCACGTGATGGGCGCCCGGCGGAGCGGGCGGCTGACGGCGTGGACCAGTTGCATCGACACCTGCCCGGAGGCGAGCAGGCGGGAGAGCCGCTCGCCCTGGTCGGCCGCCAGCGCGTAGGCGCGGTCGCCGCGATGCCGGGCGGCCACGACCGCGGCGACCCGCTCGGCGCGGCGGGTCCAGGCGAGCGGCGTGCCCGCGGGCCGGTCGATCTGTTCGACCAGGTCGAGACCCGCGGCGTCGAGCAGCGCGGCGAGTTCGCGCTGGGTGGGGAAGTGGTTGCCCTCCGGGGCCGCCCGGACCCGGCGGCCCCGCGCGACGACCACCAGCAGCCCGAGCGAGGCGCCGGGCGCCAGGACCCGCCGGATCTCGCCGAGCAGCGCGGCCTTGTCCCGGACGGTGTCCAGCACACCCAGGCACCAGGCGGCGTCGGCCGATCCGGCGCGGAGCGGGATCCGCGTGCCGTCCGCGGTGATGACCGGCAGCCCGAACAGCCGGGCGGCGGCCCGGCACGCGGCCGGCATCGGCTCCAGCAGGATCGGCCGGACCCCGAACCGCCCGGCCGCCCAGGCCGCCGGGCCCCCCGCCCCGGCGCCGACGTCCAGCAGCCTCGTCCCCGGCGTCAGCTCGCACGCCTCGGCCAGCCAGGCCAGCGCCGCCGGGTTGGCGCTGCCGCGGCACGCCGCCGGGATCGCGTGCCGCTCCCCCAGCGTTTCCACGGCCTCCGCCGTCCAGCCGGCGACGTCATCGAACTCGGCGACCATCGCGGGCGCGGTCACGGCGGAATCCCCCCTCGCCTCGACGCGCTACTTCGCGGCCGGGACGCGGCCGGGCCAGTCGGCGTAGCGGATCGTGCCGAGGACGGCGTCGCCGACCGGGACCAGGCTGCGCTCCTCGACCTCGGCGCCGAAGTAGTGCGCGTGCGGGTCCGCGACCACTTCGCGGGGGTCGTCCCAGGAGGCCAGCGCGTCCCGGAAGAACTCGTCCATCCGGAACCGCTCGGGCCCGGCGATGTCGATCCGCCCGTTCAGCGGCGACCCGACCGCGACCTTGCCGAGCTGCCCGGCGACGTCGTCGCCGGCGATGGGCTGGTACAGCACCGGCGCCAGCCGGACGGTGTTCCCGTCGGTGGCCTCGTCGGCGATCGCCCTCGTGAACTCGAAGAACTGCGTGGCGTGCACGATCGAGAACGGGATCGGGGACTCGCGGATCAGGTTCTCCTGGGCGACCTTCGCGCGGAAGTAGCCGCGCGCCGGCGGCCGCTCGGTCCCCACGATCGACAGCCCGACGTGGTGGCGGACGCCCGCCGCGGCCTCCGCGGCGAGCAGGTTGCCGGTCGAGGTCTCGAAGAACTTCAGCACCGCGGCGTCCTCGAACGACGGCGAGTTCGCCACGTCGATCACCACCGAAGCCCCGGTCAGGACGTCCGCGAGGCCCTCGCCGGTCAGGGTGTCGACCCCGGTGTTCGGGGCCGCCGCCACCGCCTCGTGGCCCTGCTCGCCGAGCCTGGTCACCAGCTTCGACCCGATCAGGCCGGTTCCGCCGATTACCACGATCTTCATGCCAGATCCCTCCTGTGCGCCGGGGCGTCCCTTTGCCCGGTTGCCAGCAAAGACAGGACGGGCCTCGGTCCTGTGACAGCTCCTCGAACTTTTTTTGGGCGGAGCCCACGGCCCGCCGAGCCACCAGGGGCGGGCACCCGCCGGCCCCGCTCGCCGAAACCGGGGGGTTGGCGCCGGAGGTCACTCTCCGTCGTAGACGAGAAGCCCGTCGTCCCGCAGCCGCGCTCCGGACGTCGGTGGATGCTCGGTGAGCCGGCCGTCGTGGGCGAGATGCAGGACGGGACGGCCGCGGGCCAGCACGGCGAAGTCGGCGATGATCCGGCGGTGGCAGCGCCACCACACCGACTCGCTGCACATCACGGCGGTGCCGGCCTGGGCCGCCTCGCGCAGCAGTTCGTCCATGGCGTCCAGGAACTCGGGACTGCGCGCGTGCCCCGCGTACCCGCGGAAGGAGTCATTGCGCCAGAACGTGTCGGGCGCGTCCGGCGCGGCCCGCCGGAAGCCGCCGAGCCGCTTCTCCCACCGGTAGCCGATGCCCTCCGCGGGCAGCCATACCCGCAGGCAGTCGCGCTGAACGTCCGGGTTGCGCCGGCTCCCGGGCGCGGTCCGCACGTCCACCACGGACCGCACCCCGGCACCGCGCAGCAGCGGAACGAGCGTCTCCCGCCCCGCGGTGCCGTGCCCGAACGTCAACAGCGGCTCCACACCGTCCAGGCTGCCCGGAAGGGGCCGCGGAACACGCCGATGACCGGTTCCCGCAGGACGCATGAACGTGCCGCGAACGGTGAGCCTCCCAGTGAGCGCCTCATACCGCCCCGTTCCGGGGGTACGGCGACCATGAGGACGGCCGGTCGACGGGGGGACCATGGACGATGCCCGGGAGCACGTGCCCGGCGGCCTGCCGCTGGAGGTCTTCGACCCCGCGCCGGTCGGGGTGGCCGTGACGAGCGGGCCCGATCACCGCATCGTCTACACCAACCTGGCCTACCGCGCGACCTTCGGGGAACGTCCGCTCGGACGGCCGATCCGGGAGGCGTTCGGCGAGCTTCTCCAGCAGGAGTACTTCGACCTGTTCGACCAGGTGCTGGCCACCGGGAAGCCGGTCAGCGTCGCCGAGGCGCCGGTGAGCCTGTTCTACCCCGGCACCGGCCGCGAGGAGCGCTTCCTCTCCTTCAGCCTCTCCCGCTTCGACCAGGGCGAGCCCGGGGTGCTCGCGGTGGCCGTCGACGTCACCGAGCAGGTCCTCGCGGCCCGGCAGGCGGGCGACGTGGCCGAGACGCGGCGCCGGGCCCTGCGCAGGTTCCAGAGCCTGGTCCGGTTGACCGCCGAGATCGTGTGGGTGACGGGCCCGAGGGGCGGCCCCATCGAGCCGAGCCCCGGCTGGGAGCGGGTGACCGGGCAGCGCTGGGAGGAGTTCCGCGGCAGGGGCTGGATGCAGGCCCTGCATCCCGAGGACCGGGAGCCGACCGTGCGCTCGTGGAACGAGGCGCTGCGGCTGGCCCGCCCCTGGAGGCACGTCTACCGGCTGCACACCGTGGACGGCGGCTACCGGCATTTCGAGGTCCACGCCGCGCCCGTGTACGAGGGCGGCCGGGTCGTGGAATGGGTGGGCACCTGCACCGACGTCGAGCAGCGCTGGCAGCGGCAGCGGCGCCGGGAACTGCTCGGCCGGGCCGCCGCCGCGACCGCCGAGCACACCGAACTGCGGGAGATGCTCGGCGCGCTGGCGGACGTGCTCGTCCCGGAACTCGCCGACGGCTGCGGCGTGCACCTGCTGCCCGACTTCGCGGAACGTCCCGAGGGAGCCCCGGTCTTCACCCGCCGCATCGCCGCCGCCGCGCGGCCGGGGCTGCCGAGCAGGC
Source organism: Actinomadura chokoriensis (assembly GCF_041463665.1). Lineage (GTDB taxonomy): Bacteria > Actinomycetota > Actinomycetes > Streptosporangiales > Streptosporangiaceae > Spirillospora > Spirillospora chokoriensis_A. The sequence continues at coordinate 49,546 of NZ_JAXCEJ010000003.1, forward strand.
TCCCGTTCGGCGAGGAGTGGTTCGCCGCCGACAGCGGGTTCGTCCGGGCGGTCCGGCGGCGCCGCCCGCTGCGCCGCGCGTTCCCGCGCGGCAAGCCGCCGGCGGGCCTGCTGCCCGCGAGCACGGTGCGGTGGCTGACCGAGGCGGATGCCAACAGTGTGGTGCTGCTGCCGGTGATCGTGGACGGCGCCCCGGCGGCGGTGGTGACCGCCTCGACGAGCGCCGGCCGCCCGCCAATGAGCTGGGACGACGTCGCGCTGATCGGGCAGATGTTCGACCACGCGCACGACGCGCTGAGCAGCGCCCTGCGGTTCCAGCGCAACCAGCGGATCTCCCTCGCCCTCCAGCACAGCCTCCTGGCGGATCCGCCCGAGGTCCCCGGTCTCGACATCGTCGCCCGGTACCAGGCGAGCCCGCTCGCCGCCGACGTGGGCGGCGACTGGTACGACTCGTTCGTGCTGCGCGACGGCGCGATCGCCCTGGTCATCGGGGACGTGGCCGGGCACGACCTCGCCGCCGCCGTCGGGATGAGCCGGCTCAGGAACATGCTGCGGGGGCTCGCGGTCGACCGGGACGAGCCGCCGGGCGACATCCTGCGCCGGCTGAACATCGCGATGGACACGCTGACGCCCGACAGCACGGCCACCTGCGTCATGGCCCGCGTCGAGGAGGCCGGGCCGGGCGGGTGGCGGCTCGTCTACGCGGCGGCGGGCCATCCGCCGCCGCTGCTCGTCACCTCCGACGGGGACGCCCGCCTGCTGGCGGAAGCCGTGAACCCGCTCCTCGGGCTGGTCGTCGAGGACGCGTACGTCAGCGCGGTCGAGCCCCTCCCTCCCAGTTCGACACTCTTCCTCTACACGGACGGCCTCGTCGAACGTCCGCGTGAGAACCTGGACCGGGGGCTGGACCGGCTCATCCGCCGGGCCGCCGCCCTCGCCACCGCGTCCCTGCCGGACTTCTGCGACGGCATCCTCACCGGCCTCCCCACCACCGGCACCGACGACATCGCCGTCATCGCCCTGCGCCTCCCGGCGGCGGACCGGCCTCCCCCGGGCACGTCCGCCGCTCGCCTGGCGGCCTGCACCTAGCCGGGGCTCTTTGCACGATTCCCACAACTCCAGCCGCTCAGCGTGCGATGTCTGCGACATGGCGCTACGGGCCGGTAGGCGGAAAGGTGGCACCGTCGGAGCCGCCGTCTCGCGGTGTGCTCGCTGGTCTACAGGAGGGCTCGGTCGGGTGTTCAGTCGTGTCGCCATCGTCAACCGGGGTGAGGCCGCCATGCGGCTCATCCACGCCGTGCGGGACATCGCCGCGGAGACCGGGACGAGGATCGAGACCGTCGCCCTGCACACCGACGTCGACCGGACGGCGACGTTCGTGCGGGAGGCCGACATCGCCTACGACCTCGGTCCCGCGTCCGCGCGCCCGTACCTCGACCTCGCGGCGCTGGAGCGCGCCCTGGTGGAGACCGGGGCCGACGCGGCGTGGGTCGGCTGGGGCTTCGTCGCGGAGGACCCGGCGTTCGCGGAGCTGTGCGAGAAGGTCGGCGTGACCTTCGTCGGGCCGAGCGCGGAGGCGATGCGCAAGCTCGGCGACAAGATCGGCGCCAAGCTGATCGCCGAGGAGGTCGGCGTGCCGGTCGCGCCGTGGAGCCGCGGCGCGGTCGAGACGCTGGACGCGGCGCTGGCGGCGGCGGCCGAGATCGGCTACCCGCTGATGCTGAAGGCGACCGCGGGCGGCGGCGGGCGGGGCATCCGCGTGATCACAAGCGAGGCCGAGCTGGCGGACGCCTACGAGCGCACCAGCCAGGAGGCCGCGCGGGCGTTCGGCAGCGGCGTCGTGTTCCTGGAGCGCCTGGTCACCGGCGCCCGGCACGTCGAGGTACAGGTGATCGCCGACGGCCAGGGGACGGCGTGGGCGCTCGGCGTCCGCGACTGCTCGGTGCAGCGGCGCAACCAGAAGATCATCGAGGAGTCCTCGTCGCCGGTGCTGCGCGCCGAGCAGGCCGCCGAGCTGAAGGCGGCGGCCGAGCGGCTCGCCGTCGCGGTCGGCTACCGGGGCGCGGCGACCGTCGAGTTCCTCTACCACCCCGGCGACGAGCTGTTCGCGTTCCTGGAGGTCAACACCCGGCTGCAGGTCGAGCACCCGATCACCGAGTCGACCACCGGGTTCGACCTGGTCAGGGCGCAGCTGCACGTGGCGTCCGGCGGCCGGCTCGAAGGCGGGCCGCCGGCCGAGCGCGGGCACGCCGTCGAGGCCCGGCTGAACGCCGAGGACCCCGACCGCGACTTCGCGCCCGCCCCGGGCCGCATCGCGCGGCTCGCCCTGCCCGCCGGGCCGGGCATCCGGGTGGACACCGGCGTCCGGGAGGGCGACACCATCCCCGCCGACTTCGACTCGATGATCGCCAAGATCATCGCCTACGGCCGGGACCGGGACGAGGCGCTCGGCCGGCTGCGCCGGGCGATGGCGCAGACCACGGTGATCATCGAGGGCGGCGCGACGAACAAGAGCTTCGTGCTGGACCTGCTCGACCGGCCGGAGGTGATCGACGCGAGCGCGGACACCGGCTGGATCGACCGCGTCCGCGCCGAGGGCGATCTCGTCTCCCACCGGCACTCCGCCGTCGCGCTGGCCGCCGCCGCCATCGAGGCGTACGAGGACGGGGAGCGCGCCGCCCGGCGGCGGCTGCTGTCGACGGCGTCCGGCGGTCGCCCGCAGGTGCGGCACGAGAGCGGCCGGCCGCTGGAGCTCAAGCTGCGCGGCGCCGGCTACCGGGTGCGCGTGGCGCGGGTCGGCGCGGACCGGTTCCGCGTCGGCATCGAGGCGGGCGACGGCGCGGGCGGCGCGGCCCGCACCGCCGACGTCGAACTCGACCGCTTCGACCGGCACACCGCGCAGATCGTCGTCAACGGCACCCGGTACCGGCTGCTCACCGGCACGCACGGGCCGGTTCACCTGGTCGAGGTGGACGGCGTGACCCACCGGGTCAGCCGCGACGAGGGCGGCGTCGTCCGCTCCCCCGCGCCGGCGCTGGTCGTCGCCACGCCGCTGCAGGCCGGCGCCGAGGTCGAGGCGGGCGCGCCGGTGCTGGTGCTGGAGAGCATGAAGATGGAGACGGTGCTGCGGGCGCCGTTCAGGGCGCGGCTGAAGGAATGCGTCGTGTCCGTCGGCAGCCAGGTGGAGACGGGCGCGCCGCTGCTGCGCCTGGAGCCGCTCGGCGGCGACGCCGAGGCCGGGGGCGCCTCGGCCGCGGTGTCGGTGCAGCTGGACCTGCCCGCCGCGCCCGGAACCGTCCCGCCGTGCGAGCGCGCCGCGCGCGGCCGGGAGGACCTGCGCAGCCTGCTGCTCGGCTTCGACGTCGACCCGCACGACGAGCGCCGCGTCCTCGACGACTACCTCGCCGCGCGCGGGGCCGCCGCCGAGGACGGCCACCGGCCGCTGGCCGAGGAGATCGCGCTGCTCGACGTGTTCGCCGATCTCGCCGAGCTGAGCCGCGACCGGTCGGCGGGCGAGGACGGCGCGGACGGTCACGTGCACAGCGCCCGCGAGTACTTCCACACCTACCTGCAGAGCCTGGACGTCGAGCGGGCCGGGCTGCCGGAGGCGTTCCAGGCCCGGCTCGCCAAGGCGCTCGGGCACTACGGCGTCACCGAACTGGACCGCTCCCCCGAGCTGGAGGCCGCGGTCTTCCGCGTCTTCCTCGCCCGGCAGCGCGCGTCCGCGGACGCCGCGGTCGTCACGTCGCTGCTGCGCGCCTGGCTGCGCGAGCCCCCGCCGGCCGAGGCGCTGCGCGAGCCCGCGGGCCTCGCCCTGGAGCGGCTGATCGCCGCGACGCAGGTCCGCTTCCCGGTGGTCTACGACCTCGCGTGCGGCGTGGTGTTCGCCTGGTACGCGCAGCCGATGCTGCGCCGCAACCGGGCCCGCGTGTACGCCGGCGTCCGCGGGCACCTGCGCCACCTGGACGCCCACCCGGACGCGCCGGACCGCGCCGAGCGGATCGCCGAGATGGTGCGCAGCACCGAGCCGCTGGTGCGGCTGCTCGGCCGCCGGCTGCGCCGCGACGGCCTGGACAACTCGGTCATGCTGGAGGTGCTGACCCGGCGGTACTACGGCAACAAGGGCCTGACGGGCGTCCGCACCAGCGAGGTCGCGGGCTGCGCGTTCGTCGTCGCCGAGCGCGAGGGGTCCCGCCTCGTCTCCACCGCGGTGAGCTTCGACGCGCTGGGCGGGGCCCTGCGGGGGCTCGCGGAGCTGGCGGACGGCGAGGACGCCGTCGACGCCGACGTCTACCTCTCCTGGGAGAGCCAGCCGGAGGACTTCGAGGCGATCGCCGCCGCGCTGCACGAGGTCATCGGCGCGCACCCGCTGCCGGAGCGGGTCCGCAGGCTCACCGCGACCGTCGCGGGCAGCAGCGGCGCGGTGATGCACCACCACTTCACCTTCCGCCCGTCGGCGGCCGGGATGACCGAGGACCGGCTCATCCGCGGCCTGCACCCCCACATCGCGCAGCGGATGCGGATGGAGCGGCTGAGCGGGTTCGACCTCACCCGGCTGCCGTCCTCGGACGAGGAGGTCTACCTCTTCCAGTGCGTGGCGCGCGACAACCCGTCCGACGACCGCCTCGTCGCGTTCGCGCAGGTGCGTGACCTGTCCGAGCTGCGCGACCACGAGGGCAGGCTGCTCACCCTCCCGACGGCCGAGTTCACCCTGGCCACCTGCCTGGACTCGATCCGCCGGGCGCAGGAGCGGCGGCCGTCGAGCAGGCGGCTGCCCACCAACCGGATCGTGATCTACGTCTGGCCGCCGAGCGAGCTCACCCGCGCGGAGCTGGAGATGCTCGTCGAGCGCATGCTGCCGACGGCCGCGGGCGCCGGGCTGGAGGAGATCGAGTTCATCGCGCGGCAGCGCGACCGGGAGACCGGCGAGCTCGCCAAGATCGTCATGCGCGTCGCCTTCGACGCCGCCGGCGGCACCGTGCTGACCGTCGGGGAGCCGTCGGACGAGCCGGTCGAGCCGGTCGACGGCTACCGGCAGAAGGTGCTGCGCGCGGCCAGCCGCAACACGGTCTACCCGTACGAGCTGACCGAGGTGCTCGGCGACTTCGCCGAGTACGACCTCGACGACGGCCACGCACTGGTGCCGGTCGACCGCCCGAAGGGCCGCAACACCGCGGCGATCGTCGCGGGCGTCGTCACCACCCCGACCCGGCGGCACCCGCAGGGCGTCACCAGGGTCGTGCTGCTCGGCGACCCGACGAAGGCGCTCGGGGCGCTGTCGGAGCCGGAGTGCCGCCGCGTGATCGCCGCGCTGGACCTGGCCGAGCGGATGCGGGTGCCGCTGGAGTGGTACGCGCTGTCGGCCGGCGCCCGCATCTCCATGGAGTCGGGCACGGAGAACATGGACTGGGTCGCTGCGGCGCTCAAGCGGATCGTCGAGTTCACCCAGGACGGCGGCGAGATCAACGTCGTGGTCGCGGGCATCAACGTCGGCGCGCAGCCGTACTGGAACGCCGAGGCGACGATGCTCATGCACACCAAGGGCGTCCTCGTGATGACGCCGGAATCGGCGATGGTGCTCACCGGCAAGCAGTCGCTCGACTTCTCCGGCGGCGTGTCCGCCGAGGACAACTTCGGCATCGGCGGCTACGACCGGGTGATGGGCCCGAACGGGCAGGCGCAGTACTGGGCGCCGAACCTGGTCGCCGCGCGGGACGTGCTGATGTCGTACTACGAGCACACCTATGTCGCGCCCGGCGAGACGGCGCCCCGGCGGGCGGTCACCGCCGACCCCGCCGACCGCGACGTCTCGGACTACCCGCACATCGTGGAGGGCAGCGACTTCACCACCGTCGGCGAGATCTTCTCCGCCGAGGCCAACCCGGACCGCAAGAAGCCGTTCGACATCCGGACCGTGATGCGGGCGCTGTCCGACCAGGACCACCCGGTCCTGGAGCGCTGGGCCGGCATGGCCGACGCGGAGACCGCCGTCGTGCAGGACGTCCACCTCGGCGGCATGCCGGTGTGCCTGCTCGGCATCGAGTCGCAGGCGGTGCCGCGGCGCGGGTTCCCGCCCACCGACGGCCCGGACGCCTACACCGCGGGCACGCTGTTCCCGCAGTCGTCCAGGAAGGCCGCGCGGGCGATCAACGCGGCCAGCGGCAACCGGCCGCTGGTGGTGCTGGCGAACCTGTCGGGCTTCGACGGCTCGCCGGAGTCGCTGCGGAAGCTGCAGCTGGAGTACGGCGCCGAGATCGGCCGCGCGATCGTGAACTTCCGCGGGCCCATCGTGTTCTGCGTGATCTCGCGCTATCACGGGGGCGCGTTCGTGGTGTTCTCCAAGGCGCTGAACCCGAACATGACCGTCCTCGCGCTGGAGGGCTCGTTCGCCTCGGTGCTCGGCGGCGCCCCCGCCGCCGCGGTCGTGTTCTCCCGCGACGTCGACGCCCGCACCGCCGCCGACCCGCGCGTCCGCGACCTGGAGGCCCGCGTCGCCGCGGCCACCGGCCCCGACCGCGCCGCGCTGACCGCGGAACTCGACGAGCTGCGCGCGTCCGTCCGCGCCGAGAAGCTCGGCGAGGTGGCCACGGAGTTCGACCGCGTCCACGACATCCGCCGCGCCGTCGAGGTCGGCTCCGTGGACGCGGTCATCCCCGCCGCCGAACTGCGTCCGCGGATCATCGAGGCCATCGAGTCGCGCCTGCCCTGACCGCCCGCGACCGGGCCGCTGCAAGAACGCGGCCCGGCCCGTCAGGCTGAGCGGCCCGTCAGGCTGAGCGGCTCGTCAGTTGAGCTGCTGGAAGATGATGTGGAGGACGAGGAAGGCCGCGAACCCCAGCAGCAGGCTGCCGACGGCGTTGACGGCGGCCCTGGTGTACGCGCCGTCCTGCATCAGGTGGACGGTGTCGAGCTCGAAGGTGCTGAACGTGGTCAGCGCGCCGCACAGGCCGGTGCCCATCAGCGCCTCGACGTAGGTTCCGGTTCCCGCCCCGTGAAGGGCGCCCAGGGCGCCCGAGCCGAGGAGGTTGACGGCGAGCGTGCCCCACGGCATGGACTTGCCCGCGGTCGACTTGACATAGCCGTCCACCACGTAGCGGATCACGGCTCCCACGGCTCCGCCCGCGAGGACCAGGATCGACACGATCAGGGTCGTCACTCTGCTCCCCCGGAGTCGTGGTGCGGGATCTTCCGTCCGAGGACGAGGCCCACGGCGACCGCGGCCCAGCCGAGCACCACGCTGGCGACCGCGTAGCCGATGCCGAGGCCCGGCTTGCCGCCGTCGCCGAGGGTGTAGACGCCGTCGATCAGGTGCGAGAACGTGGTGAACCCGCCCAGGTAGCCGGTCACCGCGAGCGGGCGCGCCACGGGATGCGGACGGCCGCCGAGCAGGTAGCTCGTCAGGATCCCCATGGCGAGGCAGCCGATGATGTTGACGGTGAAGGTGTTCCAGGGGAAGCCCAGCCGGGCCGCCGGAATCGCCTGGGTGAGGCCGTAACGGGCGAGTGCCCCGAGCGCGCCTCCCACCGCGATGTCGGCGATGACCCGCGGTTTCAGGCCGGGGATGGGCGGCGGCCCCTTGCGCGGGTGGAGGACGCGCGCCTCCGCCCGCTCCCGGTTGTGCAGGCGTCCCCTCAGCGGTTCCCTCATCGGCCGGGCAGGAACCGGCGGACGGCGTCGCACGTCCGCTGGAACGCCGCCTCCACCTCCGGGGAGCGGTCGCCCAGCATCCGGGCCCACGCCCCGCAGCCGCCGGGCAGGACGCTCGCGCCGCCGCACAGCCCCGTCCCGGCGAGCGCCTCGTGCATGACGTCCGCGATCTCCTGCGCGCCTCTCGTCCGGGTGACGACGTACAGGGACGCCATGAGCCCGAAGCCGCCCATCACCGCGGGCCCGGTCACCTCGTGCTCGTCCGGGACGAGCCGGAGCGGGTCCGCGAACAGCAGGCGGCCGTCCGGGTCATGGACCTCCAGGTCGGTGCAGTAGGCGGTGTAGGCGTGCCACTCCTCGCGGGCCAGCCGCCCGGCCATCAGCTTCTCGCCGAGGACGACGGTCGCCTCCGGGTCGGCCGTGACGCTCATGCGCTGGTAGAACCGCGAGTCCCCGAACGGGATCGTGGTCGCGGGCAGGTACTCGACGTGGCTGCCCGGCCCGGCGGTCAGTTCGACGACCTGCGTGGCGTAGTCGTGCTCCATCCGGTAGATCCGCGCCGCGGTCTGGGTGGTGAAGTGCACGGACGTCCCCGGCCCGCAGTCCAGCGCGACGCGGAACCGGTCGCCCTGCAGGACGCCGGCCCCGGACGACATGAACAACACGTGCGGCATGCCCGGCCGCCCGGCGTCGGGGTACAGCGGGCGGGTCGTGTGCAGCGGCGCCTTCTGGAAGCAGCCGGTCAGCTCCGTCCGGCCGCCGGCGACCGCGAAGCGCAGCTCCAGCACGCCGACCTTCCCCGGCGACCCGACCGGGAGGGTGTCCGGCGTCGAGGCGTACCGCGCCACCTCGGCGGGCACCCACTCCGGGGCGCAGCGCTCCGGCGCCGTCCGGGCGAGGCCCCCGGCGGGCGTCTCCGCCGGGGCCATCACGCCGGTGAGCACATCGCCTCCCGGCGCGCGAGGACGAAGTCGGCGACGTCGGTCACGCCGGTCCCCGTGAGGCAGTCGGTCAGCACGACGGGGCGCGGCCCGCGCACCTTCCGCGCGTCGCCCTCCATCACCGAGAGGTCGGTGCGCACGTACGGGGCGATGTCGATTTTGTTGATGACCAGCAGGTCGGAGTCGGTGGTGCCCGGCCCGCGCTTGCGCGGCATCTTCTCGCCCTCGGCGGTGTCCAGGACGAACACGTACACGTCGGCGAGGGCCGGGCTGAAGGTGAGCGTCAGGTTGTCGCCGCCGCTCTCGAACAGCAGCACGTCGATGTCGGGGAAGCGGTCGAGCATCTCCGACGCCGCCGCGAGGTTCATCGTGGGATCGTCCCGGACGGCCGTGTGCGGGCACGCCCCGGTCTCGACGCCGACGACGCGCTCGGCGTCCAGCGTGCCCGCGAGCGTGCGGCGGACGTGCTCGGCGTCCTCCTGCGTGTAGATGTCGTTGGTGATCACGCCGGGCCGGTGCCCCCGGTCCACCAGGAGGGGGACCAGCGCCTCGATGAGGGCGGTCTTCCCCGACCCCACCGGCCCGCCGATGCCGACCTTGTACACCTGCTCCAGTTCCATGACGTCCCCCTCGTCCGATCATTCAGGTTATGAAGAGCCGCGCCTCGGCCCGCTCGTGCACGGCCGCGACGGCGTCCGCCGCGGGCGCCGAGGCGTGCAGGTCCCGGGGGTCCCGGGCGGCCAGCGCCGCGCCCGCCGCCCGGACGAGATCCGGCCGGACCTCGCGCAGCAGCGCCTGCGCCCGGCGGAAGTCGAGCCGGCCGAGCCGCACCGTCGCCGCGGCGCAGCTCGCCGCGAAGGCGTACAGGTCGCTCGCCACCGCGTCCCGCACGGGCACCCCGAGGCCCGCGTGCACCGCCCCCACGACGACCGCGTGGGTGCCGGGCGTCGCGCCGTCCGCGACGAGGGCGGCCAGCCGGGCCGCCGGAGCCGAGCCGAACGCGGGCCCGGCGGTGTCCAGGACCTGCCGGCCGGTGCGCACCGACGCCCTGCGCTGCTCCCGGTTCAGCTTGATCGCGTGCAGCCTGCGATCGGTCTCCACCAGCAGGTCCCAGTCGCCGGCCGCGACCGCCCGGTGCGCCAGCGCCAGCGCCGCCGCGTCGGCGGTGCCCGCGGCCCGCACCAGGTCCGAGACCAGGTCGCGCAGATCCTCCGGCGCTGCCCGGCCGAGCTGGACGTGGCCCTCCAGCCCGTGCGACAGGGTGTAGAGCCCGCTCGGGAAGCCGGAGTCGGTGAGCTGGAGCTGCGCCAGCAGCGCCTCCAGCCCCCCGGTTCCGGCCGGCCGGTCCGTCATGCGATGAAGTGCAGCCGGTTCAGCGGCAGCTCGCGCGCCGGCTCGATCGACACGGGCTCCCCGTCCACCGTGACCCGGTAGGTCTCGGGATCCACCCTGACCTCGGCGAGCGTGGAGTTGTACATCATGTGCCGCTTGTCGACGGTGCGGCACTGGCGCACCGGCCGGACGATCCGGTCCAGCTCGAGCTTCTCCGGGACGCCGTCCGAGATCGCCGCGTCCGACATGAACGTCACGCAGGTCTTCGCCAGCGCCTTGCCCATCGCCCCGTACGTCGGCCGGAGGTAGACCGGCTGCGGGGTCGGCAGCGAGGCGTTCGGGTCGCCCATCTGCGCCCAGCTGATCATGCCGCCCTTGATGACCATGGCCGGCTTCGCGCCGAAGGAGCGGATCGGCCACAGCACGATGTCGGCGAGCTTGCCGTCCTCCAGCGACCCGATGTCGTTGGCCATCCCGCAGGTGCGGGCCGGGTTGATGGTGACCTTGGCGAGGAACCGCAGCACGCGGTTGTTGTCGTTGCGCGAGGAGTCCTCGGGCAGGGCGCCGCGCTTGTCCTTGCAGTGGTGCGCGACCTGGAAGGCCCGGGTGACCGTCTCGCCCACCCGGCCCATCGCCTGCGAGTCCGAGCCGATGATGCTGATGATGCCGAGGTCGTGGAGCACCGTCTCCGCCGCGATCGTCTCGGCGCGGACGCGGCTCTCGGCGAACGCCAGGTCCTCGGGGACGTCGTAGCTGAGGTGGTGGCAGACCATCGTCATGTCCAGCAGTTCGTCCGCCGAGTTCACCGTGTAGGGCAGCGTCGGGTTGGTCGAGGCCGGCAGCACGTTGGGCTCCGAGGTGATCTGCAGGATGTCGGGCGCGTGCCCGCCGCCCGCCCCCTCGGAGTGGTAGGTGTGGATCGCGCGGCCGTCGATCGCGCTGATCGTGTCCTCGACGAACCCGGCCTCGTTGAGGGTGTCGGTGTGGATGGAGATCTGCACGTCGTGGTCGTCGGCGACGCGCAGGGCGCAGTCGATGACCATCGGCGTCGTGCCCCAGTCCTCGTGCACCTTCAGCCCGCAGGCCCCGGCGCGCAGCTGCTCGTCCAGCGGGCCGGGCAGGCTGCCGTTCCCCTTGCCGTAGACGGCGATGTTGACCGGGATCCCCTCGTACGCCTGGAGCATGCGGGAGATGTTCCACGGCCCCGGCGTGCAGGTGGTCCCGCGGCTTCCGTCGGCGGGCCCGGTGCCGCCGCCGACCAGGGTGGTGATGCCGTTGCTCAGCGCGTGCTGCGCCTGCTGGGGCGCGATGAAGTGGACGTGGCTGTCGATCGCGCCGGCGGTCGCGATGAGGTTCTCCCCGGAGATCACTTCGGTGCCGGGCCCGACGATCAGCCGCCGGTCCACCCCGTTCTGCGTGTGCGGGTTGCCGGACTTGCCGACGCCGGCGATCCGCCCGTCCTTGATCCCGATGTCGCCCTTGACGACGCCCAGCAGCGGATCGATGATCACGGCGTTGGTGATGACCGTGTCCAGGGTGGTCGTCGAGTTCAGCGAGGCCGGATCCGCCGACATGCCGTCCCTCGCGGTCTTCCCGCCGCCGTACTGGGTCTCGTCCCCATAGTGGCCCTCGTTGTAGTCCTTCTCCACCTCGACGACCAGGTTGGTGTCGGCCAAGTGGAACCGGTCGCCCACGGTGGGGCCGTACATGCTCGCGTACTTCTCGCGGGTGATCGTGGTCGCCATCGTCAGCCCTTCCTCGATCGGCCCGCGCCCGCCTTCGCGCGCCCGGAGCGCTTGGCGGGGGCCCGGTGCCCGTTGCCCGATCCGTCGCCGCCCGCCATCTCGCTGTCCAGGTAGCCCCACTCGTGCATCCGGGTGAACGCGGCCTCCCGCGCGGCGCGGGACCGGGCGCTTCCGTTGAGCAGGCCGCCGAAGCCGACGATGCGCATGCCGCCGCCGTACTCGACGAGCCGGATCTCCTTGGTGTCGCCCGCCTCGAACCGGACGGCGGTACCGGCCGGGATGTCCAGCCGCATTCCGATGGTCTTCTCGCGGTCGAAGCTCAGCGCCCGGTTGACCTCGAAGAAATGGTAATGCGAGCCGATCTGGATGGCCCGGTCACCGGTGTTCTGCACGGTCAGCGACTCCCTGCGCTGGCCCTTGTTGAGTTCGATCTCTCCTTTGCCGAACATGTACAGGTCATCAGCCATGAGCGGCCGCCCCCTCCAGGGTCGTCTCGGTGATTTCGGGAAAAGCGTGGTGATGGCGGCTCTCATGGGAGTGCCCGTGGTGCGCGGCCACCGCGAGCCCGTCCTCGCCGTCGCGCTCCCAGCGCCGCTCCGCCGCGGCGGCGCGTTCGCGGATCAGGGCCCCGACGGCCGCCGGCCGGAGCAGCGGCCCGGCGGCGACCGCCCCGGGGCACCGCGGCGGCGGCACCAGCGAGGCGGAGACGAGGGCGACCTCGCGTGCGCCCAGGCGGCGGCAGCGCTCGACGCCCTCGACCACGTCGGGCTCGCCGCCGTCCAGGGCGACCTCGACCCGGCGGACCGGCAGATGGTGCCAGACCAGCCGCGCCACCTTGAACAGTTCCGCGTCGGCGTCGGGCCCGGCGGCCGGCGCGACCAGCAGCACGGCCTGCGCGTCGTCCCCGGGCCGCGCGATCCGCATGACCGCCGCGCGAATCCAGCCCACCAGGTGGGTCAGCGTGCCGAGAGGCTCGGCGAGCAGCAGGTCGCCCGGCCGCCGGTCGCGGGCCGCCCAGGCCAGGGTCTGCGCGGCCGCCGGCGCGAGGTCCGCGTCGCGGCCCAGCGTCAGCGGCACCGCGACGGCGCGCGGCCGGTCCCGCAGCGAGGTCCGCAGCCCGCGTCCGGGGCCGCGGACCTCGCCGGCCCCGGGCAGGGTGAACGGCGCCGCGCCGGCCGGGAGCGCGCCGCGGCTCTCGTGCCCGCCGACCGGCAGGACGGCGCGTCCGGGAGGTCCCGTCACTTGCCGCCGCCGACGGGATCGTGGCAGGAGACGAGTTTGGTGCCGTCGTCGAACGCGGCCTCGACCTGGATCAGCTTCAGCATGCCGCGCACGCCCGGCATCACCTCCTCCGGCCCGACGACCTGCTTGCCCAGTTCCATGCAGTCGGAGACGGACTTGCCGTCCCGCGCCGCCTCGACGATGGCGGAGCTGATCAGCGCCACCGTCTCACCGTGGTTGAGCTTCAGGCCGCGCTGCCGGCGCTTCTCCGCCATCTGCGCGACGGTGAAGATCTGCAGCTTGTCGATCTCTCGTGGTGACAGGTTCATGAATGCCCCTTTCTGCCCGGACGCGCCGGGACACGGACGGCGGTGAGCCCCTCACGTGACCCGCCGAATCTTGGAGAAGATCGGGACGGCTGCCAGGAACACCCAGGCGACCAGCACGAACGGCCAGGTCAGGGTGTGGCCGCCGACCACGTTGAAAAGGTTGGTGAGACCCGCGGTCAGCCCGGCGGCGGTCGCCGCCCCGATCGCCGCGTAGACGGCGCCGGCCGGGCTGAGCACGACGAACGTCCCGCCGAGCGCGATCCCGGTCAGCACCGCGTTGTAGCCGTACAGGCCGGCGCCGAGGTCGGCCGCCTGCGCCCCGAGCCACCAGCCGGTCAGCAGGCCGATGAGGCTCGACACGGCCGCCGCCGCCGCGACCACCCGGCTCGACACCGCCAGCCCGATCAGGAAGATCAGCCCCACGTACCAGGCGTCCTGGAAGAACACCTGGCCGATCCCGTTGAAGAAGCCGTGCCAGAAGTCGTGCCACGTCATCGCGGTGCCGGGGTCGGCGGCCGACGGCGGGGCGGTGTTGAAGTGGTGGGCCCACACGCGGTTGTAGGACGGCGCGCCGATCGCCATCACCAGCGCCACGACGCAGAACGGCGCGGTGAAGGTGGGCAGGTTGTACGGGCTGAGCACCGCGTTCAGCGCCGCGGTGAGCACGCTGCCCGCGATCGCCCCGCCGACGACCAGCGCGGCCGTCGACCAGGTCGCGCCCAGGTAGAGCACCAGGGCGACGCCGATGAGCGTCCCGTTGAAGCCTTCGAGGCCGATCGAGACGCGATCCCAGGAGACCCCGAGCAGGTAGGCGGTCACGGTGGCGGTCACGACGCCCAGCAGCGCGAAGACGCCGAACTGCCAGCCCCCGACGAACAGCGCGACGATGAAGATCAAACCGGTCCAGACGCTGGGCTGGAATTCCACCTGGGCGACGCCTCGCACGATCGCGAGGAGAGATTCCTTCGCCCGCCCCGGGGCGGGCGCGGCGTCCTCGCCGGGCGCATCCGCGGACGGCGGCGGTGGTGCCATCGACACTCTCCCATCGCCGGGAACCCGTCCCGGGCATGCTCCGCACTCACCTGCATGGCCGACAACGTGCTCACTTCCCACGTTCCCGCATCGCGAAAAATCGGTACTCGCAAATCATTGGTCAAGCCATGGAATATTGAGTTTGGCGCACCGCCGTGATGCGAAACATAAGGGCGGTAGCCTTTCCGCCGAGCGCCCGGCGGAAGACGGATCGACGATTGGTTCGAATATGTCGACGGGCCTCAATACGGGGGATTCCGCCTGGCTCATGGTGAGCACCGCGATGGTGCTCCTGATGACTCCCGGGCTCGCCTTTTTCTATGGCGGCATGGTCCGCTCGAAGAACATGCTGTCGATGCTCTACATGAGTTTCGTCTGCATCAGCCTCGTCACGATCCTGTGGTTCCTGTACGGGTACGGGATAGCGTTCGGCAAGGACGCCGGCGGGCTCGGTCTCATCGGCTGGGGCAACTGGCGGCTCGGTCACATCGGCCCGACCGCGCTGCAGGGCCGGATCCCGGAGCAGATCTACGCGTGCTTCCAGCTGACGTTCGCGATCATCACCGTCGCGCTCATCAGCGGCTCGATCGCGGGCCGTGCCAGGTTCGGGCCGTGGATCCTCTTCGTCGTCGTGTGGGTGACGCTGGTCTACCTCCCCATCGCGCACTGGGTGTTCGCGAGTTCCGGCTGGCTGAGCAAGTGGGGGGTGATGGACTTCGCCGGCGGCCTGGTCGTGGAGCTCAACTCCGGCATCTCCGGGCTTGCGATGGCGCTCGTGCTCGGACCGGGCGTCGCCTTCCGGCGCCGGGAGGGCCCCCGTCCGGGCAACGTCCCGTTCGTCATGCTGGGTCTCGGCCTGCTGTGGTTCGGCTGGTTCGGGTTCAACGCCGGCTCGGCGCTGAGCGACGGGGCGCTCGCGACCCGCGCGTTCGTCAGCACGATGATCGCGGGCTGCGCCGGGATGCTGACCTGGCGGACGCTGGAGTGGTTCCGGTTCCGGCACCTGACCAGGCTCGGCTCGTCCAGCGGCGTGCTCGCCGGGCTGGTCGCCATCACGCCGTCCTGCGCCTTCGTCAGCGTCGAGGGCGCCTTCCTCATCGGCGTCGTGGCCGCCCTGGTGTGCACCTACGCGGTGGAGCTGAAGCTCGTCGCCGGTTACGACGACACCCTCGACGTCACCGGGATCCACGGCGCGGGCGGGATCGTCGGGGTGGTGGCGCTCGGCTTCCTGGCCACCGGCTGGGAGCGCGGCGTGCCGGGGCTGTTCTACGGCGGCTCCGCCTCGGTGCTCGGCAAGCAGGTCGTCGCGGTGATCGCGGTCGGCGTCTACGCCTTCGTCGTCACCTACCTCATCGGCAAGATCATCGACCGGCTGTTCCGGATGCGGACGACCGAGGAGGAACAGGCCGCCGGAATGGACACCGGCTTCGTCGATGGCTGACGCCGGCCCGGCCGGTTCCGGCGCCGGCCCGCCCGGCGTGGAGGCCGGCCGGGCGCTGGTGCACGCGCGGGGACCGCTCGCGGGAGGGCGCCGCCCGCGGCTCCAGCGACGCCACGGGGAGGGCGACAAGAGCCGTCTGACCAGCCTCCAGGGGCTGGTCGCGCTGTCGCTGGACGCGCTCAGCTCGGTCGCCTACGGTCCCGAGGCGATCGCCCTGGTGCTGATCACCGCGGGGGTCCCGGAGGTGCGCCGCACCCTGCCGATCACCCTGGCCATCGCCGCGCTGCTGGCCGTGCTGGTGGTGTCGTACCGGCAGGTGATCGCGGTGCACCCGGACGGCGGCGGCTCCTACGCCGTGGCGAAGACGGAGATGGGGCCCCGGATGGGCATGCTGGCCGCGGCGGCGCTCATCGTCGACTACGTCCTCACCGTGGCGGTCAGCCTGGCGTCGGGCGCGGCGAGCCTCGCCTCGGCCTTCCCGGCGCTGCGGCCCCACCTGCTGCCGGTGGCGCTGGCGGTCCTGGCGGTGCTGACCGCGGTCAACCTGTACGGGATCACCGACAGCGCCCGGTTCCTGA
Organism: Actinomadura chokoriensis; assembly: GCF_041463665.1. Lineage (GTDB taxonomy): Bacteria > Actinomycetota > Actinomycetes > Streptosporangiales > Streptosporangiaceae > Spirillospora > Spirillospora chokoriensis_A. The sequence continues at coordinate 65,811 of NZ_JAXCEJ010000003.1, forward strand.
TGGCGCCGACCCTGCTGTTCATCGTCACCGTCCTCGGGATCGTCGCGGCCGGGCTGATCCGGGGCCACCCGGTGGCGTCCGTCGGCGGCGCGGTGCTCCCGCACGCCCACGAGGCACTGGGCCTCCTGCTGATCCTCAAGGCGTTCTCGGCCGGCTGCGCCGCCCTGACCGGAGTGGAGGCCATCGCCAACGGCGTGCCGATGTTCCGCCGCCCGCGCGTCGCGCGGGCGCAGCGCACCGAGCTGATGCTGGGCGCGCTGCTCGGCGTGATGCTCATCGGGCTGGCGCTGCTGATCCGGCGGGACGTCCTCGCCCCGCGCGAGGGCGTGACGCTGCTCGCGCAGCTCACGGCCGGGGCCTACGGCACCGGCTGGCTCTACCGGGCGGCCGGAATCGTCGTCGCGGTCGCGCTGGCGCTGGCCGCCAACACGAGCTTCGGCGGCCTGCCCGTCCTGCTCAGCCTGCTCGCCAAGGACCGCAGGCTCCCCCACCTGTTCACGCTGCGCGGCGAGCGTCCGGTGCACCGGTACGGCGTGCTCGCCGTCGCGCTCGCCGCCGCACTGCTGCTGCTCGCGGTGGACGCCCGCACGAGCAGGCTGCTCCCGCTGTTCGCCATCGGGGTGTTCACCGGGTTCACGATCAGCCAGACCGGTCTCGTCCTGCACTGGGCACGGCTGCGCCCCCAGGGCTGGACGGGGAAGGCGCTGCTGAACGGGGCGGGCGCGGTCCTCACCGCGATCGCCACGGCGGTCCTGCTGGTCACCAAGTTCACCGAGGGCGCGTGGGTGGTCGTCGTCGCGGTGCCGCTGCTGATGCTGCTCTTCGCCCGCATCCGCCGCTACTACGACCGCGTCGGCCGGGAGCTCGGGCTCGGCCGCGTCCCCTCCGAGCGACCGGAGGCGGCCCGCGCCGCCTGGCGGGTCATCGTGCCGGTGGACGACCTCGGGGCGATGACCGGGAAGGCCCTGGGCGCCGCGCTGAGCCTGGGCGGCGACGTCGTCGCGGTCGCGGTGTCCTCCGACGAGGAGCACGCCCGCGGACTCCGGGAGCGGTGGGACCGGTGGGATCCCGGGGTGCGGCTGACGATCCTGACCAGTCCGCGGGACGCGAGGGTGCGTCCCCTCGTGGAGTACATCGCCCGCGCCGCGGCACGGGACGACCGCCCGCACATGGCGCTGATCCCGATCGTCGAATCGACGCGTCCCCGCTACCGGTTCCTCTACGACCAGTGGAGCCTGCTCCTCGTCGAGGGTGTCCGCGAGCACGCTCCGGGCGTCCTCGTATGCATGCTGCCGCATCGCGTCCCCGGGTGACCCGGCCTTGACACGGTCCCGGCCGGTGGCCGAATATTGATTCTGATTTCAATGTCAAGAATGGTGCCCGCCGCGGCGGCTGGAAGGTGGACGTGATGGACGCCGAGGTCGTCGCCCTGCTGCTGGTACGCGCGGTGCTGGGCGTCACGATGATCGCGCACGGGGTCAATCACTGGGTGGGCGGTGGCCGCATCGACGGCACCGCCCGCTGGTTCTCGGGGCTCGGCCTGCGGCACGGGAGGGTGCAGGCGTGGGCGAGCGTGGTCACCGAGATCGGCGCGGGCGCGCTGCTGGTGATCGGCTTCCTCACGCCGCTGGCCTGCGCGGCGGTCATCTCGGTGATGCTGGTCGCGGGGATCCTCGCGCACCGCCCGAACGGGTTCTTCGTCTTCAAGGAGGGCTACGAGTACGTCCTCGTGCTGGCGGTGGTCTCGCTGGCCCTGGCGCTGCTCGGCCCGGGCAAGTGGTCGGTGGACGACGCCGCCGGGATCGTGCTGGACGGCTGGGCGGGCGGCGGCGTCGCGCTCGGCGTGGCCGCGGTCGCGACGGCGGGCCTGCTCGCGACGTTCTGGCGGCCGGAACCGCAGAAGGCGGAAGCGGCCGCCTGAGCCCGCCCCCATGCTCGCCGGGCGCCTGCTCGGCCGGTCAGACAAGGAGAATCCGATGGACCACATTCTGTACGAGGTCGAGGACCGGGTCGCGGTCATCTCGCTGAACCGTCCCGAGGCGGCCAACGCCCAGAGCATGGAACTCCTGGACGATCTCGACGCGGCGTGGTCGAAGGCGGCGGCCGACGACGAGGTGCGGGTGATCGTGCTGCGCGGCAACGGCAGGCACTTCTCGGCCGGGCACGACATGAAGGGCGGAGGTCCCGCCCCCGACAAGCTCACCCTTGAGTACATCTACGGCATCGAGGCACGCCGCTACCTGGAGTACTCCCTGCGGTGGCGCAACGTGCCCAAGCCGTCGATCGCGGCGGTGCAGGGCAAGTGCATCGCCGGCGGCCTCATGCTGTGCTGGCCCTGCGACCTGATCGTGGCGGCCGACAACGCGCAGTTCTCCGACCCGGTGGTCCACATGGGCATCGGCGGCGTCGAATACCACGGCCACACCTGGGAACTGGGGCCGCGCAAGGCCAAGGAGATCCTGTTCACCGGGCGCGCCATCACCGCCGACGAGGCCGAGAAGGTCGGCATGGTCAACCGCGTCGTCCCCCTGGACCAACTGGACGACGCCGCGATGGAACTGGCCGCCCAGATCGCCCGCATGCACCCCTTCGCCCTGCGGCAGGCCAAACGCGCCGTCAACCAGACCCAGGACGTCCAGGGCTTCTACGCCGCCATCCAGTCGGTCTTCGACATCCACCAGACCGGCCACGGCAACGCCCTCAGCGACAGCGGCCTCCCCGTCCTGATGCAGCTCGACGGGATGAAGGACAAGCTCAAGAGCCAGTGAGCGGCCGCATTCACTACTGACTTCGATATCGAGAACGCACGGCGGGTCGGGAGGCCGGCATGGAGTTCGGGGTGCAGCTCGGCGCCGTCAGTCCGCGGCTCTGGGGCGAGGTGGCCGAGGAGGCGGACCGGCTCGGGTTCGAGTCCGTGTGGATCCCCGAGCACCTGGTCCTGCCGGTCGACGGGGCGGGGAGCCCGCACGAGGGCTCCGACCACCCGCCGATCCCCCCAGACGTCCCGGTCTTCGACGCGTTCGGCGTGCTGTGCCACCTGGCCGCGCGGACGACCCGGATCAGGCTCGGCACCTGCGTGTACAACATCGGGCTGCGGCACCCGTTCGTGACGGCCCGGGCGGCGGCGACGGCCGACGTCCTGTCCGGCGGGCGGCTCGCGTTCGGTGTCGGGGCCGGCTGGCTGCGCGCCGAATGGGAGGCGGTCGGGCTGGACTTCGACCGCCGCGGGGCCCGGATGGACGAGGCCATTGAGATCTGCCGCCGCCTGTGGAGCGAGGCCGTGGTGGAGCACCACGGGGACCACTTCGACTTCGGCCCCGTCGCGTTCGAGCCGAAGCCGGTGCAGCGGCCGGGTCCGGCGCTGCACATCGGCGGCGACGGGGCGGCGGCGCTGCGCCGGGCGGCCACGGTCGGCACGGGCTGGATGCCGATGAACCACACCCTGGAACGGCTCCCCCGCTCGCTGGCGCGGCTGGGCGAACTGGCCGAGGGCGCCGGACGGACGTCCCCCATCGAGGTCACGCTGCCCGGCGCCCGGATCGGCCGGCCCGAAGAGGTCGAGACCTATGCACGGGCCGGCGTGACACGCCTGATCGTCGCGCCCTGGGCCCGTTCCCGGGAGGCGCTGGACGGCCTGCGCCGGTTCGCCGACGAGTTCCTCGCGTAACGGGCCCCGCCGGGCTCGGCCGGGCCCGGCTACCGGGCGCCCGGGAAGGCTCCGGCGGGGAAGGTTCTGGCGGTGGCGATGCAGCTGAGGCGGTCGCCGTTGCCGGCGTCGCGCAGTTCCACCTGGCCGAGCCCGTCCTGCTGGCGGGCGGTCGCGACGACGGGTCCCACGCGGGCGGGCTGGACGTAGCGCAGGCCGAGGGAGCACAACGTGTCGCCCGGCGCCAGCGACAGCGCCGCCTCCTCGGCGGCCAGGGCGATGAGCCCGCCGTTGACGGTGCCGGAGACGTTCAAGCCGTCCTCGGACCGGGGAAGGACGGCCACGCCGGGACCGCGACGTTCGCAGCCGGCGCGCTCGGCGAACGGCAGGACCATCCGGTCCTCCCGCGCCGGGAGTTCGACGTCGAAGCTGGGCGGCAGCTTCAGGCCCGGATCCGGCGCCATCATGAACGAGGCGTTCGCGATCGCCAGCGGTCCCGCGCCGGACGAGGTGAACTCGACCGAGGAGACGAAGACCGAACGGCCGACCTTGACGACCCTGGCGATCCCTTCGACGGTGCCCTCCGCGGGGGCCGGACGGTACAGCTGCACGTCGAGTTCCAGGGTCACCGGAACCCGCGGAGTCGTGACCTGGGTGGCCAGCAGGCCGGTCAGGGTGTCGGCCCACGCGGCCAGGATGGACGTCCGCAGGCGCGTCGTCCCCGGTACGTGCATCACGGGGGTGATCGAGGCCGAACCGCACAGGTCCTCGCCGTCCCGCCTGGTCGCGAAGCCCAGTTCGTCGAGCAGGTACTTCTGCGCGGGCGGCTCGCTGCTGATGGTCACTCCCCGTGCTCCTTCGAGGTGATGGGCCGTTCCAGTGCCGGGAGGACCTCCTCGGCGAAGAGCCGGATCGTCTCCGGCGTGCCGAAGTCATGGAACTGGCAGACGAAAAGTTCGGCTCCGGCCGCGCGTTCGCGCGCCAGCTCGGCGGCGACCTCGTCGGGGGTTCCGGCGATCACCCCGCCCCACGCGCCGAAGCGGCGGCGGGCGGTCTCCACGACCTCCTCGCGCGCCGCCGAGGAGGCGGCCAGGCCGATCGGGTGCTGGACCGAGATCCGCGCCGCGCCCGCCGACGGGCGCAGTTCGGCGAGCCGGTGCGCGGCGCTCGACGGGCAGTTCCACCAGTCGGCCCTGCCCGCGACCAGGGGCATGGTGAGCCGCGGGCCGGCGCCGCCGAGGTGGATCGGCACCCGGCCGGCGACGGGCCGCGGCCGGCAGACCGCGTCCCGGAGCGTCCAGTGCTCGCCGTCGAAGCCGACCGGCTCCCCGGTCCACAGCAGGCGGAGGAGGTCGATCGTCTCGGCGAGCCGGCCGGCCCGGGCCGCGGGACCGGGGTCGTGGAAACCGTAGTCGGTGAGCTCCCGGGGGACCGACCCCCAGCCGAGGCCGAGTTCCAGCCGGCCGCCGGAGATGACGTCGAGGCTCGCGGCCATCTTCGCCAGCACCGCCGGGTGGCGGAACTCGGCGCACAGCACGAGGTGGCCGACGCGCAGCCGCTCGGTGCGCATGGCCACCGCCGTGGCGACCGTCCAGGCGTCCAGCATGTCGAGACCGCGGCCCCCGGGGGGCGCCAGGTGATCGATGAACCAGACGGAATGGAAGCCGGCCTCCTCCGCCGCCCGCGCGCGCCGTTCGATGGCGGTGAAGTCCATCCGGATCTGCGGCAGGTAGAGGCCGGCGCGCGCCCGGGTGACCGGGCCGCCGGGCCCGGACGGCCCGGTCACACGGGGAGGAGGCGGGAGAGGTTGCCGCCCATGATCTTCGCCTTGGCGTCGTCGCTGAGGCCGGCGAGGTCGTCGATGTAGGTGATCGGGTCGGCCTTGCCCTCGGGGTGGGGGAAGTCCGAGCCGAACAGCACCCGGTCGATGCCGAGCAGGTCGGCGAGCGCGGACATGTCGTCCTCGATGAACGGGCTCACGTGGATCAGCCGGCGCATCTGCTCCACCGGGTGCTCCTGGAAGCCGTGCGGCATCTTCTTGAAGGTGACCGCGAGCTTGTCCAGCAGCGGCCCCACCCACGACGACCCGGTCTCGATGGTGGCGATCTTCAGGTCGGGGAAGCGGGACAGGCAGCCGTGGCAGATCAGCGACGCGACCGTGTCCTCGATCGCCCGCCACTGGCCGATCTCGCGGAAGGGCTGGAGGGTGAACGGCAGGTACTCGTTCTGCTTGCCCTCCCAGTCCGCGGTGTACCGCTGGTACCCGCTGTCGGAGGAGTGGAAGGCCACCAGCGTGCCGCTGTCCTGGGCCAGCTTCCAGAACGGGTCGAACTCCGGCAGCGCCATCGAGCGGGGACCGCGGACGCCGTAGGCCGGGGCGGGACGGACCAGCACCACGCGCGCCCCGCGCTCCAGGCACCACTCCAGCTCCTTGACCGCCTCCTCGACGATCGGGAGCGAGATCACCGGGGCGGTGAAGATCCGGTCCTGGTAGTTGAACGACCAGACCTCGTCCAGCCACTGGTTCAGCGCGTGGGTCGCGGCGTGGGTCAGCTCCGGGTCGTCCCGCATCCGCTCTTCCAGCAGGCTCGCCAGCGTCGGGAACATCAGGCTGCGCTGGATGCCCTGCTCGTTCATCAGCTCCAGCCGCGGCGCCGGCTCCCGGAACGCCGGGACCGACTCGATCGGCTTACCGACGATCTCCCGGTACGACTTGCCCTCGGGGTTCCCGTTCTTGAAGTAGTCCTCCTGCGCGCCGGGGCGGGCGACCCTCTCGAACGTCGGGTTCGGGATGTAGTCGCTGATCTGCCCGCGAATCGCGATCTTCGTCCGTCCCCGGACCTGGACGTACTCGATGGCGCCCTGGTACTCCTTCGGCAGGTACCGGGTGAAGGCGTCCTCGGTCTCGTACAGGTGGTTGTCCGCGTCGAACAGCGGGAACGGCAGCTCACGTGACGGCATTACTGTCACCCTTTCGGAAATTGCGCTGAGCGCCCGGCGGCCCGGGCCGGTATCAGGGGCGGGGGGCCGAGGTGACCGGGTCGGCCGCGCCGATCCGGACGACGGCCCGGTCCTGGTAGAAGGCGAGGTGGTCGCGCAGTAGCGCGACCTCGGTGTAGGGCTCGGGGTACTCCCAGGCGATCGGGGCGGCGCCGTCCCGCAGCCGCCAGTACTTCGCCCGGCCCTTGAAGGGGCACCGCGACGTGTGGTCGGAGGGGGCGAGGAGCTCGACCCGCACGTCCGCCCGCGGCACGTAGACGACGAGGCCGTGGTCCTGCTCGTCCACCATGAGCGCGGCCGTCGTCTCGGCCAGCGTGACGCCGTCGCAGGAGACCTGGACGAGGTTCCGTTTGCGACGCACGTCGACGCGGTAGTCCGGCCGTTCGACATAACCCGGCGTTTCCAAACCCTCTCCCCTTTCGGAAGGGCGCCCACCGCACACCGCACCGTCGCAGTGGGCGCCCTGGCCTGTGCCCGTCACCGGACGTGCCGCAGCGAGCCGTCGCGGACCTGCTCGCGCAGCCGGAACTTCTGGATCTTCCCGGTCGCGGTCCGCGGGAAGTCGGTGACCAGGTGCACCGACTCCGGCCACTTCTGCCGCGCCAGCCCGGCCGCGGTCAGATGGGCGCGGACGTCGTCCAGCGAGACCGGACCGGCCTGCTCGTGCGGGCGGATCACCGCGGTGGCGTGCTCGCCCAGCCGCGGGTCCGGCTCGGCCACGACGCTGACCTCGGCGACCTGCTCCATGCTCAGCAGCAGCGACTCGATCTCCTGCGCGCTGATGTTCTCGCCGCCGCGGATGATGACGTCGGCGACGCGGTCGGTGATCGTGAGGTAGCCGTCGGCGTCCACCGTGCCCATGTCGCCGGTGCGGTACCAGCCGTCGCCGGTGAACGCGCGGGCGGTCAGTTCCGGATCGGTGTAGCCGATGAAGCAGTCCGCGCCGCGCGTCAGGATCTCGCCGTCCTCGTCGATGCGGAACTCGGCGCCCGGCAGCGCGCGGCCGTCGGTGCGCAGCCGCTTCTCCTGCGCGTCCTCCAGGAGGCTCGCGGTGACCGACGGGTGCTCGGTGCTCCCGTAGGACCGGAAGACCGCGATGCCCTCCGCGGTCGCCCGCTCGGTGAACGATTCCGGAACCGACGCGCCGCCGAGCCCCATGTACGGGATCTGCGTGAGGTGCCCGGGGGTGAAGTCGGGGTGGTCCAGCAGGCTGGTCAGGAAGTACGGCGGGCCGCCGGCGATGCCGAGACCGTCCGCGGCCATCATGCGCAGGACCTCGGCCGGGTCCCACCGGTCGATCAGGTTCACCGGCTCGGCCCGCAGCAGCGGCAGCAGGAACGCGTTGATCATCCCCATGAAGTGGCCGACCGGGGTGCCGACGATCTGCGGCGGCCCGCCCTTGCCGTAGAAATGGTCGGCCTGGCGCGCCTCCCAGCCGATCGTCTGGTGGCTGTGCACCACGCCCTTGGGGTTGAGCGTCGTGCCGGAGGTGAAGCCGACGATGGCCGGTGAGGCGGGATCGACGGCCTCCGGCTCCTGGAGCGGGTCGGCCTCCAGCATCCGGTGGAAGGGCGTCGCGCCCCGGGGCAGCTCCCGCTCCGGACGGTCGCTCACCACCAGCCAGAGCGGCTCGGCGTCCCGTTTCGCCAGCAGCTCCTCGTACTGCTGCAAGTGGTCGGTGCGGCCGAAGGCGTCGGGGGTGACGATCGCGTCGGGCCGGACCACGTCGAGGATGTAGCCGACTTCCTTCGGGCCGTAGAAGTGCACCACGGGGACGACGGTCGCCCCGGTGTACGTCGCGGCCCAGAACGTGATGGCGGCCTCGGCCCAGTTCGGGAGCTGGAGCACGATGACCGAGCCCGGGCCGATGCCGCGGACCCGCAGCGCCCAGGCCAGCGAGCGCGCCGCCCGGTCCACCTCGGCGAGGGTGCCGGTGTAGGGGCGCGCCGCGGACCGTACATGGAAGCGCGAGCGGGGGGCGCGGCGCAGTCCCGCTGCCACCATCGAGCCGAGGGAGTCTCCGGTCCACCGGCCCTCGTCGCGGTAGCGCTGGGCGAGCCCGGCGGGAACCGTCCGGAGGCCCCAGCCTTCGAAAGCAGAGCTTGCCGTCACCGTATCGCCTTCAGTCGTCGGTCGTGGGGGCGGGCGGCTGCGGCCCGCCGGTCCTGGCGCTCACCATCAAAGTATGTTTCGACGTCGAGGTCAATACCTGGGAGCGGCCTCATAGCGTCGTGCCCGAAACCGGGGCGGTGCCGGTGAGCGGCCGGATCATGCCCTGCACGGAGTAGGAGGCGACCAGCCGCCCGTCCTCCGCGTAGACGCGCCCCTCGCTCTGCGTCATCCCCCGGCCGGTGTACACGACCTGGTTGGCGTAGAGCAGCCATTGTGTGACGTCGACGTCGGAATGGTAGGAGACCGTGGCGGTCAGGATCCCGGTGGAGATCGTCTTGTGGGCCATGGCCTCGCTGTAGCCCGCGTGCGGGCGCAGCGCGGCCGCGATCGTCCAGTGCGTCGTCGACTGCGTCATCAGCGCGGCGTGCAGGTACCCGGCCGGGGGCGCGGCGGCGAAGCGGGTCCACACGAACAGCTCCGGGGGCCCCACATGCCCCGGGTCCCAGTCGTAGGCGTCGTCGACGACGCGGATCTCCCTGCCCCCGACCAGCATCTCGGGCGGCTCGAACGGGTTCAGCTCGTCCGGGCGGGGCACGTCCGGCATCGGCGCCGTCGAGGCGACCAGGTCGCCCGCGTCCGCGCCCATCAGGATCAGGCCCGCGCCGCGCACCTTCCCCTGCTGGACCGCCCGCGCCTGGACGGTGGAGTAGGTCCGGCCCCGGTGCGGGACGTCCAGCTCCACGGTGATCTCGTCGTCGTGGCGGGCCGCCCGCGAGAAGATCATCGTGGCGGACGTGACGCGCTGGCCGGGGATCTCCTTGGACGCGGCGACGACGGCGTCCGCGACGAGCTGGCCGGCCTCCACCACGTTGCGGCCGGCGGGCCCGTGGGCGGGGGCCGTGTACCGCCCCGGACCGTCCGGCCGGACGTCCATCAGCCTGAGCAGCTCGTCCTGGTCCCAGGGCCTGGCCCGGTCGTCCGCACCGGTCGGCGCTCCAGCCTCCATCACTCCCACTCCCCTTCGATCCGATTGCGACGTCGATACCTGGCGCCGGTCGGTTCCGCCGGCTCACAGATCAACCTATGTCTTAGAGATACCTATTGACAACGACGTCGAAATCATGTGTGCTCGTCGGACCGCGCAGCGGGGGCGGAGGACGAGGAGGTACCGTGCCGGACGGCGTTTCGGAGATCCTGCGTTTCGTCGAGGGCTGGGGCCGGCGCGCCTACCCGGTGCCCTGGTCGGTCCGGGACACGATCACCTACGCCATAGCGACCGGCGCCGACGCGCACAACGGCCGGGCGCTCGTCTGGGAGTCGGCGCCCGGCTTCGGGACGCTCGCGACGTTCGCCACCCGCTTCGCGCACGAGGCCCTCGTCGACTTCGCGACGGGCACGCGGCACGCGGGGCTCCTGTCCTTCGCGCGCGCGACCCGCGTCCGCGTCCACCGCCCGCTCGCCGCCGAGTGCGGCGACGCCGTCGCGTCGGCCTCGCTCGCCGTCGCCGAGCGGACCGCCGGCCGGCTCGTGCTGAGGCTCGACGTCGAGACGTCCGCCGGCGGCGAGCCGATCGCGGACTCCTCGCTCGACGTGCACTTCCGCCTGCCCGCGGCGGACGGCGCGCGGCGCCCGCCCACCGCCGCGCGGGACGGCGCGGACGGGGACACCGGCTGGCGGGTCGAGGCCCGCGAGACCGTCCACCCCTACCAGGCCGCGGTCTTCCGCACCCTGCTGGGGCTCACGGCCGACGGGCGGGTGCAGGACGTGATGCACATCGATCCGGCCGAGTCGCGGAGGCTCGGGCTGCCGGCGCCGGCGCTCCCCGGGGAGGTCACCCTCGGCATCGTCGCCCGGCTGGCCGTCCAGAACGCCGCGCGGCTCGGCGTCGGCGAGCTTCGCGGGGCCGCGGTCTCGTACCTGAAGCCCGTGGCGGACGCCGACCGGCTGGTGCTCGGTTTCGCCCCCGCCGGCGGCGGCACGGTGCGCGCGCGGGCCGTCAACGGCGACGGCCGCGTCGCGCTGCGCGGCGAACTGCACTTCCACCCCGACCCCGCACGCTGTGAGGCATCGTGAAACCCTCCTTCGAAGGCTCGCTTCCGCCGCTGGCGGAGCGCACCGTCCTGCACGTCCTGCGCGGGCACGCCGAGCGGCACCCCGACCGTCCCGCGATCGCCGGGCCGGGCGTCGAGCTGAGCTACGGCCGGTTGCTGGACGAGGCCGCCGCGCTGGCCGGCGCCCTGCGCGCGTACGGCATCCGGCCCGGCGACCGCGTGCTGCTGATGCTGGACAACCACGTCGACGCGGTCGTCGCATGGCTGGGGCTCACCTGCGCGGGCGCCGTCGAGGTGCCGGTCAACACCGCGTTCGACGGCGGCTTCCTCGACCACGTCGTCCACGACAGCGGCGGCGTGGCGGCCATCGCCGAGGAGCACCATCTCGACCGCCTGTCCGCCGCCGACGGAGGGCGGCTGCGCGGCCGCGTCATCACCCGCGCTCCGGCGAAGGCGGGCCTCTACGGAACGGGCCCAAGCCGGTTCGGCCTGCCCGACGGCGAGCCCACCGTCGCCGACGCCCGGCCGTGGGACATCGCGGCGATCTTCTACACCTCCGGGACGACCGGGCCGAGCAAGGGGGTGCTCGTCCCCCACGCCCAGGCCTACGGGTACGCCAGCCCGGTGTACGTCGGCGCGGTCGAGCCCGACGACACCAGCTACGTGGCGCTGCCGCTGTTCCACGTGGGCGGTCAGCTGTGGGGCGTGTACAACGCGCTGATCGCCGGTGCCCGCGCCTACCTCACCCCCCGGTTCTCCGCCTCGGGCTTCTGGGCGGAGGTCGCGCGAAGCGGCTCGACCTTCGCCGTGCTGACCGGCGCCATGGCGCGGTTCCTGGAGGCCCGGCCGCCGGGCCCGCTGGACCGGACGAGCGGTCTCCGCGCGGTGTGCCTGGCGCCGGTCCCGGCCGACGCCGACGCGTTCTGCGAGCGGTTCGGGGTCACCTACTGCTCCGGCTACGGCAGCACCGAGGCCGCCACCCCGCTCGCCGCCCCGCACGGGGTCTCGGGCGCCGGCGGCATCGGATGGGTGCGGCCGGGATTCGACGCCCTGGTCGTCGACGAGCACGACATGCCGGTCCCGGACGGGCAGATCGGCGAACTGATCGTCCGGCCGCACGAGCCGTGGACGATGTTCCAGGGCTACGCCGGACGCCCGGAGGCGACGGCCGAGGCATGGCGGAACTCCTACTTCCACACCGGGGACGCCGTCCGCAGGACGCCCGGCGGCGAGTTCTTCCTTGTCGACCGCATCAGCGACAGCATCCGCCGCCGCGGCGAGAACATCTCCTCCGTCGAGGTCGAGGCCGAGGCGAACACGCACCCGCGGGTCGTCGAGGCCGCGGCGATCGGCGTGCCGAGCGAGCACAGCGAGGAGGAGGTCCTGCTGCTCGTGGTCCCCCATCCCGAGGGGCCGCCCGACCCGGCGGAGCTGTTCCGGTACGTCGCGGACGGGCTGCCCTACTTCGCCGTCCCCCGCTTCATCGCCTTCGTCCCCGAGTTGCCGCGCTCCGCGTCCAACAAGATCAAGAAGGGCCCGCTGCGCGCGGCGGGCGTCCCGGACGACGCGTGGGACGCGGAGCTCAACGGGCTGCGCGCCACCCGGCGCGGAGTCATCGCGATCTGAAGGCGGTATCCCCATCATGGACGTCGGTCTGAGTACCGAACAACGTCAGCTCGTCGAGTCCTTCACCGCCCTGTTCGCCGGCGCGTCGCCGCCGTCCCGGGTGCGGGAGGCCGAACCGCTCGGCTTCGACGCGGGCCTGTGGGACGCCGTCCGGTCCGCCGGCGCGGTGCCCATGGCGGCCGGCGAGGACGCCGGCGGCTGGGGCGCCGAGCCGCTCGACCTCGCGCTCGTCGCGGAGATCCACGGGCGCTTCCTCGCGCCCGTGCCGATCGTCGAGGCGCAGGTCGCGGTCCGGCTCCTCGCCCGGATCGGGACGCCGAGCGCCGCCGCCGCGCTCGCCGCGGCGCTGGCCGGCGAACGCACCGTGACGATGGCCGTCCATCCGGTCCGCGACGGCGTGGCCCGGCTCGTCCCGGCGGGCGCCGTGGCTGACGACGCGCTGGTGCTGGACGGCGATCGGCTGCTGCTCGTCCCGGCCGGAGGACCGCCCGTCGAGAACATCGGGTCGATGCCGCTCGCCGACCTGCCGCTGGGCCCGGACGCGGAGACGCTCGCCGCCGGGCCGGAGGCGGCGGCCGCCCATGAGGCGGCGCAGGACGAGTTCCTGCTGCTCGCGGCCGCCGCCCAGGTCGGCATCGCGGCCCGCGCCCTGGAGATCGGCGTCGGGTACGTCAGGGAACGGCGGGCGTGGAACGTTCCGATCGGTTCCTTCCAGGCGGTCGCCCACGCCCTCGCCGACTCGGCCGCCGCCGTCGACGGCGCCCGGCTGCTCGTCCACGAGGCCGCCTGGGCGGCCACCGAGGACCCGGGGCGCTTCGCCGAGCTCGCCGCCATGGCGTTCGGGTTCGCGACGGAGACGGCGCGCGACGCGACCTACCGCAGCCTGCACTTCCACGGCGGCTACGGATTCACCGACGAGTACGACGTCCAGCTGTACTACCGGCGCGCCCGCGCATGGGCCGGCGTCTGCCTCGAACCGCGCGCCGCCTACCGCCGGGCGGCCGACCGCCGTTACGGCCCCGCACAGATGGAGAAGCAGTGGACTTTCGCCTAGGAGAGCGCGGCGAGGCGCTCCGCACGGAGGTCAGGGCGTTCCTCGAGGAGCACCTCACCGACGAGCTCGCCGAGCGGTGCCACCGCACCGGCGTGGCCCACGACGCGGGATTCGTCCGCGCGATGCACGAGGCCGGCCTGCTCGCGCTGGGCTGGCCCGAGGAGTGGGGAGGACGTCCCTGCGACCCGTTCGACCTGTGCGTCGTGGAAGAGGAGCTGAGCAGGGCCGACGCTCCCACCTACGGGGTCAGCACGACGCACATGGTCGCGCGGGCCATCCTGCGGTGCGGCAGCGACGCGCAGCGGAAGGAGATCATCCCGAAGGCGGTGCGCGGCGAGACCGTCATCGTGCTGGGGTTCACCGAGCCCGAATGCGGCTCCGACCTCGCCGCCGCGCAGACCCGCGCCGTACGGGACGGCGACCACTGGGTGGTCAACGGCTCCAAGATGTTCACGACCAACGCCCACATCGGCGACCACGTGTTCCTGCTCGCGCGGACCGACCCGGCCGCCGCCAAGCACGAGGGGCTGACCGTGTTCCTCGTGCCCCTGGACCAGCCCGGCATCGAGGTGCAGGCCGTCCGCACCATCTCCGGTGAGCGGACGAACATCACCTACTACCGCGACGCGCGCGTCCACGACGAGTGGCGGATCGGCGAGGCCGGCGCCGGCTGGCGCGTCCTCGGGGAGGCGCTCCAGGAGGAGCACTCCACCGGCTTCGGCGCCTCGATGCTGCGGATGCTGGAGGCGGCGGAGGGCTGGGCGCGGACGGCGACCTGCGAGCGGGGCCGGCCCCGCCTCGCCGACCCCGGCGTCCGGGAGCGCCTCGGCCGCTGCGCCGCCGAGGCGGAGGTTTCCCTGCTGCTCCAGCGGCGCGCGGCGGTGATGGCCCGGCAGGGCGCCGTCCCCGCGGCGGAGGGGCCGATGTCCAAGCTCTTCAGCTCCGAGGCGCTGACCCGGGCGGCCGAGGACCTGTTCGCCATGCTCGGCCCGGACGCCCTGCGCAGCCACCTGTCCCCCACCGCGCCGGAGGGCGGGCGCGTCGAGCACGCGCTGCGCTTCTCCCTCGGGACGACGATCTACGGCGGGACGAGCGAGATCCAGCGCGGCATCATCGCCCGCCGGGGGCTCGGGCTCCCCCGCTGAGAGCGAGAGACGCCGAACAGGCAGATCGCCGAGCAGGTGAAACGGCGCCGGCGGCCGCCCCCGTCAGGGAGGGCGGCCGCCGGCGCCGTTCCGTCACTTCTCGGTGGGCCTCCCGGCGGTCTCCTCGGTGGCCTCCTCCGCAGGTCCGGCGCTCAGGTACGCCGCCTGCAACTCGCCGGACGAGGCGAGCAGTTCCGCGCCGGTGCCCGACATCGCCAGCCGTCCGCGCCGCAGCACGTGACCGCGGTCGCTGACCGACAGCACCTGCGAGGCGTGCTGCTCGACGATGAGCACCGCCGTCCCGGTGTCGGCCGCCGCGCGCAGCGCGTCCAGCAGGCGCGTCACGATCAGCGGGGCGAGGCCCAGGGACAGCTCGTCCACCAGCAGCAGGTCCGGCTTGGCCGCGAGGCTGCGGCCGAGCGCCAGCATCCGCTGCTCGCCGCCGGACAGCAGGCCGGCGCGGCGCTTGAGCAGCGGCTCCAGCTCGGGGAAGAGGGCGAGCGCGTCCTCGACCCGGCCGGCCCCGAGCTTCAGGTTCGCCAGCGTCGTCAGCCGGCTGAAGATCGACCCCTGCTCGCTGATGTAGGACACGCCGCGCCGGCTCCGCCGGTGCAGCGCGCCCCGCAGCGGGGCTCCCCGGTACCGGACGGTCCCGGACGTCGGCGCCAGCACCCCGGCGAGCGCGAGCAGCGTCGTGGTCTTGCCGGCCCCGTTGGGACCGAGCAGCGCCACGACCTCGCCCTCGTCGATGCGCAGGTCCAGCGACCGGATCACGTCCGCGCCGGAGTACCCCGCCGACAGCCCTTCGACGCTCAGCAGCATCGACGTCACGCCCTTTCCCGCTCGGCCTGCGCGTCCGTGCCGAGGTAGGCGGCCACCACGGCCGGATCCCGCAGGATCTCCTCCGGCTCCCCGTCCGCGATCAGCCGTCCGAAGTTGAGGACGGCGACCCGGTCGGCGCACGTCCGCACGAACGACATGTCGTGCTCCACGACCAGGACCGCGATGCCGAGGTTTCCGGCCAGCCGCCGGATCAGCCGGGCCAGCTCGGCCGTCTCCTCCTCGCTGAGCCCGGCGGCGGGCTCGTCGAGCAGCAGCACGGCCGGGTCGGCGGCCACCGCGCGGGCGATGGCCAGCAGCCGGCGCCGCCCGTGCGGCAGCTCGTCCGGGAGCCGCGCGAGGTCGTCGGCGAGCCCGAACTCCTGGACGGCCGCCTCGCCGGCGGCGGTCAGCCGCGGCATGCGCGGCCGGACCAGGTCGGTGACGTAGCGCAGCGGCGCCGGGCTCCCCGCCGTCACCAGGAGGTTCTCCAGGACGGTCAGGTCCTCGAACAGCTCCAGCGTCTGGAAGGAGCGGACCAGCCCGGCGCGGGCCCGGCGGGCCGCGGCCCAGTCCTCCATGGCCGCGTCGCCGAGCCGGATCCGCGCGCCGCGCTCGGGACGGACGAAGCCCGTCAGCGCGTCGATCACGGTGGTCTTCCCGGCGCCGTTCGGCCCGATCAGCGCCAGCACCTCGCCGTGGCCGACGTGCAGCCGGACGTCGTCCACGGCCTTGACCCGGCCGAAGCGGACGCTCAGCTCCGAGACGTCCAGGACGCGCTCGCCGGCCGGGCGTTCCCGGTGCGGCGAGTCCGCCTTGGCCTCCGCCGCAGGCCGCGCGGGCACGGCCGCGGCCGGGCGGCCCTCGGCGGGCCGGAACCGGTCGCGCACCAGCGCGGCGAAGCGGACCTGCTCGAAGGCCATCCCGCTCGGGTTGGCGAGAATGATGATCAGCAGCATGGCGCCCGAGACGATCTCCAGGGCGTTGGTGCCGAGCCCGAAGGAATGGATGATCTGGCCGCCGATGCCGCCCGGGGCGAACGTGCCGCCGCCGATCGCGCCGATGACGAAGCCGATCCCGCCGATCACCGTGTACACGACCAGCTGCACGGACGAGAACGGCGAGAACTCGGTCAGCACCAGGTTCCGCTGCCGGAACGCGAGCAGCACGCCGCCGAGCGCGGCGAGGGCCGCGCCGAGCGCGAACGCGTAGACCTTGATGGTCGCGCTGTCGAGCCCCAGCGCCGCTGCCGCCCGCTCGTTGCTGCGCAGCGCGATCAGCCGCAGCCCTGTCCAGCCGCGCCGCACGTTCGCCACGGCGACCGACACCGCGACGAGCAGCGCGAGCGTCACGAAGGCGAGCCGGCGCGGATGGTCGAAGCCGTCGATGGCCCAGCCGAACAGGTTCAGCGTGCCGATGTCGATCCCGGCCATCCCGCCGGTGAGGGCGGGGTTCTGCAGGATCAGCTGGGACAGCACGACCGACAGGCCGAAGGTGAGCAGGGCGAGGTTCACGCCCCGCGTCCGCAGCGCCGGAACCGCGATCACGACCCCGACCACCATGGTGATGGCCACGGCGGCGATCAGGGCCGGGAGGAACGGCCAGGACTGCGTCTGGATCAGCTTGCCGGCGATCCACGCGCCGGTGCCGGCCAGGCCCATCTGGGCGAGGGAGATCTGCCCGGTCAGGCCGGTGACCACCACCAGCGACAGGCAGATGATCGCGGCGGCGAGGCTGACCTGGACCGAGGCCGCCCAGGCGGGCGGCACCGTCATGATGACGACCGCGGTGACCGCGACCGCCGCGATGAGGCCCGGGACGGAGATCCGGCCCGTGCCGAGCACCGGGAGCCGGTCGAGCAGTTCGCCGCGGACCGGCAGGTTGCGGCCCGCGACGAACAGCACCACGACGATCATGAGGAACGCGGCCGAGTGGGACACCGACTGGGCGGTGAACGTCCCGAACAGCAGCCGGTTGTCCGAGACGAGCGGCGCCAGCGGGCCCTCGTCCACGATGTAGCGGCCGAGGAGCGTCTCCACCAGGCCGATGACGAGCGCCGCCGCGAGGGTCCGCCAGAAGGAGTAGAAGCGGCCGACGAGCGCCGCGGCCAGCGACCGCAGGACGATCAGCGCGAGCGCCTCCACGCTGAGGAACAGGATCGGCGCGACCAGGACGCCCGCCAGCGCCGCCAGCACGGCGCCGATCATCCAGTTGACCGTGGCGACGAGGTCCGGCGACTTGCCGAGCGCCGCCGCCGCGACCGGGTTCTCCGCGACGGCCTCGGTCGTCCGCCCGAACGACGTCCAGCGGAACAGGGCGACGAGGCCGAGCGTCAGCACGCCCGCGATGCCGATGATCCAGAACCGGTCCTCGCTGATCCCCGCGTCCGTCCCGAAGAGGTGGTGCACCGAGTGCGGGAGCGGGGAGACGACGAGGTCCTGCCCGCGCCCCCACAACTGGTAGCCGATGCCGACCAGCAGCGCGAAGACGCCCAGGGTCGCGACCAGCCGCACCAGCGCCGACGCGCGCCGCAGATGCTTCATCAGCAGCAGGTGCGTGGCGCCGCCGAGCACCGCGGGGACGCCCAGGGCGAGCGGCCACGCGGCGGCCTGCGACAGGCCGAGGTCGGGGGCGACGCGGTAGAACAGGTAGGCGCCGATCATGCTGTAGGCGCCCTGCGCGAAGTTCACGACCCCGCTGCCGCGGTAGATGAGTACGAGACCCTGGGCCGTGAGAGCGTAGACCGCCCCCACGGAGAGCCCCAGGATGACGAAGGTGAGCAAGTCGTTCATGGGCGAGGCTCCTGGCCTGTCCGGCCGCTACTTCTTCGCGAGCTCGTTCAGGTCGGTGAACTTGCCGCCGGCCGGTGCCTTGATCTGGCCGCCGTTCACCGTCTGGAACTGAACGGTCGCGCGCGGAAGCTGCGACAGCTTGAGGAAGTTCGGCGTGCCGAACGTGAAGTCGGGGGCGATGCCGATGGAGACCTTGCTGCCCTTGAGCGAGGCCATGAGCGCGGAACCGCTGATCTCCTTCGTGGTGCCGAGCCGGTCGGCCACGAAGTGGACGGCCGCCCAGGCGTTCAGCGCGAACTCGGTGCCCTCGATCTGGCCGTCGCCGTACTTCTTGATCTCGTCCTGGAACTGCTTGATCTTCGGGTTGGCGGTGTTCGTCGGGGCGTCGTAGTCGCTGACCACGATGGTGCCCTCCGCGGCGTCGCCCATCTTCGCCAGGGACGCCTCGGACACCGCGGTCGCGACGACCGCGATCTTGCCCTTGTAGCCGGCCTGCCGCAGGCCCACGATGGTCTTGCTGGTGACGTCGGTGGAGGCCAGCAGGGCGACGCCGTCCGGCTTGTCGCCGACGATCTGGCTGAAGTGGGAGGTGAGGTCGGCCGAGGCGTCGAAGGGCAGGTAGTAGGCGCCCTTCAGGTCGCTCGGCGACTTGAGCAGCGCCTTGACGTAGTTCGGTACCAGGCGCCCGGACGGGCTGTCGCCGGTGACGACGGCGACCGTCTTGGCGCCCGCGTCCTGGAGCGAGGCGCCGGTCGCCGCCGACAGCATCGGCGAGCCGCCCACGAGGGGGAACGACGCCGGGTTGACGAAGTCCTGCTCGGTCTGCACCTGTGTGCCCACCAGGGGGATCGACGCCGACTGGAACGCCTGGACGACCGCGTCCGACGACACGTACTTGCCGACGGTGGCGACCACCTTCTTGTCGACGGCCTCACGGGCGCACTTCACCGCCGCGTTGGGATCGGTCACGGTGGACGCCTCGCAGTCGATCAGCTTGATCGGGCGGGCCTCGCCGCCGCCGGCCGGCTTCACGCCGCCGGCGTCGTTGATCGCGTTGGCGGCGGCCCGCGCGGCCTTCAGCAGCTCGGGCTGGTAGATGGGGCCGGGGCCGGAGGCGATGACCGACAGGTTGATCGGCTCGCCGGTGAGGCCCTTGCCGTACTCGGCGTCGGAGCCGGAGTCGGAGCAGGCGGTGGCGGCGGCTGCCGTCAGGGCCGCGATGGCGGCGACGGAGAGAAAGCGACGCACGGTGGAACTCCCAACTATCTGCGCGTAGGCGCGTTCTGAGCGACCCGGAGGGGCCGGCCGGCGGCCGCGGGAGCCGTCCGATCCGGACGGCGGCACCGATCGCCGAGGCGAATTGCCTTGAAGTTAACAGGATGTGACGTCGATATCAATAACGATTCGATCCCACCGTTCGTACCGTGTCAACACCGAAGACTTGGGGAACGTCAAGGATCTACCGCCGCCTGGCGCAGCGGGTCATCGTATATTTTGACGTCAACATCAATGAAGTGACGAGTGGACGGCACGCAGTGAGGAGAACGCGGAGATGACCTCGCCCCGGATCTACCACGTCGGCATCGTGGTCGACGCCCTCGAACCGGCGATGGAGCAGTTCGGCGACGCGGCCGGCGTCACGTGGGGCAGCGTGCAGCGGTTCGCGGCCGAGTTCGGCACGCCCTCGGGCCCCCGCACGTTCGACCAGGAGTTCGTCCTGTCCCTGGAGGGACCGCCCTACATCGAGCTGCTCGTCCGGGTCCCCGGCAGCGTGTGGGAGAGGACCGGCCTGCACCATCTCGGGATGTGGAGCGACGACGTGCCCGGCGAGTCCGCCGGCCTCGAAGGCGGCGGCTGCCCGTGGGAGGCCGCGCTCCTCGACGCCGAGGGCCGGCGGGCGGGCGGCTGCTACCACGTCCTGCCGGACCTCGGCGCGCGGGTGGAGCTCGTGTCCCGCGCCGCCAGCGCCCCGCGCCTGGAGCGCTACCTGGCGGGCGGCGACTATCGCTGATCTCGTCGCGGAGGCCGGGAACCGGGGACGTCGCCGGTTCCCGGCCTTCGCGGGCGGACGCGCGCTCAGGCGGCCGACGACGCCGTCAGCGTCTCGGTCAGCGTGGTCTTGCTCCCGACGGCGTGGTACAGGTACCAGTTCTTGAAGGGGTAGCGGTCCTCGGGCGTGTAGCCGTAGTCGTCGACGACGCCGGGAACCGAGATGCGGGTCTTGTCCAGGTGGGTCTTGAGCTGCTCACCGGAGCACGGGTGGCCGCAGCTCTTCAACGCCTCGCCGAACGCCCGCGCGGCCAGGTAGCCGATCACCAGCTCGCCGTCGTTCAGTCCCTTCGCGGTCGCGGCGTCCTTGATCACCGGCTTGACCGCGCCGATGTACTCCTTGACGCCGCTCCCGGTGCCCGCCGGGTCGACGAGCGAGTAGACGTTCATCGCGTAGACGCCCTCGTCCTTGGACGAGACGAGGGAGGCGAAGTTCCCGGTGCCGTCCAGCCATACGAACGGCGCCTGGACGCCCGCCGCGCGGACGCCCTTCAGCAGGCTCAGGACCCCCGGCCCGGTCGCGGTCACCAGCACCACGTCGGGCTTGGCATCGACGATCTTCGTCACCTGGGCGGACACGTCGGAGGCCATCAGGTCGAGCTCCTGGGCCGTGGCCAGCTCGACGCCGGCGCCGCCGGCCTGCTCGGTCATGGTCTTGGCGAGCGCCTTGTTGGTCAGCGTGTTCAGGTAGGCCAGGGCGGCCTTCGGCCTGTCCTTCCCGGTGACCTTCTTGGCCCCGTCGAACATGGCGCTCGCCGCGCGCGTGTTGTCGGGGCCGATGTTGAAGACGTAGGGGTTCGGCTCCGCGACCGAGATGCAGGCGAGCGGAACCTTGTAGCGCTCCGCGACCGGCTGGGCGGCCGAGCAGTTCGAGCTCAGCACGTTGCCGAACATCGCGTTCACCTTGGCGGCGGTCGCCAGCTGCGTCGCGTTCGCCGCGGCCCGGGACTGCTCGCCGCCGCTGTCGAGCGAGGTCAGCTTGATCTTGTGGCCGTTGATGCCGCCGGCCGCGTTGACCTCGTCGACGTAGCCCTGGATGCCCTGCTGGAGCGTCTTGCCGTAGGACGAGGCCGCTCCCGACAGCTCCGCGTTGACGCCCCAGTTGTACTCGCCGCCGGAACTGGAGTCGCCGCCGCCGCAGCCGGCGAGGGCGAGGACGCCCGCGCCGGCGACGGCCAGGGCCTTGTGGAGGGTTCGGGGTGCACCGGGCATCGCAAGCATCCTTGTCCTGGAAGAACCGGGGGTGTGATCTGAGTCATTTTCGACTTCGATGTCACAAAATAAAAGCAGCCGGGAGGCGGTGTCAAGACCTCTCCGGCGGCGTGACCTCGGCAAGTCCGGGGCCCACCGTCACCACGCCGTCCGCCACTGTCCGCAACTCGATTTCGACGATTGCGCAACCTTCCCGGCGCTCCTTGGCGACGACCCCGCCCTCGACCCGGACCACGGCGCCAGCCGGAGTGAAGCGCGCCATGCGGAAGTTCCGGATCGCCCGGATGGTGCCCTCCAGGCTGATGTAGTCGCGCAAGGCGCGCTCCCACATGCCTGCAGGAGGATCGCGCCCGCGCGCCCGCTCACGGACCCGCCCCGCCTTCGGCGGCCTCGCCCAGGTAGGAGCGCTTGACGACGTCGCTGTTCATCACCTCGTCCGGGAGGCCGACGTGCAGTACCTCGCCGAAGTTCATGGCCATGAGCCGGTCGCAGTTGGCCGTCACGAACCCGGGGTCGTGGTCGATGAGCACGATCGTCCGGCCGAGTTCGCGGAGCCGGTGCAGCGCCTCGCCGATCGCGCCGCGCTCCCGGCCGCTCACGCCCGAGGTGGGCTCGTCGAGCAGCAGCAGCTCGCTGCCGACCACGACGGCGCGGGCGATGTCGACCAGCTTCTGCACGGCGCTCGACAGCTCGCCCAGCGGCCGGTGCGCGTACCGCTCCAGCCCGAGCTCCCGCAGCGCCTCCGCGCTCCGGTCCCGCGCCGCCGCCTTCGCCCGCCGTGCCCGGTGGCCGCCGAACCGCAGCGCGCCGACGACGGAGTTGGGCAGCTCCCCGAGCGCGACGAGCTGCAGCGCCGTGAGGTCGCGGAAATAGTGGGTCGACTGGAGGCTGCGTCCGATCCCGTGGTCGCGCATCCTGTGCGGGCGCACCCGGCACAGGTCGACGTCCCCGTAGCGGACCGTTCCAGCGGTCGGCCGGACGATCCCGTCGACGACGTTGAGGATCGTCGTCTTGCCGGCTCCGTTCGGGCCGACGATGCCGAAGACCTCGCCCGGCCGGACGTCGAAGGTGACGCCCCGCAGGATCTGCACGCCGCCCAGCCGGACGTCCACGTTCCCGACGTCCAGCCGGCGGCCCGGCTGCTCAGCGCTCATGTCGCCCCAGGTAGGCATCGAGGACGGCGTCGATGTCCAGCGAGTCCAGGGGCCCGCTCGCCACGAGCGACCCGCTGTCCATGACCTGTACTTCGTCGGCGACGTGCAGGGAGGCGTGCACCGCCTGGTCGGCGGCGAGGATGGTGAGCCCGCGCTCGTCCGCGAGCCGCCGCAGATGGCCCATCAGCTCCCGCACGACGCCGGGCGCGAGCCCGAGCGACAGCTCGTCCACCAGCAGGACGCTCGGCTTGCGCAGCAGGACGAGCGCGGTGGCGAGCATCTGCCGCTCGCCGCCGCTCAGCAGCCCGGCCCGCACGGCCCGGCGCTCGCGCAGCCGCGGGAAGAACTCGAAGATCTCCTCGACGTCCGGTCTCCGCGACGTCACGAGGCGCAGCTGGTCCTGCACCGTCATGTTGACGAAGACCTTGTCGCGCTCGGCGACCAGGCCCACGCCGAGCTTGGACAGCCGCAGCGGGCCGGGGCGCCGCACCACCTCGCCCCGCACGGAGATCGTGCCCCGCGCGGTGCCGGCCTCATGGGCGAGGAAGCCCGTGATGCCGCGCAGCGTGCTGGTCTTGCCGGCCCCGTTCCGGCCGAGGATGACGGTGAGCGTGCCGGGGAGCAGGTCGACCCGGTAGTTCGACACGGCCGGCAGGCCGCCGTCGTAGGACACCACGAGGTCCCGGACGCTGAGCAGGGGCTGTGTCATGACTCCGCCGCCCCTTCCGCGGCGCGGCGCCCGCCGAACGCGCGCCGCAGCGATCTCTCCGCCTTCCCGAGCAGCCCCTCGATGCCCTCCGGCTCGAACAGCACGACGAGGAGGAAGAGCAGGGAGAACAGGCCCGCGTTCGCGATGCTCTGGTTCTCGGTGTACCAGTTCGCGCTCAGCCCGAGCTCGGTCAGCCAGCCGGACAGCCGCAACTGCAGGACGTACGGCAGCGCGGTGATGACGACCGCCCCGGTCAGCGCGCCCAGCCTGGACCGGACGCCGCCGATGTAGATCATCGTGATCAGCGCGATCGACAGGTTGAGGTCGTAGGTGGCGTAGTCCGCCCGGCCGACGAGGTAGGCCAGCAGCGAGCCGGCGACCGCGGTGACGGCGCCGCTCGCGGCGAACGCGTACAGCTTCCAGCGGACGACGTCGATGCCGCTGACCGCCGCCGCCACCTCGCTCTCGCGGATCGAGCGCCACGCGAGGCCGACCCCGGTCCGCTCGGTGAGGGCGACGGCGAGGTACACGATCGCGAGGACGGCGATGAGGACGAGGTAGAGCGACCGGCCGCCGGAGACGTCCAGCGAGCCGATCCGCAGCGGCGGCACCACCAGGCCCGCCGGGTGGTACTCCGACTGGTAGTTCTTGGTCAGCGCCGTCACCATGAACTGCAGCGCGAGGCTGGACAGCAGCAGGTACAGGCCCCGGAAGCGGAGCCCGGGGAGCCCGGACAGCAGCCCGACGAGCCAGCCCGCCACCGCGCAGACCACGAGCGGGACGGGGAACGTCTCCAGCGGCGTGTCGGCGAGGCTGCCGGTGACGAAGGCGCCGATGGCCATGAAGGCGGCGCCGCTCAGCGCTATCTGGCCCGCGCTGCCGATGAGCACCGACTGGCCGATCGAGGCGATGGCGTAGACGGCGCAGGCCTGCCCCACGAGGTTGAGGAAGGGGCCGCCGTTCAGCGCCCACAGCGCGGCGGCGAGCAGTACGCCCGCCAGGACGAGCCGGGTCAGGCTTCCCTGCCTGCCCAGCGCCCCGCCCAGCGCCGCGGTGATCGCGGGACGCCGCCCGCGCGCCGCGCCGGCGGCGGGGGCCGCGCCGTCGGCGGGGGCCGGCGGCACGGCGAGGCGCTCGCCTCCTGCTTCGTTGCCGGTCACAGCCGCACGACCTCCGCCTTGCCGAACAGGCCGGACGGCCGGAAGAACAGGAACGCGAGCATGATCGCGAAGGAGAAGAGGTCCACCCAGGCGGACCCGATCCCGATCCGCACCGCGTTCTGGATCCCGGCGAGCATCACGCCGCCGACCAGGGCGCCGCCGACCGAGCCGAGGCCGCCGAGGATGATGGCCGGGAACGCGAACAGCCCGACGTTGGCGACCCCGACCGGGTCGACCGACGACCGGAGGCTGAACGCGATGCCGGCCAGGGCGGCGGTGCCGCCGGCCAGCGCCCAGGCCACGGTGGCGACGCGGGCCGAGCTGACGCCGAGGTGGACCGCCAGCGTCGCGTTGTCGGCCACCGCCGCCATCCGCAGCCCCAGCTGGGTGTACCGCAGCATCAGCACCAGGACCGCCACGACGGCCGCGGCCATGGCGACGGCCACGATGTCGGCGACCGGCACCACCGCCCCGAGGACCCGGTAGGCGCGCGTGGACACCACGTCGGGGAGGCTGAGGGGCGCCGTCCCGTACTTGATCCCCACGGCCGCCTGCAGGACGCCGGCCAGGCCGATCGTCGCGACCGAGGTGGCGAACGCCTCCCGCGCGGCGACCCGGGCGAAGATGAGCACGTAGACGAGGGCGCTGAAGGCCGCCACCGTGATCATCGTGATGAGCGCGGCGAGCGGGAACGGCCGGTCGCCGTCCCGCACGAGGGAATAGAAGAGGAATGCGCCGAGCAGCATGAAACCGCCCTGCGCGAAACTGAGTACCTTCGATGCGCGAAAGAGCAGCGCGAACCCGACTCCGACCAATCCGTAAATGGAACCGGTCACTATCGTGCCCTCGACAGCCTGGGCGACAACGCTCACAACGTCGCTCCCCCTTCTCCGCCGGGATCGCGGCGCGCACCCGCCGCGATCCCGCAGCTGCGGGACCACTTAATTGACTTCGACGTCACAATATACGGACCCGAAGAGCCGCGTCAACGATCGGAATCATCTCCGACCTGCGCATCTGTGCCCCGCTGCTCGGTCGGCCAGAAACTCCCATGTACGTTCGGCATCGACGTCGGTTGTGGCAAGGACGTGCGCGGCGAAGTCGGTGACCCCGCTCGCCGCGAACGCGTCCAGGCGGCGGGCCGCCTCGTCCGGCGAGCCGACGATCGCGAGCCCGGCCACACCGTCCACCCCCTCCCGGCTCAGCACCTTCCGGTAGGACGGGAAGCGGTCGTTGGCGCCGAGCATGGCGTGGACGTGCTCGCGCGTGCCCGCCACGTCGTCGGTCACGCAGATCGGCAGGGCGGCCACGATCCGGAACGGCTTGCCGGCCGGCCGGTCGCGCAGCGCCGGGCGGATCACCTCGGTGATCGTCCGCGGTCCCGCGGCCCAGGTGACGACGCCGGACGCCGCCTCCGCGGCGAGCGCGGCCATCGCCGGGTTGACCGCGCCCAGCAGGATCGGCGTCGGATCGCCCCCGACGACGACCCGCCGGCCGTCCCCGCCCGCCATGACGGACTCGAGCTCCGCCACGTAGCGGCGCGTGGCCGCGATCGGCGGCGTCCACTCCAGCCCGAACGCGTCCCGGACCAGTGCCTCGTGGGACGGGCCGATGCCGAGCGCCAGCCGTCCCCCGATCGCCTCCTGGACCGTCGCCACCTGCTGCGCGAGCGCGAACGGCGGACGCAGCGGAATCGGCACGACGGCCGTGCCGAGTTCCACGCCCGGCACCTCGCGCCCGGCGACGGCGAAGGCGGTGAGCGTGTCATGCCCGGTGAGCATCGGCGCCCAGTAACCGGCGAGTCCGAACTCGGCGACCCTGCGCACCTGCTCGACGACGCCGTCGACCTTTCCGCGCATGGTGAGTCCCGAATGAATGGCGATGCGCATGCGTTCCTCCGTCACGTGCGTCCCGTCGCGGTCTCAGTAGGACTTGGGCAGGCCGAGGACGTGCTCGCTGATGTAGTTCAGCACCATTTCCTGGCTCACCGGGGCGATGCGCATGAGGCGGGACTCCCGGAAATAGCGCTCGACGTGGTATTCCCGCGCGTATCCGTATCCGCCGTGCGTCTGCACCGCCGCGTCGGCCGCCGCGAAACCGGCGTCGGCGCACAGCCATTTCGCCGTGTTCGCCTCCTTCCCGCACGGCTGCCCGCCGTCGTAGCGGGCGGCGGCGTGCCGGGCCGCCAGTTCCGCGGCGTCCAGCCGCATCGACGCCTCGGCGAGCGGGAAGGCGATCCCCTGGTTCTGGCCGATCGGGCGGTTGAACACCACCCGCTCCCCGGCGTACCGCACCGCCCGGCGCAGCGCCGCCCGGCCGATGCCGAGCGCCTCGTGCGCCAGCAGGATCCGCTCCGGGTTGATGCCGTCCAGCAGGTAGGTGAACCCGCGCCCCTCCTCCCCCACCAAGGCGGACCCGGGGACGCGGAAGTCGTCCAGGAACACCTCGTAGGAGGACACCGCGTTGCGGCCCATCTTCGGGATCGCCCGCATCTCGATGCCGGGCCCGGCGAGGTCGACGACGAACATCGACAGCCCGTCGGTCGGCCGCCTGCCCTCCCGCGGCTCGCTCGTGCGCGCCAGCAGCACCGCCTTCTGGGACTGCGCGGCCTTGGTGATCCAGACCTTCCGGCCGTTGATCACGTAGTCCGCTCCGTCCCGCCGGGCGAACGTGCGGATGCGGCTCGTGTCCGAGCCCGCGTCGGGTTCGGTGATGGCGAAGCAGACGTGCAGGTCTCCGGTGGCGGCGGCCGGGAGCAGCTCGCGGCACAGCCGCTCGCCGCCGTGCTTGGCCACCAGGTTGAGGCCGAAGATCGTGAGGTGGAACGGGCTGCAGCCGTTCATGCCGGCCCCCGACGCGGCGATCTCGTAGACCATCGACGACGCCGCCGAGATGCCGAGCCCGGCGCCGCCGTACTCCGCCGGGATCGCGATGCCGAGCCAGCCGGCCGACGCGAACGCCTCGTAGAACTCCCAGGGGAACCGCACCTCCTGGTCCACCTCCGCCCAGTAGGCGTCGTCGAACCGGCCGGCCACCTCCCGGACCGCGGTGCGCAGCTCCTCGTCTGTGAGCGGCTCGTCTGTGAGCGGCTCGTCTGTGAGCGGCTCGTCTGTGAGCGGCTCGTCGGTCAGCGGCTCGTCGGTCAGCGGCTCGCCGGCGGCGGTGTCGTCCGGCGGGACGGGTGCGGTCTTCTCGGTCATGTGCGGGTCTCCTCCTCCGTTGTCAATGCAGTTCGTGATGGGGCACGGACGGGTCAGCGCACCGAGCGCCCGCCGTCGACGTAGAGGACCTGGCCGGTGACGAACCCGGACTCGTCGGCCGCGAGGAACAGCGCGGCGTTCGCGATGTCCGCGGGCCGCCCGACGCGCCGCACCGGGAGCCCGGCCGCGATCTCCGCCAGGCGCTGCTCCACGGGGACGCCGAGGCGCTCGGCCGTCGCGCGGGTCATCTCCGTGTCGACGTAGCCGGGCCCGATCGAGTTGACGGTGATGCCGAACGGCCCGAGCTCGATCGCGGTCGTCCGGGTGAAGCCCTGGACCCCCGCCTTCGCGGCGGAGTAGTTCGCCTGGCCGCGGTTGCCGAGCGCCGAGGTCGAGGACACGTTGATCACCCGCCCGTACCGCTTCTCGACCATGATCCGCTGGGCCGCGCGGGTGACGAGGAACGTGCCGCGCAGGTGGACGCTCATCACGGTGTCCCAGTCGTCCTCGGTCATCTTGAACAGCAGGTTGTCGCGGGTCACGCCGGCGTTGTTGACGACTATGTCGAGGCCGCCGAACTCCTGGACGATCCGCTCCAGCGCGGCGTCCACCTGGGCGGCGTCGCAGACGTCCGCGCCGAGGCCGATGGCCTGCCCGCCGGCCTGCGTGATGGCGGCCACGGTGCCGGCCGTCATGTCATCCTTGAGGTCGAGGACGCCGACCCTGGCTCCGGCGCGGGCGTACAGGCGGGCGATCTCCGCGCCGATGCCGCGGGCCGCGCCCGTCACCAGTGCGACGCGGCCGTCGAGGTTCGTCATGATCGGTCAGCTCCTGAGTTCTGTGCAGTGGATTCCGGGCGCGCCGTCCGCCCCCGGGTGAGCGCGCGGACGGCGTCGCGATGCGCGTCCGACTCCAGGAGCCGGACGTGCCAATCGGCTTCCGCGTCGGCGCAGGTCGCGAGGTCGGCGTCGTGGGCGCGGGACACGTGCGCCTTCATGACGCGCAGGGCGTCCGGGGAGGCGGCCGCCAGGCGTCCGGCGAGCTTCGCGACATGGTCGCCGAGGAGCTCGCCGGGCAGCACGTCCGTCACCAGGCCGAGGTCCCGCGCGCGGGCCGCCGGCAGGGGCGGCGAGAAGTACAGCAGTTCCAGCGCCCGCGAGTGCCCGGCCAGCCTGCGCAGGAGCCAGGTGCAGCCGAAGTCGCCGGCCAGGCCGAGCCGGCCGAACCCGGTGTGCAGCGTCGCCTCGTCGCTCGCGTAGCGCAGGTCGCAGGCGAGGGCGAGGCCGAGACCGGCGCCGACGGCCGGGCCGTCGATCAGCGCGATGCTCGGCGTGCCCATCTCGTGCAGGCGGGCGACCGTCGCGCGCTGGAGCGCCTTCTGGGTCGCCAGGCGCACGGCCGGCTCGCCGGCCGGGCCGAAGACGCTCTCCCCGGCGGCGAGCCTGCCGAGGTCGCCGCCGGCGCAGAAGACGCCTCCGGCGCCCCGCAGGACCACGACGCGGACGTCCGCCGACCGGTCGGCGAGGTCGAGCATCGCGGCCAGGGATTCGAGCATCTCCCGCGAGAGGGCGTTGCGGACGTCCGGGCGGTTGAGCGTCAGCGTCAGCACCCCCGAGTCCAGGGACGCGAGAAGGTGCCCGGTGCCCGTCTCGACGGCCCCGGCCGGCCGCGCACCGGGCGGGCCCGCCTCCAAGTTATTTGACATAGACGTCGAAATTATAATGAGACGGACATCCGGTCAATCCCAGAAGGCTGATCGCGCGCGGGACCACGTCATGACTCGACATCGACGTCAAACTTGTGCATAGGATCGAGCCGTCGGGGCCGCGCCCGCGACCGCGCACACGGAGGAGCACATGCACGATCGGCCAGACCCCGGACGCCAGGACCGCCCCGCCCGCCCCGGACCGCCGCTGGCGGGCACCGTCGTGCTGAGCTTCGAGCAGGCGGTCTCGGCGCCCTACTGCACGCGGATGCTGGCCGACCTCGGCGCCCGGGTCATCAAGGTGGAGCATCCGCGGGCCGGCGACCTCACCCGGTGGTTCGACGACGCCGCCGAGGGCATGTCCACCTACTTCGCCTGGCTGAACCGGAACAAGGAGTCCCTCGCCCTCGACTGCAAGCGGCCGGAGGCCCGTCCCGTCCTCGACCGGCTGATCGAGCGCGCCGACGTCGTCGTGCAGAACCTCGCCCCCGGGTCCGCCCGCCGCCTCGGGCTGGACGCCGAGACGCTGGTCGAGCGCCACCCGTCCCTCGTCGCGGTGGACATCTCCGGCTACGGCACCGGTGGGCCGCTCGACCACCGGCGCGCCTACGACCTGCTCGTCCAGGCGGAGAGCGGGTCCTGCGCGGCCACCGGGCAGGCGGACGCCCCGGCCAAGCCGGGCATCCCCATCGCCGACATCGGCACCGCGATGCAGGCGGCGGCGGGCATCATGGCCGCGCTGCTCGGGCGGGCCCGCACCGGCGCCGGCGCCGCGCTGCGGGTCAGCATGTTCGACACGGCCGCCGACCTGCTGGGCTTCGCCCTCCTCTACGCCCGCTACACCGGCGAGGAGCGGGCCCCCATCGGGATGTCGTCGCCGATCGTGGCGCCGTACAACGCCTACCCGACCAGGGACGGGCGCACCGTCGTCCTCGGCACGACCAACGACGCCGAATGGCAGCGCCTCGCCCGCGACCTGATCGGGCGCCCGGATCTCGCGGACGACGAGACCCTCGCCACCACGCCGCAGCGCTGCGAGCAGCGCGACAGGCTGGACGAGGCCGTCGCCGCGTGGACCTCGAAGCTCGACCTCACCGAGGTGTGCGCGCTCGCCGACGCGGCCGGCATCGGCAACGCCGAGTTCCACCGGGTGACCGAGGTCGTCGCCCACCCGCAGCTGACCGCCCGCGACCGCTGGCAGCAGGTCGGCTCGCCGGTCGGGCCGCTCGCCTCGCTGCTTCCCCCCGTCATCACCCCCGCGTGGAGCACGCCGTTGCAGGACGTCCCCGGCCTGGGCGAGCACACCGCGGCGATCCTCACGGAACTGGGCTTCGCCCCAGGCGACATCCCTCAAGGAGAGACATGAACGAGGCCGTGATCTGCCAGCCCCTGCGCACCGCGATCGGACGGTTCGGCGGCGCCCTGCGGACGGTCCCCGTCCAGACGCTGGGCGTGACGGTCGTCGAGGCGCTGATGGCCCGCAGCGGCCTGGACGGCTCGCTCGTCGACGACGTCATATTCGGCCACTGCTACGGAACCGCCGAGGCCCCCGCGATCGGGCGGGTCATCGCCCTCGACGCCGGCCTGCCGACGACCGTCCCCGGCATGCAGGTGGACCGGCGCTGCGGCTCGGGCCTCCAGGCCGTGGTGCAGGCCGCCGCGATGGTGCGCTCGGGCGCGGCCCAGGCGATCATCGCCGGCGGCGCGGAGAACATGTCGCAGGCGCCGCACTACTCCCTGACCGCGCGCTGGGGCTCGCGCGCCGGTGACATCACTCTCACCGACACGCTCACGCGGGGACGCACGACGGCCGGCGGCCGGTCCTACCCCGTGCCGGGCGGCATGCTCGAGACGGCCGAGAACCTGCGGCGCGAGTACTCGATCAGCCGGGAGGACCAGGACGACCTCGCTTACCAGTCGCACCAGCGCGCCCTCGCCGCCCAGGACCGCGGGGCGTTCGCCGAGGAGATCGTCCCCGTGCGGGTCAGCACCCGGAAGGGCGAGGTGGTCGTCGACACCGACGAGCACCCGCGCCGCGACATCTCCCGCGAGGCGCTCGCCGCCCTCCGCGCGGTGATGCGGAAGGAGGACGCCGAGGCGACGGTGACGGCGGGCAACGCGAGCGGCCAGAACGACGGCGCGGCAGCGTGCCTCGTGACGACGCCCGAGTTCGCCGCCGAGCACGGGCTGCGGCCCTTCGCGCGCGTGGTGTCCACGGCGGTCGCGGGCGTCTCGCCGAACGTCATGGGCATCGGGCCCGTGCCGGCGACGCAGCGGGCGCTCGACGCCGCCGGGCTGAAGCTGTCCGACATCGACCTCATCGAGCTGAACGAGGCGTTCGCCGCCCAGGCGCTCGCGGTCACGCGGGAGTGGGGCTTCGGCGCCGCCGACTTCGAGCGGCTCAACGTCAACGGCTCGGGGATCTCGCTCGGCCACCCGGTCGGGGCCACCGGCGCGCGGATCGTGGCCACGCTGCTGCACGAGATGGCGCGGCGGGAGGCCCGCTACGGCCTGGAGACGCTGTGCATCGGAGGCGGGCAGGGCATCGCGGCGGTCTTCGAGCGCGTCCCGGCGTGACGGGCGGGCGGCCCGGCGTCCCCTGCTGAGGCGCCGGGTCTCACCCCTGAGCCTGCCGCCCGGCTGCCCGGGCGGCAGGCTCAGGCGGTGCCGGTCTTGGCCGGGGCCTTGCGGTCGGCGGCGGCCGGGTCCAGGCCGAGGGCGTTCGCCCACAGCAGCGTGAGCTGCTCCACCGCCTCCTGCATGTCGAACCGCGCGCCGCCGACGAACATCATCTCGGCGAACTTCGCGACCATGCCGCCGAGCGCGGTGGCCGCGTACCGCTCGTCGATCCGCTTGTCGGCGACCCCCTCCGCCTGCAGCCGCTTGATCGCCGACTCCAGCCGGGCCGCGAGGTAGTCGTCGCGCTTGGAGCGCACCTGGCGGACGTCGTCGTTGTAGCGGCTGACCTCCTCGATGACCCGCATGATGCGGGCCTCCTTCTTGTACGCGGTCAGGTAGGCCTTGTTGGCGGCGCGGATGCGCTGGATGGGCCCGCCGTCCTCGCCCCGGTCCTGCGCGATGTCGTCCATGGAGACCAGGCGCACCTCGACCTCTTCGGCGATCTCGCGGAAGAGCGACTCCTTCGAGTCGAAATAGTGGTAGAAGGATCCGTGCGAGACGTTCGCCTCGGCCGCGATGTCGGTGATCCGCGCCTGGAGGAAGCCGTCGCGCTCGAACACGACCTTGCCGGCCTCGAAGAGGCGCGCCCGCGTCCGGCGGCCCTTCGCCGAGCGAGGCTCTGTGTCCATCCTGTCCTCCAAACGCTGAATTTGACGTCAGAAACATAATGCCGCAACTCAGCCGCGTCCAACATCATGCGCGGGTGTCGGGTGCGGCGATCCGGATCACGTTCGCGGAGCGCGCCGGCCGCCGGCCGGTGCTCTGCGGAGCCGCGGGTCCGGCGCGCGAGGGTCACCCGGCGTCTCGGCGGGCGATCCGGATGTCGACGTGCCGCCGGGCGAACAGGAGGCGCCCGTCCTCCCAGGTCATCCGGTCGGTGTAGCGTCCGGCGAGGATCGCGCCGGTGTCCGCGACGACGACAGTGAAGGACGACACGGCGTCGATGTCGCCGTCCGGCCGGAGCCGGATGCTCGGCACGCCCTGCGAGTGGACCGCGCGCGGCCCTCCGGCCGCGAAGGCGGCCAGCTCCCGCTCGCCGCCGATCTCGCGGTCCCCGAGGACCAGCGCCCCGCCGGCGGCGTAGAGGCCGGCGAGCG
This sequence comes from Actinomadura chokoriensis, assembly GCF_041463665.1. Classification (GTDB taxonomy): domain Bacteria; phylum Actinomycetota; class Actinomycetes; order Streptosporangiales; family Streptosporangiaceae; genus Spirillospora; species Spirillospora chokoriensis_A. Next base: position 99,021 of record NZ_JAXCEJ010000003.1, read on the forward strand.
CCTCCCCGTCCCGGTCGTCGACGAACCGGGAGTAGTCCGCCTGCAACCGGGTCACCGCGGCCAGCCGCCGGCCGGCCTCAGCGTCATCGTCCAGCATGTCCCACCTCGTCCTCGGGCGGCCCGCTCCGGGCCGTCCTCCATCTTACGATTTTGACGTCGATATCTATACGACGATGAGCGTCGTCGGGGGAGAAAGCAGACGTTGCGGGGTTCCTGCGCCTTCTCTTTGATGTCGACGTCAGTATAAGATAAGGCTCGCCGCGCGCGGCCCCGGTCGCTATCCAGGCAGCGCTCGGCGGGCCCCGCGGACGGCGGGCAGGACGGCGTCCCGCCCGCCCTCGACACCCGTGAACCCCCGTCCCGCCGGTCCCGGCGAGGCGGGGGAAGCAAGGAGAAGAGATGGCACCGGTCCCCATCGCCGACGATCTGTTCACCTGGCCCGACGGCGAACCCAGCCTGATCGGCGGCAGGTGCGCGGAATGCGGCGCGTACACCTTCCCGCTGCGGGCGGGCTGCCCGCGGTGCGGCGCGACCGCGGTGGAGCGCACGCCGCTGAACCGCTCCGGAACCCTCTGGACGTGGACGACCCAGGGTTTCCCGCCGAAGGCGCCGTTCCGCGGCGAGTTCGCCGGAACGGGCCCGTTCGAGCCGTGGCTCGTCGGCGTGATCGAACTCACCGGTCAGCTGCGCGTCGAGGGGCTCATCGTCGGCTGCGCCCAGGACGATCTGGCCATCGGCATGCCGATGCGGGTCGTCACCATGCCGTTCCGCACGGACGAGGACGGCCGCGAGATCATCACATTCGCCTTCAGCCCCGAAGAAGGAGCCCTGCCTGTGTCCCCGAGCAACCCCGCCGAGGCCGGCCATGCCTGACGTCGCGATCATCGGAGTCGGCATCCACCGGTTCGGCCGGTTCCCCGGCAAGCCCGCCCTCGCCATGGGCGCCGAGGCCGCCCGGGACGCGCTGGCCGACGCCGGGCTGACATGGGCCGACATGCAGTTCGCGGTGGGCGGCAGCTACGAGGTCGACCAGCCGGACGCGGTCGTCGCCGAGCTCGGGCTCACCGGCGTCCAGTTCACCAACGTCTACAACGGCTGCGCGACGGCCGGCAGCGCGCTGGCCCTCGCCAGCCAGACGATCGAGCTGGGGCGGCACGAGATCGGGCTCGTCCTCGGCATGGACAAGCACGAGCCGGGCGCCTTCACCGCGGAGCCGCAGGAGTACGGCTGCCCTCCGTGGTACGGCGAGATGGGGCTGTTCCTGACCACGAAGTTCTTCGGCATGAAGATCAACCGCTACATGCACGACCACGGGATCACCCCCGAGACGCTCGCGGCGGTCGCCGAGAAGAACTACCGCAACGGCGGCCTCAACCCCAACGCCCACCGGCGCACCCCGCTGACGAGCGAGCAGATCCTCGGGTCGCGGATGGTCAACCACCCGCTGACGCAGTACATGTTCTGCAGCCCCAACGAGGGCGCGGCGGCGCTGGTCGTGTGCAGCGCGGACGTGGCGCGCCGCTACACCGACAAGCCGGTCTACCTGCGCAGCGTCGTCACCCGGACCCGGCGCTACGGGGCCTTCGAGGTGCACACGCCGTCCGCGTCCCTCGCGGCCGACCACGTCCCCGCGCCGACCGTGGACGCCGCGCGCGCCGCGTTCGAGGCGGCGGGCGTCGCCCCGCAGGACGTCGGCATCGCCCAGCTCCAGGACACCGACGCCGGCGCCGAGGTCATCCACCTGGCCGAGTGCGGGCTCTGCGAGGACGGCGCGCAGAACGAGCTGATCGCCTCCGGGGCCACCGGCCTCGGCGGCAGCCTGCCGGTCAACACCGACGGCGGCCTCATCGCCAACGGCGAGCCGGTCGGCGCCTCGGGTCTGCGGCAGGTCCGCGAGCTGGTGCTGCAGATGCGCGGGCAGGCGGGCGAGCGCCAGGTCGCGAACGAGCCGCGCGTCGGGCTCGCCCAGCTGTACGGCGCGCCCGGGGTCGCCGCGGTCTCCATCCTGTCCACCTGACGGAGACGGCGACGACCCCGACCGGGGCGGTCCCGGGCGCTCAGCCCGCGGCCGCCCCGATCGTCTGCCGGGCGATGATCAGCTGCTGGATCTGGCTGGTGCCCTCGTAGATGCGGAACAGCCGCGCGTCGCGGTAGAACCGCTCGACCGCCACCGAGCGCATGTACCCGGCGCCGCCGTGCACCTGGACGGCGCGGTCGGCGACCCGCCCGACGACCTCGCTGCAGAAGTACTTGGCGGCGGCCGGGCCGGTCCGGCGGTCCGAGCCGTCGGCGTAGGCGCGGGCCGACTCCAGGACGAGGCTGCGGGCGGCCATCGTCTCGGTCACCGAGTCGGCGATCATCGCCTGCACCAGCTGGTGGGAGGCGATGGCGCGCCCGCCCTGCTTGCGCTCGGACGCGAACCTCACCGATTCGTCGATGAGCCGCTCGGACATCCCCACGCAGGCGGCGGCGAGCAGCAGGCGGCCGTTGGACAGGCAGCGCATCGCGGTCAGGAAGCCGGTGTCGACGCCCGCCTCCCCGCCGACGACCGCGTCGGCCGGCACCCGCACGTCGTCCAGGTAGACGTCGGCCGTCCAGGCGCCGAACTGCCCCATCTTGTGGTCGCGGGGGCCCACCGTGAGGCCCGGGGTGCCGGCCGGGACGATGAACGTCGAGATGCCGCGGGACGACTTCGCGTCCGGGTCGGTGCGGGCGAACACCATGAACACGTCGGCGATCGGCGCGTTGGTGATGTACCGCTTCGCGCCGTTGAGGATCCATTCGTCCCCGTCGCGGACGGCGCTCGTGCGGAGGTCGGACGGGTCGGACCCGGCGTCCGGCTCGGTGAGCGCGAACGACGCGACGGCCTCGCCCGAGGCGAGCCTGGGGAGCCACCCGGCCTTCTGCTCCTCGGTCCCGCCGTCCATGATCACCTGTCCGGCGATGCCCACGTTGGTGCTGAACATCGAGCGCAGCGCCGGGGTGGTGTACCCCACCTCGATCAGCAGCCGGCACTGGTCGACGATGCCGAGGCCGAGCCCGCCGTACTCCTCCGGGATGGTGAAGCCGAACAGGCCCATCCGCTTGGCGGCCTCGCGCAGGACGGCGGGCACCTCGTCCTTCTCGTCGATCTCCGCCTCGCGCGGGATGACCTCCTTGCGGATGAAGTCCCGCACCGCGTCGAGCATGGGGTCGAGGTCGTGGTCTGGCATGGCGCCACCTTCCGTATCGGTTCCGGGCCATCGCGTGCGGCACATCTTTCAATACCGACGTCGATGTCAATCAATGGGGCGGAGCGGTCAGGGGCTCCCGGGATCAGCCGGGACGGCCGGCGGCCCGCGCCTCCAGCGCGTTCTTGCGCACCTTCCCGCTCTCGGTGAGCGGCAGCTCGTCGATCAGCTCGACGAAACGCGGGACCTTGTAGTTGGCCATCCGCTCCCGGCACCAGGCGATCACGCCGGCGCCGTCCAGCGCGGGCGAGCGCGGCACGACGAACGCCATGCCCACCTGGCCGAGGCGCTCGTCGGGGACGCCGATGACCGCGACCTGCCGCACTCCCGGGTGCTCCAGGAGCATGGCCTCGATCTCGGCGGGGTAGGCGTTGAAGCCGCCGACGATGAACATGTCCTTGGAGCGTCCGGCGATGCGCAGGCACCCGCTCTCGTCGAGGCGTCCGAGGTCGCCGGTGCGCAGCCAGCCGTCCGCGGACAGCACCGCCTCCGTCGCGGCGGGATCGTCGAGATAGCCGACCATCGTGGTCGGGCCGCGCAGGACGATCTCGCCGACCTCGCCCGGCGCGACGTCAGCCCCGGCGGCGTCGGCGATCCGGATCTCGAAGCCGGGACGGGGGCGCCCGACGGTCGTCGCGATGGTCTCCGGGTCGTCGTCGGGCGAGGTGGAGGTGGCCGTCCCCGCCTCGGTGAGGCCGTAGCCCGCGACGATCATCGAGAACGGCAGTTCCTCGCGCACGCGCCGGATGAGTTCGACCGGGATGTCGGCCGCGCCCGTGACGGCGACGCGCAGGCTCGTCAGGTCGTACCGGTCGCGGTCGGCGTGCTCCAGGATCGAGTGGTAGAGGGCCGGCGGCCCGGGAAGCACGGTGACCCCCTCCTCGGCGACCTGGCCGAGCACCCGGTCCACGTCAAGGACGGGCTGCGGGAGCATGGCGGCGCCGGCGGCGACGCAGGCGAGGATGCCGCCCTTGAAGCCGAACATGTGGAAGAAGGGGTTGACGAGCACGTAGCGGTCGTCGGCCGTGAGCCCGGCCATGGCGACCCAGTCGGCCCCGACGCCCATCGCCCGCCGGTGGGTCATCAGCACGCCCTTGGGCGTGCCGGTGGTGCCGGAGGTGAACAGCACGTCGGACGGATCGTCCGGGCCGAGGGCGGCACGCCGGCGATCGACCTCGGCGAGACCGTCGTCGGTGCCGCGCGCCATGAAGCCGGCCCACGTCTCGCCCGGGTCGGACTGCTCGCCGCGGGCGATGACGATGGTCCGCAGATCGGGCAGGGACGCGCCCGAGCCGGTGAGCATCGCGACGTAGTCGTTGCCGAGGAACTCGGTCACCGTCACGAGGACCTTCACCTTCGCGCGCCGGAGGATGTCGGCGGCCTCCTGGCCCTTGAACCGGGTGTTGACCGGAACGAGCGTCGCGCCGGCCTGGTACAGCCCGAGCAGCGCGACGATCCAATCACGGCCGTTCGGCGCCCAGATGCCGACGCGGTCGCGCGGCTCGACGCCCGCGGCCACCAGCGCCGCCCCGAACCGGCGCGCCTCGGCGTACAGCTCCGCGTAGGAGGTGCGCTCGGCGCCGTCCACGATCGCGGTGCGGTCGGCGAATCGCTCCGCCGCGGACGCCGTCATGACCGCGATGTTCGGCCATGCCGGCTCAAAGCTTTCGTTCATGGCGCAACTCCCGCTCTCTCCCGTGCCGAACGTATCGCCGCACGCTCCGGATCGGCCACCCTCGGCCTCCGGCCAAGGATTGACATCGACGTCAGTATAGACTTTTATCTAGAACTGTAAATCGCTCGCAACGTCCGCGCCGGCGGCCCGACCGCAGGGCCCCGGCGCGTCTTCCTCCGAGGTCGCCGGTACATGATCACGAAGCCCGACCCCGCCGCGGCGGAGCCGCCGCGGCGACGCCGCCTCCTCACCCGGGGCGCGTTCCCCCCTTCCTCCCCCGGCCCCGGGCGCACGCCCGGCCCGCGAGACAGCATGCGGAGTGAGCGCTGATGGACGTCCGCCCTTCCCCGGAGCAGAAGGCGCTGCGCGAGGCCGCGGCCCGGCTCGTCGACGACCTCGCCCCGAAGTCCGTCGCCGAGCTCGACGACGCGGCCCGCGCCGCCAAGCTGGACACGGCGCTGACCGGCTCCGGGTGGCGCGAGCTGCGCACCCCCGCCGACGGGAACCGGCCGCTGGCGTCGGCCGTCGAGACCGCGATCGTGGCGGAGGAGCTCGGCCGCGGAGCGGCCGACACCCCGTTCCTCGGGCCGACCCTCGCCGCGGAGCTGCGGCGCCGCGCCGCCGCGCCCGACGCCGCTCCCGGCTCCGCGCCCGAGACCGTGCTGCTCCTCCCCGACCTGTCCGGCCTCGCCGTCGTGGAGGCCGGGGACACGCGCTGCTCGGGCGTCGCCGTCGACACCCGGGGAGCCGCGTCCGCTCTCGCCCTGGCCCGGAACGGCGACGGCTACGACCTGGTCGTGGCGCCGGTCGCCGGCGGTGCGCCGGGGCGCGACCTCACCCGCCCGATCGCCGCGCTCGACGGGGTGCCGTTCGAACCACTGCCCGGCGCGACCCGCCGCCTCGGCGCGCAGGACATCGCCGCCTGGTCGGCCCTCGCGCTCTCCCTGACCTGCGCCGACCTCGTCGGGACGATGCGCGGCGCGGTGGAGCTCGCCTGCTCGTACGCGACCCTGCGGGAGCAGTACGGCGTGGCGATCGGGTCCTTCCAGAGCGTCCAGCACATGCTCGCGGACGCCTTCGTCGCGGCGGAGGGGGCCAAGAGCATCGCGCTGCACGCGGCCTGGGCGGCCGACACCCTGCCTGCCGGCGAGGCCCTCGACGCCGCCGCCCTCGCCAAGGCCTACTGCGCCCGCGCCGCGCGCGCGGTGTGCGAGACCGCCGTCCAGGTGCACGGCGGCATCGGCAACACCTGGGAATGCTTCGCCCACGTCCACCTGCGCCGGGCCTTCCTGTCGACACAGGTACTCGGCGACGTGGGGACGAACCTGGAGCGAGTTGTCGCTCACCGTGGGCTTGGAGGCGTGCACGATGGACTTCGCTGACTCCGCCGAAGAGGCCGCCTTCCGCCGGCGGCTGCGCGCGTGGCTCGCCGAGAACAACCCGGGGCTCCCGGCGTCCTCGACGTCCGACGAGTACTGGGACGGGCAGGCGCCCTGGCACCAGGCCCTCTACGACGCCGGCTTCTTCGCGCTGTCCTGGCCGGAGGAGATCGGCGGCCACGGCCTGCCGAGCGTGTACGAGGCGATCGTCGACGAGGAGCTCGCGACGGCCGGCGCCCCGCCCCGGCCGAGCCTCGGCTACCTCGTCCAGGGCGTGCTGCGGCACGGGAACGACGACGTCAAGCAGCGCTTCCTGCCCGGCATCGTCAACGGCCGGCAGCGCTGGTGCCAGGGGTTCAGCGAGCCCGACGCCGGGTCCGACCTGGCGTCCCTGCGCACCCGCGCCGAGCGCCGCGGCGACGAGTACGTGATCACCGGCCACAAGGTCTGGACGAGCTACTCCGACGCCGCCGACTGGTGCCTCGTCCTCGCCCGGACCGACCCCGACGTGGCCAAGCACCGCGGGCTGTCGGCGTTCGCCGTCCGGATGGACCAGCCGGGCATCGAGCAGCGCCCGCTCAAGATGATCAACGGGGTGACCCGGGAGTTCGGCGAGGTCGTCTTCGACGGCGCGATCGCCCGGGCGTCCGACATGATCGGCGCGCCGGGCGAGGGCTGGAGGCTCGCCATGACCGTGGTCAGCCACGAGCGGGAGCCGGGAGAGCTCGGCTACGTCGCGCGGTACGGCAAGGCGGTCAACGAGCTCGTCGCCCGCCTGCGCGCGGAACCGGAGCGGTTCACCGGCGAGAACGTCCGCGACGTCGCGTGGGCGATCGTCGAGGCCGAGATGCTGCGGCTGCACGTCTGCCGGCGGCTCTCCGACCGGCTCGACGGCATCTCGCACGGGCCCGAGGGCTCGGTGGACAAGCTCCTGATGACATGGGTCGAACAGGCGGTCGGGCATGCCGCGCTCGGCGTGAGCGGCGTGACCGGCGGCGCGGAGGAGGACACGTGGCTGAGAATGTACCTCTACAGCCGGGCGCAGAGCGTCATGGGCGGGACGTCGCAGATCCAGCGCAACCTGGTGGCGACCCGGATCCTCGGGCTGCCGGCGTCATGAGCGGCGACCTGCCCCCGGAGATCGAGGTCACCGCCGACGGGCCCGTCCGGATCGTGACGCTCAACCGGCCGGACCGGCTGAACGCGACCAACCACGCCCTCCACGAGGGGCTCGGCGCACTGTTCCCGCTGCTCGACGCGGACGACGACGCCCGCGCGGTGGTCATCACGGGCGCGGGCCGGGCGTTCTCCGCCGGCGGCGACTTCTCCTACCTCGACATGCTCACCAAGGACGACGAGCTCCGGCGGCAGACCCTCGCCGACGCCCGGCGCATCGTCACCGGCATGGTGCAGTGCCGGCTGCCGATCGTCGCGGCGGTCAACGGGCCCGCCGTCGGGCTGGGCTGCAGCCTGGTGGCGCTCTCCGACATCGTGTACATGGCCGAGAGCGCCCACCTCGCCGACCCGCACGTGATGGTCGGGCTCGTGGCCGCCGACGGCGGCCCGGTGACCTGGCCGCTGCTGACGAGCCTGCAGCTCGCCAAGGAGTACGCGCTGACCGGCGAGCGGATCCCCGCCCGCCGCGCGGCGGAGATCGGTCTGGCGAACCACGTCTGCGCCGACGACGAGGTGATGACCGCCGCCATGGCGTGCGCGCGGAGGCTCGCCGCGCTGCCGCGCCGGGCCCTGGAGGACACCAAGCGCATCCTCAACCTGCACCTGGAGCGCGCCGTCCTCGCCACGCTCGACTTCGCGATCGCCGCGGAGGACCGCTCCTTCCTCTCACCCGAGCTGCGGGCGACCCTGGACAGGCAGTTGTCCAAGCGCGACGACGCCGGCTGACGGCGACGACCCGAAAGAGCCCCTCCCGCATCGGGAGGGGCTCTTTCGCATTCGCCGGTCGTCTTCGCCTGTCAGAGCGTTCGCCCGTCAGAGCGTTCGCCCGTCAGAGCGGCGGCACCGCCGGGACGCGCCGGGTGCGCAGCAGCTCCTCCCCGAGTTCGCGGGTCAGCGTCCGGGCGTCGCCGAGGAGGCCGTCGAGGGCGAGGACGCGCCGGAAGTGGCGGTGGAACTCGTGCTCCTCGGTGAACCCGACCCCGGCGAGCACCTGCTGGCAGTGGCGCGCCACCGTGCGCGCGTTGCGGCCGGCGAGCGACTTGGCGATGCCGGCGAGCAGCGCCCGATCCGCCTCCTCGACCGCGGCCGCGGCGGCGGCGTCCGCGGTCTCGATCGCGAACAGGCACTCGGCCAGGCGATGCCGGACGGCCTGGAACGAGCTGATCGGCTTGCCGAACTGGACCCGCGTCAGGGCGTGCTCGCGCGCGAGCCGGAGCATCGTCCGGCTCGCGCCGATCAGCTCATGCGCCAGCGCGCAGCGGCCGGCCGCCAGCGCGTCGTCCCAGTCCACCTCGGAGCCGCCCTGCGCGGGCAGGCCCTCGGCCTCCACGGTGACCAGCCCGAGCCACGGGTCGACGCCCCTGACCGGCCGGATCCTGAGCCTTCCCGTCTCGACGGTCATCGCCCGGAGAACGCCGTCCTCCTCGGCGACCACGACGGCGGCGTCGGCCGTCGCCGACCGCACGGTGCCGAGGCCGCGCACCGCCAGCACGCCGTTCCGGACGGAGCCGGGCGCCGCGTGCCTCCCGAACTCCGGCAGGACGACCGCGGTCCCGGGCGCGGGCGGCACGCCGAGCGCCGCGGCGAGCACGTCGTCGAGCGCTCCGGAGGCCGCGTTCGCGGCGCCCTGCCGGGTGAACAGCAGCGGCAGGACGGCGGCGCCCTCGGCCTCCAGCGCCTCCCGCCAGCCCACCTCGTCCAGCGAGGCCTCGACCGCCTCGGCGCCCTCCTTCTCGAAGGCCCGCTCGAAACTCTGCGCCAGCAGGCCGGCGATCTCCGCGTCCATCACCGCTCCCGGGTCCATCATCGCTCCGCTCCCGGGTCCATCATCGCTCCGCTCCCGGTTTCGTCATCGCTCCGCTCCCGGGTTTCGTCATCGCTCCGCTCCCAGGTCCAGCAGGCGGCGCGCGATGATGTTGCGCTGCACCTCCGCGCTCCCGCCGTAGATCGTCGCCGCCCGCGAGTACAGGAACTCGGTGCGCCACCGCTCGCCGTCCGCGTCGTCGCCGAGGGCGACGTCCGCCGCCACCGCGCCGGCGGCGAGGTCGTACACGGCCTGCTCGGTCGCCGCGACCATCACCTTGTCGATCGACGTCTCCGGGCCGAGCCGCTCGCCGCGCGCCATCCGGTGCTGCGTCGACCGGGAACGCGCCTGGAAGGCGAACACCAGCTGGACGACCTCGCCCAGCTCGGCGGGGTCGAGCGCGCCCTCCGGCGCGGAGCCGAGCAGGGACGCCAGCCGCTGCCGCAGGTAGGCGCCGCGGTGCCACAGCGACGTGCTCCGCTCGTAGGGCAGCAGGTCCATCGCGACGGCCCAGCCGCCGTCCACCTCACCGAGCGTGCGGTCGAGCGGAACCCCCACGTCGTCGAAGAACACCTCGCAGAACTCGTCCCGCCCGTGCATCGCCCGGATCGGGCGCACCGTGATCCCCGGCGAGTCCATGTCGACGAACAGCGCGGTGATGCCCCTGCTGCCCGACTCGGGGGTGCCGGTCCGGGTGAGCAGGACGCAGCGGTCGGCGAACTGCGCCAGGCTCGTCCACACCTTCTGGCCGCTGACCCGCCACTCCTCCCCGTCGCGGCGGGCGCGGCACGCCAGCGACCCGAGGTTGCTGCCGGTGCTCGGCTCGGAGAACCCCTGGCACCACGTCTCGTCCCCGCGCAGCAGCCGGGGCACCATCTCCGCCGCCAGCTCCGGACGCGCGAACTCGATCATCGTCGGCGCCAGCACCTCGGTCATGGAGTAGACGCCCGGCTCGATCAGGTCCCGGAACGCGAGCGCCTCCCCGAGGTAGGCGCGCATCAGCGTGGACCCGCCGAGCCCGCCCACCCGCTCGGGCCAGCCCCACCGCATCCAGCCCGCGTCGTAGGTCAGGCGCTTGACCTTGGCGAGGTGCGCCATCTCCTCGTCGAGCGAGACGTCGGGGCCGTGCCGGGGTTCGAGCTCCGGCCGGTGCTCGTCGAGCCAGGCGTCCAGGCCGGCGCGAAACTCCCGCAGATCCATGGTTCAGCCCGCGGACTTCCCGCCCGGCACCGGGCGTCGCGGGTCGTGCGGACGGCCGGAGTCCCGGGAGCCGTTGCGGCGCAGGAACGTCATCGCCCTGGTCTGCAACCGCCACCCGTCCGCCGTCCGCCGGTAGCTGTCGGTGTAGTAGCCGATCCGCATCGAGTGGTCGGTCTGGGCGACGAAGCACAGGGGCTGGACGCCCGTGGCCGCGTCCTGCCCGTCGAACTCGATCGCCGGGGTGCTCACGGAGAAGACGCCCTTGGGCGCGGCGGCCATGAGCTCCGGGAAGTCGCCGACCCCGTACCGCTCGCCGAAGGCGCTGTAGGTGCCGTCCGGCGCGAAGACGGCCAGCACCGCCTCCACGTCGTCCATCGTCATGCCGGCCGCGTAGCGTGCGAGCAGCTGCTCGATCTCGATGATGTCGGCGATGCGTGAACCGTCCACGCGTGACCTCCTCGGGGATTCGGGATGCGCGTCCGTCGGACTCGCGCCGCGCACGGGCGATCCTCCCCGCGCACACCGAGATCCTAACTCGACATCGACGTCAAATCCAGTTACCGGGGAGGTGGCTGGGCGGCGGCCGCCTCCGCGCGGCTCCAGGCGGCGGCCAGCAGCTCGTAGGAGCGGACGCGGTCGGCGTGGTCGTGCGTGATCGTCGTGACGAGCAGCTCGTCGGCGCCGGTGACGCGCCGGAGGGTGTCCAGGCGTTCCACGACCGTCTCGGGCGCCCCGGCGAACTGGGTGTCGAGGCGGTCGGCGACCAGGTCGAGATCCTCCGGGCTCCATCGGTGGGCGGCGGCCTGCGCGGGAGCCGGGAAGGGGACGGCGGACAGCGTGGTGCGGATGCTGTGCACCCAGAGCGCGTACGGCGACGCGAGCTCCCGGGCCTCCTCGTCGGTGGGCGCGACGACGACGTCCGCCGACACGACGACGTACGGCTCGTCCAGCACGTCCGACGGCTTGAACGCCTGCCGGTAGGCGTCCACGGCCTCCAGCACGCTGGACGGGCTGACGTGATAGTTCGCCGCGAACGGCAGCCCGCGTTCAGCCGCGACGCGGGCGCTCTGGCCGCCGCTGCTGCCGAGGATCCACAGTTCGAGGGCGGCGCCCTCGCCGGGATTCGCGTGCGCCTCGTGCCCCTCCCTGGTGTAGGTGCCGGCGAGGAGCGCGGCGATGTCGTCCACCACGTCGGCGAAGTCGGGCGACTCGGCGCCGGGCTGCTGGAGCAGCGCGCCGTGCAGGCCGAACGCCGGGGACGCCGCGAGCCGCGTGAAGTCGAAAGGCGCGGGGATGAGCAGCCCGTCCACCACCTCGGCCTCCCGGGCGGGCGGCGGCGGGGCGGCGGCGCGGCGGGCGGTCTCGGCGCGGCGCTGCCCGGAGCGGCCGAGCCCGAGGTCGACACGGCCGGGGTGCAGCGCGTCGATGGTGCCGAACTGCTCCACGATGGCCAGCGGCGTCCAGTGGCCGGTCTGCACGGCGCCCGAGCCGACGCGGATCCGGGACGTGGCCGCGGCGACCGCCTGGATGAGGACCTGCGGCGCCGAACTCGCCACCCCGGGCGCGAGATGGTGCTCGGCGAGCCAGTACCGGTGGTAGCCGGCGGCCTCGGCGCGCCGCGCGAGGTCGAGCGTGTTGCGCAGGGCGTCGCGCGCGGTGCCGCCGGCGGGGATCGGCGCGAGGTCGAGGACGGACAGGGGGGTCACGGGCGCCTCCCGGGGAATCGAGGGAACGGCCGGCTCATGCCGGCGCGTAGCGGCCGGCGGGGCGGGCCAGGCCGAGATGGCCGCGCAGCGTGGCGGCCTCGTAGGCGGTCCGGAACGCGCCGCGGTCCTGGAGCACGGGCACCAGGCCGCGGGTGATCCCGGTCAGGTCGGACGGGAGGACGCCGGGGCGGAGGCGGAAGCCGTCCAGGCCCGCGTCCCGCCAGTCGAGCAGGAGGTCGGCCAGGTCGCCGGGCGTGCCGGTGAAGATCTCGGCGTCGGAGGCGAGCGCGGCGCCGTCGAGACCGTCCAGCCGGGCCTTGCGGGCAGCCGCCGCGCCCGGCGTCTCGTCGAGGAAGACCACCAGGTCGGCGAAGACGCGCAGCGGGTCGCCGGTCCGTCCGACGGTCCGCTCCGCCTCGCGGACCTGGGCGATGACGGTGACGGCGTCCGGACGCGAGTGCGGCGTGACGTAGACGACGTCGGCGCCGCGCGCGGCGAACTCGTACGGGCCGACGTCGTGGGCCAGGGCGGTGACGAGCGGCTGCCCCTGCGGCGGGCGCGGCGTGATCGAGGGCCCGCGGACGCTGAAGTGGGCGCCCTCGAAGTCGATGTAGTGCAGCTTGTCGCGGTCCAGGAACCGGCCGGTCGCGACGTCGCGGATCTCCGCGTCGTCGTCCCAGCTGTCCCAGAGCCGCCGCACGACCTCCACGAAGTCGTCGGCCTCGGCGAACAGTCCGGCGATGAACGCCCTCCCCTCGTCCGTGGCGAACCAGGGCGGGCCGGCCTCGGGGAAGGCGCGGCGGCCGAAGTGGGCGGCGTCGCCGAGGCGGGCGCCGGCGACCTGCGGCCGCCAGCCCGCGCGTCCCCCGCTCGCGTGGTCCAGGGACGCGATGCCGATGGAGACGTGGAACGGCTCGGTGTGCGCGGTGATCGTGGTCGGGACGAGCCCGATCCGGGTGGTGGCGGGGGCGAGCCGGGCGGCCACCAGCACGGCGTCGAGACGGCCCCTGACCTGGTCGGTCCGGTCGTCGGTGGCGGCCGGGGCGGACGACTGGAGGCCGAGGGAGTCCTCGATGGTGAGGAAGTCGAGCAGCCCGCGCTCGGCCTCCGCGGCCAGGCCGGTCCAGTGACCGGCGGTGAACAGGCCGGCCGGACGGGCGGCGGGGTCGCGCCACGCGGCGGGATGCCACCCGGCGTCGTTGAGCGCGACGGACAGGTGCAGACCGGTCATGAAGCCTCCTTGCGGGCGCGCGGTGCTCCGAGGCCGAGGTGGTCGCGCAGCGTGGACCCGGTGTAGTCGGTGCGGAAGACGCCCTTCTCCTGCAGCAGCGGGACGACCCGGTCCACCAGGTCGTCGAGGCCGCCCGGGGTCAGGTGCGGGACGAACACGAAGCCGTCGGCGGCGTCGGTCTGCACGAACTCGTCGATCTGGTCGGCCACCGAGCGCGGGGTGCCGACGAACGTCTGCCGCCCGGCCGCCTCGATGACCAGTTCGCGGATGCTCAGGCCGCGCTCGGCGGCCAGCGCCCGCCACCGCCGGACGGTCTCGCTCCGGTCGCCGCGGAACTGGGCGCGCCCCTTCGAGACGCCCTCGTCGAGATCGGGCTCGACGTCCGGGAGCGGGCCGTCGGGGTCGTAGGCCGACAGGTCGCGTCCCCAGAACCCCTCCAGGTAGGCGATGGCGGTCTGCGGCGAGACCTGCGCGCGGCGGATCCCGGCGGCGCGCTCGGCCGCGTCCTGCTCGGTGTCGCCGAGGACGCAGGTGACGGCCGGCATGATCTTCAGCTCGTCCGGCCGCCGCCCGTGCCGGGCGAGCCGGCTCTTGACGTCCTTGTAGAAGGCCCGGCCGTCCTCCAGGGTGCCGTGCCGGCTGAAGATCACGTCGGCGTCGGCGGCGGCGAACTCCCGGCCCTCCGGCGAGTCGCCCGCCTGGATGATCACCGGGTGGCCCTGCGGCCCGCGCGGCACGTTGAACCGGCCGGCGATGTCGAACTGCGGCCCGCGGTGCGCGAACGCGCCCGCGCCGCGGCGGACGAACTCCCCCGCCGCCGGGTCGGCGACGAGGTCGCCGTCCGCCCACGAGTCCCACAGCTCGCGGGCGGTGTGCAGGAACTCGGCCGCGCGGGTGTAGCGGTCGGCCTCGGCCAGGAATCCGCCGCGCCGGAAGTTCTCCCCGGTGAAGGCGTCATAGCTCGTCACGACGTTCCAGGCGGCCCGGCCGCCGCTGAGGTGGTCGAGGGTGGCCAGCCGGCGCGCCACCTCGTAGGGCTCGTTGAACGTGGAGTTGACCGTCGCGGCGAGCCCGAGACGAGTGGTGACGCCCGACAGCGCGGACAGCACGGTGAGCGACTCGGGCCGTCCGGCGACGTCCAGTTCGTGGATGCGTCCTTTCATCTCCCGCAGCCGCAGTCCCTCGGCCAGGAAGAAGAAGTCGAATTTCCCGCGTTCCGCGGTCTCGGCCAGGTGGACGAACGACGCGAAGTCGATCTGGCTGGCGGACCGGGGATCCGACCAGACGGTGGTGTTGTTGACGCCTGGGAAATGGGCCGCCAGATGGATCTGCTTGACGGGCATTACCGGACCTCCTCCAAAGCGATCCTGCTCGTGAGCGCCGCCGACACCTGGGGGGCGGCCTGGCCGGCCCAGGCACCGAGTACTTCGGCGGCGCCGGGAATCTGTGACTCTAGGAAGGCCAGGCCGGGTGTCGGCACGATCGCGCCGAGTTCCACCAGGAGCGGCCGCAGATGCACCTCGACCGCCAGCGCATGCTTGGCATCCCCCATCACCAACAGAGGCAACGCCACCGCGGACGCCAGCGCGCCGCCGGGAAGGCGGTCGAGGAACACCTTGAGGAGGCCGGTGTAGGTGGCCTTGTAGGTGGGGCTGGCCACCACCAGGACGTCGGCGCCGGCGACCCGCTCCAGCGCGTCCCGCACGTCCGGCGGTGGTGACGCGTCGAGCAGTCCGGGCGCATGCGAGGAGAGGTCGACGACGTCCGCGGCGCCTGTGTGCCCGATCCGCTCGGCCACCGCGTCGGCGGCCTGGAGCGCGACCTGCAGCGTGCGGGACCCCGGCCGGGGATTTCCCACCAGAACGACAAGTTTCATGTTTCGCCAATCGTGTCGAGGGAGTGCCGTCAGGCCGGGACGGGCCGCGGTCTCCCGGAGGACGACGCGGGTCGCCAGCCCAGCTCGGGCGCGATCAGGGTGCGCGTGTCGTAGAGGATCTGCTCGTAGTCGCGTTCGTCGAACTCGTAGGGCAGCTCCAGGCGCAGCTCGGAGACGGCGGCCACGG
This sequence comes from Actinomadura chokoriensis, assembly GCF_041463665.1. Classification (GTDB taxonomy): domain Bacteria; phylum Actinomycetota; class Actinomycetes; order Streptosporangiales; family Streptosporangiaceae; genus Spirillospora; species Spirillospora chokoriensis_A. The sequence continues at coordinate 114,485 of NZ_JAXCEJ010000003.1, forward strand.
CGGCGTCCGCCTTCAGCCGCTCGACGATCTCGGCGGACGTGCCGACGAGATCGGGGGCGAACAGGATCCGCCGCTCCCCCATCGGCTTCAGGGTGCGCTCGTGCCGGCTCGCCGCGTACCGCCGGTAGCGCTCGCGGGTCGCGGCGTCCGCGCCGTCCAGCGGGACGACCACGCGGCCGAGCGCGATCCGTCCCGGCCGATCCGGCGGAAGCAGCCGGCGGTACTCGGCGATCAGCGCGAGCTGCGCCTCGACGAAGTCGTCGGTGCCCTCGCCCTGGACGATGTTGCCGGTCAGCAGGTTGAGGCCGTGCTCGGCCGCCCAGCGGACCGAGCGCAGGCTCCCGCCCCCGTACCAGACGCGGTCCAGCAGTCCGGGGCTGTGCGGCTGGAGCCGGGGCCGCTGGACGTTGCCCGGCGAGTGGACGACCGTGTCCGGTCCGCCGAGGTACTCGCCGCGCAGATGGTGGAGCAGCCGGGCGATCCGTCCGTAGGAGAGGTCGTGGTCGCGCCAGTCGCCGTCGTGGACGAGATCGCCCAGCAGTTCGGCGTGCGGCATCCCGGTGCTGAACCCCGCCTGCAGCCGGCCGCCGGAGAGGACGTCCACGGTCGTGAGGTCCTCGCCCAGCCGGAACGGGTTCTCGTAGCCGATGGGGATCACCGCGGTGCCGAGCTCGACATGGTCGGTGCGCTGGCTCGCGGCGGCCAGGAACACCGCCGCCGACGAGACGCCGTGCTCCAGATGGCGCTGCCGGATCCAGGCGCCGTCGAACCCCTCGGCCTCGCCGAACTCGAACAGCCGGAGCGTCGCCTCAAGGCCGGCGCGCGGGTCGTCGTCGGGATAGTTGCCGGGGGTGAGGAAGGACAGGCTGCGGATCGCGGTCATCGGTCAGCCGTGCCCGTGTCCTCGGCGCGGGCATAGGCGTGGGCGTAGGCGTAGGCGTGGGCGCAGGCGTAGGCGTGGGCGCGGGTGGGGACGCCCGCGGTAGTCCGTGCGGTCATGTCCGTTCCTTCCTCGGGCGTGCGCCCGGGTCCTCGACGTGAGCGCCGCCGCCGCCCGGGATGGCGGCGAGCAGCTCGCGGGTGTAGTCGTGGGACGGGCCGCCGAAGATGGCGCCGGTGGCGCCCGTCTCGACCACCCGGCCGTCCTTCATGACCGCGACCCGGTGCGCGATCTCCCGGACGACGGCGAGGTCGTGCGAGATGAACAGGTACGCCACCCCGAGGCCGGCCTGCAGTTCGGCGAGCAGCTCCAGGACCTGCGCCTGCACGGACACGTCGAGGGCGGACACCGGCTCGTCGCACACCACCAGGTCCGGTTCAAGCGCGAGCGCACGGGCGATCGCGACCCGCTGCCGCTGCCCGCCCGACAGCTCGGCGGGCCGGCGCTCCAGCGTCGCAGCGGGGAGCGCGACGCGGTCGAGCAGCTCGCGGGCGCGGGCCGTGCGGGACGCCCGGTCGCCGACCCGGAACGCCCGCAGCGGCTCGGTGATCGCCTCGCCGATGGTGAAGCGGGGGTCGAGCGACGCGTAGGGGTTCTGGTAGACGAGCTGGGCCCGCCGCCGCAGCCGCCGCAGCCGCTCCCCGCCCGTCGCGGTGACGTCCTCGCCGTCGAAGACGATCCGTCCCGAGGTCGGCTGGACGAGCCGCAGGATCAGGCGGGCCGTGGTCGACTTGCCCGATCCCGACTCGCCGACCAAAGCGAGCGTCCGCCCCCGGTGCAGGGTGAGGCTGACGTCGTCCACGGCCCGCACCGTCCGGGCACCGTCCCGGGCGCGCGGCAGCGGGAACTCCTTGCCGAGATGTTCGGCGGTGACCAGCGGCGTCTCGGCGGAGGGCTGCGGCGCGGGCACGGCGGGACGGGCGCGCGGCCGGGCGACGGCGAGGCTCGGCGCGCTGCGCAGCAGCCGACGCGTGCGGGCGTCCGCCGGGTCGTCGAGGACCCGCCGGGTGGGGCCGGCCTCGACGACGCGGCCCTCCGACATCACGACGACGCGCTCGGCCCGGTCCGCCGCGACGCCGAGATCGTGGGTGACGAGCAGGACGGCCGTGCCGAGCTCGCCGGTCAGGTACTGGAGGTGGTCGAGGATGCGGCGCTGGACGGTGACGTCGAGGGCGCTGGTGGGCTCGTCCGCGACGATCAGCTCCGGTCCGGCGGCGATCGCGATGGCGATCAGCGCGCGCTGCCGCATCCCGCCGGACAGCTCGTGCGGGTACTGCCGCGCCCTGACCCGCGGCTCGGGCATCCCGGCCAGCTCCAGCGCCTCGACCGCGGCCGGCGCCGCCGTACGGCGGGTGGCCCGCCCGTGCAGCCGCAGCACCTCCGCCACCTGCTCGCCGATCCGCTTCACCGGGTTCAGCGAGACGCCCGGGTCCTGCGGGACGAGGCCGATCCGGGCGCCGCGGACGGTGCGCAGCTCCCGTTCGGACAGGGCCGCCAGGTCACGTCCGCCGAACAGGACCCGGCCCGCGTCGAGCGAGGCGTTGCCGGGCAGCAGCCGGGTGACGGCGTGCGCGGTGGTGCTCTTCCCCGACCCCGACTCCCCCACCAGCGCGACGATCTCGCCGGGGCGCACGTCGAGGGCGACGCCCCGGACGGCCTCCACCCGGCCCCTCCTGGCGCGGTAGGAGACGGACAGGTCGGTGACTTCGAGGAGCGGGGCGTCCCGGCCGGTCATCGCCGCCCCGCCCACTCGCCGTCCAGCGCCCGCGCGATCCGGTTGGTCGCGAGCACGGTCGCCGCGATCGTCAGGCCGGGGAGGGCGGTCATCCACCAGGCGTTGGCCAGGTAGTTGCGGCCGTCGGAGATCAGCGTCCCCCATTCGGGGGCCGGCGGCGCCGCCCCGTAGCCGAGGAAGCTCAGCGAAGAGACGGCGAGCACCGACGTGCCGAAGTCGAGGGTGGCCAGGACGAGCACCGGCCCCGTCGCGTTCGGCAGGACGTGCCGCCCGAGCACGCCGTACCAGCGGGTTCCGCAGGATCTGGCCGCCTCGACGTAGACGGCCTGGCGGACCCGCAGCACCTCGGACCGCATCACCCGCGCGAACGTGGCGACCCCGGCGACGCCGACGGCGACCGCGACCTTCACCGTCCCGTAGCCGAGGGCGGTGACCAGGGCGAGGGACAGGAACAGCGCGGGAATGGACAGCAGCACGTCGACGAAGCGCATCAGCACGTCGTCGATCCAGCGGCCGGCGAACCCGGCGAGCAGGCCGAGCAGCCCGCCGGCGGCGAACGCGACCGCGACCGCGATCAGCGTCGCCTTCATCGACAGCGCCGCGCCGTGCACGACGCGCGCGTACAGGTCGCGGCCGAGTTCGTCGGTGCCGAACCAGTGCGCTCCGCCCGGCGCGCGGAAGCTCTGCGCCGGTACCCCGGTGAGCGGGTCCCGCGAGGTGAGCAGTCCGGGCCAGAACGACGCCAGCACCACCGCCGCGATCACGAGGATGGAGAGCACCAGGCCAGGACGTCTCAGTAGGAAGCGGACGGCCCGGGCCCCGCCGTCGCGGCGGCGGACGGCCGGCGCGGCGGCGTCCGAGGTACGGAGGGCGGCCTCCGCCGTGACGCCCTTGTCCAGGATGCTGCTCATGCTGAACTCCAGTGCCGGCCGCCCGCGACGACGATGCGCGGGTCGAGCAGCGGGTAGACGAGGTCGACGATGAGGTTGACCAGGACGAACACCAGCGAGGCGAACACCACGACGCCCTGCACGAGCGGGAGGTCCTGGACGGCGACCGCGGCGGCGGTGACGCGTCCGAGCCCGTTGCGGGAGAAGACCGTCTCGACCACGACCGCGTTGGCGATGAGCTGCCCCACGAGGAGCCCGATGACCGTAAGCGCGGGCAGCGACGCGTTGCGCAGCGCGTGCCGCAGGTGGATCCGCGCCCGTCCGGCCCCCTTCGCCCTGGCCGTCTGGACGTACGGCTCGTCGAGCACGGTGAGCAGGCTCTTGGACAGCACCTGCGCCACGATCGCGCCGGTCGGGATCGCCAGCGTGACGGCGGGCAGCACCAGCCCCCGCAGCCCGTCGTTCCCGAAGGCGGGCAGCAGCCGCGCGCGGAACGAGAACACCTCGACGAGCATGAGGCCCGCCCAGAACGTCGGGACCGACACGCCGAGCGGCGGCAGCGAGAGCAGCAGCTGCCGCAACCACCGCGCCGAGGTGCAGGTCGCGGCCATCGCCAGCCCGCCGCCGGCCGCCACCCCGGCCAGCAGCCCCGCCCCGGTCAGCTGCACGGTCTGCGGCAGCGCGTCGGCGATCACGGACGTGACGGGCCGGCCGGTGGACACCGAGTCGCCGAAGTCGCCGTGCAGCGCCGCGCCGAGGTAGCCGGCGTACCGCAGCGGGAGAGGCTTGTCGTAGCCGTACTCGCTCTTCAGGTGCTCGATCCGCGCGGGATCGACCACCCCCTGGTCGGCGCTCGACACGGCCATCGCCGAGACCGGGTCGCCGGGCAGGACGTCGAGGATGAGGAACGACAGCGTGTAGGCCGCCCACAGCACCATGGCGGCCTGCAGGAGGCGCAGGACCACGTAACGTCGCATGTGCGGCGCGCCTACCCGATCCAGGTGTCGTGGAGCTGGATGCGGCTCGACGCGTCGAACCGCAGGTCGTGCACCTTCCTGGCGGTGCCCAGCTCGGTCTGCAGTTCCACGACCGGGATCGTGTAGGCGTGCTGGACGATCTGCCGCTGCGCCCTGGCGACCAGGTCCCACCGCTCGGCCTGGTCGGACGCGGCGGCCTGGCCGTCCAGGAGGGCATCGAGGTCGGTGGCGGGCACCCGGTAGGCGTTGGCGAGCTTGGACGAGAACGAGTTGCGCAGGATGTCGGGGTCGGCGCGGGTGACGTTCACCCACAGCAGGTCGAAGTCGCCTGACTGCTGCACCTGCGCGATCCGCGCGATCGGCACCTCCTTGAGGGCGAGCTGGACGCCCACCGCCTTGAGGTGCTGCTGGATCAGCTCGAGCGACGGCCGGTTGGTGGCCGCGATGGCGAACCAGGTCGCGGTCAGGCTCAGCTTGCGGCCGTCCTTCCGCCGGACGCCGTCGCTCCCGGCCGTCCAGCCGGCGGCGTCCAGCAGTCGCCCGGCCCGCGCCCGGTCGGGCGCCAGCGTCCCGACATCGACGTATCCCGGTGTCGTGTGGGCGAGGACGCTCGTCGCGGGCCGCGTCCCGGAGGGGAAGACGGTCTCGGCGACCTGTCTCCGGTCGATCGCCAGTGTGATCGCCTGGCGCACCTTCTCGTCGTCCAGCGGGAAGCGCTCGTTGTTCGGGGCCAGTCCGAAGACCACGCCGGGATTGGCGCGTGCCTGCAGCCGGACGCCGGACGCCTTGAGCGCCGCCTCGTCCGCCCGCCCGACGCTGCCGATGGCGTCGAGCTGGCCGGACTGCAGCCCGCCCGTCCGCACGCCCGCCTCGGGGAGGATCTTGAACACGAGGCGGTCGAGGTAGGCGCCGCCCTGCTTCCTCCAGAGCGACGAGCCCCACGCGTAGCCCTTGCGGTTCGCCAGTTCGATGGACTGGTTGGGCGCGTACCTCGCCAGGGTGAACGGCCCCGACCCGATGATCCCCTCGCTGCACCGCCGCTGCGGGGTCATGCGCGCGCTGGCCGCCGACACGATCCCGAGCGAGTGGGTGGTGGTGGCCTGGAGGAACTGGGCGTTCGGCTCCTTGAACCGCACTTCGGCGGTGAGGTCGTCCACCACGCGGGTGCCCTCGTACCCGCTCAGGTAGCCCGCCGCCAGCCCGGCCAGCGGGCCGAGCTTCGGGACGGCCTCGAAGTTGGCCTTGACGACCTCGGCGGTCAGCGCGGTCCCGTCGCTGAAGGTCACTCCCGGCCGCAGGCGGAAGGTGAACTTCCGGGCGTCGTCGCCGACCGTCCAGCTCCGCGCCAGCCACGGGACGATCTTGCCGGTGGACGGGTCCTGATCGGTGAGCGAGTCGACCAGCTGCCGCACCGAGTAGATGGTGTCGTTGCTGCCGACCTGCTGCGGGTCGACGCAGCCCGCGTCCGACCCGACCGCGAAGGTGAGCGTGCCACCGCTCCTCGGGGCGCCCGCGCCACCGCCGGAGGCACCGCCATCGGACGCACCGCCGCCGGACCCGCAGGCGGCCAGCGCCATGACGCATGCCAGGACGGGCGCCAGGACGGTGGCGGTTCTCCATGGGCTCGGCATCGCTCTCACGTGGCTCTCTCCCATCACGATCAGCCGGTCATCGCCAACGTAAGCGGACGATCATGTATCCGTCAATACCTACCAACAAAGTAGGAATTAGCCGAGCCTCCGGAAGGCGCTGGCGTGGAAGACCAGCGGGGGGACGTCGGCCGCCGCGTCCAGGTCGTGGACGCGGAAGACGACGATGTCGTGGTCGCCGGAGCGGAACTGCTCCTCGACGGAGCAGTCGAACCAGGCGGACGCGTCGTCGACGAGCACGCACCCGTCCGCGGTCGACCGCCAGCCCACGCCGGCGAACCGGTCGCCGTCGCGGGAGCCGAGACTCCGGCCGACGTGCTCCTGGTGGGCGCCGAGCACGCTGATGCCGATCCGGGGCAGCTCGCGCAGCAGCGGCCAGGTCGTCGAGGTGTGCGCGACGCACACCGACACCAGGGGCGGGGCCAGGGACACCGGGACGAACGAGCTGGCGGCGATGCCGGCGGGCCGGCCGCCGGCCAGTCCCGCAACGACCGCCACCCCGGTCGGGTAGGCGCCGTACACCCGGCGCAGGTTCAGCCCGAGTGCCGTCATCGCGCGCCCTCCTTGGGCAGGAAGGCCGTATGGCCGGCGCCTCCGCCGGAGACGTCGTGGAACAGGCCGCGCCGGGTCAGCTGGGGCAGCACGCCCTCGCCGAACCAGTACAGCTCCTCGAGGTGGGGGTAGCCGGACAGGACGAACTCGTCGATGCCGATCTCGGCGTACTCGGCGATGCGCTCGGCCACCTCGGCGTGGCTGCCGACCAGCGCCGTCCCCGCGCCGCCGCGCACCAGGCCGACGCCGGCCCACAGGTTCGGCGCCACCTCCAGCGCGTGCGGGTCGCGCCAGGAGCCGTCGGCGCGGCTGCGCTCGTGCAGTTCGCGCATGCGGCTCTGGCCGGTGGACTCGCTGCGGGCGAGCGAGGCCTGCGCCTCGGCGACGGTGTCCTCCCCCAGCGCCTCGACGAGCCGTCCCGCCTGCCGCCACGCCTCCTCGGCGGTGTCGCGCGCGATGACGTGCAGCCGGATGCCGAAGCGCGGCTTGCGTCCCCGGGCGGCGGCGAGCCCGCGGATCCACTCGATCTTCTTCGCCACGGCCTCCGGCGGCTCGCCCCAGGTCAGGTACACGTCGGCGTGCTCGGCGGCGACCGGGCCCGCCGCGGCGGACGAGCCGCCGAAGTACAGCGGCGGGACGGGGCCCGGGAGGGTCGGCAGCCGCGCGGCGTCGATGTCCAGGTGCGCGCCGCGGTGGGTGACGGTCTCGCCGTCCCACAGCCGCCGCACGACCGACAGGAACTCGTCGCAGCGGGCGTACCTCTCGTCCTTGGACAGGTGGTCGCCGTAGGCGCGCTGCTCGTGCGCCTCGCCGCCGGTGACGACGTTGAGCAGCAGGCGCCCCGGCGCGTGCGCGCTGAACGTGGCGGCCATCTGGGCGGCGAGCGTGGGGCTGAGCAGCCCGGGGCGGATCGCCACGAGGAACGCCAGCCGCTCGGACTCGCGCGCCAGCATCGCGGTGGTCAGCCAGGCGTCCTCGCACCACGCGCCGGTGGGCGTGAGCGCGCCGGTGAAGCCGAACTCCTCGGCGGCCCGCACGATCGAGGACAGGTAGCCGATCGAGGCGCGCCGGTCGCCCGAGGCGGCCCCGGCGAGCTGGCCGTGGCCGCCGCCCACGATGAAGCGCGAGTCGCCGTAGGTGGGCAGGAACCAGTGGAAGGCGAGGGTCACGTGCTGCTTCCTTTCTCAGGGCCCGGGGAGCCCCGGCCCGATATTCCCTATTTCCTACATGCTTAGTGAGGATTGTGCGCTGCCGTCCCGCCCGTGGTCAATGTGACATTTCCGACGGGACGCCGCTCAGCGGCCGATCGACACGGTCTGCGGTCCGGTGAACTCCAGGAGGCCGGCCAGGCCGCCCTCGCGGCCGTAGCCGCTCTGCCCGAAACCGCCGAACGGCACCTCGGGCGAGTTCGGGGCGCCGTTGTTGATCCCGACGACGCCGATCCGGAGCCGCTCGGCCAGCCGGACCGCGGCGGCCACGTCCGCGCCGCACACGTATCCGCCCAGGCCGTAGTCCCACCCGTTGATCTCCTCGACCAGCGCGTCCTCGCCCGAGTACGGGCGGACGCCGACGACGGGGCCGAAGACCTCCTCGTTCCAGACGGGCACATCGCCGGGGTCCGCCACGACGGCGGGAGCGACGAAGAAGCCGGCGGACGGGACGAGTCCGTCCTGCCGGACATCGGCCCCGGAGTCGCGCGCCCCCTGGACCAGGGCGTCCAGCCGCTTCACGTGCGAGGCGTCGACCACCGGGCCGAGCGTGGTCGCCTCGTCGCGCGGGTCCCCGGCGCGCAGGGCCCGGGAGCGGGCGGTGAACGCCTCGACGAAGGCCGCGTACAGGCTCTCGTGGACGAACACGTTGTTGGCGGCGATGCAGGACGCGCCGTTGTTGCGGTACTTGGCGACCAGGAGGTTCTCCACGGCGGCGTCCAGGTCGGCGTCGGCGCGCACGACGAAGGGGGCCCGGCCGCCGAGTTCCAGCAGCGGCTTGGTGAGCGTCGCCGCCGACCGCTCGGCGACCAGCCGCCCGACCCTGGTCGATCCCGTGAAGCTGACGGCGGCCACCCGCGGGTCGTCCAGGAGCGCGTTCGTCACCTCCGCCCCGTCCCCGGCCACGGTCGTCAGCGTGCCCGCCGGGAGGAACCGTTCGAGGATCTCGGCGAAGCGCAGGCCGGACAGCGGCGTCAGCTCCGACGGCTTCAGCACGACCGCGCAGCCGGCCGCGAGCGCCGCGCCGACCTTCCGGGCCGGGATCGACAGCGGGAAGTTCCACGGGCTCACGGCCGCCACCACTCCCAGCGGGCGGTGCCCGATGAGGAAGCGGCGCTCCGCGGTCAGCCGCTGGTCGCCGTGCAGGGCGCCGGCCGCGTCCGCGAACCAGTCGAGGAAGGCCGCGGAGAAGCCCACCTCGCCGCGCGCCTCGGCCAGCCGCTTGCCGGTCTCCCGCGTGGTCAGCAGGGCGAGTTCCGCGGCGGTGCCGGGGTCGCGCAGGGCGGCGGCCGCCGCCCGCAGCCGCTTCGCGCGCTCGGCCGGGGCCGTGGCCGCCCAGCCGGGCCAGGCAGCGGCGGCGGCGTCCACCGCGGTGCGGGCGTCCACCGCGCCGGCCGCGGCGATCGCGCCGAAGGGCTCGCCGGCGGCGGGATCGACGACGTCCAGCCGCTCGCCGCCGCCGAGGGCGTCGCCGCCGAACCGGGCGCCGGGTACCGGGGTGATGCTCATGGGGTGTCCTTCTCCTTCAGGCCGGCCCGGTCCCACCGGGCGGAATGCACGGTGCGGGACGCCGCCCGCTCTTCGTCGATCACCAGGCCGAGCCCGGGGCCGGACGGGACGGCGAGCCTCCCGTCCGACGGCTCCGGCGCCGTGACCGCCAGCTCGGTGCGCAGCGGGTCGTCCCGGACGTCCAGCTCCACCCAGGCGGCGCCCGCCGCCGCGGCGACGTGCGCGGCGGCGGCGACGCCGAGCGCGCCCGAGTAGCAGTGCAGGGCGAGCGCGGTGCCGTGCGCGGGAGCGGCGCGTCCGACGTCCAGTGCGGTGGTGACGCCGCCGGTCTTGGCGGTGTCGGGCTGGATGTAGGCCACGGCCGGGGACGCCGAGTACCGGGCGAAGTCCTCCGGGGTGTACACGTTCTCGCCGGTCGCGAGGGGCATGCCGGTCCTCGCGTGCACGTCCTCCAGGTCGGCGAGGGCGTTGCCGTCCACCGGTTCCTCGCACCATCGGACGCCGTGGTCGCGAAGGATCGCGCACATCCGGACGGCCTCCCCGACCGTCCACGCCTGGTTGGCGTCGGCGAACAGCGCGATGTCGTCGCCGGCCACGGCGCGGGCGGCGCGCACGATCGCGGCGTCCCGCTCCGCACCGAAGCCGATCTTGACCTTGACCGCGCGGAAGCCCCGGGCCAGCGCGCGTTCGGTCAGCTCCTCGACCCGGTCCGGGCCGATCCCGCTGGCGTAGACGGGCACGTCACGCGGTGGCGCGCCGTCCAGCAGCGCCGCGAGCGGCCGCCGCGCCGCCTTCCCCGCCAGATCCCACAGCGCCATGTCCACGCCGCTGATCGCCTGCCACACCGGGCCGGGCGCCCCCCACTGCCGGCCGAGCGGGAGGAGCCGCCCGGCCAGCCGGGCGCGGAGCGCGCCGATCCCGGACGCGTCCGCGCCGAGCAGCAGCGGGACGACGCCCTCCGCCAGCGTCGCGACCCGTTCCCGCCAGGCCCACGCCGGATGGTTGACCCAGCTCTCGCCAATGCCGACGAGGTCACCGGACCGGATCTCCACGAGGCAGGCGCGCCGGGCGGCCAGCGCCGCGAACGACATCCGCACCGGGTCGGGCAGCGGCGCCTCCAGGACCCTGACCCGCACCTCGTCGATCGGCAGCGGCCCTTGCGGCGGCCCGTGCTGCGGCCCGTCGGGGAGCGGTTCGCTCATGCCCGCGCTTGCGCCGCGAGTTCGGCGTAGAGGCGGTGGACGGCGCCGGTGTCCTCGGCGCCGAGCCCCCGGAACAGGGCGAGGCGGTTCAGCTGGTCCACGGCCGTGGCGATGAAGGCGGGCGACCCGCTCTCCCGGGCCAGCGCGAGCGCGAGCCGGTTGTCCTTCTCCAGCAGCGCGAGCGCGAACGTCGGCGCGTGGTCGCCCTGGACGATCTTCGGGGCGAGTTCGCGGAACAGGTTGCTGACGGTCGCGGCGCCGGAGTCCGCCACCGTGCGGGCGAACACCTCCGGGTCGACGCCGGCCGCCCGGCAGATCGCCAGGGCCTCGGCGGTGACCGCGTTGATCGCCCCGAACATCAGGTTGTTCAGCAGCTTCACGACGCTGCCCGCGCCGACCTCCCCGATGCGGACGACGGCGGCGGCGATCGTCCCTTCGAGGACCGGGCGGACGCGCTCGACCGCGGCGGGGTCCCCGCCGGCCGTCAGCGTCCAGGCGCCGCACCTGTCCGGGCGGCCGAGGACGGGCGCGTCCAGGTAGGCGGCGCCCGCCGACTCCACGGCCCGCGCCGCCGCCCGCGCGCTGTCCGGGTCGATGGTGGAGATGTCGACCACGACGCCGCCCGGCCGGAGCCGCCCGGCCAGGGTCTCCTCCGCGAGGCGCACCACGTCGGCCGGTTCCGGCAGCGAGACGACCAGCACGTCGGCGCGTTCGGCGACGTCGCCGGCGTCGCCCGCCGGAGCACCCCGGCGTCCGCGGCCGCGCGGGTCCGCGCCGGGTCGAGGTCGTAGCCGTGGGTCGGGCGGGCGGCGGCCAGCCGGGCGGCCGCCCGGCCGCCCATGGCGCCCAGCCCGATCACCCCGGCGGTCGGCGCGGGAGCGGGCTGCTCGGCGGCGGTCACGCGGCCTCCTCGCGCGCGGTCAGGAAGATCTGCGGGTCGAAGTACTCCGCGGGCTTCTTGGCGTCGGGCAGCCCGCCCAGCTCGACGAAGGTGTCGGTGGTGCGGCCGAGCCAGCCCGCGGCGGTGCCGTCGGTGTAGTACTTGGCCCACTGCTCGCCGGTGAACGTCTTCTCGTATCCGAAGTTGTGCTTGAGCTGCTCGAGCGGCGCGTCGTTACGGTACGCGTGCTCGTGCACCTTCTTCAGGCTCGCGTCCGGGTCGCCCACGAGCGCCTCGTTGATCTCCAGCCAGGCGGCGGCGATCTTCTTCAGGGTGTCCTTCTCCTTGGCGTAGTAGGAGTTCCGGGCGACCCAGCCGCCGGTGATGGCCGACTGCGGGTAGTACTTCCCGGCGGAGGTGATCTTCTTGGCGCCGGGCACGTTCTCGGTCACCTGGAGGTCGAACGGCACCCAGAGCGCCACGGCGGGCACGGCGCCGCTGACGAAGGCGTTCACCGCGGCGGGCATCGGGGAGTTGACGATCGACACCTTGCCGGGGTCGACCCCCTCGGCCTTCAGCGCGTTGTGCAGGAAGACGTGCGCGGTGGTGCCCTCGGTCGTGGCCACCTTCCTGCCCGCCAGGTCTCCGATCGAGTCGATGCCCGAGTCCTTGCGCACCCACAGCTGCGCCGTGTCGTACTCGACGTCGTTGAGCAGGAACACCTTGCCCTGCCCCCGGGCGGGGAAGTTCGCGGCGACCGCGCCCATGATGGCGACGTCGATGGAACCGCCGGTCAGCGCCTGGCTCTCGGCGATGCCGGTGTCGAACTTGACCGGCTCGAGCTTCAGCCCGTGCTTTTCGAACGTTCCATTCACCTGGCCGAGCCACAGATGCGCGTCGACCGCCACCGTGTGCAGGTAGCCGACCTTGACGACCTTGAGGCCGCCGGACGACTCGGCGCCGTCCGAGCCGTCGCTCTCGAGCGCGCAGCCCGCGACGGCGAGCAGGAGGGCGAGCGCCGACAGCAGCAACGGCAGCGGCCGCCGCCCTCTCCGGGTGACGATCATGCGGGGGTTCCTTTCCGGACGGTCGAGGACTGCGACCGCAGCACCCCTTCGAGGCGGCGGCGCAGTTCGATGAACTCGGGGGTCAGCCGCGTCTCGGGCGTTCGCGGCATGTCGATGTCCACGTCCACCACGTCCCGGACCCGCGAGGGCCGCGCGGACATGACGACGACGCGGTTGGACAGGAAGATCGCCTCTTCCACGGAGTGCGTGATCAGCAGCACCGTCCTGCGTTCGGCCAGCTGCGTGGAGTGCAGCGACTCCTGCAGGAACTCGCGGGTCTGCGCGTCGAGCGCGGCGAACGGCTCGTCCATCAGCAGCAGCTCGGGGCCGGGCGCGTAGGCGCGGGCGATCGCCACCCGCTGCCGCATCCCGCCCGACAGCTCCCGGGGGTAGGCGCGCGCGAACCCGGTCAGCCCCATCAGTTCGAGGTAGCGGTCGACGATGCCGGCGTGCTCGGCACGCGGGACGCGGCACGCCTTGAGGCGCAGCCCGAACGCGATGTTGTCCGCGACGGTCAGCCAGGGGAAGATCGCGTACTGCTGGAACACCACGCCGCGCGCGGGGTCGGGGCCGGTGACCCCGGCGCCGCCGGCCAGCACGCGCCCCTCGTCCGGCGACTCGAACCCGGCGGCCATGCCGAGGAGGGTGGACTTGCCGCAGCCGGACGGCCCCACCACCGAGACGAACTCGCCCCGGTCCACCGCGAAGTCGACCCCGTCGAGCACCCGCAGGGTCCCGCCCCGTCCGCCGAAGGACTTGCGCACTCCGCGGAACGCGAGGGCCTCGGTGTTCTCGGCGCCGGACTCGCTCATCGGCCCGCCCTCTCCTGCCAGCGCGTCGCCCTCCGCATGAGCACCTGGAGCGCCCGGTCCATGACCAGCGCGACGATGCCGATGAGGGCGATGCCGACGTACACGTCCGTCATCTTCATGAAGCTGCCGGCGTCCTGGATGACGGCGCCGAGCCCCCGCTCCGCCGCGACCAGCTCGGCGGCCACCAGCGTCGCCCACGACACCCCGAGCGCGACCCGGACCGCGACGAGGAACTGCGGCACGGCCAGCGGCAGGACGCAGCGGACCAGCACCTCGGCGCGGTTCGCGCCGAGCGACCGCGCCGCCTTGACGTAGATCGGGTCGATCGAGGCGACCCCCTCGTGCACGACGATGACCGCCGTGAAGAACGAGGCGTAGACGAGCACCGACACCCGGGCCGGCTCCCCGATCCCGAAGTACACGATGACCAGCGGGATCAGCGCGATCGGCGGCAGCGCGCGGAAGAAGCCGATCAGCGGGTCGAACATCGCCCGCATCGGCCGGTACCAGGCGAGCAGGAAGCCCGCCGGGACGGCCGCCGCCGTGCCGATGGCCACGCCGAGGAACACGCGGGTGACGCTGACCCGGACGTCCAGCAGCAGCCCCTGCTCGGTGAACCCCCGCCAGGCCGCGCGGACGACCTCGTCCGGCCGGGGCAGGAGCCCGCTCGCGACGATCCCGGACCCGTGCAGCAGGTACCACGCCGCGATCAGCAGCGCGAAGCCGGCGGTCCCGTATCCCGCGCGTCCGAGGCCCTCCCGGACGCGCGGCCACCCGGGCCGGTCGCGCGGCGGCGCCTCCGCCGCCGCGGCGACGGTCGGTGCGGACGTCATCGTGCCCCTCCCCGTGAGCTCCCGGCGCCGCCGGCCGGGACGTCCCCGGAGCTCGCGATGCTCTGGCGAAGCCGGATGATGTGGGCGCGGGCCACCGCCTCCGCCCGGACGGCGTCGTGGTCCCGCAGCGCGGCGAGGATCTCCTCGTGCTCGGCGAGCGCCTGCGGCATGCCGCCCGGTGAGCGGTGCGTGGTGTCCATCGCGATCCTCACCTGGGCCTGCAGCCGGTCCAGGGGTTCCAGCAGGCGGCGGTTGCCGGCGGCGTGCCGGAGCGCCCGGTGGAACGCCTGGTCGAGCTCCATGTGCCGGGCCACGTCGCCGTCCTCGACGGCGGCGCGATGCCGGTCGAGCAGCGCGCGGAGGCCGGCCAGGCCGTCCGCGGCGATCCGCTCGGCGGCGAGCCGGGCGGCCAGGCCCTCCAGCACCTCGCGCAGCTCGTAGATCTCCAGCAGGTCGGCGGCGGTGATCCGGGCGACCACGGCGCCCTTGCGCGGGACGAACGTGGCGAGCCCCTCGGCCGCGATGCGGGCGATGGCCTCGCGGGCGGGGCTGCGGCTGACGCCCAGCCGCCGCGCGACGGCGGGCACCGAGAGCCGGGCCCCGGCCGGCAGTCTCCGCTGGAGGATCGCCTCACGGAGCCGCAGGTAGGACTGCTCCGTCAGGGCCTCCCCCAGCACGACGGGAGGCATCTCGGGAAGGCGCGACGAGTCGGGTTGCACGGAACCTCACCGGGGGGGCGGCTACATGATGCATGCAATTCAATCACCTTTTCCCATATTTTAAGTAGGAAAAGTAGGTGACGCTGGTCACAACGGCCCCGCCCCCGTGAACCACCGGCCCGGCCCGTAGGACGACCGGCGATCAGCGAACGGTCAGGGCCCCGCCGCCTCCGGCTCGGCGGGGCCTCGCATGAGCATCAGGGCCCGGGCTTCGAGGATCGCGTCCCCCGCGGCGTCGACGGCGGTCCACCGGTAATGCCGGACGACCTTGCCGCCGGAGGTCCGCTCCGAGTGGCCCGGCGCGAGCTCGACGTGCAGGGTCGTGCCCGCCTTGAGCATCTTCAGGAACCGGACCTCGCGCAGTTCGAGGAGGGCGATCGCGCGGTCGAGCAGGCCCGACTGCTCGACCAGGCCGCCCATCAGGAGGAGGACGCCCTGGCCCGGCATCGGCGCGCCGCCGCCGTCGCCGGGATGGAACAGCGGGTGGGTGTAGCCGCCGAGGCCGACGAGCCCGTCGATGAGGGGCTGGGTGATCTCGACCGGCGGCGTGCTGAACGTCATCGGCGGTTCCAGACGGGGCTGCGCTTCTCCACGTAGGCGCGGTACCCCTCGTCCGCGTCGGCGACCTCCTCGTGGAAGCGGGTGAACAGCTCGCGCTCCAGCCGCAGCCCCTCGGCCAGGGTCACGTCGGGGGCGGCGTTCAGCAGCCGTTTGATGATCGCGGTGACCGCGCGGGACCGGTCGCCGAGCGCGCCGGTGAGCCGGGCCACCTCGTCCGGGAGCTCCGCCGGCGGGACGCTGGAGAGGGCGAGGCCCCAGTCCACCATCTCGGGGCCGGTCAGCCAGCGGCCCGCGAGCAGCAGCGCGCGGGCGCGCTGGTCCCCGATCTTGCGCGGGGCGCGCTGGGACGCGCCGGCGCCGGGCACGATCCCGAAGTCGCTGTGCGTGTCGCCCACCTTCGCGTCGTCGGCCGCGATGACGAAGTCGCAGGCCAGCAGCAGTTCGAAGCCGCCCGCGCGGGCGAGGCCGTTGACCGCGGCGACGCTCGGCAGCGGGCACGCCTCCAGCCGGTCGAGGAACTCGTGGTAGCGGCGGATGAAGGGCAGGAACACCCCGGGCGGGTCCGCGAAGCACTCGCCGAGGAAGCCGATGTCCATCCCGACGCAGAACGCCCGGCCCGCCCCGGTGATCACCAGGGAGGTCAGGGAGGCGTCCCGCTCGGCGGCGTCCAGGGCGGCGTCCAGGCCGTCGAGGGTGTCCGGGGACAGGCTGTTCATCCGGTCCGGCCCGTTCAGCGTGACGGTCATGACCGTGCCGGTCACCGCCACCTCGACCCTGGTCATGAGTCCCCGTCGAGGGCGGCGGTCTCCCGGACGAACGCCAGCAGGGCCTCGGCGTAGCCGTCCGGGGCGCGCAGGTGCGGCTGCCCGGGCAGGCCGGGCAGGACGACGAGGCGCGCGTCGCGCGCCAGTTCCATCGCGATCGGGTCCTTGGGGGCGAGGATGTCGGACTCGGCGTCGAGCAGGAGGACCGGCACGTCCGCGGCGGCGAGCGCGTCGGACGGGTCGTACCGGAACGCCGCCTGGTAGCCCCACTCGTAGCGCGTCGCGACCCGCATCAGCTCCACCACGGCCAGGTGCAGCATCGCGGGCGGCAGGTCGGGCCCCCACGTGCGCAGGTAGCGCTCGACGGCCCAGCCGAACTGCGAGCCCGCGCCGTCCACCGGCGCCTCGGGCGTCCAGTTCGCGAGGAACGCGGCCCGCTCGTCGGCGTCGAACAGCGGGACGCCGCTCAGCACGAGGCCCGAGGCCGGCAGGTGGGCGGCGGCCGCGAGCGCGAGGGACGCCCCGCTGTGCACTCCGCCGAGGACGGGCCGCTCCATCCCGATCCCGGCCGCCGCCTGCGCGAGCACGCGGCCGTAGTCGGGGATCTCGAACCCGGGTCCGGGCGGCGGGTCGGACGCGCCGTAGCCGGGGGTGTCGAACGCGACCGCCCGGGCGTGCCGGCCGAGCAGGGGCAGGAGGTCCTCGTAGACCCGGGAGGAGAGCGGCGACTCGTGGAACAGGCTGATCCACGGGCCGGAGTCGCCGTTGACCCGGTAGTGGACCTGGCCCCAGTCGGTGTCGGCGTATCCGCCTCTGGTCCTCAACGCGTTCCCACCTTCACCAGCGGTCGAGCGCCCGCGTCGGTCGCGAGCGAGGGGTCGCCCGGCACCGGACCTCCACCGGGGCAAATACATCAGACATAAGGATAGCTGTGCCGGGTAAGGGCTTGTCAACGGCCTCTACCAGGCACTTGACATCCCAGATGCCATACCTCAGATTTATCGCTAACCGGCGAAGGAGAGGGCGTGCTCAGTACCAGGCCGTTCGAGGAGGCCACCGAACGCGGCGACCTGCGCGAGATGGTCGGGACGCTGCTCGCCCGGGAACTGCCCCGCGAGCGGGCGCTCGCCGCCGACCGGGACGGCGCCTTCCCCTCCGCCGCCTGGTCCGCGCTCGGCGCGGCCGGGCTCCTCGGCCTCGGCGGCGCGGAGTCGGCGGGCGGAACCGGCGGGACGGCCGGCGACGCCGTCGCCGTCGTGGAGGAGATCGCCCGCGTCCTCCCGAGCCTCGCCGTCGACTACGTCCTGTGCGGCATGGCCATGCGGATGCTGGCCGACGTGACCGGTACGGCGGCCCGCTCCTGGCTCCCCGAGATCGCGTCCGGCGAGATGATCTGCTCGTTCGGGATGAGCGAACCCGACGCGGGCACCGACCTGCTCAACCTCCGCACGTCCGCCCGGATCGAGGACGGCCGCTGGGTGCTGCGCGGGCAGAAGCTCTGGATCTCCCTCGCGCACGAGGCCGAGATCGCGTTCACGGTGTGCCGCACCGACCCGCCCGAGGAGGGCGGGCGGGCACGCGGCCTCAGCGTGATCGCCGTCCCGCTGGACCAGCCGGGAGTCGCCGTCCACCGCGTCCGCCTCGCCGGGATGCGCGCCGCGGGCACCTGCGAGATCTCCTTCGACGGCGCGACCGCGCCGCTCGGCAACCTCGTCGGCGAGCGCGGCCGAGCGATGTCGCTCCTCGGCCGGACGCTGGACGTGGAGCGCGTCCTCGCCGCCGGCCTCAGCCTCGGCATCGGGCGCGCCGCTCTGGACCTGCACCTCGCCCACCTGCGCGAGCGCGAGGCGTTCGGCGGCGCGATCGGCCGGTTCCAGGCCCTCCAGCACGCCGCCGCCGACTCGATCGCCGACCTGTCGGCGTCCCGCGCGCTCGTGGACACCGCCGTCCGCGCCATCGAGGACGGCCGGCCGTCGACCGCGCTGACCGGGATGGCCAAGCTCGTCGCCGCCGAGTCGACCGCCCGCATCGTCGACCGCGGCATGCGCGCGATGGCGGCGCAGGGCCTCGCCGAGGAGTCGGCGATGCAGATGTACTTCCGGGACGCCAGGCTCCAGCTGTTCAGTCCCGTGAGCAACGACATGATCCGCAACATCCTCGGCGAGTCGCTCGGGCTCCCGAGAAGCTACTGAGTCGGGGGGTCCGGGTGGACATCACGCGAGAGAACACCGCGCTGCTGGTGGTCGACATGCAGAACGGCTTCACCGAGGCCAAGGGGTCGATGGCGGCGGTCGGCCTGCCGCACGAGGAGCTGCGCCGCGCGATCCCGGGCTGCCGCACGCTGATCGACGCCGCCCGCGCGGCCGACGTCCCGGTGATCTACACTCGGTACGTCTTCCAGCCCGGGTACGCCGACGGCGGCGTGCTGCCGAACCACATCGTCCCGGCGATGAAGGAGGTCGGCTCGCTCGCGGCCGGCAGCTGGGACGCGGAGATCATCGACGAGCTGGCGCCCGCCGAGGGCGAGATCGTCATCGACAAGTCGCGGCCCAGCTCGTTCTACGGCACCCGGCTGGAGCCGGTGCTCACCAACCTCGGCATCCGCTCCCTGGTCATCTGCGGGGTGACGACCAACATCTGCGTCGAGACGACGGCGCGGGACGCGGGCCAGCGCGACTACTTCGTCCACGTGATCGCCGACGCGACCGCCGAGTTCGACAAGGCCCGGCACGAGCACGCGCTGACCGGCATCGGCTTCCTGTTCGGGTGGGTCGACTCGGTGGCCGACGTCCTCGCCGCCTGGCGCTGACCCCCACGATCGACCCGCGGCGCGCCGTCCCCTCTTCAGCAGCCGAGAGGGACGGCCGCCGCGGGTTCCGTCAGCGGGCGAGGCCGGCGACCAGTTCGCGGGCGGCCGCCCGCTCGCCGTCCGTGCCGAAGATCTTGGCGGCGAAGGTGGTCACCCCGAGGCCGGCCAAGGCGCGGATCTCGCCGGCCACCGTGCCGGCGTCGCCGATCAGCGCCAGCCGGCCCGGCGTCGCGCAGCCCTCCCGGTCCAGCATCGCCCGGTAGGACGGGAGCGTCCCGTACCACTCCAGTTCCGCCTCCGCGACGGCCCGCGCCGCGGGGACGTCGTCCGTCACGCACACCGGGAGCGCGGCGATGATCTCCGGATCGGGGCGGCCGGCGCGGGCGGCGGCGCGGCGCAGCGTCGGCACGGTGAGTTCCCGGAGGGTGCGCGGTCCGACCATCCAGGTGATCGTGCCGTCGGCCAGCGCGCCGGTGGCCTCCAGCATCCGGGGACCGAGCGCGGAGACCAGCACCGGCGGAACGGGCGCGCCGGGGATGTCCAGGTCGCCGCGGGCGGTCAGCACCTCCCCCCGGAAGCGGACGCGCTGGGCCAGCGCGCCGTTGAGGGCCTCCAGGTACTCGCGCATGTAACGGACAGGCCGGTCGTACGGCATGCCCCAGCACGGCTCCACGACGGACGGGTGGGACGGGCCGATGCCGAGCGCGAGCCGTCCGCCCACGAGCAGGTTGGCGGTGAGCGCCTGCTGCGCGAGGGCCATCGGGTGCCGGGGCTGGACGGGGACGACGGCCGTGCCGACCCGCAGTCCGGGAAGGTCGCGGGCGACGGCGCCGATCACCGTCAGCGTGTCGGTCCCGAACGCCTGCGTCAGCCAGTAGCTGTCGACCCCGTCCCGCGCCGCCGCGCGCAGGTCGGCGGCGGTGCGCTCGATGCTCCCGACCCGGTCGAAGATCCCGATCTTCACGAGCCGCCGCCGGGCGGTGCGTCGCGGAAGGCGAGCAGGTCGCGGCCGGACGCGCGCATGAGCAGCGCCAAGCCGAGCGCCTCGGCGCGGGCGCGCTGGTCCTCGACGGCCGTCCAGACGGTCTCCAGGCTGGCGGCCAGCAGATCGGAACGGTGCCGGGCGACCACGTGCGCGATCTCCAGGGCGCGCGGGACGAGATCGGCCGGCGGTACGACCTCGGTGACGAGCCCGAGCTCGCGGGCCCGCTCTGCGCCCAGCCGGTACGCGCGCCCGCTCGTGACCATGCGCAGGACCTCGGTGAGCGGCAGCCGGCTCAGCAGCCCGACCGCCTCCACCGGGTTCGCCAGCCCGACGTCGATGTGGGTGTCGAAGAACGTGGCGTTGTCCGAGCAGAGGACGATGTCGCCGTCGTTGACGAAATGCCATCCGCCGGCGCAGCAGTGCCCGTTGACGGCGACCACGACCGGCTTGAAGACGCGCAGGTCGCGGGAGGTGAGCGCGACCCGCCCGTCCTCGTCCAGGGACGGGCTGGCGACGCCGCCCGCGAGGGCGTCGTCCACGTCGAGCCCAGTGGAGAAGCTCCGGTCGCCCGCGCCGGTCAGCACGGCAACGCGCAGCTCGCCGTCGTCCCGGAAGGCCCGCCAGACCTCCCGCAGCTCCGCCACCATGCGGCGGTCGTAGGCGTTGAGCACGCCGGGACGGTTCATGACCACGATGAGGACGGGCCCGTCGCGGGAGACGTCCAGGGTCTCGTACGTCATGCGGAGCCCCCGACGGCCGGCGTCGCGTTGCCCGCCGCGGCGGAGCCGGAGCCGAGGGGGCGGCCGGGCATGGCGCTCACTTCCCGTAGGTGTCGCGGATGACCCGCTTGAGGATCTTGCCGTTGGCGTTCTTCGGCAGCTCGTCCACCTTCTCCCACACCTTCGGCGTCTTGTAGCCGGCGAGCCGCGCGCGGACGGCGGCCTCCAGGGAGCCGAAGTCGACGTCGCGGCCGGGGCGCGGGACGACGAACGCGCCGACGGTCTCGCCCCACTTCTCGTCGGGAAGGCCGACTACGGCGACCTCCGCCACCCCGTCGCAGCCGATGAGGACGCCCTCGATCTCCCGGGGGTAGATGTTCGCCGCCCCCGAGATGATCATGTCCTTCTTGCGGTCGACGATGGTGATGAAGCCCTCCTCGTCCCGCACGGCGACGTCCCCCGACGACAGGTAGCCGTCCGGCCTGATCGCGGCGGCGGTGGACTCGGGGTCGTCCAGGTAGCCGATCATGTTGTACGGCGAGTACCCGAACAGCTCCCCCGGCTCGCCCGGCCCGACCTCGCGGCCGTCGTCGTCGAGCAGCTTCACGTCGGTCATGAACCAGGGGTGCCCGACCGACCCGGCCTTGCGCAGCGCGTCGGCGGGGCGCAGGTCCGTCACGACGCCCGCCTCGGTGGACCCGTACAGCTCGTGCACGCCGACGTGCGGGAACGTCTCGACCACCCACTCCTTCAGCGGGACCGGCAGCGCGGCGGCGTTGAAGTAGAGGGTCTCCAGGCTGGACAGGTCCCACTTGCGCGGCGACTGCTCCATGACCTGCCGCAGCGTCAGCGCGTGCGTCGGGACAAGGAAGATCGTCTGCAGCCGGTCGCGCTCGATCATGTCGAGCAGCCGCTCGGGATCCCAGCGCGGCAGCATGGACGTCCGGCCGCCCATGAACGGGCCCGCGTAGGCGAAGCAGAACCCCGCGCCGAGCGCCATCGGCGCGACCGCGGCGGTCCGCTTGCCGGGGCCGAGTCCGTAGTCGACCGCGCAGCCGAACATGGTGAGCACCCGGGACCGGTGGGTGAGCAGCGCGCCCTTCGGCTGCCCGGTCGTGCCGGAGGTGTACTGCACGCAGAACGGCTCCGTCTCGGCGACCTGGACGCGCGGGTCCACCGACCGCGCCC
The DNA here is from genome assembly GCF_041463665.1 of Actinomadura chokoriensis. GTDB lineage: Bacteria > Actinomycetota > Actinomycetes > Streptosporangiales > Streptosporangiaceae > Spirillospora > Spirillospora chokoriensis_A. Next base: position 136,484 of record NZ_JAXCEJ010000003.1, read on the forward strand.
CGGCGAGGGCCGTGTCGTAGGGGCGCCCCCAGGCCCGCGAGCCGACGGCGAGCGCCAGCGGCAGGTCCTCGACCAGCTCGGGGACGTTCGCCTCGAACACCGCGTCGGCGACCAGGCCGGACGCGCCCGACCGGGTGATCAGCGAGCCGTGCTCGGCGGCGGTGCCGCGCGGGTTGAGCGGGACCATGGCGACGCCCGCCTTCGCCGCGCCCGCCGCGACCTCCACGTACTCCAGCTGGTTCCCGAGCAGGACGGCGACGCGGTCGCCGGCGCGGAACCCGGCGTCCACCAGCAGGCCGGCGAAGCGGTTGCTGCGGTCGTCCAGCTCGGCGAAGGTGAGCCGCCGGTCGCCGTCGATCAGCGCGGTGGCCCCCGGCGTGCTGCGCGCGAACTCGCGGATCCCGCTGGCGATGTTCATCTGTGCCATGGCTGCCCGTCTCTTTCCCTCGCGTGCCGAACTCGGGCTCTCGTCGTCATCTCGCGGCGGCGCGGCCGGCGGTGGCCAGCGTGCGGCGGGCCAGCCGGATCACGGCCGCGTCGATCAGCCGTCCCTCGGCGTCCAGCGCGACGCCGGCTCCGGCCGCGGTCGCCGCCTCGAACCTCGCCAGGAGGTCCTCGGCCCGCGCGACCTGCTGCTCGGACGGAGTGAACGCCTCGTGCACCACCGGTATCTGCACCGGGTGGATGCACGCCCGCCCCACGAAGCCCTGCCGACGGACCCGTTCGGTGGACTCCGCGAGCGCCACCGGATCGGCGGTGATCGTCGACACCGGGCCGACCGGCGGGTGGATGCCGGCGTCGGCGCTGGCGAACACGGTCATGCTCCGCGCGAACAGCAGCTCCGTCTCCTCGGGCCCCGGATCGATCCCGGTGTCGGCGGCCAGGTCGACCTCGCCGATCTGGAGCCGGTGGACGCGGCGCGCGCGGGCGATCTCCCGCACGTCCAGGACGGCCCCGGCGGTCTCCAGCAGCGGCATCAGCAGGGTGGTCGCATCGCCGAGATCGTCCAGCGTCCCGGCGACCGCGGTGACCTGCCCGGCGCTCTCGGCCTTGGCGAGGACGAGCCCGGTCAGCGCGGGCAGCCCCGCGAGCGCCCGCACGTCCGCCTCCCCCGCCGCGCCGCCGTTGATCCGGACCCACAGCTCGGCGCCGCCGGCGGGAAGGCCCGAGCGCAGCCAGCCGGCGACCGCGCGGCGCGCCGCGTCCTTGCCGCCCGGCGGGACCGCGTCCTCCAGGTCGACGATCAGCGCGTCGGCGCCGCGCGCCAGCGCCTTGCCGAGCTTGTCCGGGGCGTTGCCCGGGACGTAGAGGTAGCTGCGGGGCAGCCGGTCCGGGACGGTCACCGCACGACCGTCTCGCCGCGCAGCAGGGACTTGGCCACGACCGTCCGCAGGACGTCGTTCGTGCCCTCCCCGATGCTCATCAGGATCGCGTCGCGGTAGAGCCGCTCGACCTCGTACTCGGTCGAGTAGCCGTAGCCGCCGTGGATCTTCATGGCGTCGATCGCGGCCTGCAGCGCGACCTCCGAGCAGAAGATCTTCGCCATCCCGGTCTGGCCGTCGGCGCGGCCCCGGCGGACCGCGTCCGCCGCGAAGTAGGCCATCAGCCGCGCGGCCTGCAGCTGGGTCGCCACCGTCGCGAGCTGGAGCTGGACGGCCTGGAAGTCGCCGATCGGCTGCCCGAACGCCTTGCGCTGCCCGGCGTAGGCGAGCGCCTCGTCGTGGGCGCGCTGGGCGATGCCGACCGACCGCGCGGCGATGTTGACCCGGCCCCATTCCAGCGCGGACAGCGCGTGCTGCATGCCCTTGCCCTCGACGCCGCCGAGCAGGTTCTCCCTCGGCACCCGCACGTTGTCGAGGACGATCTCGCAGGACTCGGTGCCCTTGTAGCCGAGCTTCGGGATGTCCTTGGTGATCTCGTAGCCGTCCGAGCCGGCGTCCACGAGCAGGACGCTCATGCCCCGGTGCGCCGGGGACGCGGACGGGTCGGTCTTCACCAGCACGGGCAGCGGGTCGGCGTGCCGCGCGTTGGTGATCCACATCTTGGTGCCGTTGACGACGTAGTGGTCGCCCTCCAGCCGGGCCGTGGTGCGGATGCCCTGCAGGTCGGTGCCCGCGTCCGGCTCGGTGAGGCCGATGCCGGTGCGGCGCGCGCCCGTCGCGAGATCCGGCAGGTATTTGCGCTTCTGCTCCTCGGTGCCGCGCATGGCGATCATGCGGCAGGCCAGCGAGTGGCTGCCGAGGATGCCCGCGATGCCCATCCAGCCTCGCGCGATCTCCTCGAAGACCAGCGCGAACGAGACTGGGTCGAGGTCGAGTCCGCCGTACTCCTCCGGGACCGTGATCCCGAACAGCCCCATGTCCCGCATGCCCTTGACGATCTCGGTGGGGTAGCGGCCGGAGTGCTCCCAGTCCCGCGCGACCGGGATGATCTCCCGGTCCACGAAGTCGCGCAGCACGGCGCGGAACTCGCGCTGGTCCTCATTGAGCTGGAAATCCACTTAGCTGCCTTTCTCGGTGTCGTGGGACGGCCCGGCGTCCGGGACGAACACGGGGAGGGCGCGCCCGTCGTCGAGGTCGACCCAGGCGACCCGGACGGGGTCGTCGATGCGCCAGGCGTCCGGTTCCCGCTCCTGGAGCCGGGTGAGGAGGACGGCCCCCTCGGCCAGCCGGACGCGGGCGATGACGTAGGGGACGGCGAGGTCCGGGCGCGGGGCGCGATGCACGACCGTGAAGGAGTCGACGATGCCCCGGCCCTCGGACGCGGCCCAGTCCAGCTCGTCCGATCCGCAGCGGACGCAGAGCGCGCGCGGCGGATGCTGAACGCGCGGGACGCAGCGCGGGCACGTCTGGAGCACCAGCCTGTGCTCCCTGGTGGCCTCCCACCACGGGGCCGTGATCTCGTCGGGCGCGGGGACGTCGGGCGCGAAGCCGTCGGAGCCGGTCATCGGTCCACCCCCAGGACCACCGTGGCGTGCGTCGACAGGATCCCGCCGGTGCCGTGGGCGACCGCGAGCCGCGCGCCGGCGACCTGCCGGTCCCCCGCGTCGCCGCGCAGCTGCGCCACCGCCTCGACCAGCAGGAGGACCCCGAACTGGCCGGGGTGGCAGTAGGACAGCCCGCCGCCCGAGGTGTTGAGCGGGAAGTCGCCGCCGGGACGGATCCGGCCGCCGGCGATCCAGTCCAGCGCCTCGCCCCGCCCGCAGAAGCCGAGCGACTCCAGCGTCAGCGCGACCGTGATCGTGAACGAGTCGTAGACCTGCACGACGTCGATGTCGGCCGGGGCGACCCCGGCCCGCCCGAACGCGTCGGCGCCGGAGCCGACCGCCCCCGTGACGGTCAGGTCGGGGACGGCGGTCATCGAGGTGTTGGTCGTGCGCTCCCCGTACCCGAGCACCTCGACGGGCGTGCGGCGCAGGTCGCGGGCCCGTTCCAGGGACGTCAGGACGATCGCGCCGCCGCCGTCGGTGACCAGGCAGCAGTCCAGCGCGGTGAGCGGGCTGGAGATCGGCGCGGAGCCGAGCACGTCCGCCGCGGTGAGCGGGCCCTTGCCGTAGCGGAACGCGACCGGGTTCAGCAGCGCCCACTCGCGCGCCGCCACCGCGATCTCGGCGAGCTGCTCGCGCGACCCGCCGTAGGCGTGCAGGTACCGCTGCGCCGCCATCGCGTAGTACGACAGCGGGTACAGCGGCCCGTACGGCGTCTCGAACTGCGCCTCGGGCGTGTGGTCCTCGACCACCCCGCCGAGCGAGCGGGACCGGGCCGACCGCTGGTTGGACGCGAAGCTGATCACGACCGTCTCGGCCTGGCCCGCCTGGATGGCCTGGGTGGCGCGGGCGACGAACATCTCGAACGCGGAGCCGCCCGCGTACGTCGAGTCCGTCCAGCGGGGCTCGATGCCGAAGTAGTCGGCGAGCTGGGTCGCCGAGAACCGCGACACCCCGGTCGTGGCGATGCCGTCGACGTCGCCCGGGACGAGGCCCGCGTCGTCCAGCGCCCGCTTGACCGCCTGCGCCTGGAGCCCGAGGATCGACCGGTTCGTCACCCCGAGGTCGCACTCGGCGGCGCCGGCGATCGCGACGCCCGTGCTCATGGAGCCCCCGCGGAGCCGGGCCCGTCGGCCGTGCCGAGCAGGACGCGGGCGCGGGCCGGCGCCACGGCGACGCGGTCGGCCGCGCCGTCGTCGCCGACCACGACCACCCGGAGGTCGAGGTCGAGGAACCCGTCGCCGGCCTCGGTGACCGTCCCCTCGCAGCGGACGGTCTCCTCGGCGAACACCAGCGCCCTGAAGCCGAACTCCAGCTCGCGGACGAAGCACCGCGGCCCGAGCCAGTCCTGGATCTGCTCGACCAGCAGCGCGCCGAACACCTGGCCGTCGACGACCACGCCGGGCAGCTTCGACGCCTTCACGAACTCGGTGTCGTAGTGCAGCCGGTACCAGTCCCAGGTGGCCCCGGCGTAGGCGATCATGTCCGGGAGCCCGATCCGGCGCTCCAGCGGCGGGACGACGTCCCCGGCCTCGTGCGCGGCCTTCGCGGCGGTCATGCCCCCACCTCCAGCGAGACGAAAATGATCGTCTCCTCGTTCTCCGCGAGCGTCTCCCCGTCCTGCTGCGTGTAGGTCGCCCGCGACGTGATGATCAGCATCTCCGCGCCCGCCCGGTTCGTCTTGCCGGCGACGTCGGTGATCTCCCAGGTGGCGGTGACGACATCGGACGGCAGGATGCGGCGGTGGAAGACGTAGCGGTTGCCGCCGCGCACCTTGCGGGTGCCGGGGATCTCGATGCCCCAGTTGTGGCCCGCGTCGCCGTCCGGCCCGATCGGCAGGTTCGCGTACTGGTTGGTCTCGCAGATCAGCGTGGGCGGCGCGGTCACGTCGGCCAGCCCCTGCGCCCGCGCGTACCCGGGGTCGGAGTAGAGCGGGTTGTGGTCGCCGATCGCCAGGCCGAAGTAGCGGCCCGCGGCGGCGCCCATCGGCTCGGGCGCGGTGTAGGCCTTCGTCCGGCCGACGAGCGCCCGGATCTCCTCGGTGAGCAGCGTCATGAGGCGTCCTTCACGGTCGCGGCGCCCTCGGGGTACAGGGCGGTCGGGAACACTTCGAGGAGGAACTCGGGGCGGAGCAGTTCCTTGCAGATCGCCCCGGTCGAGGCGGGCCAGGGCGGCGACAGGAGCCGTTCCCGGACGGGTGCGACGGCCCGGTAGTCGCGCAGCGCCGACTCGACGCAGAACTCGATGGTGGACAGCAGGTCCGCCGGGCCGAGGCCCGCGTACTCCAGCAGGTGCAGGACGGCGCCGTAGGTGGCCTCGGCCTGCGCCCCGATGTCGCCGGGGTGCAGCGCCTTCTGCGTCTCCATGTCGAGCGCCGCGAACCCCGACATGAACAGCGTCCGGCCGGCCCGGACGCCCGGCGCGTAGGTCAGCGTGTCGTAGCGGGACCAGCCCGGGTTGACCAGCTCCAGCGGATGCCGGGACGCGGTGACGTCGATCGCGACGAGCGCCTCGGGATGGTGCAGCCGGCTCATCAGGATGCCGCCCGCCCCCGGGTACACGCCGGCGCCGCCGAGCCGCTCCTTCCGCACGCGGTGCGTCTTGCGGTACACGTCGCGGCTGCCGGGCGTCGAGTAGTCGTAGGTCGTCACCGCGTTGTCGAGCGACAGGCCCGCCTTGCGGAGCAGGACGTCCGCCTGGTCGAGGCAGTAGGCGTACTGCCCGACGAAGTCTCCCGGGCTGACGATGTCGCCCGACTCGTCCAGCGGCACCATCGTCGGCAGGTGCACGGTGCCGTCGTGGCCTTCGCGGACGGGCGAGGGCGCCCAGGTGCCGGCCTCGCGCCGCTCGCTCGCCGCGAGCAGTTCGGCTCCCCCGCCCCGCACGGCGTGCATCTCGATCTCCAGCAGCGCGGCGGAGCGGACGAGGCGCTCCACGACGACGGTCGTCACCGTGGGCTCGTGCGCGCCGAAGACCTCCTTGCGGATCGCCGCGGCGGCCTCGTAGTCGGCGAGCCCGGCGACCGTGACGTTCTCCGTCACGTGCACGACGTCGCCGGGCCCGTACCCGGCGGCCTCGATGATCGTCATGACCTTCCGGTAGGCGATGCGCGCCTGCTCGGCCATCGTCCCGGAGACGGTCATCTTCCCGACCGCCTCGTCGTGCGCGGCGGCGGTGTGCCCGGACGACCACGCGCCGCCGTCCTCGGACAGGCCGAGGCAGAACGTGAACCCCTCGTAGGGGAACCACGGGAACTCGGCGGGCTTGATCGCTTGCAGTGTCATCCGTTCTCCTGCTGGGTGAGCTGGGCGAGCCGGGCGGCGGCCCGCATGACGGCGGCGGCGTCCGGCTGCTCGCCGAGCGTCTCGACGAGGTGCGCGAACTCCCGCGCCTCCGGCTCCGGGACGCCGGCGTTGCCGGTGAACTTGGCGAGCAGCGACGCGCGGCTGAGCGGGAAGTCGCCGCCGCCCTCGCTGCGCGGCACCGAACCGGTCACCTCCCGGCCGTCGGTCAGCGTGATCGTGACATGGCCGGGCGCGTCGGCGGCGACGACGCCGGGGCCGCCGGCGACGTCCCAGCGCACGCGGGCGGCCAGCCGGGTCACCTCGGGCCGGGCGATCGAGTCCGGCTCGAAGGTCTCCAGGGTGAGCCCCCGGTCGGCGATCAGCGCCGCGACCGTCCAGGGCAGCGAGAACTTCGCCGCGTACGGGCTCGCGGGACGGGTCAGGTCGCGGGAGGTGTCGCAGACGACGGGCGCCGAGTCCGGGTGGACGCGGGCGTGCACGCCCGCGACGTCGCCGGGGCCGAACCGTTCGCGCGCCATCGCGTCCAGGACCGCGCCGATCGTGGCGTGCGAGAGCTGGCACGCCGCGTACGGCTTGATCCCGATCCGGGTGGTCTCCCACCGCTCGCCGAGCCCGTCCAGGATGGACGCCGGGTCGGCCGGGTTGGCGGAGAGGGCGTCGAACACGCCGTGCGGGCCGTCGAAGACGGTCTCGGGGCCGGTCGCGCCCGCCGCCGCCAGCCGGGCCGCGGTGATCCCGGACTGCGACGCGAACCCCGGGTGGAGCTGCTTCGTCGACGCGCCGGTGCCGAGGAAGGCGAGCAGGCCGCCCGCCTGGCTGCCCGCGATCCCGAGCGCGTTGGCCGCCCGGTCGGCGTCCAGGCCGAGGAGCCGCGCCGCGACCAGGGCCGAGGAGAACACCCCGGCGACCATCGTCGCGTGCAGGCCGCGCGCGTGGAAGCCGTGCGGCGCGGCGGCGGCGACCCGGCAGGCCGTCTCGTACCCGGCGACCGCCGCGGTGAGGATCTCCCGCCCGGGGGCGCCGGTCTGCTGGCCGACGGCGAACGCGGCGGGCAGCACCACCGCGGTAGCGTGCACCAGCCCGCCCGCGTGCGTGTCGTCGAAGTCGAGGGCGTGCACGAGGGTGCCGTTCGCGAGCGCGGCGGCGGGCGCCGACAGCAGGTCGGCGGAGCCGAGCAGCGCCGCCTCCGGCGGGCCGCCGAGCCCGCGCGCCACCTCGATCGCGGGATCGGCCGCGCCGGTCCGCAGCGCGCCGAGCGCGGTGCCGAACCCGTCCAGCAGGTGCCGGGTCGCGGCCGCCTCGGCCTCCCGCGGCACCCGGTCCAGGCCGAGCGCCCAGCCCGCCAGCTCCCGTGCGATCATCGCGACGCCGCCTCCGCCTCGCCCGCCGCGGTCTCGGCCGGCTCGGCGGCCTCGCCGAAGGCTCCCCCGGCCCGCAGTTCCGCCACGGTGGCGTCGTCATACCCGGCGATCTCGCGGACCACCAGGTCGAAGTCCTCGTTGCGCAGCGGCGCCCGGCGGTACTCGGGCCGCTCGGAGCCGACCCGGACGGGCGAGGCGAGCTGCTCGACCGTCCCGAAGCGGGGATGCTCGGTCGTCACCCGCAGCCCGCGCGCCTTGGTGTGCTCCTCCCGCATGGCCTGCTCGACGTCGTTGATGGGGCCGCAGGGGATGGCGGCCGCGTACAGCTCGGTCAGCCAGGCGTCCACGGTGCGCTGCCGGAAGATGTCCTCCAGGAGCGGGAGCAGCGTGTCCTTGTTGCGCTGCCGGTCGGCGAACGAGCCGTACCCGGACTCGGGCTCGGCCCACTCGGGGTGGCCCACGACGGAGGCCAGCCGCGTCCAGAACTTCTCCTTGGCGCAGCCGACGATGAACCAGCCGTCGCTCGCCTCGAACGCCTGGAACGGCACCAGCGACGGGTGCGCCGAGTGGCTGGTGCGGACCGGTTCGAACCCGGCGTTCAGGTGCCAGGTCGCCGGGTAGGTCAGCAGCCCGATCGCCGTGTCGTACAGGCTGACGTCGCAGTCCATCCCGACGCCGTCGCGGCGCGCCGCGTGCAGTCCGGCCAGCAGCGAGATCGCGGCGACGAACCCGCCGGAGTAGTCGACCAGCGACAGCCCCGACTTGGTGGGCGGCCCGTCCGGCTCGCCGGTCAGGTCCATCCATCCGGCGAGGCCCTGCAGGACGTAGTCGTAGCCGGGCTCCTTGCTGCGCGGGCCCGTCATGCCGAACCCGGTGAGCGAGCAGCACACGATGGCCGGGTTCAGGTGCTTCAGGTCGTCGTAGGTGATGCGGATCTTCTTCGGGACGTCGCCGCGCAGGTTGGAGTAGACGACGTCGGACACCTTCACGAGGTCCTCGAACACCCGGCGGCCCGCGTCCGTGGACAGGTCGAGGGACAGGCTGCGCTTGTTGCGGTTGAACGTCTCGAAGAACAGCGAGTCCTCACCCTCGCCGTACGGGGGGACGTAACGGCCGACGTCGCCGCCCGACCGCGGCTCCTCGATCTTGATCACCTCGGCGCCGAGGTCGGCGAGGTGCACGCTGCCGAACGGGCCGGCGCCGTACTGCTCGACGGCGATGATGCGGACGTCTTCCAGCGGTTTCACGAAGCACTCCCGGTGAGGTCGGGCAGCAGCGCCAGGAGCTCGTCCTGGGCCGCGCGGGTCTCGGCGGCGGTGAGGCCGTGGGTCGGCGGGCTGAGCTTCACCGAGTCGGCGAGGCCCGCGTAGCCGGCGACGCGCTCGGCGACCTCGTCGCGCCCGCCGGCCATCGTGAGCGCGTCGATCATGTCGGTGGAGACCGTCTCGGCGAGATGTTCGGCGCCGGTCCCGTTCCGGAACGCGTCGATGACGGCCTGCTGCTGCTCGGCCAGCCCGTGGAAGGCGAAGAAGTCGGTGTAGGTGCGGACGCTGGCGTAGAAGCCGACGAGCCCGGACACGCGGCGCAGCGCGGTGGCGCGGTCGCCCGCGACCGAGCAGCAGGCGGACACGACGACGTCGAGGTCCTCGCGCTTCTTGCCCTCGGCGCGGCCGATCCCGGTCTCCAGCTCCGGCAGCACCCGCTCGGCCAGGTAGCGCGGCGAGCACAGCTCGTGGCTGATCCAGCCGTCGCCGATCGTCCCGGCGAGGCGCGTCATGGCCGGGCCCATCGCGGCGAGGTAGACGGGGATGCGGGTCCGCTGGACACCGAAGGGGCGCTGGTAGCCGCGGATCCGCATCGGCTCCTCCTCGCCCGGGAGGTCGATCGGCTCGCCGGTCGTGCAGGACTCCCAGAACCGGCGGACGTTCCGCACGGTCTCCCGCATGTGCCGGACGGGCTTGCCGAACGGGACGTTGTGCCAGTCCTCGTTGAGCCGCTGGACGCCGGTGCCGAGGCCGAGGACGAAGCGCCCGCCGGACAGCTCGTCCAGGTCCAGGGCCTCCAGCGCGGTGGTCATGGGACTGCGGGTGAACGCGAGCGCGATCCCGGTGCCGATCCGGGCCCGCTCGGTCGCGGCGGCGAGCGCGGCGGCGGCGACCGTGGCGCTGCGGTGCAGCTCGGGCACCCAGATGACCTCGGCTCCGGCCGCTTCGGCGCGGCGCGCCGCGTCGGTCAGCTCGGCCAGCGTCTCGCCCCAGGGAGCGAAGGTGATCCTCATCCGCGCTCTTCCTCGCCGTCGAGGGTCAGCGGCTTCTTCGCCTCCGGGAACAGGTCGTTCAGCGGCTCGGCGCCCCGCTTGTAGACGTAGAAGGTGCGGCGGAACGTGCAGACCTCGTCGCCGTCCTGGTTGAGGGTGCGGGTGCGGATGGTGACGATGCCGGCGTGCGGGCGGCTCGACGACTCGCGCTTCTCCAGCACGATCGACTCGCTGAACAGGGTGTCGCCGGCGAACACCGGGTGGGGCAGCTTGATGTCCTCCCAGCCGAGGTTGGCGAACGCGTTCTGGGTGGTGTCGATGACGCTCTGCCCCACCGCGATCGCGACGGTCAGCGTGGACACGACCAGCGGCCGGCCGAACTCCGACTTCGCGGCGTACTCCCCGTTGAAGTGCATCTGGTTCGTGTTCATCGTCAGCAGCGTGAACCAGGTGTTGTCGCTCTCGGTGACCGTGCGCCCGAGGGGGTGCCGGTAGACGTCACCCACCTGGAAGTCCTCGTAGAACCGTCCGTTCCACCCGTCCTTGAGCGTCATGGCCGCCCTCTCGCATCGCACTGGTCGGTTAAAGTCAGACATATAGATTCTAGGGTACGGCGGGGTTCCTTGTCCAAGCTCCGCGACCGTCCGGACCGACTCGCGATCAGTGTTGTACCTGCACATTTCATCATTCCGGTCGCGGCCGCTCCGCTGGCCGGACGGTGCCGTTCACCTAAACATCAGAGGTATCAGGGCAGATCGCCTGCCAGATGAAGTGCCGCCAGCGCGGCGTTGACGATCGAACCGGGACGCAGGTCGTGCAGCTCGTACAGGTCCGGGATGCTCCCGGACTGCCCGAACCCGTCCACGCCGAGCGGGACCGCCGGCGCGCCGAGCGCCGAGCCGAGCCACGCCAGCGCGTGCGACGCCGCGTCCTGGACGGTCACGACCGGCGCCCGCTCGGCGAACGCGTCGCGCAGCACGTCCGGGACGGGCCGGGCCGACGCCGTGCGCACTCCGTCCCGCAGCCCGCGCTGCCACGAACGGTAGAGCCGGCCCGCGGACGTGACGTCCACGACGTGGGCGGCGATCCCCTCGTCCGCCAGCTCGCCGGCCGCCATCAGGACCTCGGGCATCACCGCGCCCGACGCCGCGAGATGCACGACCGGCGCCCGCTCTTCCCGCAGGTCCGGCCGGTCGTGGTGGGCGTCCTTGAGCCGGTACGCGCCCGCGAGCACCCGCGCGCGGAGCGCGTCCTCGCCGAGCCTCGCCCGCGCCGCCTCGAGCGGGGCCTGGTCGATCGGGCGGGTCGTCAGCCGGAAGTAGTACGCGCCCTCGTCGCCGCCCGAGCCGGCCGAGCCGCTCGGATCGGCGGCGATCCGGCCGAGCGCGTCGCACAGCAGCCAGTCCAGGGCGGCGCCGTAGGCGGGCTCGATGAACGTGACGCCCGGCAGCTCGATCCCCACCGACGCCGTGATGGACGACTGGTGCGCGCCGCCTTCGGGAGCGAGGGAGATTCCCGACGGCGTGCCCGCCACGACGAACCGCGAACCCGAGTAGGCGCCGTACAGGAAGGCGTCGAGGCCGCGCAGGACGAACGGGTCGTAGACGGTGCCCACGGGCAGCAGCGGCTGGTCCGACAGGTCCCACGCCAGCCCGAGCTGGCCGAGCAGCAGGAACAGGTTCATCTCCGAGATGCCCAGCTCGATGTGCTGGCCAGCCGGGTTCTCCGCCCAGCGCAGCGGGCCGTCCTGCGACCACGCCCGCCGCCGCGCGGGCGAGAACACGCCGGTCTTGTTGATGAACCCCGCGAGGTTGGTGGACGTGGCGACGTCCGGCGCCGTCGTGACCAGGTGGGGGGCGACGCCCTCGTCCCGGGCCAGGTCGGTCAGCACGCGGCCGAAGACCTCCTGGGTGGAGACCGGCTTCGCCGCCCGCGCCCCGGTCGCCGCGGGCACCGCGACGGGCGGGCGGGCCGGGCGTGCCGGCCGCGCCAGGTGCGTGCGCCTCCGGGCGGCCCAGACGCCTGCGCTGGAGGCGGGGTCCAGCCGGTCCCACTCGGTCTCGGGGGTCAGGCCCGTCCGGGTGCGCAGCTCGTCGATCTGCCGGCCGGTGAGCAGTGCCGAGTGGTTGCGGGGAGCGCCCGCCAGCGGCAGCCCCCAGCCCTTCACCGTGTAGGCGAACACCACGCTCGGCCGGTCCCGGACGGCGTCGCACTCGCGGAACGCGTCCAGCATGGCCTCAGGGTCGTGCCCGCCGAGGTCGGTGACCAGCGGCCCGAGCTCCGCGTCGGGCAGTTTCGCGACGAACTCGCCGACCTCCGGCGGAGCGCCGTCCAGGAACCGGTCGCGCAGGGCGGCCCCGTCCAGGCCGAACAGCGACTGGTACTGCTCGTTGGGCATCGCGTCGATCCATTCCCGCAGACGCTCCCCGCCCGGACGGGCGAAGGCGGCCTGGAGCCGCCGCCCGTACTTGACCTCCACCACATGCCAGCCCGCCGCCGCGAACTGCCCGCGCCACTGGCCGATGCGGACCCCGGGCACCACCCGGTCGAGGGACTGGCGGTTGAAGTCCACCACCCACATCACGTTGCCGAGCCCGGCGGCGGCCGGTTCCGCGACGGCCTCCCAGACGTTGCCCTCGTCCAGTTCCGCGTCCCCGATCAGCGCGACGAACCGGGACGCCGGCCGCGCACCGAAATGGGCGTCGACGTACCGGCGGGTGAGCGAGGCGAACAGCGGCGCGGCGGCGCCGAGGCCGACCGAGCCGGTGGAGAAGTCCACGCCGTCCGGGTCCTTCGTCCGGCTCGGGTACGACTGAAGGCCGCCGCGTGCGCGCAGCCGCGTCAGGTAGGCGCGGTCGAGGTTCCCGAGCAGGTACTGGATCGCGTGGAAGACGGGCGAGGCGTGCGGCTTGACCGACACGCGGTCCGCGGCGTCCAGATGGGCGAACCACAGCGCGGTCATCGCGGTCGCGAGCGAGGCGCTGGACGCCTGGTGCCCGCCGACCTTGAGCCCGTCCCCGGTGTCGCGCTCCCGGTTCGCGGCGTCCACGACGCGCGTCGCGAGCCAGAGCACGCGCCGCTGGATCTCCTCCAGCACGGCCGGCGTCGGGCCCGCTGGGAACGTGCTGGACTCGGTCACGGCGTCACCTGCCTGATCGCGGTCGGCTACGGCATGCATATGTCCGATTTTTAACCGAGAAGCGGTCCGTTGTCATCCCTGCCGATGCCCGGAGGCTCGGTTGACGCGTGGACGGCGGCTACGGATACCCTGCGGAATCGAAACATCAGATATATAGCAGGGCGGCCCCGGGCGGCCGCTGGGAGGGGGCAGGCGACGTGCCGACGCTGGAGACCATGACCCTTGAGGTGACGGGGCGGGTGGCGCGCGTCACCTTCACCCGCCCGGAGTCGCTGAACAGCCTCACCCTGCGAGCGCTCGACGACCTGGAGGCCGCGATCGACGCGGCGGAGGCCGACCCCGAGGTCCGCGTCCTGGTCGTCGGAGGGACGGGCCGGGCGTTCAGCGTGGGGCTCGACCTCGCGCTGCTGGACGAGGCGTTCGCCGACGCGGCCGTCTGGGAGCGGATCGCCACCCGGCTCGCGGCGCTCACCCTGCGGCTGGAGCGGCTGCCGATGCCGGTGATCGCCGCGGTCAACGGGCTGGCCCGGGCAGGCGGATTCGAGTTGCTGCTCGCCTGCGACCTGGTGCTGATCGCCGACTCGGCGCGGATCGCCGACGCGCACGCCGAGTTCGGCGTCGTCCCGGCGGGCGGCTCGACGGCGCGGCTGCCGCGGATCGTCGGCCGGCAGCGGGCCAGGGAGATCTTCCTCACCGGCCGGTGGATCTCCGCCGCCGAGGCGGTCGAGCTCGGGATCGCGCTCAAGGCCGTCCCCGCCGCCGAGCTGGGCGCCGCCGTGGACGAGCTGGCCGCCGAGCTCAGCGGGAAGTCGCGCGCCTGCATGGCCGCGATGAAGCGGCAGCTCGCCGCGGCCGAGGGGCTGCCCGTCGCCGAGGCGGTCGGACCCGAGATCGAGGAGTTCGTCGCCTACGTCACGCCGCCGGACTCCGACGGGCAGGAGGGCTTCCGCGCCTACCGCGAGAACCGTCCGCCCTCCTGGGCCTGACGGCCGCCGCCGGGGCCTGACCCCCGGACCGCCCCGGCCGACCGGGCCGGGGCGGGCGGCCAGACCTCGCGGTACGGTCAGACTTCGCGGTAGGCGCCGCGGATGTGCCGCAGGTGGTCGCGCATCGCCGCGCTGGCGGCCTCGCCGTCGCCCGCCTCGAGCAGCTCGATGATCCGCTCGTGCTGGTCGTCGACCTGCGCCCAGAACTCGGCGGGCGAGTCGGTGTTCAGGAACCGCGTCCGCAGGACGTGGAAGACCGGCTGGGTCATCATCGTGAGGAGCCCGTTGCCGGTCGCCTCCATGATGATGCCGTGGAAGTGCCGGTGCTCCTGGAACTTCATGCTCCGGCCCCGGGAGTGCTTCTCGCGCTCCGTCGCCGCGTGCAGCGCGTCGATGTGCCGCTGCTCGCGCCGCTCGGCCGCGACGGCGGTGGCGGGCACCTCCAGCATCTCGCGGGCTTCGAGGATGGCTGCCAGGGGCAGGGCGTCCGAGCCCGACATCAGCCCGATCCCGGCCTCCAGGAAGTCGCTGATCTGGTCGGGCTCGATGTGCGAGACGAACGTGCCGCCGGTGGTGCCGCGGACCGTCTTGACCAGCCCCTGGGAGGCCAGCACGCGCAGCGCCTCGCGGACCGTGCTGCGGCTCACCCCGAAGTTGCCGCCGATCTCGCCCTCGGGCGGGAGGCGGTCGCCGGGCGCGAGCGACCCGTCCAGGATCAGGTCCCGCAGCTGGTCGGCGACCTGCTGGTAGGCCGGGCGCAGCCGGCTGACCGGCAGTGCGGTCGCCGCCCCGGCGCCGGAGCGGCCGGAGTTGTTGCCTTTGGTGCTGGACACGTCCTCGTCCCCCTGGTCGGGCCTTCGTGCTGCTGGATAGCGAGTCGGGAACTCCGCGCCACCGGGACTCACAGCAGTTTCGAGCATACATCAGACATCATGCGTGTCCGGCTGCCGGTCTGCCATTGCCGGGTCCGGTACGCTGCCTGGGCAATACCGGAATACATCAGACATAATTGGTCATCGACGGTCGCCGGCGGCGGTGGGAGGTCGGGTAAGTGTTCGACGGCATCGACATCGCGGTGCTCCCGGTGGCCGACACCGGGCCGCCGCGGGAACTGTACGTGGACGCGATGGGCTTCGAGGTCGTCGAGGCCGGGCCCGTCCGGGACCCGGGGCTCTGGGCGCGCCTGTGGGACCTGCCCCTGCCTCCCGCCGAGTCGCTCCTGCTGGGCAAGCCCGGAAGCAAGGGCGGGTGGATCCGGCTCGTCGGCGTGCCCGGCCTGCCGTCCCCGGACGCCGCCGGAGTCCCCGACCGTCCCGGCCCCTACGCGCTGGACTTCTACCTGCGCGACCCCGCCGCCACCGAGGACGCCGTCGAGAAGCGGGGGTGGACGTTCGTCGCCGGCCCCGTCGACTATCTCCTCCCCGGCACCGAGCACCCCGTCAGGGAGCGCATGCTCGACCAGACCCGCTCGGGGCTGCGGCACGCGTTCGTCCAGTACCGGGAGGGCCGGACGCGGTGCGTCCTCGGCGAGCGGCCCGGCCTCGGCGTCAGCGAGGTCAACGCCGTCGTGTTCGCCACCGGGGACCTCGCGGGCGCGCGGACGTTCGTGACGGACGTCCTCGGCGGCCGCGTCTACTTCTCCGGCCGTTTCGAGGGCCCCGCGGTGGAGCGGCTGCTCGGGCTCGCCCCCGGCGAGGGCTTCGACGCCGTCATCGCCCGCGGCCCGGCGTCCCGCAACGCCCGCCTGGAGTTCATCGAGCACCTCCCGCCCGCCGTCCCCCGGCCGCCGCACGCCTACCCGCGGGTCGTCGCGGGCTGCGCGATGGGCGATCTCGACGCCCTCGCCGCCCGGCTCGCCACCGGCGAGCACGGCGCGTCCACCGGCATCATCGAGACCGCCGAAGGCCGACAGCTCGGCCTGCGCTCCCACTACGGCGCCCGCTTCCACTTCTGGCAGCGCTGATTCCGGCGGCGCTGATTCCGGCGGTGCTGATTCCGGCGGTGCTGATTCCGGCGGTGCCGCGTCAACGGGACGCGAAGGTGGTCATGGCGCTGATCAGCGTGTCGTCGCGGCCGGGCGCGGCGACCCATTGCAGGCCCATCGGGAGGCCCTGGCCGTCGACGCCGAGCGGCTGGGTCCCGCATGGGAGCGCGGCCAGGTTCGCGAGGACGTTGTAGCGCAGGTGCGCCTCCGCCATGGTCACCTCCGTTCCGCCGACGGGGACCATCCCGTCCGCGACGGCGTCCACGCGGGGCGCGACGCACGGCATCGTCGGCATCGCGAGGAGGTCGACGCCCGACAGCGCGGAAAGGGCCTCACCGCGCAGGACCCGCCGCACCCGCTGCGCGCGGACGTACGCCCCGGCGGGGACCTCGGCGGCGAGATCGAGCATGGCGCGCACGTCCGCGCCGAACAGCCCGTCACCGCCGGACGCGCGCCGTTCCCGGTGGTAGTCGAGGCACTCCGCGAGGATGATCGTCATGCCCGCGGCGACGGCCGCCCAGCCGTGCGGGATCTCCACGTCCACGATCTCGCCGCCGAGGTCGCGGACGGCGGCGAGGGCGCGCTCGACCGCCGCACCGATGTCGGGGTCGATGGGCTCGTCCAGCGTGCCCCCGGGCACGCCCACCCGCAGGCCCTCGAACCCCGCGGGCCGGGCGTCCCCGGCCGCCGGGGAGACGACGCCGAGGGCGGACGCCGCCCCGGCGAGGTCCGCGGCGGTCGCGGCGATCACGCCGACCCGGTCCAGGGACCACGCGAGCGGCAGCACGCCGTCGCCGGGCAGCCGCCCCGGCGACGGGACGAGACCGGCCGTCCCGCAGTAGGCGGACGGGATCCGCACCGATCCGGCGGTGTCGCTGCCGAGGGCGAGCGGCACCTGCCCGGCGGCGACGGCCGCCGCCGAGCCGCCGGACGAGCCGCCCGGAATCCGCGCGGTGTCGTGCGGGTTGCGGGTCGGGGGCGTGGTGCCGCCGAACGCGTACTCGTGCGTGGTGGTCTTGCCGACGACCACGGCGCCGGCGCTGCGAAGCCGCGCCACGCATCCCGCGTCGGCCGCCGGAACCCGCTCCCGGCCGGGGCCGGAGAGGTGCCGGGAACCGCCGCCGGTCGGCAGCCCGGCCACGTCGATGAGGTCCTTCACCCCGACCGGGACGCCGCTCAGCGGCCGTCCGTCCGGCTCCTGCCTCGCCTGGGCGCGGGCCCCTTCGGCGTCCACCAGCGCCCAGGCACGGACCTCGCCGTCGGTGGCGGCGATCCGCTCCAGCGCTAGCTCCACAAGTCCGCCCGGTTCACGCCCTCCGCCGGTGGGGACGGGCAACGCGGCACCGGCGGGAGGGTCGGACTGGAAGAGCGCGCCCGGCAGGCCCGCCTCGCCCAGCGGGATGCGGTAGAGCCGCTCCAGGTCGGCGTGGAGGGGGCCGCCCGACAGGGGCGCCCCCGTCCCCGAGCCCATCACGCCCCCAGGTAGGCCGCACGGACGACGTCGTCGTCGGTCAGCTCCTCGATGCTCCCCTCGACCACGACCGCCCCCTGCCGCAGCAGGTAGCCGCGGTCGGCCAGTTCGAACGCCAGCGGCGCGTTCTGCTCGATGAGCAGGATCGACAGCCCGCCCTCGCGCAGCGCCGCGAGCGCGTCGAACACCTCGCCGGTGATCTTCGGGGAGAGGCCCATGGACGGCTCGTCCAGGATCAGGATCTCCGGCTCGGCCATCAGGGCGCGGCCCACCGCCACCATCTGCTGCTCGCCGCCGGACATCGTCGAGGTCTGCTGCCCGGCGCGCTTGCGCAGCACCGGGAACAGGTCCATGACCTTCTCCAGGCGCTCCTCCACGACCGCCTTCGGCACCTTCCCGTGGTAGCAGCCGAGTTCCAGGTTCGTCCGGACGGTCTGCTCCACGAACAGGTGCCGGCCCTCCAGGACGCTGCCGATGCCGCGCGCGACGGCCTCGTGCGGGCGCCTGGACAGCGGCTCGCCGTTCACCAGCAGCGCGCCCTCGGCCGGGCGGTACAGCCCGCCGGCGACGCGCGCCAGCGTCGTCTTGCCCGCGCCGTTCGGGCCGATGACGCAGACCGCCTCGCCCCGGTCCACGCGCAGGTCCACGCCCCGCAGCGCGCTGATCGCCCCGTACCGGTAGACGATGCCGCGCGCCTCGAGCAGCGGCCCGGCCTCCGCCTGCGCCATCAGTCCTCCTCGCCCGTGGAAACGGGAACGTCGACGTCCGACGCCCGGTGGTGCCTGCCGCCCAGGTAGGCCTCCAGGACCGCCGGATCCTCGGTGACCTCCGCCGGCGTGCCGCGCGCGATCACCTTCCCGAAGTCGAGCACCGTGCACGCCCCGCAGACCGCGTGCACGAGGTCCATGTGGTGCTCGACGAGGATCACCGTGACCCCCGAGTCGCGCATCTCGCGCAGCATGTCCGCGAGATCGTGGCGCTCCTGCGGGCTGAGGCCGGCGGCGGGCTCGTCCAGCAGGACGACCGCCGGGTCGGCCACCAGCACCCGCGCCAGCTCGACCCGCCGCTGCAGCCCGTACGACAGCGCCGCGGCCGGCTCGTCGGCGAGCCCGTCCAGCGACAGCCGGGACAGGACGTCCTCGACCCGCTCCCTGGCCTGCGCCGGGCCGGTCGTCGTCCGCGCCGCGATCGCCATGTTCTGCCGGACCGACATGCTGGAGAACAGCCGGACGGTCTGGAACGTCCGCACCAGCCGCGCCCGCTTCACCAGCCGGTGGCTCGGCCAGCGGGTGACGTCCTCGCCGCCGATCAGCACCGCGCCGCCCGACGGGCGCTGCAGGCCGCTCAGGATGTTCAGCAGCGTCGTCTTGCCCGCGCCGTTCGGGCCGATGATCCCGTGGATCTCGCCCCGGGCGACGGAGAAGCTCACGTCCGACACGGCCGTCAGCCCGCCGAAGCGGCGCGTGACGCCGCGCGCCTCCGCGGTTCCCGGCGTCCTCATTCCGCCACCTCCGTGACCACTGCCCCGGGCCCGCCCCGGCGCCGTGACCATCGGGCCCGCGCCGCGCGGGCCGTCCTGCCGAGCCCCGCGAGCCCGTCCGGGAGCAGGGCCATGAACGCGATGACGACGACGCCGAGGACGGTCAGCGCCCACGAGCCGCCGCCCGGCACCTCCGAGATCAGCCAGGTGACGAGCGCCGCGCCCAGCACCGCGCCGTAGATGTTGCCGAGACCGCCGAGGATCACCATGACGAACAGCTGAAGCGAGACCGCCGTCGAGAACAGCGACGGGTCGATGGCCGTCTGCAGCGGGGCGTTGACGCCGCCCGCCAGCGCGCCGATCCCGGCGGAGATCGCGAACACCTGCACCTTGCGGGCGGTGATGTTCACCCCGACCGCCCGCGCGGCGACCTCGTCGTCGCGGAGCGCCGCCAGTTCCCGGCCCATCCGGGCGGACAGCAGCCACCGCGACCCGAGCAGCACCAGGATCAGCGTGACCGCGACGAGCAGGTACTGGTCGCGCGGGTCCAGCAGCCGGTACCCGAAGATCTCCGGGAACGGAATCGGCGCGTACCCGTTGGCGCCGCCGAGCGGGCCGGGCAGCATCAGGAGCGCGTGCACGCCGGTGCCGACCGCGAGGGTCGCCATCGCGAGGTAGTTGCCGCGCAGCCGCAGCGCGATGTAGCCGACCAGCACGCCGATGGCCAGCGCCAGCACGACGCCGATGACCAGCGCGGGCAGGAACGCCATCTCCCGGTCGAGCATCAGGTAGGCGGTGCCGTACGCGCCGATGGCCATGAACCCCGCCTGGCCGAGCGCGAGCTGCCCCGCGCCGCCGATGGTCAGGGTCAGGCCGACCGACGCGATGGCCGCGACGCCGATGTTCACGCCGAGGGCCAGGTCGGTCGCGCCCGGGTTCGTGAACGCGAAGCCGATGAGGATCACGGCCGCGACGACGGTCGGACCCAGTTGCCGCCCCGCGCGGAGGGCTCTGTCAGGCAATGCTTTGTCAGGCAATGCTTTGTCAGGCAGTGCTTTGTCAGGCAGTGCGTTGTCAGGCAGTGCGTTGTCAGGCAAGGCTTTGTCAGGCAAGGCGCTGCCTCCTCAGGCCGAACAGGCCGTTCGGCATCACTAGCAGAATGACGATCAGGGCGAGCAGCACGATCGGGTCGACGTAGCTGTTCGGGATCACCGCGGCCAGCTCGCTCTCCAGCACGCCGAGCAGCACCGCGCCGACGAGGACGCCCCGGGTGCTGGCGAGGCCGCCGAGCACCGCGCCGGTGAAGCCCTTCAGCGTCAGCGCCGTGCCGAGCGCCCCGCCGGCGAGGGTGATCGGCGCGACCAGCACGCCGGCGAGCGCGGCCAGCCCGAACGCCAGCGCGAACGCGATGGCGCGCATCCGCGAGACGTTGATGCCGACCGCCGTGGCGGCGAGCGGGTCGGTCGCGGCGGCGACCATGCCGCGGCCGGTCCGGGACCGTCCGAGCAGCACCGCGAGCCCGATCCCCACGGCGAGGACGACCGCCCAGATCAGCAGGTCCTGGTAGCCGACCCGCAGCTCGCCGAGTTCGAGGGCGCCGCCGTGCACCGGCGGGAAGGGCTTGCCGTCCGGCCCCCAGATGATCTGGCCTCCGTTGGCGAACACCAGGGTGATCCCGACGGTCGCCGCGATCGCGGCGATGGGCCCGTTGCCCTGCGTCGGCAGGATCACGATCGCGTCATAGGCGAGGCCGAGGACGATCCCCGCGGCCAGCACGATCAGCGCGACCAGCAGGATCGTGGACAGCCCCCGGTTGACCAGGGTGAGGCCGATCAGTCCGCCGATGATCACCTTGTCGCCCTGGGCGAAGTCGATGACCCCCGTCATCTTGAAGACGAGGTGGAAGCCCAGGGCGACGAGCGCGTAGACGGCGCCCAGCGTGAGACCGGAGACGAGAAGGTCGATGATGCGCACGGGCTGGTTCCTTTGGGACGGACGGCGGCCGGGCCGGTGCGGGCCCGGCCGCCGTCATCGGCTGCGGGACGGGATCAGCCCTGGTCCGGGGCCGCGTACTTGCCGTCCTTGAAGGTGACCGGCTTGAAGGCGTCGGCGCTCGGGCCGCCCCGGTACTTGTCGGTGTAGGCGAGCGTCCCGACGATGCTCTTGTAGTTGAGCGACTCGATCGCCTTGGAGATGTCGTCGCCCTTGTAGGCGCCGGCCTTCTCGATGCCCGCGGCGGCGAGCTTCACCGCCACGTAGGCGTACGCGCCGAGCACCGTGGCCTCGTCGCCGAACTTGGCCCGGTAGGCGTCGAGGAACTTCTTGGTCTCCGGCTCGGGCGCGCCGTAGTTGACCGCCGTCAGCGAGACGACCTTGTTGGCCGCGGGACCGGCGGTCTCGGGGATGAAGTCGGCGGAGTAGGTCAGGTCGCCGATGATGTGGCCGTCGTAGCCGGTCGCGCCCACGCTCTTCAGCACGAGGGCGTCGCTGGAGCCGCCCGCGCCGTACAGGAAGATCGCGTCGGGCTTCTTGCCGGCCGCCTTGCCCGCCTGCGCGGTGAAGTCGAACTTGCCCGGGTCGAAGCCCTCGGAGCTGACGATCGAGATCCCGGCGGCCTTGGCGGCGTTGGAGATGTCGGCGTTGCCCGCCTGGCCGTACGGGTTGTTCGCCCAGATGATCGCCGCGCTCTTGGCGCCCTTGGTCTTGGCGTACTCGACCATGGCCTCGGAGTTGGCCTTGCCCGGCAGCGGCGTCTGGAAGACGTGCTCGGTGCCGTTGGCGACGTCGGGCTGGGCGACCAGCAGGATCTGCGTGACGCCGTACTGGTCGGCGAGCGGCGCCACCGCCTTGGCGTTCGCGGAGATGCCGGGGCCGATCACGATCGGCACCTTGGTGTCGGTGGCGAGCTTCTTGAACCCGGCGGTCGTCAGGTTCACCGAGCCCTGGTCGTCCACCTCCTCCAGCTTGAGCTTGCGGCCCTTGACGCCGCCCGCCGCGTTGATCTCCTCGACGGCCAGCCGCATGCCCTTGGCCTCCTGCTGCCCGACCGCCCCGAGAGCACCGGTGGTCGAGTTGAGGACGCCGATCGTGTAGGTGTCTCCGCCCGAAGCATCTGACGTATCCGAATCGGACGACCCGCAGGCCGTCGCTGTCAGGGCCAAAGCCGTGAGGGCCGCGATAACCGCATGGCTACGCAGGGCTGCTCTCATGGTGTCTCCTCATTGATCGCCTTGATCGGCGAACCGGGCACCCCTCGCCGGAACGGGGGGTGAATACGTCAGAGTTTGCAGGACGAAGTCCGGCGAAGACAAGCCCCCCGTTGGCTTCGTTCCTGGTGAAAGAGGTTCGACCGGAGACTCGGCCGTAGCCTAGGGTGCAATACATCAGTCTTTTACATCCACGTAACGCGCCCGGCGATGCGCTCCGCCACGCGGAGGAACGGGCCGGGCCGGACCCGACCTACGGGAGGCCTGTGTGCGTCCGACACCATCGGCGGCGGAACTGCGCGAACTGCGCGAGACCGTCCTGCGGACCTGCCGCGAATTCGGGCACGAGTACTACGTCCGCGCGTCCGACGCCGGGGACAACGCGCGCGAGCTGTGGCGCGCTCTCGGCGGCATCGGCGCCCTCGGGGCCGGCATCCCCGAGGAGCACGGCGGAGCGGGCGCGGGCGTCGAGGCGCTCTCCGTGGTCGCCGAATCGATCGCCGAGGCCGGTCTGCCGCTGATGCTCGTCGCGCTCTCCCCCGCGGTCTGCGCGACCATGATCGACGGCTTCGGCTCGCCCGCCCAGAAGGCCGAGTGGCTGCCGGGCCTCGCGGACGGCTCCCGGGTGCTCGGCTTCGCCATCACCGAACCCGACGCCGGCTCCAACACCCACAACATCCGCATGCGCGCTCGCCGGGACGGCGATTCCTGGGTGCTCTCCGGCCAGAAGTACTACGTCTCCCACGTGGACAACGCCGACGCGCTGCTCACCGTCGCGCGCGCCGAGGACGAACTGGGCGAGGACGAACTGAAGGTCTTCATCGTCCCCACCGGCGCCCCTGGCCTGACCAGCAGCCCCATCAAGGTCGAGATCCTCTCACCCGAGCGCCAGTACAGCGTCTTCTACGACGAGGTCCGCCTGGACTCGTCCGCCCTGGTAGGCCCCGACGCCGGCATGGCGGTCCTGTACGCGGGCCTCAACCCCGAACGCATCGTCAGCGCCGCCCTCCTGAACGGCATCGCCCGGTACGCGATCGACGTCGCCGCGGCCTACGCCCGCGAGCGCACCGTCTGGAACGTTCCGATCGGCGCGCACCAGGCGGTCTCCCACCCCCTGGCGCGAGCCGAGACGGCCCTCACGGCGTCCCGCCTCCTGACCGCCTCGGCCGCCCGCGCCTTCGACCGCGGCGAGACCGGCGGCGTGGAGGCGGCGATGGCGAAGCTCACCGCCTCCGAGGCCGCCTCCGCCGCCCTGGACGCCGCCATGCAGACCCTCGGCGGCAACGGCATGTCCCGCGAGTACGGCCTGGCCACACTCCACGGCCTGGTCCGCCTCTTCCGGATAGCACCGGTCAGCTCCGAGATGCTGCTGAACCACGTCGCGCACAAACGCCTGTCGCTGCCGAGGTCCTACTGATGCGCGTCCGGCGCGAGGGCGCCCTGGTCAGGGCGACGCTGTCCCGCCCTCCGGTGAACGCCCTGAACTCGGCGGCCTACCGGTGGCTCACCGAGACCTGCACGGCCATGCGCCCGGACGAGTGCCTGCTGATCGACGCCACGGGCCACGTCTTCAGCGCCGGGCACGACCGCGGCGAACCGCCCGACGGCGAGAGCCTCGCCACGGGCGTCGCCGCCCTGGCCGCCGTCCTGCGCTGCCCGGCGCCCGTGGTCGTCGCGGCGCAGGGCCCGGCGATCGGCGCCGGAGCCCTGCTCCTGGCCGCCGCCGACGTCCCGGTCATCGCGTCCGGCGCCTGGCTGAAGCTCCCCGAACTCGACGTGGGCGTGACGGTCGGCCAGGCCGTCCTGCGCCGCCTCCTCCCGCCCGCCATGGCGAGCCGCGCCTTCCTGACCTCCGAGCGGATCCCGGCCTCGCGCATCGACGCCGCCGTCGTCTGCCCGCCGGAAGAGCTGGCCGAGGTCGCGGCGGGCGCGGCGCGGAGCGTCCTCCGCAAGCCCCCCGACCTCGTCTCCCTGGCCCGCCGCACCTGGGGAGAGCGGGAACAGGCCGCCGCCGCATACGAAGCCGAACTGACCGCCTTCCTGACCCGGGCGCGCGGTCAGGGACGCCGCGCGGTGACGAGCCCTGATTCGTAGGCGAACACCACGAGCTGGGCGCGGTCGCGGGCGCGCAGCTTGGTCATCGCCCGGCTGACGTGCGTCTTCGCGGTCGTCGGGCTGATCACCATGTGGGCGGCGATCTCGTCGTTGGACAGGCCCCGGGCCACCAGCGCGGTGACCTCGCGTTCGCGGTTGGTCAGCACGCCGAGCGCGCCGGGGGCGGGCCCCGGGCGGCGGGCGACGTACTCGCCGATCAGCCGGCGGGTGATCGCGGGAGACAGCAGCGCGTCCCCGCGGGCCGCGACCCGGACGCCCTGCAGCAGGTCGGCGGGCTCGGTGTCCTTGACCATGAAGCCGCAGGCGCCGGCGCGGAGCGCGTTGAAGACGTACTCGTCCAGGCCGTAGTTGGTGAGGATCACGACGTGCACGCCGGCCAGCCGCTCGTCGGCGGCGATCAGCCGGGTCGCCTCGATGCCGTCCATCACCGGCATCTGGATGTCGACGAGGGCGACGTCGGGCCGGTGCTCGTGGACGAGCGCGACGCCCTGCTCGCCGTTCGCGGCCTCGGCCACCACCTCGATGTCGTCCTCGATCTCCAGCAGGGCGCGGAAACCGCCGCGGATGAGCGCCTGGTCGTCCACGAGCAGCACGCGGATCACCGCGCCCCCTCCAGGGGAAGTTCGGCGCGGACGGTGAAGCCGCCCCCCGGGCGGGGTTCGGCGCGCAGCCGGCCGCCGAGCGCCGCGACGCGCTCGCGCATGCCGAGCAGGCCCGTGCCGGGCACGGGCGGCGCGTCCGGGCCGGCCTTGCCGTCGTCGTCGACCTGCACGACCAGCTCCCCGTCCGCGTAGTCGACGCGGACCTCGGCAGCCGCCGCGCCGGCGTGCCTGGAGACGTTGGTGAGCGCCTCCTGGACGATCCGGTACGCGGCCCGGTCGACCTCGGCCGGCAGCTCGCGCCGCGTGCCGGAGACCGTGACCGTGGCCGGCAGCCCGGTCGAGCGGGCCCGGTCCACCAGGTCGTCGAGCCGGTCGAGGCCGCTCGCCGCGGCCTCGCCGTCGGAGCCGTCGGAGTCGCGCAGCACCTCCAGGGTGGCGCGCAGCTCGCGGATGGCGTCGCCGCTGGCCTCCTGGATGGCCAGCAGCGCGGGCGGCACGTCCTCGCCGCGCTTGCGCGCCACGTGGACGGCCACCCCGGCCTGGACCTTGATGATCGAGATGCTGTGCGTGAGCGAGTCGTGCAGTTCCCTGGCGATGCGCAGCCGCTCCTCGCCCGCGCGGCGCCGGGCCGCCTCCTCGCGGGTGCGCTCGGCCTCGGCGGCCCGCCGCTCGGCCTCCTCCAGGTACGCCTGCCGGTGCCGCGCCACCGTCGCCGCCCCCGAGGCCGCCACGAACCAGCCGAGCAGCAGCGAGGTGTTCTCCAGATCCTCCAGCGCACCGCCGGTGCCGGGCAGGTTGACCGCCAGATCGGCGCCGAGGAAGGCCGCGGCCGCCAGTGCCGGGGCCAGCCGGTGGCCGGCCTGGACCGCGACGAACACCGCCACGAGCACGGGGAAGACGGCCGACGGGCCCGGCTCGACGTGCACCGTCACCGCGAGCATGCAGGCCGTGCTGACGAGCAGTGTCGCCAGGGGCGCGCGCTCCCGGAGGACGAGCGCGAGGCAGCCGGCGACGACGAGCACGAGATCCACGGCGCCGGCGCCCGGCGCGGCGAGCACGAAGACCGTCGGCAGCACCGCCACCACCACGGCGCGCAGGACGTCCTGAACAAGCGGCCGCCATCCGCCGATAAAGGTCATCTCGGTAGATTAAGGCGTTCTTCTGGCCAAGGGCCTCCGCCTCACGTCGCGATAGACCACTACTCCCCACGGAGTAGTCGGGCCTCACAGGAGTCTCCCCTGGCACGATGACCGCCGGCCTGCCCGGACAACACCATGTCCGGCATGCACACGATCCGAGACAACAGCGGGTCACCTGACCGGGGCCCGAAAAAACGCCGGCCGTCGCCGCCGGTCCCGAGACCCGGGGTCACGCTCGCCGTGGTGGCCGTCGTGCAGTTCATGGTGTCGCTGGACCTGTCGGTCGTGAACGTCGGGCTCCCGCGGATCGCGACCGGTCTCGGCTTCAGCGCGGTCGGCGTGACCTGGGTGATCCACGCCTACGCGCTCACCTTCGGCGGGCTGCTCCTGCTGGGCGGCAAGGCCTCCGACCGGTACGGCCGCAAGCGGGTGCTCCTGGCCGGACTCGGACTGTTCGGACTGGCCTCGCTCGTCGGCGGCCTCGCCCAGGAACCCGGCCACCTGGTCGCCGCCCGCGCCGCGCAGGGCATCGGGGCCGCCGCGCTGGCCCCGGCCGCGCTGGCGCTGCTCGCCACGACGTTCCCGGAGGGCCGGGCCCGTGTCCGGGCCTTCGGCGTGTGGAGCGCGGTGAACGCCGCCGGGGGCGCCTTCGGCGTCCTGATCGGCGGGCTGCTCACCGAGTACGCCGGCTGGCGCTGGGTGATGTTCGTGAACGTGCCGATGGCCGCCATCGCGCTCGCCCTGGCCTGGCGCGGCGTCGCCGCGAGCGCCCCCGAGCGCGGCAGCCGCCCGGACGTCCTCGGCGCCGTCCTGGCCACGGCGGGCATGACGCTGCTGGTGTTCGGCGTCGTCCGCACCGACCGGTACCCGTGGACCTCCCCGGTCACCCTCGCGACCCTGGCGGCCGCCGCCGCGCTGCTGGCCGCGTTCCTGCTCGTCGAGCGGACGACCGCCCGCGAACCGCTGGTCCGGCTCGGCCTGTTCGCCAACCGCTCGGTCGCCGGCGCCAACGCCTACAACCTCCTGGTCAGCTCGGCGCTGGCCTCGGCCTTCTACTTCGTGTCGCTGTACCTGCAGCGCGTGCTCGGGTCGGGACCGGCGCTGGCCGGGGTCCAGTTCCTGCCGTTCGCCCTCGGCGTGATCGCCGGCTCCGTCCTCGCCGTCAAGCTCGGCTACCGGTTCGCGCCGCGGACCCTGCTCGTCGCCGGCGGACTGGTGACCGCGGCCGGGTTCGCCTGGTTCGGCATGATCAGCCCGGACGGCGGCTACGCCGTCGACGTGCTCGGCCCCGCGGTCGTCGGCAGCCTCGGGATCGGGCTGTGCCTCGCCCCGGTCGTGTCCACCGCCACCACGGGCGTCGCGCACCACGAGACCGGCACGGCCTCGGCCCTGCTCAGCAGCTCCCGCCAGATCGGCGCCTCCCTCGGGTTGGCCGCCCTCGGCACCGCCGCGCACAGCCGCACCGGCGACGGCCTCACCCCCGCCGCCCTCAACGACGGGTACGCGCTCGGCCTGACCCTCGCCGCCGCGCTCGTGCTGGCCGCCGTCCTCATCGCCCTCACCGCCCTGCCCCGGACGGGCACACGCTCGCAGGCCGAGCCGGGCGGCGACGCGGACGACGCGCTCCGCACCGGCAGGAAGGGCGTCCCGGCGTGACCGTCGTCCCCATCGATCTGTTCGCGTCCGCCGTCCACCGGCGATGGCACCGCATCCAGCTGGACACTCCCAGCAACATCATGGTCCTCACGAAGGCGGGCGGGCGATGACCGCCCCGGCGGCAAGCGGCTGAGGGGGCATGGGAGGCGGGGCTCAGGGGTCGATGATCCGGCCGGCGATCATGGTGTGCCGGACGGCTCCCGCGTCGCGCGAGCGCAGCGCCTCGTCCAGCGGCGTGTGGAGCAGGACGAGGTCGGCGCGGGCTCCCTGCCGGACCCGCCGCGGCGAGCCGCCCGGATCGTCCGGCGCCGAGAGGTACGAGCGGAGGGCCGCGGACGCGGGGATCGACTCGTCCGGGCCCACGGCCGCCCCGGATCTCGTGCGGCGCCGGACGGCGGCGTCCATCACCAGCCAGGGGTCGAGCGGCCCGTAGGGCGCGTCGCTCGACAGCGCGACGGGGACGCCGGCGCCCATCAGACGGCGGCAGCGGTAGAGGTCGTCGCGGTCGTCGGCGGGGACGTCGCGCAGGTAGTCGTCGCCCCGGTCGGCGATGAAGCCCGGTTGGGTCACGACCCGCAGCCCGAGCGAGATCAGCCGGTCGACGACGTCCGGCGGGACGAGGGCGGCGTGCTCGACCCTGTCCCCGTCCCGCGCACCGGCCTCGGCGAACGCGGCCAGCAACAGCAGCAGGGCTTCGCGGGTCACGCAGTGCGCGGCCACCGCCCGGCCGCCGTCGTGCGCCGCCCGTATGCGCGCTGCCAGATCGTCCAGGCCCGGCAGGCCCGAATCGGCCAGGACGATCTTGTAGGGGCCGGTGGTCACGCGCGGGTTCGGGCCCTGCGGAGATCCCAGCGGGCTCCCCAGCAGGTGGACACGCTGGGGAAGCCCTCCGGCCTCGATCGAGGCGATCGCCTCGGGGGTGAGGTCGGGCGTGGCGTCGGTGACGCCGGTGATCCCGAGCCGCGCCAGTTCCCACCCGACGCCGCTCAGGTCGGCGGGGCGGGCGGGCGGCAGCCGCTCGCGCAGCCAGGAGTCGGCCCTCCAGAGCCGCCCCGTCGGGTTCCCGCGCGCGTCGCGCTCGATTCCCGGGGGGCCGCCCGAGGCGAGCCCGGCCTGCCGGACGGCGGCGGAGTTGAGCATCCACAGCGCTCCGCTTCGATGCTGGATCCGCACCGGGACGTCGGCTCGGAGCGCGTCGAGAGCGGCGGCGCCCAGGTCACCGGCGACGCTTTCGACGTAACCGACGCCCCGGACCCATCCGCTCTCGTCAGGTGTCGCGGCGTCCAACGCCGCCGCGAGGGCGGACCGCCCGCCGACCGAAGGCGGACCGCACGGGACCGACCGCCGCCACGCCCATATCGCGTGAAGGTGCAGATGGTGGTCCCACAGGCCCGGGATCAGGGCCGCCCCACGGCAGTCGACGACCCGCTCCCCCTTCCCGCGCGCGAGATCGCGGCCGGTTTCGGCGATGCCCGCGCCCGCGACGCGGACGTCCGTCCGGCCGAGCCCGGCCACCTCGGCGTTCCGGAACAGGACCCCGGTCTCGGCCGGGGTCATGGAGTCCCGATTCCGAGTTCCCGCAGGACGGCCGAGGTGTCGGCGCCCGGGGCGGGAGCGGAGCCGCCCGGCTTCCGCGGCACGGGCCGCGCCACCGGGACGACGCCCCCGTCCGATTCGAGCGCCCATCCGCCGCGGTGGGGGAAGGCCGCCCTGCTGGGAGACGGAGGTCCGGGCGTGAGCGTCGCCGCCACCACGTCCGTCATCGACACGTCCCAGAGGACGCCGCCGTCCGGTGGGGCGGTCGCGGCGAGGACGGCGGCCGTGAGACCGGTCAGGGGGTCGGCGATGGCGTCCCCGCAGAAGAGCGGGGACAGGTCCGCGTCACGGCAGACGAGCCCGCCCCCGGCGGCCACGTCGTCGCCGAACCCGATGCGCTCGGACGCCCGGCCGTGCGCGGTGATCGAGACCCACCGGGTCCCGCCGGCGACCGCGGCCTCGGCGTCCAGGCCGAAGCCGGCGAGCGCCCGGGGGCGCGACGCCTCGATGACGATGTCGGCCGCCCGCACCAGCGCCGCCAGGGCCCGCCGTCCGGCCGGCGTCGCCGGGTCCAGGACGACGGAGCGGTGGCCGGCGTGCAGGAGATCGTAGAACCCCGGGTCGCCCCGGCGGGCGCCGTCCGGGCGGGCGGGCGTCTCCACCTTCACGACGCGCGCACCGGCCAGGCCGAGAAGGTGGGCGCACAGCGGCCCGGCCCACAGGGCGCTGAAGTCGACGACCAGCGCGTCCTCGACCGCGCGAGGCGCCAGCGGCTCCGGAAGGCCGACCGGTTTCTGGGGCGGCCGGACGGGCCCGGCGGCGATTGCGAGCAGTGCGGCGCGTTCGGCCAGTTCGGCGCCGGTGTGCCCGCGCAGCCACGACCCGACCGCCGGCCAGGGATCGTCTCCCACGTCGCCGCCGACGAGCGCGCCGAGCAGGGCCGGATCGTCGGGCCGGGCACAGGAGACGGCGGCCCAGCCGTCCGCCGTGGGAAGGAGGCGGCTCGCGCCGCCGGCCGATACCCGCCCACGCCGGCGGTGACCGGTGAACGCGGCGCGTTCGGACAGCAGCCGTCCACCGTCGAGAGGGGGCGCGCCGGTGGTCGCGGCGAATCGCATGGCCAGTTCCCGCGCCACCGCCGCGGCCCGGCCGGGAGGCAGCAGCGGCGGGCCGCCCGGACGGCCGGAGAGGGCGACCGCTCCACTCTCGGCCCAGGCCGCGGTCGCCTCGATTCCGGCACGCATGATCCGACCATACTGAGGGGCGAAGGGTGGGAGCCTGGTGCCTGTGAGTTCGGACGATCGCGAGGCGGCCCTCCAACCGGTCATGGGCAGGCCGCGCGTCACCTCACGGGCCGCCCTGGAACGGCTGGCCTTCGAGCTGTTCGCCCGGCAGGGCTTCGAGGAGACCACGGTCGACGACATCGCGCGGGCGGCGGGGATCGCGCGGCGGACCTTCTTCCGCTACTTCTCCTCCAAGAACGACCTGGTGTGGGGTGACTTCGAGGCGCACCTGCGCAGGTTGCGGAAGCTGCTGGACGAGGCCGATCCGCGCACCCCGATGATGGACGCGGTGCGCGCCGCCGTCGTCGAGTTCAACCGTTACGACCCCGCCGACGTCCCCTGGC
Organism: Actinomadura chokoriensis; assembly: GCF_041463665.1. Lineage (GTDB taxonomy): Bacteria > Actinomycetota > Actinomycetes > Streptosporangiales > Streptosporangiaceae > Spirillospora > Spirillospora chokoriensis_A. Next base: position 167,334 of record NZ_JAXCEJ010000003.1, read on the forward strand.
ACCGTCAGCGCATGGAGCTCATCCTGGGCGTGCCGACGCTGCAGGCCGACGGCACCCTGCGCTACGCGGCGTGGCGCGCGGTGATCAGCGATTTCGTGGCCGGGCGCACCGGCCTGCCGGCATCGGCGCAGCCCCCTCGGCTCGCCGGGCACGTCACCCTCGCCGCGGCCGTCTCCGCCTACGAGCAGTGGCTGTCGTGCGAGACGCCGCCGCCGCTCTCGGACCTGCTGGACGAGGCGATCCGGCACGTGGGGGGCGGCCTGGCGGCCATGCTGGACGGGGCCGCTCCCGGGGAGGAAGCCTAGGAACGCCGGAGGCGGGCGGCTCAGCCGGATTCGCGGCGGATCGCATGGGCGATCACCTCGCCGATGAGGACCGCCGTCGCGGCCGGGCCGCGCAGCGGCGCGGTCGGCAGGATGGACGTGTCGGCGACGCGGAGGCCGGTCAGTCCGTGGACCCTGCCGTGGGCGTCCACGGCTGAGGACGGGGCGCCGGCGGGTCCCATCGGGACGGTGCCGCAGGTGTGCTGGGCCGTGCCGAGACGGGCCCGTATCCAGAGGTCGAGCAGCCGGTCGTCGTGCAGCGTCTCCGGGGCGAGTTCGGCGAGGCCGCCGGACACCGCGCCGAACGCCTCGGCGGCCACCACGCCGGCCGCCGCCCGGACCGCCTCGCGCATCCGGCGCCGGTCGGCCTCGGTGCCGAGGTAGCCGTAGTCGACGCGGGGCGCCACGCCGGGGTCGGCCGAGACGGTGCGCAGCCCGCCGGTGGTCCGGGGGGTCTGCACGGACACGAGGAACGGCAGCGGCGCGCCGGGCGCCGAGGCCGTTCCGCCGAGCAGCCCGGCCATCGGCACGAGCGACTGGAGGATCTCCAGGTCCCCGGCCGCGTTCCCGCCGGATGAGCGCAGGTGGAGGGCTCCGCCGAGCCAGGAGCCGGACGGTCCGTCCACCGGCCGCCGGGGCGTCCACTCCACGACCACCTGCGGGTGGTCGCTGAGCGCGGCGCCCACGGCGGGCAGGTCGTGGACGGCGCGGATGCCGGCGCGGGCCAGGTCGTCCGCCGGGCCGATGCCCGACAGGTGCAGCAGATGCGGGGACGCGAAGGCGCCCGCGCACAGCACGATCTCCGGGGCCTCCAGGAGCCCCCGCCCGGTCACGACGCCCGTCGCCCTGCCGTGGCGCACGGCGATCGACCGCACCGGGCAGTCGCCCGCCACCGTGAGGTTCGGCCGGTCGGCCGCCGCACCGAGCAGGTAGGCGAGCCCGGTGTTGATCCGGCGGCCGTCCACCGTGTTGGTCGGCAGCGGGCCGAACCCGGGCGCCTCCTGGGCGTTCTTGTCGGGTTCGTCCGGATAGCCCAGCTCGCGGGCGGCGGCCTGGAACGCCGCGACGGCGGGGTGCCGGAGCCCGGTGCGGCGCACGGGGATCGGCCCGCGATCGCCGTGCAGCGGGGTGGCGCCGTGGTCGAGGTCCGCCTCCAGGGCCCGCAGGAGCGGCAGCGCCCGCTCGTAGGACCAGAGGTCGCCGTCCGCGTCCGCGGACCAGCGGGCGAAGTCCTCGCGCCGGGCCCTGACGAAATAGCCGCCGTTGACGGTCGTCGAGCCACCGAGGTAGCGCCCTCTGGCCGCCTCGTAGGGCATGCCGGGCCCGAGGCTGGCGGGGTGGACGCGGACCGCCGCACTCCCCGGCCGCGCACCGGGCACGGTGAGCGCGTCCAGCAGTTCCGGCGGGAACGCCGTCCGGGAGGCGGGCACCGGCCCGGCTTCCAGGACCAGGACCTCGCGTCCGGGGTCCTCACTGAGCCGCGCCGCCAGGACGGCGCCGCTGCCGCCCGCTCCGACGACGATGACGTCGGGGCGGCGCCCACCGGGTTCCACCGCGGCCCCTTCCTGGCGTCTTCCTTTTGACACTCGATGCAATTAGTATCCCGGACAAGCGGCACGGGCGCACCTCACCCGCGCACGACCGGCGCCGCCCGGCAGAAGGAGGATCCATGGACACCGCCCCCGACCTCGAGGCCCAGAACCAGGCCGACGACATGGCCGAGGAGCTCGCCGCAGCCGAGTCGCTGATCGAGGAGGTCTCGATCGACGGCATGTGCGGCGTCTACTAGACCGCGCGGACCGCATGTCCGGGATCGACATCGACCGCGCCTGGGACCTGCACCCGCAGGTCTCGGTGCGGCCCGAACCCTTCGGCGCGCTGCTCTACCACTTCGGCACCCGCAAGCTGTCCTTCCTGAAGGACCGCCGCCTGCTCGAGGTCGTCCAGACCCTGAAGGACGCGCCCACCGCCCGCGCCGCCTGCACGGCGGCCGGGGTCCCCGCCGCCGACCAGGCCCGGTACGCCGCCGCGCTGGCCGCCCTGGTCCGGTCGCGGATGGTCGTCGAAAGGACTCCATGACCATCGCCGAACCCGCGCCCGGGCCCCGGCTCGTCGACCTGTTCGAGCACGGGCTCGACGCGCCGATCTGCCTGACCTGGGAGCTCACCTACGCCTGCAACCTCGCCTGCGCGCACTGCCTGTCCAGCTCCGGACGGCGCGACCCGCGCGAGCTGACCACCGACGAGGCCAAGGCCGTCATCGACGAACTGGAGGCCATGCAGGTCTTCTACGTCAACATCGGAGGCGGCGAACCGACCGTCCGCTCCGACTTCTGGGAACTGCTGGACTACGCCACCGCCCACAACGTCGGCGTGAAGTTCTCCACCAACGGCGTCCGCATCACCCCGGAGGCCGCGCGGCGGCTGGCCGCCAACGACTACGTCGACGTGCAGATCTCCCTGGACGGCGCGACCGCCGACGTCAACGACGCGATCCGCGGCCCCGGCTCCTACGACACCGCCGTGCGCGCCATGCGCAACCTCGCCGACGCCGGCATGAAGAACTTCAAGCTGTCGGTCGTGTGCACCCGGCACAACATCCCGCAGATGGACGAATTCAAGGCGCTCGCCGACGAGCACGGCGCCCAGCTGCGGCTGACCCGGCTGCGTCCGTCCGGGCGCGGCGCCGACGTGTGGGACGAACTGCACCCGACCCCCGCCCAGCAGCGCGAACTGTACGACTGGCTCGTCGCGCACGGCGAGGACGTCCTGACCGGCGACTCCTTCTTCCACCTGTCGGCCTACGGGCAGTCCCTCCCCGGACTGAACCTCTGCGGCGCCGGTCGGGTCGTCTGCCTGATCGACCCGGTCGGCGACGTGTACGCCTGCCCGTTCGCGATCCACGAGGAGTTCCTCGCCGGCAACGTCCGGCAGCCCGGCGGGTTCGCCGACGTGTGGCGCGAGTCCGAGCTGTTCCAGGGCCTGCGCGAGCCGCAGAACGGCGGGGCCTGCACGTCCTGCGCGTTCTACGACACCTGCAAGGGCGGCTGCATGGCCGCCAAGTTCTTCACCGGCCTGCCCCTGGACGGCCCCGACCCCGAATGCGTCCAGGGCCACGGCGAGAAGCTGCTGGCACAGCGGCCGGACGATCGCGCGGGCATCCCCAGGCCGTCCGCCGACCACTCGCGCCGCACCGCCGCACGCGGGACCGGACCGCGCCGGACGGGGCCGGTGCCGGTGACGCTCACCCGCCGCCCCGGCCTCGACCGTCCCCCGGTGAGCGACTGCGCCGAAGACCCCCTCGCGGGCCTGCGGCTCAACTGACCCACGTCCGATCTCTACCTGGCGGGGGGCATGACCGCCCGCCGCCTCCCTGGCTAGGAGACACACCGATGCCGTTGAAGAACCCCTGGTTCGAGACCGTCGCCGAGGCGCAGCGCAGGGCCAAGAAGCGGCTGCCCTCCATGGTGTACGGCGCGCTGGTCGCGGGCTCCGAGCGCGGCCGGACGGTCGACGGCAACACCGCCGCGTTCGCCGAGCTGGGTTTCGCGCCCCGCGTCGCCGGCCATCACGCGGACCGGGACCTGTCGACCACCGTGATGGGGGTGGAGACGTCCCTCCCGGTCCTGATCTCGCCCACCGGCGTCCAGGCCGTGGACCCCGGCGGCGAGGCCGCGGTGGCCCGCGCCGCCGCCAACCGGGGCGTCATCATGGGGCTCAGCTCGTTCGCGAGCAAACCCGTCGAAGAGGTCGCCGCGGCCAACCCGAACCTGTTCTTCCAGCTGTACTGGAGCGGCGACCGCGACACCATGGTCCAGCGCATGGACCGCGCCAGGCGGGCCGGGGCCAAGGGGCTGATCGCCACGCTCGACTGGTCGTTCTCCAACGGGCGCGACTGGGGCAGCCCCAGCATCCCCGAGAAGATCGACCTGAAGACCGCGATGAAGCTGGCGCCCAGCGTCCTGCCCCACCCCGGCTGGCTGTGGCGGTTCGCGAGGACGAGACGGCTGCCCGACCTCACCACCCCCAACCTCCGACCGCCGGACGGCCCGGCCCCCACCTTCTTCGGCGCCTACGGCGAATGGATGCAGACGCCGCCGCCCACCTGGGAGGACGTGGCCTGGCTCCGCAAGGAGTGGGGCGGCCCGTTCATGCTCAAGGGCGTCACCCGCGTCGACGACGCCAGGAAGGCCGTGGACGCGGGCGTCACCGCCCTGTCGGTCTCCAACCACGGCGGCAACAACCTCGACACCACGCCCGCCACGATCCGCGTCCTGCCCTCCATCGCCGAGGCGGTCGGCGACCAGGTCGAGGTGCTGCTCGACGGCGGCGTCCGGCGCGGCGGCGACGTCGCCAAGGCCCTGGCCCTCGGCGCCCGCGCCGTGCTCATCGGCCGCGCGTACCTGTGGGGCCTCGCCGCCAACGGGCAGGCCGGGGTGGAGAACGTCCTCGACATCATGCGCGGCGGCCTCGACTCGGCCGTCCTCGGCCTCGGCCGCGCCGGCGTCCACGAGCTGTGCCCGGACGACCTGGTCGTCCCGCCCGGCTTCGCCCTGACGCTCGGCGGCGGGGCGCCCGGCGCTCCGGCGGGCTGACGTGCCCGCAGGCGCGAGCCGCGAGCTGGCGGGTTCCGCCTGGCCCGGCGTCGGGGCGGAACCGCTGGTCCTCGTGCCGGCCGGCTCGACCGAGCAGCACGGACCGCACCTCCCGCTGTGCACCGACACCGTGATCGCCCAGGCCGTCGCCGAACGGGCGGCCGGCCTCCTCGGCCCGCGGTCCGACCGGCCGGTGCTCGTCGCACCGCCGATCCCGTACGGCGCGAGCGGCGAGCACGCCGGCTTCCCCGGGACGATCTCCATCGGGCACGAAGCGCTGCACGTCGTGCTGGTGGAGACCGTGCGCTCGCTGGCGCTGTGGGCGGGGCGGACCGTCTTCGTCAACGGGCACGGCGGCAACGTCCCCGCCCTCGACGCCGCCGTGGAACGGATGCGCACCGAAGGCCACGACGTCGCCTGGACCGGATGCGAGGCCCCGGGCGGCGACGCGCACGCCGGACTCACCGAGACCTCCGTCATGCTGCACCTGGCGCCGCACCTCGTCCGGCCGTTCGACGCGGTCACCGGCGACGCGCGACCGCTGGTGGAGCTGATGCCCGACCTGATGGCCCGGGGCGTCCGGGCCGTCTCCCCGTCCGGCGTCCTCGGCGACCCGGCCGGAGCGTCCGGCGAACGGGGGCGCGAGATCCTGGAAGCGATGGCGGCGTCGGCCGCGCGCCGGATCGGCGGCGGGCGCGCGGACGCCCGCGGCCGCCTCCTCGCCCCGGGCGCCGCCCCCTCGCCGGGACCGCGGGCATGAACGTCTCCGGCGGGGGCGACCGCCGTTCCTTCGCGCTCCCGCCCGGCTTCCGCATCGCGCTGGACCCGCGGACGTCCCTCCGGTCGGGCGGACGGGTCGCCACCGGCGGTGTCCCCTGGAAGGTCGTCCGCTTCGGCGACGCCGCCCTGCCGCACCTGGCGGCTCTGCACCGGGCGGGCTCGCGCGGTCTGGCCGGCGACTCCGCCGTCGCGCGGGCACTGGCCCGCCGGCTCCTCGACCACGGCCTGGCCCTGCCGCTCCCGGCGCCGCGTCCCGGCCCGCACGACGTGACGGTCGTTATCCCGGCCTTCGGCCGGGCCGACGAGCTCGACGCGAGCCTGGCCGCGGTCAAGGGCCTGCCCGTGATCGTCGTCGACGACGGTTCCCCGGACCCCGGGCCGCTGCGCCGCGCCGCCGCCGCGCACGACGCGCGGCTGGTCCGGCACGACCGCAACCGCGGCCCCGCCGCGGCGCGCAACACCGGGCTGCGGCTCGTGGAGACGCCGTTCGCCGCGCTCGTGGACTCCGACTGCCGTCCCGCGCCCGGCTGGCTCGACGTACTCATGCCGCACTTCGACGATCCCCGCGTCGCCGCCGTCGCCCCGAGGGTGCTGCCCCGGCCCGGCGACACCCGGCTCATGGCCCGGTACGAGGCCGCCCGCTCGGCGCTCGACATGGGGCGCCGGCCCGCGCTGGTCCGGCCGGGGGGCAGGCCCGGCTTCGTCCCCACGGCGACGCTGCTGGTCCGCGTGGCGGCGCTGGGAGACTCCCCCTTCGACGAGCGGCTGCGGCTGGGCGAGGACGTCGACCTGGTCTGGCGCCTGGGAGACCAGGGGTGGAACGTCCGCTACGAGCCCGCGGCCGAGGTCTTCCACACGCCGCGGCTGCGCCCGGCGGACTGGGCCCGGCGGCGCCACCAGTACGGCACGTCCGCCGCCGACCTGGCCCGCCGCCATCCCGGCAGGCTGGCGCCCGCCCGCCCCTCGTTGTGGAACCTCGCCGTCCTCGGCCTGCTCGCCCGGGGCCGCCCGGCACCGGCGGCCGCGTGCGCGGGCCTCGCCACGGCGCTCCTCGCCGGACGCCTGTCCAGGCTGCCCAGCGGCCGGAGCCTGGCCGCGACCGTCGTCGCCAAGGGCGCCGTCGCCGACGCGGCCTCGCTCGGGCACGCGCTCCGCCGCGAGTGGTGGCCCGCCGGGCTGCTCGCCGTGGCCGCCTGCCCGCGCAGCCGCACGGCCCGCGCCGCGGCCCTGGCCATGATCGCGCCGATCGGGCTGGAATGGCTGCGCGAGCGCCCCGCCGTCGATCCCGTCCGCTACACCGCCCTGCGGCTCGCCGAGGACGTCGCCTACGGGTCCGGGGTGACGGCGGCCTCGCTCCGCTCCCGCTCCGCCGCTCCCCTGCTCCCGGACGTCCGCCTCCCCGGCGCGCTCTCGTCCGTCCGCCCGCGCCGAACCACGGGGACGCCGTCACGGTCGGCGATGAACTGATCACTAGAATGGATGCTCCGGTCGATCGTCTGCGGGGAGGGGAGGGCCGGGCCTAGGGTGCGCACCTCGAACGATCCGGACGGCCCGGACGCGGGCGCGAGGCGGGGCGGACGCGCCGCCCCCCTCACCTGGCCGGTCCTGATCCTGTGGCTCGCGGGGATCACGGCGGCGCTCGCGGTGACCGGCATCGTCCTCCGCAGGGAGACCGGGCTGGCCCCGTTCCTGGTCTTCCTGCCCACCCTGATCGCCGGACGGGGAACGGTCCGGCAGACCGCGGTGGCGGCCGGGTGGGCGACCCTGGTGATCCTCCTCTCCCTGATCCGCAGCCCCCTGGAGACGGCGGCGGGCAACGCGAGCGTGATCGTCTTCGCCGTCGCGCTGAACGGCCTGAGCGTGGCCCGGGCCGTTCAGCGCGCCCGCAGCGAAGGGGAGATCACGCGGCTGCGCTCCGCGGCGGCCGCCCTGCAGCGCCAGATCCTGCGCCCGTTCCCCCTCGCCACCGACGAACTCCTCGTCTACGGCCTGTACGAGCCTCTTGAGGAGGACAGCCGGGTCGGCGGCGACATCTACGAGGTCGTCGCGACCCCGTACGGCAGCCGGGTCCTCATCGCCGATGTCCAGGGCAAGGGCCTGCCCGCCATCAGCACGGCCTTCGCCCTGCTGAGTTCGTTCCGGGAGGCGGCCCTGGCGGAGAGCACCCTCAGCGCCGTCGTGGACGCCCTCGAGAACTCCGTGCTGCGGCACAACTCGTTCGCCGCGCAAGCCGGAGAGGCGGAACGTTTCGTCACCGCGCTCGTCCTCGGCATCGGTTCCGAGACGAAAGTGGAGGCGATCAACTGCGGGCACGTCCCGCCCTACCTGCTGCGGGACGGACGGTCCGGGCGGGTCCCCCTCGGCGAGGCGTCCGTCCCGCTGGGGCTGGCCTCTCTCGATCCCCAGCCGCGCGCCGTCAGACGGTTCGACTTTCCTTACGGGACCACGCTCCTGCTCTACACCGACGGCGTCACCGAGGCCCGGGACCCGTCCGGCGCGTTCTACCCGTTGGAAGAGCGTGCGGCGGCCTGGGGCGACGTTCCTCCCGCCGACATCGCCCCGACCCTCCACCACGAACTGCAGCAGCACACTCGGAGCCGTTTGACGGACGACACGGCGCTCCTCGTCCTCCGCAGAAGAACCCTCCAGCCGCCGTCCGCGGACGGTGAACCGTCCTGAAGCCCGGCCGAGCCGCTCCTACCGGGACGTGCTCCGGGCACGCAGCGCGGCGGCGCGGCCGGCCCTGCGGCCGAAGAACGAGCCCTCGCCGAGCTGGGTCCCCGAGCAGTAGCCGGCGCCGTCCTGCGCGATGTTGGACGCGCAGGCCCCCGCCGCGTAGAGCCCGTGCACGACCGACCCGTCGGCCCGCCGCACCTCGCCCTCGACCGTGGTGGCCATGCCGCCGAGCGTGAAACCGGCGTACAGGGCGGTGCCGAGGCTCAGGTCGTACACGCCCCAGGGGCCCTTGGTCTGCGGAGCCAGCCAGTCGGGATGCTTGTGGAAGTCGGGGTCCTCGCCCCGCGCGGCGTGCTCGTTGTACCGCGCCATCGTCGGCGCGAGCGAGCCGCGGGGCAGGTCGAGGCCCGCCTCCATCTCCTCGATCGTCTCGTAACCGTCCTTCAGCGGCACCAGCGGCATCCGCTGCTCCTCCATGTGGTCGCTGTCGGCGATCAGGTACGCCGTCGCGTCCGGCTGCTGGAGCACGAAGTACGACGTGCGCGCGTGGTAGCCGTCCTCGGCCACGAACCGCTCCCCGCGGTTGTTGACGATCAGGCCCTTCACCAGCGACGACGGCGGGTAGAACGGCGCGGTGATGAACGGCTCCTCCATGTGCTCCAGCGCGGCGCCGACCGACTGCCCCAGCCGGATCCCGAGCCCGTCGTCGTAGCTGCTGCCCAGCGTGAACAGTTTCCCGCCGAGGGCCGGGGTGTAGGCCGCGACCATGTCCGGGTTCATCACGAACCCGCCGGCCGCGATCACCACCCCGGCGGCGCCGACGACGCCGGTCTGGTCGAACCTCCGCCAGGCGACGCCGGCGACCGTGCCGTCCTCGGCCGCCACCAGATTGGTCGCGCCCGTCTCGTAGCGGACCTCGACCCCGGCTTCCTGGATCCGGTCACGCAGCAGGTCCATGACGACCCTGGTGCCGTCCGTGTCGCCGGGCACCGGCACCTTGTGCCCCCGCGGCGCCGGCGGGATCTCCTCGCGGAACGGCCACACCTTCTCGTTCCCGGTGAACATCAGGCCCTCGGTGCCGGGCTGGATCACCGCCTTCCCGGGGAAGTAGGACCGCTCGAACTCGAACCCCAGCGCCTCCAACCACCGGAAGTGCGCGACCGACCCCTCGCAGTAGGCCCGGATCTTCTCCTCGTCGGGATCCTTGGTGCTCGCCATCAGGTAGCGCGCCATCGCCTCGACCGTGTCATCGTGACCGGTGGCCCGCTGGACGGCGGTGCCCCCGCCGAGGTAGAAGTGGCCGCCCGACATGCTCGACGTCCCGCCGTGGACGGCGGCCCGCTCCAGCAGCAGCACCCGGGCGCCCGCGCGCGCGGCCTCCAGCGCGGCGCAGCCGCCGGCGATCCCGAAGCCCACCACGACCACGTCGAACCGCTCGGCGTCGGCGAGATCCGCGGTCGGCATCACCTGGGGGACGGCCAGTCCCGAAGAGGGTTGTGCGTTCATCGATCCTTACCCCAATCGTCGCCGGCGGCGGGCGCCGGCCGCGGTCAGCCTTTGTGCGGAATCTGGTTCACGGTGCCCCCGTCGATGACGAACTCCGATCCGGTGGCGTAGGAGGACTCGTCGCTGGCGAGGAACACCACGAAGGAGGCGACGTCCTCGGGCAGGCCGGGACGCCCGAGCGGGATCGGGACCATGTCGTCGGGGATGCCCTCGGTGATCGGGGTCCGGATCAGGCCCGGGTGCAGCGAGTTGACCCGGACGCCGTGCGGGGCGAGTTCGACGGCGACCGACTTGGTCAGGCCGCGCAGCCCCCATTTCGAGGCCACGTAGCCGTGCGCCCACGAGGTGCCGCGCAGCCCCTCGATGGACGAGTTGTTGATGATCGAGCCGCCGCCGGCCGCGATCAGCGCGTCGGTGGCGGCGCGGATGCCGAGGAACGGGCCGGTGAGGTTGATGTCGATGATCTGCTGCCACTTCTCCAGCCTGAACCGGTTGATGGCCGAGCCGTTGGCGATGCCCGCGTTGTTGAACAGCACGTTGAGGGTGCCGAACTCGCCGACGGTCGTCTCGACGGCGGCCGTCCAGTCCTCGGGGCTCGTCACGTCGAGGTGCACGTAGCGGGCCGCGTCGCCCAGCTCGTCCGCGACGGCCCGGCCGGCGTCGTCGAGGATGTCGCCGATCACGACCTTGGCGCCCTCGGCGGCCAGCGCCCGGGCGCTGGCCGCTCCGATGCCGCGCGCTCCCCCGCTGATCAGGGCGACCTTCCCGTCCACACGTCCCATCGCAGGTGTCCTCTCCATCCGCGGGTCTCAGTCGGCCAGTGCCGTCGCGAAGACGCCACGGGCGGTGTTGAAGGGCAGGTCGAGCGGCGTCCGCAGGCCCGGCGGCGCCGCCACGACGTCGGGGATCGAGTTCACGATGCGCCCGGCGCCGGAGGCGATCGCCGCGTAGTTGTGGTCCCCTCTGGCGCTGGTCGGGCAGACGTCGACGCGGTAGGACGGTTCGCCGACGATCTCGACCCGGTAGGACCCGCCGTCCTGCGCCGGCTGCGGCCAGTCGGGACGCAGGTCGCCGCGCAGCCGGGTCGTGTGGTCGATGACGAGGACCTCCCTGCCGCCGGCGACGCCGCGGATCTGGAACCGCATCGCCGCCACCCCGCCCGCGGGGATGTGCCCGGCGGCCACGTCGAACGCCTCCGGCGCCGGCTCCTGCTCGAACCACTCGGTGATGTCGTCGAGCTCGAAACCGAACCCGCGGGCGAGCATCCGGAGGCTGACCCCCCAGGACGCCGCCAGCATCCCCGGCTTGAACATCTTCGGCAGGTCCCCCACCGGCCGGCCGAATCCCATGAAGTCGAACATGACCGGGCCGCCGTCGTAGGTCGCGTAGTCGGCGATCTCCGAGCAGCGCACCTGCTCCACCCGCTGGCAGGTGCCGGCGATCGCGAAGGGCAGCAGGTCGTTGACCCAACCGGGGTCGACCCCGGTGACGAAGAGACTCGTCCCGCCGGCCCGGCAGGCGTCCTCGATCGGGGCGATCATGCGGTCCGGCAGCACGCCCCAGGGGTGGATCAGGGGCACCGGCGAGGAGGCGACGACGTTGCTGCCCGACGCGAGGATCTTCCGGACGTCGTCGAGCGCCTCGAACAACCGGATCTCCCCGAGCGCGCAGTGGACCGTGCACTCGGGCCGCAGGGCGAGCGCCGCGTCCAGGTCGGCCGTGGCCGCCACGCCCGTGACCACGTCGAGGCCGGCGAGCTCACCGGCGTCCCGCCCGACCTTCTCGGGGCTCGACACGACCAGCCCGGCCAGTTCGAAGCGAGGGTCCTCGATCAACTGCGACAGGGCGATCCGGCCGACGTTGCCGGTCGCCACGTGAAGGACGCGGATGGCCATGGGGCTCCTCGATCGGGGGACGACGCCGGCCGGTCTGCTGGACAGTTGTCCAGTCACTATTCCAAGACATGTAGAACACGTTCTACCATGGCGCCATGCGCAACGGAATCGTGCTCTTCACCTCCGACCGCGGCATCACGCCGGCGGCCCTCGCGAAGGCCGCCGAGGAGCGGGGATTCGACACTGTCTACGTGCCCGAGCACACCCATATCCCGGTGCGCCGCGACGCGCTTCACCCGACCGGCGGCCAGGACCTGCCCGACGACCGCTACATGCGCACCCTGGACCCGTGGGTGTCGCTGGCGACCGCAGCGGCGGTGACCGAGCGGATCGGCCTGGCGACCGCGGTCGCGCTGCCGGTGGAGTCCGACCCGATCACCCTCGCCAAGACGCTCGCGACCCTGGACCACTTGTCCGGCGGCCGGCTGACGATCGGCGCCGGCTTCGGCTGGAACACCGACGAGCTGGCCGACCACCACGTCCCCGCGGCCAGGCGCCGCACCGTCCTCAAGGAGTACCTGGAGGCGATGCGCGCCCTGTGGACCGAGGAGGAGGCGTCCTACGACGGCGAGTTCGTGTCGTTCGGACCGAGCTGGGCCTACCCCAAGCCCCCGCAGGGCCGGATCCCGGTGATCATCGGTGCGGGCGGCGGCCCCAAGACGATGAAGTGGATCGCCCGCAACGCCGACGGCTGGATGACCACCCCGATCGAGACCGGCATCACCGAGAAGGCCGCCCTGCTGCGCGAGGAGTGGGCCGGGGCGGGCCGGCCGGGCGAGCCCGACATCCGGATCCTGGTCACCAAGAGGCCGGCGCCCGAGGACTTCGCCGCCTGGGCCGCCGCCGGCGCCGCCGAGCTGATCTGGGGCGTGCCGGACGCCGACGAGACCACGGTGATCAAGTACCTGGACAGGACGGCCGCACGGCTCGGCCTGACCCCCGGCTGACGGCCCGGCCCGCGCCCCACGGCGCCCGCACCCCTCGATCCGGCCTACCAAGGAGACCCCAGATGCCCCATCCGCCGGCGACACCCCCGAGCCGCTACGCCGCCCTGACCCGCGGGCAGCTCGCGGTCGTCGTCCCCGAACTGCTCCTCATCGGGCAGCTCATCGACCGCTCCGGGATGGCGTGGTGCATCTCCGCGTTCGGGCGGGAGCAGATGGCGCGGATCGCGATCGAGGAGTGGGCGGCGTCGAGCCCGATCTACACCCGGCGGATGCAGCGGGCGCTCGGCTACGCCCCCGAGGTCCCAGGGAAGGGCGACGTCCCGACCATCTTCAAGGGCCTGCAACTGGACATCGGCGCTCCGCCGCAGTTCATGGACTTCCGCTACACCGTCCACGACCGGTGGAACGGCGAGTTCCACCTCGACCACTGCGGCGCGCTGATGGACGTCGAGCCGATGGGCGAGGACTACGTCCGCTCCATGTGCCACGACATCGAGGACCCCACCTTCGACGCGACGGCTGTCGCGACCAACCCGAAGGCGCAGGTGCGGCCGATCCACCGCCCCCCGCGCCGGCCGGCCGACCGGCACCCGCACTGCGCGTGGACCGTGATCATCGATGAGTCCCACCCGGAGGTGCGGGGCATCCCGCTGCTGGCCGAGAACGAGCGCTCCCGCGCCGCGACCCTCGAGCTGGCACCGATCGACCCGGCCGACGACGGCCTCGCCGACTACTCCGGCCCGCTGCTCGGCGACCTGGACTTCGCCGCCTTCTCCCGTTCCGCGCTCGCCCGGATCGCGGACGAGGTATGCCTGCAGATGCACCTGCTCAACCGGGCCTTCACGCTCGCCGTCGCCGAACGGGCCGCCGACGCCGGCGAACTCCTCCGGATCCGCCGCAAGCAGCTGGTGGGCATCGCCGGCATCGCCGCGGAGCGGCTCGCCCGCGCCCTCGACCTGCCGGACGGCGCCGAGGGCGCGACCCGCCTCCTGGCGCTCCACCCCCTCCTCAACCCCGCGGCCTACGTCGACGCCGACATGGACGGCGGCGGCATCGTCGTCCGCCCGTCCCCCGCCCACGAGGACTCCGCCTGGATCTCGCTGTGCGGCCCCGACTGGACGCCCCCGCTCCAGGCGATCGTCCGCGCCGTGGACCCCCATCTCGACGTGGAGGCCACCGGCACCGCCGAGGAGTGGCGGCTGACCGTCGTCCGCCGCGACCACCCGGCACCCGAGCCGAACGAGGTCGCCGTCGTACGCTTCAGCACCGGCTCCGCTTTCAGTTTCGAACCCCGCCGCTCACTACCGATCACACCCGTCTGAAAGGCCGGCCGGGCCTTCCCGGACCCGCGCCCGACACCGCCGCTGAAGGCGGTCAGTGGCCGGAGAGCGTGAGGATCGCCCTGATCGTCTCGACCACGCCGCTCATGGCCATGGCGTGAGTCCCGGCACGAGCCGGGCGGGGGACTCGCGGGGGCGTTCGTCATGGTCCGCGGAGACCATGGTCACGGTGAGACGCACGCTGCCCCGGTTGCTACCGCTGGACCCCCAGGCGTCGTTGGCGAACGTGTAGAGGTAGCCGCTCCGGCGCACCCGATGGCGCGTTCCCTCGCCGATCGCGATGCGTTCATGGGCGGTGGCGTCGCCCTTGACGCGTATGGCGTCGTTGGCGACGGCGCCCACGAGCGACATCCACGGGAGGCGCACGTCGCGGCGAGCGCCGATCGAGCGGGCCGCCCGGTTCCCGGTCGCCGCGCCGAAGAGCCGCTCCACCCCGCCGAGCAGGGTTCGCACGAGCCGGAGCCGCTCGGTCAGCGGGTTGAAGCGGCCCGGCCCGCAGGTGCCGGCGGGACCGGACACGATGTCGCCGTCCAGCCACTCCCCCTCGGCGGCGAAGTCGTAGTCGCCGGCCTCCAGGTAGAGCCCCGTCTCGTTCCACGGCTCGCCCGCGAACACCTCGACGGTCTCCGACCGCCCCGGGGCGAGGACCCTGGTGGGCCGGTACGGTCCCGTGGAGATAGGCGGCGTCCGCTGCCTGTCGTACGCCGACTGGTGGACGTCCGGCTCGCGCGTGCTCGGGTCGATCTTGGGCACCGCGCGCGGCCGCGGCTGGAGCGCGACCTCGAGCAGCGGCCTGAGCTGGAGGTCGGACAAGGGCTCGGCCACTCCGATCAGGCCGCGGTCGTCGTCGTGCAGGACGTCGAGGGGGTCGGGCCGGATCTGGTCCACCGTCGCCCTGCGGAAGCCCAGCGGGAGTTCACTGCCGCGCACCTCGTCGATCATCCACCGGAGCGCGCCATCGCTCAGGCCCGTACGGGGGTGGCCGCCGCCCACGTCCTGGTGGCTGCCTGGGAACCACACCTGCTTGACGTCCTGCCCGTCGGCGAACGGCTCGGCCCACAACGCCGGGACGAAGGGGCCGCGGCGTTCGTCCATGGCCACCGCGTGCCGCGCGTGCCTGATGTGCGGGTTGAGTCTCAGGTCGTGGAAGTCATCCCCGCGGGACGGGTCGAGCAGATTGAGCCAGCCCAGGTAGTCGGGGACGCCGAGCGAGCCGACGGTGTCCCACACTCCGACGAAGTGCACCGGGATGCGTTCCCGGTCGTCCGGGTCGTACCGGAAGGTCAGGCCTTGGCGCCATCTCCGGTCGGCACCGCGCTTCCGGTAGCCGTGATCGTAGATCTGCTCGATCTTTCTTCGCGCCGTCGCCTCGTCCAGCGCGGCGGTGTCGATCAGCCCGCAGGCCGAGACCATGCCGGCGAGGCTGCGCGCCGTGTACGCGCCGCGGCTGAAGCCGAACAGCCATATGCGGTCGCCCGGACGGTATTCGCCGGCCAGCCAGCGGTAGGCGTCCATCACGTTGTCCGACAGCCCCAGCCCGAAGGCGCCCCCGAGCAGCCTGTTGCGCAGGCTGCCGACGCCCGGCTGGTACCAGGACAACTGCCGGTGACCGCCCTCGTCCGTACGGTCGAGGGCGTTGTACAGCCGCCGCACGTTGGTGACGGACTCCATCTCCGGCGTGTTCCAAGTGCCGTCGCAGCACACGATGAGATGACGCATGCCTTCCTCCGTGAACGACGTCATCGCCGGCGGAAGCTTTCGGCTCGGGCTTCGCGGGTCTGCATCGTCCCCGCCGTCAGCTCGCGACCGCGGTCCGCCGCCACGGCGCGAAGGCGCTGGTGTCCCTCGGCAGGACGGCGGCCAGTTCGGGGCAGTGGCGCAGGATGACGCTCGTCATGCCGTTGCGTTCTGCGCGACCCAGTCGTGCACCTGGAACTGGATCCGTCTCGACACCGAGGGTCGCCTTCGCGTGGAAGGCACGTTCGATCCTGGCCGCACCGGCGCGCTTCTTGATCTTCGACTGGACCCGCATGACGTCGCGGGCGAGCTTCTCGAAGTGCACCCGCTCCGCCTCGGGACTGCCGCCCACGTAGCGCTCGTATCCGCCCGCCGGAGGAGCCCCCTCCACGGTGCGCCCGTGCCGCTTGGTCTCGTGCATCCGGCCCCCCGGTCGATCATTTCAGCCAGCCGACATCTCTCCATTCCGTCAACGCCGATCCTCGCACGCGGTGAAAGCCGTCCAGATAACCCCGAGGCAAGGTCCTGAAAACAATCCTTTAGATCGGCTTTTCAACTAAAGGCCGCCACATGACAGAAATCAGCAATCCCTGAGAACACGGACGCCCCCACGGAGTCGGTGGGGGCGTCCGGTCGACGATGGAGGCGGTCAGGGCTGCTTCTGGTGGTCGCGGCTGTGCCCTGTTCCGTCAGACACGGTCGCGTCCACCAGGGCGGTGTCGAAGTCGGCGTAGTCGGCGTAGCCGAGCAGCGCGTTGGTCTCGGCGGGGGTCTGCAATCGGTCGACGAACGCGGCCTGGGTGCCGTCCGCGTCGAGGGTGGCCAGCGCCTCGGCGACGGCGCCCATCGCCAGCCGCAGCAGCGTCACCGGATAGATCACGACGTTGACGCCGAGGTCGCGCAGGGTGTCCGCGGTGAGAAGGGTGCTCTTGCCGAACTCGCTCATGTTGGCCAGCAGCGGGACGTCCACGGCCTTGCGGACGGCCTCGAACTCGGCGGCGTCCGCCAGCCCCTCAGGGAAGATCATGTCGGCGCCGGCGCCGGCGAGCGCCTTGGCCCGCTCGATCGCGGCGCCGAGCCCGTCGGTGCCGCGCGCGTCGGTGCGGGCGCAGATCACGAAGCCGGGATCGCGGCGGGCCGCCACGGCCGCGCCGATCCGGCGGACCATGTCCGGCAGGCCGACGACGGCCTTGCCGTCCAGGTGGCCGCAGCGCTTGGGGTTGACCTGGTCCTCGATGTGGCATCCGGTGAGGCCCGCGTCTTCGAGGATCTGCACGGTGCGTGCGGCGTTCAGCGGTTCCCCGAAGCCGGTGTCGGCGTCCACGAGCGAAGGGAGGCCGGTGACCCGGGCGATGGCCTGGGCGCGGGTGGAGACCTCGGTGAGGGTGGTCAGCCCGAGGTCGGGCAGCCCGAGGTCCGCCGCGAGCGCGTTGCCGGACACGTACACGCCCTCGAAGCCGGCGCGTTCGATCGCCAGGGCGGTCAGCGGGCTGAACGCGCCGGGCATGCGGACCAGGACGCCGGAGGCCAGCGCGTCGCGGAACGCCCGCCGTTTGGCCTCGGGCGTGACGGTCGAGTGCAGCATCGGAAGATCCCTCCGGGGGTCGGGGACGGGTCGAGCCCGGCGCTGCCGTCGCAGAGGCCGCGGGACTTCACGCTGTACTCTTCACGGCCGCCGGGCGCCCGGGGTCGGCCGGATGCGAAATTCTGCCAGTTTCGCGAGTGCTCGAGCGAATCCCGCGGAACGCTCCTCCGCAGACCTCCCGTACGCCGTCCGGCCCAGGGCATGATGTTCGTCGGCCCCTGTCGCCCACCCCGCCCGCCGGCCGAGAGGAGCCGGCCTGCCGGAGATCTCCCCGAGCCGACGCGTCGACCACCGGCACGGCCGCGGATGGTCCGGAACTGTTGACTGACCCAGCTATCTACGTCAACGTAGTGCACCTAGTCACACGGCTTCGATTCTGGAGGGTGAATGGTCTTCACGACGGTGACCTACGAGGTGGCCGACCACGTCGCGACGATCACGCTGAACCGGCCCGAGGCCATGAACAGCTTCAACGAGGCGATGCTCAACGAGTTCGCCGAGCTCTGGAAGACGGTCCGCGAAGACGACGACGTCCACGTGGTCCTCCTCCGCGCGGCGGGCGACCGGGCGTTCTGCACCGGGGTGGACGTCAAGGAGGGCATCCGCCGGCCGGCGAACGCCTGGACGGAGGAAGACCCCGGCGACCGGCTGTCGCCCAAGCTCAACCGGGTCTGGAAGCCCGT
This sequence comes from Actinomadura chokoriensis, assembly GCF_041463665.1. Taxonomy (GTDB): domain Bacteria; phylum Actinomycetota; class Actinomycetes; order Streptosporangiales; family Streptosporangiaceae; genus Spirillospora; species Spirillospora chokoriensis_A. Next base: position 185,400 of record NZ_JAXCEJ010000003.1, read on the forward strand.
GGTGTGCTGCGTCCACGGGATGGCCGCGGGCGGGGCCTTCTACTGGATCAACGAGTCCGACATCGTCATCGCCTCCGAGGACGCGACCTTCTTCGATCCGCACGTGAGCTACGGGCTGACCGCCGCGCTGGAGCCGATCGGGCTCGCCCGCAAGATCCCGGTCGGCGAGGTGATGCGCATCGCGCTGCTCGGCCTGGACGAGCGCATGTCGGCGCAGCGGGCGCACCAGATCGGGCTGGTCAGCGAGGTGCTGCCGCGCGAGGAGCTGTGGGCGCGGGGCGAGGAGATCGCGCGGATCATCGCCGCCAAGCCGCCCGCGGCGGTGCAGGGCACCGTCCGCGCCGTGTGGGAGTCGCTGGACTCGACCCGCACCGAGGCGCTGCGCTCCGGCATGCTCTACACGCACATCGGCAACCCGATCGGTCAGTCGCAGGTCGACCGCTCGGCCGTGCCCACCCGCAAGTGGACGCTGCGGTGAGCCGCCCCTCCCGAACCAGCCCAGTTGACCCAGTGCAATCGCCGGTCGGTTTCGCCGGCGGATGGAGGAACCATGGAGATCAGCGGCAAGAAGGCGATCGTGGTGGGCGGGGCGTCCGGCATGGGCCGCGCCACCGCCGAGCTGTTCGCGGCGAGCGGCGCCTCCGTGGCGGTGCTCGACCGTCCCGGGTCCGGCGGCGACGAGGTCGCCAAGAGTCTCGGCGGGCCGTTCCATCCCGTCGACGTCACCGACTTCGCCGGAACCGAGAGCGCCGTCAACGCCGCCGTCGCCGACCTGGGCGGCCTGCACGCCATCGTCACCACGGCCGGAGGGGGCATCGCCCAGCGAACCCTCACCAGGGAAGGGCCCCACGACCTGGACGCCTTCCGCCAGGTCCTCGACCTCAACGTGGTCGCCTCCTTCAACATCTCCCGCATCGCCGCCGCCCACATGAGCACCAACGAACCCGAGGACGAGGAACGCGGCGTCATCGTCAACACCTCCTCCATCGCCGCCTTCGAGGGCCAGATCGGCCAGGTGGCCTACACCGCCGCCAAGGCGGGCATCGCCGGGATGTGCCTGACCATGGCCCGCGACCTCGGCTCCCTCGGCATCCGCGTCCTCGCCATCGCCCCCAGCCTCTTCGCCACCGGCATCACCTCCGGCATCCCGGACGAGTTCGCCAAGGCCCTCACCAAGGACGCCGCCTTCCCCAAGCGCATGGGCCGCCCCGAGGAGTACGCCAAGCTCGCCCTGGCCATCGTCGACAACCCGATGCTCAACGGCCAGTGCCTCCGCCTGGACGCCGGCCAGCGCTTCGCCCCTCGCTGACCGGAACAGCCGCCCCGTTCCGACCGGCCCGGCCGCAGGACGAGAGGTGGCCGGCACCGGCCGCGGGGCAGGCCGTGGCGCCGGCCCTCCCCTATCCGGCCTGGTCGGTCGTGCGGTCGGTCGCGCGGTCGGTCGCGCGGTCGGTCGCGCGGTCGGTCTTGCGGGCACTTCGGGCGCGGAGCTCGTCGCGGAGCAGGCGCTTGTAGAGCTTCCCCGTCTCGGTGCGCGGCAGTTCCGGACGGAACTCCACCGCGCGCGGGCACTTGTGGCTCGCCAGCCGCTCCCGGCAGTGGGCGATCAGCTCGGCCGCCACCTCCTCGGACGGGTCGCGGCCGGGCGCCAACTGCACGAAGGCCCGTACCTGCTCGCCCCATTCGGGGTCCGGGGCGCCGACCACCGCGCTGTCCAGGACGGCCGGGTGCACGGCCAGCACGGCCTCGACCTCGGCCGGGTAGACGTTGACGCCGCCCGTGATGATCATGTCCTTGACGCGGTCGACGATGAACAGGAATCCGTCCTCGTCGAGGCGGCCCGCGTCGCCCAGGGTGAACGCCGTCCCCCGGAAGACCTCCGCGGTCTGCTCGGGGTCGCCGTGGTAGGAGAAGGCGGGCGCGCCGCCGTCCAGGTAGACCGCGCCCACCCGCCCGGGCGGAAGCTCGTTGCCGTCGTCGTCCATGATCTTGACCGTCATGCCCCTGATCGGACGGCCCACGGTGCCCGGCCTGGCCAGCCAGTGGTGCGGTTTCGCGATCGTCGCCGCGCCCTCCGTGCCGCCGTAGGTCTCCCAGATGACCGGTCCCCACCAGTCCAGCATCGCCTTCTTGATCTCCCGCGGGCAGGGGGCCGCCGAGTGGACGATGGACTCCAGGCTGGAGACGTCGTAACCGGCCCGCACATCCTGCGGTAACCGCAGGAGCCTGGTGAACTGAGTCGGCACCATGTAGCCGGTGGTGATCCGGTGCTCCTGGATCAGCCGCAGCGTCTCCTCCGCGTCGAACGAACCCATGATGACCAGGGGCTGGCCCACGTTCAGCGCCGCGAGGTAGAAGCCCTGGCAGCCGCCGTGGAACATGCCGGCCGACACCAGGTGCGCCCCCTCCAGCGGCGTGAAGCGGAAGGCGTGCGCGAACGTCTTCATCGCGTCCGCCATGACCTCGGGGGTCGTGCCGGGCAGGTCCCGCCAGATCCCCTTCGGCTTACCGGTCGTACCGGAGGTGTAGACGAGGGCCATTCCGGCGGTGCGGTCGGGGGGCGGGGAGCCCGGCTGCCCGCGCAACACCTCCTGTTGCGGGGTGAATCCGTCGATGCCGCCGCCCACGGAGACGCGGATCGGCACGCTGGTGACCGCGCCCGCGCGCCCCGCGTACTCGGCGTGGACGATCAGCGCCTTCATCCCGGCGTGCTCGGCGATCACCGCCACCTCCGCGGCGGGCGACCTGGGGTTGAGGGTGACGTAGCGCCAGCCCGCCTCGGCGGCCGCGAGTTGCCACACCAGGATGTCCAGGTCGTTCGGCAGTGCCATGCCGACCACATCGCCGTGCCCCACGCCCAGTTCGCGCAGCGCGTGCGCGGCCCGGTGCGCCCGCGCCGCCAGCTCGGCGAACGTGAGCGATTCGCCGGACGGGCAGCCGAGGATCGCCGCACGGTCGGGGTGGTGCTCGGCGAGGTGCCAGATGCCCAGCGGACGGTCCCAGGGATGCTTCATCGGCTCGCGCCGCGGCCGTCCGGGAAGAACGAGGCCGGGTCGATCCGGTACGGGGTGTAGAGGGTCACCCGGTCGTAGATGTCACCGATCTTGGCCTGCAGCGCAGGGCCGATCTCGTCCGGCGTCCCGGTCACGGCGAACTCGTCCAGGATGTCGTCAGTGATCAGATCGGTCATCTCCCGCCATCGGCCCTCCTTGGACAGTGCGGTGAGCTCGGGCTGGAGGTCGCCGAGCCCGTGCAGGTCCAGTACGGGCCGGTAGGCCGGGGTGGAGCCGTAGAAGGCGATCTGCCGCTTGATGCCGCGGGCGGCCTTGGCGGTCTCCTCCTCCGTGTGACCGGTGACCACCATGGCGGAACCGCACACGGTGTAGCCGTCGAAGCCCTCCTCGCCGGCCTTGGCCCGGCCTCGCTCCAGCGCGGGAAGCGTGACCTCCCGCACGTAGCGGTCGGTGGTGAACGGGTGCACGAAGAAGCCGTCGGCGACCTCCCCCGCGACCTCGGTCATCCGCTCCCCCACTCCGGCCAGGTAGACCGGCGGCGGGCCGTACTCGTGGGGCTGCTGCGCGAAGAACGGCGTCATCAGGGTGTGGGTGTAGAAATCGCCCCGGAAGTCGAGCTTGTCGCCGTCCTGCCAGCACGCCCAGATGGCGCGCATGGCCAGGACCAGCTCGCGCATCCGCGCCGCCGGGCGCGACCACGGCATCGAGTACCGCCGCTCGATGTGCGCCTTCACCTGGGATCCGAGGCCGAGCACGAACCGGCCCCGCGAATGCCTCGCCAGGTCGAAGCCCACGGTGGCGAGGGTCATCGGGGTGCGGGCGAACGCGATGGCGACCGAGGTGCCGACGGTCACCGACCCGGTCGCGGAGATCGCCTGCAGGCTCAGCAGGAACGGGTCGCTGCCCGCCTCCGCGACCCAGACGCCGCCGTACCCCTCCCGCTCCAGCTTCTCCGCCGCGGCCGGAGCCCCGGCCAGGTCACTGCCCAGATTGGCATCGATCTTCATCCGCACTCCACTGGTCCTGGGTAAGCAGTCGCTTCTCTATGTTGATCGGTCGGAGAGCCGGCGCCGTACGGCGTCCCGGTGCTCCCGTGAACGGCCGGAACGGGCCATCCGCTCGCTCTCCCGCGGCAGTGCCTCGCGCAGCCCCATGACCTGCGCGTCCCGGACGTTCTCCTTCATCAGCGCGTACGCGCCGCGCGGCCCCGCCGCGATCTCCCTTGCCCAGGCCAGCGCCGTGGCGCGCAGTTCGGCGTCGGGGACGACCCGGTTGAACAGGCCGAGGCGCTCCCCCGTCGCGGCGTCGATGGGCTCCGTGCCGATGAGGAATTCCAGTGCCCGGGCAGGTCCGAGCATGCGGGTCAGTGCCCAGGCGCCGCCGAAGTCACCGCTGAACGCCAGCCGCGACCACCCGCCGATGAGGGACGCCGAAGCGGCGGCGACCCGGAGGTCGGCGGCCAGCGCCAGCCCGAGCCCGGCGCCCACCGCCGGACCGGGCAGCGCCGCGATCGAGATCTTGGAACTCTCCCGGAGCAGGACGACCATGCGGGCCAGCCGGGTGAGCGCGGCCGCCCCATCACCGCCGTCGCCGTCGCCGCCGTCGCCGCCGGCTCGTCCCGTGCCGAGGCGGAGGTCCCCGCCCGCGCAGAACGCCGGGCCCGCCGCGGTGACCAGGACGCAGCCGACCTCGTCATCGGTCTCGTACGCCTCGATCAGGCGGGGGATCGCGTCGTACATGTCGGGGTGCAGGGCGTTGCGGCGCTCGGGCCGGTTCAGCTCGATCACCCCGACCCCGTCCGCGACCCGGCCGAGGACGTTCTCCGTCCCGGAGCCGACCTCCCGCACGGCGCCGCTCATGAGGCGACACCGTAACGGTCGAGCCCGCGCTGGTTCTCGCGCACCCACGTCACGTCCCCGACGCAGTTGAACTTGCGGTGCTCGCGCAGGGTCCCGAACGACCGCTCGGAGGCGGTGGTCATGGTTAGCTCCTCCATCGTCAGAGTCCCGCGATGTCCTCGGAGCGCAGCGCGTTGGCCTTGTCCGGACGGGCGAGGGTCACGCGCAGCACGCCGCCCGCGACCTCGCACCGCACGCCGTCCGGAGCCGTCACCGCCGTCCCTCGCGCAGCAGCTCGCCGTGCCGGGCCATCATGTCGGCCGCCTTGCGCTGCAGCTCGGCCGGGACGGCGGGCAGCAGCGCGGCGCCGTGCTCGCGGCTCGGCAGCGCGATGGTCGCGGTGCCCTTCATCGTGTCCTCGCCGCGCTGGTTGGTGGCCTTGAACGCGATGTCGACGAGGCAGCGGCCGTCCTCGGCGACGGTCTTGCCGGTGACCTCCCCGGACAGGAACTGCGTGTCGCCCTGGTAGTTGAACTTGCGGATCTCGTCGTGCTGGGAGACCACCCACGCGTCGTCGCCGGCCCAGTCGGTCAGGTAGTGGTGCGCCCAGCACTCGCGCAGCACGCCGTAGTCGTAGGCACGCGGGTTGCCGATCGCCTGCGCCCACGCGGAGTCCCAGTGGACGCGCTGCGCGACGTCCGGGATGCCGTACTCGTTCTTGATGTAGAACGGGGCGATGCGCTGCCGGTTCTGGTGCGCGAGCCGTCCCGTCTTCAGCCCGTACGGGACGAAACCGTACCCACCCGCGTGGAAGACGACGATGTCGGTGGTGGTCAGCGGGCCCTTGACCATCGGCGGCAGCGGCTCGCCGGCCTTGACGTCCTCGAAGTGGCGCGGCTCGCGCCCGCGCGGGCCCTCCGCCGCGTAGATCTCGTCGATCTTCGCGAGGTCCTCGTCGGTGTAGGCGGGGTCCTCGATGCCGGCGTACTTGCCGCGCTCGCGGGCCTTCTTGCGCTCGGTGTAGATGACCAGGGTCCGGTAGACGCCGACGACCTCGGCGTTCTGGTTCATCTTGACCTGGCGGTGCACCTTCACCACCGAGCGCCCGGCGAACTCCGACCGCTTGACCTCGATCGCCTCCAGGCCGCCGAAGCTGTGCAGGGTGTCGCCGGGGCGGATCGGCCGGTACCAGTCCCAGGTGCCGCCGGAGACGAACGCGTGGATGCCGCGGTAGCTGCCGCCGCGCTCCTGCTTGGTCTGGCGCTCGCCGCGCAGCGGGGCGTTCAGCACCGCCGCCATGATCGGCGGGGCGATCTGCCCGCCCCAGCGGGACGCCCGGCCGTACTCGGGGTCGGTGAACAGCGGATTGTCGTCCCCGTACCCGGTGGCGAAGTTGCGGATCGCCTCCGGAGTGGCGGTGCTGAGGAACTCCTGCGAGCGATTCGCCCAGTCACGGCCGAGGATCGCGCGGTCCTTGGCGATGTCGGCGTCGTTCAGCTCGGCGGAGGTCGCCCGCTCGAACTCCTCGGCGGTCTTCCCGTCGGTGGTCTCACTCACGAGGCGGTCCTTTCGGGGACGGCGAACAGGGCCCGGACACCCGGGCGGCTGATCTTCATGGACGGCGTGCGGGGCAGCTCGTCCACGATCCTGATCTCGGTCGGCAGGTGGTAGCGGGCCAGCCGGTCGCCCAGCCAGGCGCGCAGCTCGGCGGGGTCGGCGGGCGAGCGGAGGGTCACGGCGGCGACCGGCACCTCGCCGAGCCGCGGGTCGGGGACGCCGACGGCCGAGGCGTCGGCGACGGCCGGGTGCGCCTTCAGCACGTCCTCGATCACGCTCGGGACGATCTTGAAGCCGCCGCGGTTGATGGCGTCGTCGGCGCGGCCGTGGATGAACAGGAAGCCGTCCTCGTCCAGGGAGGCGAGGTCGGTGGTGCGCGTCCAGCGGTCGCCGCCGCCGGGCAGCTGCGCGCCGCGCGCCTCCAGGACGCCGACCTCGCCGGTCGCCAGCGGGGTCCCGCTCTCCGGATCGACGATCCGCAGCTCGACGCCGGGGTGGGCGCGGCCGGCGCTGCCGCGCTTGGCGTCCCCCCACTGGCGGCGCAGTTTCAGGTGCCATCCGGCTATGGCTCCGGCGAACTCGGTCGCACCGTAGTTGGTGAGGACGGGAACGCCGTAGCGGGCTTCGAAACGCTCGGCGTCGGCGGGATCGAGCGGCGCGGTGCCGGACAGGACGACGCGGACGCCGTCGAACACGTCCGCCGGCACGCCGGCGTCCATGACCATGCGCATCGCGGTCGGCGGCAGCCCGACGACCTTCGGGCGGTGGGCGCGGACGAGGCCCGTCCACTCCCCGATCTCGAACCGGTCCATCAGCGCGGTCGTCCGCCCGTCCAGGACGGAGCTGACCGCGAAGTAGAGGCCGGAGATGTGGACGAGGGACGTCCAGAGGATCTGCGTCTGCCCGCTCAGGCGCGGCTCGCCGTCCAGGACGGTGCCGGCGGCCTTGTACGCGGCGGTGAGCCGGCCGTAGGTCAGCTCGGCCCGCTTGGGCTTGCCCGTGGTGCCGCTGGTGAGCATCAGGACGGCGAGGTCCGACGGCTCCACCGGGCGGGGGTCGGGGACCCAGTCCACCTCGCGGCGGACCAGCGCCCGCTCCTCGCCCGCCTGGACGGCGACGGCTCCGGCGGCGCGCGCGGCGTCCTGCACCCCGCTCCTGGCCCAGTCGCCCGGTTCGGCGATCACGGCCTGGGGCGCCAGGCCCTCGATGTCCTCGGCGAGCCCGACGTCGCCGTGGAAGGGGCTCAGCGTGACCACCTCGCGGCCGGTGGCCAGCACGGCGATCAGCGCGGCCACGAGGGCGGGGCGGTTGCGCAGGACGATGCCGACGCGGCGGGCACCCGTGCCGTCCAGGAGCTGCTCCAGGTCCTCGATGGCCTCCCGGTGGAAGGCCCAGGGGTAGGAGCGTCCGCCGAAGGTCATCGCGGTCGCGGCGGGGTCGATCGAGACCATCCGGCGCAGCCGCGCGGACAGCGGCCTGGCCGCGTCCGGCCCGACGTCGTTCATGGGTTCCTTTCCGTTCGCTGGGGGTAGCCGCCGGAGCAGCGCGGCGAGCGCCGTGTCGCGGGGGTTCGGCCCGACGTAGGGCGGGACGCCGAGCACCTCCCCCGCAGGCGGCACCTCGTCGGGCTGGTCGTCCACCAGCACGGCGGGGGCGTGCTCCGGCGGCAGGGCGGGCAGGACCCAGCGGCCCCGCCCGTCCCGCTCGGCCTTGACGTGGAATGCCGTGACCAGGTCGGCGATGCCCGCGGCCTCGGCGCGGCGGCGCGCGTAGTCCGCGCCGCCCGCGCTCCACAGCAGGGCGGGCGTCCCCCGCTCGCGCAGGGCCGTGAGCAGCTCACGGGCCAGCGGGCGCAGCGACGTGCCGGTCACCGAGTCGAGCAGGGTGCCGTCGACGTCGAACAGCCACGCTCTCGCGGTCACGGTCGCACCTCACATCCACGTAGATGACTTCGCAAACATAGTTTGCTTCGTTCAGCCCGGCCGCCACGAGACCCGCGACGCCGAGCACGAGCACGGCCCGCAGCACCGGCGTCCACACGAGGGGTATGAGCCGCCACCTCGCCGCCCTCGAACCCTGGCTCGACGGCGTGCCGCAGCGCTAGCCGCCGGTGCGCGGCGCGGCCAGGCCGGCGACGATGTCGCGTTTGATCACCTTTCCGGTCGGAGTGCGGGGCAGCTCGGGCCAGCAGACGATGCGGTCGGGAGTCTTCGAGCCGCGCAGCCGCTCCCTGACGTAACCGCGCAGTTCCCCGGGGTTGAGGGCGGCGCCCGGGGCGGGCACGACGACCGCCTCGACGCGCTGGCCCCACTCCTCGTCGGGGACGCCCACCACGACGGCGTCGGCCACGTCCGGGTGGCGGAGCAGGACGTCCTCGATCTCGGCGGGAGCGATGTTCTCCGCGCCCCGGATGATGGTGTCGTCGACGCGGCCCTCGACGAACAGGTAGCCCTCCGCGTCCAGGCGACCCTGGTCGCGGGTGTCGAAGAAGCCGCGCCCGTCGACCGAGGAGCCGTGGCCCGCGTACTCCCCGGAGACCTGCTCGCCGCGCACCCAGATCCGCCCGCTCCCCCCGGCGGGCAGCACGCTCCCGTCCGCGTCGCGGATCTCCAGCTCGATCGACGGCACGGGACGGCCCGCCGATTCGAGCCTGGCCCGGACGTCCGGGTCGTCGGACGTCAGCGCCGCCCGGTGGTCGTCCGGGCCGAGGACGGCGATGGTCGAGCTGGTCTCGGTGAGGCCGTAGGCGTTGACGAAGCCGACGTGCGGCCATTCGCGCAGCGCCCGCTCGATGATGCGGCGGGGCGTCCGTGCGCCGCCGTAGGCGAGGGCGCGCAGGGAGGGGGCCGAGCGGTCCGGGACGGGGGCGTCCATGATGCGGGCCAGCATCGTCGGGACGACCATCGCGTTGGTCACCCCTTCCGCGCGCACGAGCTCCAGCCACCCGTCCGGCGTGAACGAGTGCAGGGTCAGGCAGCGGCGCCCCGCGTACAGGTTCGTCAGCACGTTGGACACCGCGGCGATGTGGTACGGCGGGACGCTCATCAGCGCCGCCTCGTCCTCGCCCGCCGCCGCGAACTCGACCGTCTCCAGCACGTACGAGACGAGGTTGCGGTGGCGCAGCACGACCCCCTTGGGCGCCGAGGCGGTGCCGCTCGTGTAGATCAGGACGGCGGTGGCGTCGGGGTCGGCGGGCGCCTCCTCCCCGCGCGCCCGGTCCGCCGCCTCGCCGGCCTCCCGGAGGAAGTCCTCGGGGGTACGGACCGACGGGCCCGCCCCGAGAAGGGCCTCGTGCTGCCCGTCCCCGGCGATGCCGTACGCCTTGGGGTGGGCGGCCAGCAGCCTGGCGAGCTGCTCCTCGCCCAGCCGGTAGTTCACCGGCACCAGCGGGACGCCGGCGAAGGCCGCGGCGAACATCGCGACCGGGAAGGCGGGGCCGTTCACGGCGAGGTAGAGGACGGCATCCGCGCCCGACTCGCGGATCAGGGCGGCGGCGCCGGAGGCCGCCGCCCGCAGCCGGGACGCGGTCAGGCCGCCGTTCCGGGATCCCACGACGATCCGGTCGCCGAAGCCGTCCGCCGCCATGTCCAGCAGCATCGTCACGTTCATCACGCGCTCCAGTCGCAGGTCGGTCTAGTCGGAGGCGGGCAGCGGTTTCGCGTCCTTGATCGGCAGGGCCGCGCCGTCGACCTCGACGGTGCCCTCTCCGGGCTTGGTGCACAGCAGCTCGAGCCCGAGGTCCTCGCTGGCGTAGCGCTTGCCGAGGAGGGTTCCGTCCTGCCTGGCGGGATCGGCGGTTCCGGGCGCCGCCTCCTCCTTGGCGTCGACCATCGGCGCGCCGCCGCAGCTCACCGCGACCTCGGCGGCGGGCGCGCGGACCACGATCATCCTGGTGCCGTCGACGGTGCTGGCCAGCTGCTGGCCGGGACGCAGCTTCATGAGACCCTCCTCAGACAAGGGTAACTAGGTTACCTAGTACGGGGTGATCAGCCAAGATGTCGCGGCCTCCATGCGCGGACGGTCACGGGGCGGGGGCCGCCAGGAGGCGGCGCAGCAGCTTGCCGGTCGGGGTGCGGGGCAGCTCGGCGGCGAACTCGATCTCGCGCGGGCACTTGTAGCCGGCCAGGTGCGCCCGGCAGTACGCGATCAGCTCGTCCGCCAGCCCGGGGCCCGCGGCGGCCGGGTCGGCGGGCTCCACGACGGCGCGGACCCGCTGCCCCATGTCCGGGTCGGGCGCCCCGACGACGGCGGCGTCGGCGACCGCCGGATGGACGGCCAGGAGGTTCTCGATCTCCTGCGGATAGATGTTGACGCCGCCGCTGAGGATCAGGTCGGCGCGGCGGTCCACCAGGTAGAGGTGGCCCTCGGCGTCGAGGCGCCCCATGTCGCCGAGCGTGCTCCAGCCCCGGTCGTTGAAGGCGCCCGCGGTCTTGGCGGGGTCGTTGTGGTAGCTGAACGCGGACGTGCCCTCGAACCACACCGTGCCGACCTCGCCGGTGGGCAGTTCGCGGCCGTCGTCGTCCAGGATGTGGGGCGTCCCGAGGACGGGCCGCCCGACCGAGCCGGGATGCGCGAGCCAGTCTTCGGAGTCGATGAGGAAGAAGCAGTTGCCCTCGCTGCCGGAGTAGTACTCCTGCACCACGGGTCCGAACCACTCGATGACGCGCCGCTTGACCTCGACCGGGCAGGGCGCGGCGGCGTGCACCACCGTCCGCAGGCTGGACAGGTCGTAGCGCGCCCGGGTCTCCTCCGGAAGCTTGAGCATCCGGACGAGCATCGTCGGCACGAACTGGACGTGCGTGACCTTGTACCGCTCGATGTGCGCCAGGGCCCGCTCGGGGTCGAAGCGGTCCATCAGGACGACCGTGCCGCCGCCGCGCATCGTGCCGAGCGTCCAGCCCGTGGGCGCGGCGTGGTAGAGCGGCGCCGGGCACAGGTAGACGGTGTCGGGGCCGAACCCGAACAGCAGGGGAAGGGTGTGGTCGAGCTTCAACCCGGTGCCGAACGGGTCGCCGGCGAGGTCGGGCAGGATGCCCTTGGGCCGCCCGGTGGTGCCGGACGAGTAGAACATGTAGTAGCCCTCGCGCTCCTCCTCCCGCTCGCCGCCGGAAAAGCGGGCCGCCGCCTCGGCCAGGTTCTCGAAGCCCTCGGGCGGGTCGCCGGACCCGTCGATGAGCCGCGTCCGGACGTCCGCGGCGCTTTCCGCGACCTCCCAGGCCGCGCCGCCCAGTGTGCCGGACGCGATCAGCGCCCGCGCGCCGCAGTCGCGGACGATGTAGGCGGCCTCGTCGGCGGTGAGGTGGTGGTTGACGGGCGTCCAGTACAGGCCCGACCGCTGGCAGGCCCAGGCTGCCGCGAAGTAGCCGGGGCCGTTGTCCATGAGCAGGGCGGCGTGGTCGCCGGGCGCCAGGCCGCGGTCGGCCAGCAGCCGGGCGAGACGGAGCGATGTCTCGTCCAGCTCGCGGTAGGTGGTGACGGCACCGGTGGCCGCGTCGATCACGGCGGGCTTGTCGGGATGGCGCTCGGCGATCCTGGACAGGTGCACGGCGTCCTCCGTCCGGAAAGGGGATGGTCAGCCTGGTCAGCGGGGTTCGCGGGGCAGGCCGAGGGCGCGCTCGGCGATGATGTTGCGCATGATCTCCGAGCTGCCGCCGGCGATCGTGTAGGCGCGGGCGTACAGGTAGGCGTCCTGCCAGCGGCCCCCCGCGACGGCGCCGGGGTCCTCCTCGGTCAGGACGCCGAGGGCGCCGGGCAGCGACACGGCGTACTCGGCCATCCGCAGGTTGAGCTCGCTGAAGGTCAGTTTCGTGGCCGGGGCGTCGATCACCCGTTCCCGGCCCGCGCGCCACCGGGATATGGCCGTGTGGGCGAGCAGTGCGCACGCGTCGACCTCGGCGCGGAACCTGGCGAGCTGCTGGCGGACGTCGTCCAGGTCCAGGGCCGGCCGCCCGTCCACGGTGATCTCGCGCGCCAGGGCGACCAGGTCCTCCCAGGCCATCTGGAGCTGCACGACGGAGACGCCGACGCCGTTGCGCTCCTCGGCGAGCGACGCGCTGGCGATCAGCCAGCCCTGGCCGGGCGCGCCGATCAGGGCGTCCGCGCGCAGCCGGACATCGTCGAAGAAGACCTCGTTGAAGTCGGAGGTGCCGGTCAGCTCCCGCAGCGGGCGCACCTGCACGCCGGGCAGGCGCATGTCCAGGACGAACGCGCTGATGCCCTGGTGCTTGGGCACGTCGGGATCGGTACGGGCGAGCAGGTAGCCGTACTGCGCCCAATGCCCGTTGGTGGTCCAGACCTTCTGCCCGTTGACCACCCATTCGTCGCCGTCCCGCACCGCGGTGGTCCGCAGGGACGCCAGGTCGCTCCCCGCCTCGGGCTCGCTGAACAGCTGGCACCACAGATCCTCGGCGGACCGGATCCGCGGCAGGTACCGCCGCTTCTGCTCGTCCGTCCCGAACCTGATCAGCGCGTTCGCGGCCAGCGAGCCGCCGCTCGCGGGCATCGGAGCGCGGGCTCGGGCGATCTCCTCGCCCACCACGAACTGGCGCAGCGGGTCGTGACCGGGCTCCCCGCCGTACTCCTCGGGCCAATCGGCGCCCACGTACCCGGCCGCGTACAGTTCGGCCGTCCAGCGCCGCAGCTCCTTCAGCTCGGCCTCGCTCTCCGGGCTGCGCACCCCGGACCTCACCTTGTGGCCGGGGGCGCGGGCCGCCACGAACGCGCGCACCCGCTCCCGGAACTCCTCCAACGGCGTACCGGCACCGAATTCCATGGCGTTGCTGCTCCTCACTCGAACAGGGCGGCGGGTCCGACCCGGCGGTCCTGCGGCACCGGCCGTCACCGCAGCCCGCTCACGGCTCGATCGCGCAGCCGGTCCGGGAGCGCGATCAGCGCCTGCGCGGCCTTGGCCCGGCGCAGGTACCGGTGTGCGGGATGCTCCCAGGTGAAGCCCATCCCGCCGTGGATCTGGACGCATCCGCCGGCCACCTCGACCGCGGCGTCCAGCGCGTGCGCGGCGGCCAGGTCGACCGCGACCGGCGTGTCGTCGGACGGTGCGTCGAGCGCCTCCGCAGCGGCGGCGACCAGAGCGCGGGCCGACTCGACGGCGACGAGCATGTCGGCGCAGCGGTGCGAGATCGCCTGGAACGACCCGATGGGGCGGCCGAACTGCCGGCGGGTCCGGGCATGGCCGACCGCCATGTCCAGGGCCCGCGCCGCCGCCCCCACCACGTCGGCGGCGAGCATCACCAGGGCCGTCCGCTCGGCCGCCGCGAGGACGCGGGCCGCCGAGGCGGGGCCGGCGAGCGCCTCGCCCGGGGCGTCCCGCATCCGGACCGCGCCCAGCGGGCGGGTGGGGTCCAGCGACTCGATCGGATCGACGGCCACCGCCTCGCGCTCCACCAGGAACAGCGCCGGGTCCGCTCCGGCCGGCACGAGCAGCACGCCGGCGGCGGGCGCCTCGGTGACGACCGGCACCTCTCCGTTCAGCGTCCAGCCGCCGGGCGTGCGGTCGGCGCGAACACCGGCGGCCGTCCAGCCGTCCACCGTGCGACCGGCCGCCACCGCGCCCGCGACCTCTCCGGACGCCAGCCGCGGCAGCCAGCGCCGCGCCGGCGGCGAGTCGCCGGCCGACAGCAGCGCCGCCTGCACCGCGACCGTCGACACGCTCGGGACGAGCGCGAGCCCGCGGCCGAGTTCCTCCTGTGCGGCGGCTGCGAGCGCGAAGCCCATCCCCTCGCCGCCGTACTCCGCGGGGACGGCCAGTCCGGGCAGCCCCATCGCCGCGAGCTCGTCCCACAGCTCGCGGTCCGCGGGCTCGCCCGCGTCCGCGAGGGCGGCGACGCGTCCGGAGTCGCAGCGCTCGCCGACCAGCCGGCCGACCGCCTCCCGCAGGTCGTTCTCGAACTCCACCGTGCTGCTCACGCGCGCTCCTCCCCCGCAAGTTCCTGCAGGTGCGACGGCAGGCCGAGCACCTTCTCGGCGATGGTGTTGCGCTGGATCTCCGATGTGCCGGCGCCGATCGTGGACGCGCGGCTCATGAGGAAGCCGAAGGTCCAGCGGCCCCGCTCGGGCGCGGACGGAGCACGGGCGCCGAGCACGGCGTCCGGGCCCAGCACGCGCAGCGCCACCTCGTGCAGGCGCTGGTCGAACTCGGCCTTCACCAGGCGGTTCACCGACGCGGCGGGACCCGGATCCCGGCCTTCGAGCACGAGGTCCAGGGCGCGGCGGCTGTTGGCGGCCAGCACCCGCACGGACGCCTCGATCCGGGCCAGCGACTGGCGCACCACCGGGTCGGACTTCGCCCCGGTGGTCCCGGCGAGCGCGAACAGCTCGTCCACGATGCGGCGGTAGCGGAACTCGTCGGACAGGAACGCGGTGGCGCGCTCGTGACCGAGGCTGGTGCGCGCGATCGCCCAGCCCTCGTTCTCCTCCCCGACCAGGTTCCGCGCCGGCACGCGCACCTCGTCCAGGAAGACCTCCGCGAAGTGGGCGCCGCCGCTGATGTCGCGCAGCGGGCGCACGGTCACGCCGGGGGCGTCCATCGGGACGAGCAGGTAGCTGATGCCCGCGCCGCGCGGGCCGGGAGGGGCCGTGCGCACCAGCGCGAACATCCAGTGCGCCTGCGCGGCCATGGACGTCCACACCTTCTGGCCGGTCACCACGTAGTGGTCGCCGTCCCGTTCGGCCTTGGTGGACAGGGCGGTGAGGTCGCTTCCGGCTCCGGGTTCGGAGAAGCCCTGGCACCACAACTCGTCGGCGCGCAGCAGGGGACGCAGGAAACGTTCCTTCTGCTCGGCGGTGCCGTGCTTGATGAGGGTGGGCGCGACGATGAACGACAGCGCGCACGGATGCTTGGGGGCGCGGGCGCGCGTCATCTCGCGGTGGTAGTCGAGCTGGTCGGCCAGCGCCAGCCCCATGCCGCCCACCTCGACCGGCCAGCCAGGGGCGGCGAGCCCGGCGTCCTGGAGGTCCGCGTGGAAGGCGCGGGCCCAGGCCGACCGCTCGGCCCTGTCGCGGGGAGGCGGCCCCGCGTGCGCCGCCAGGAACTCCCGCAAACGGGTCCGCCAGGGGGGCATGGACACTCCTTCCACCTCGTCCGGACGAAGGGTACATGGTTTACTAGGTTATCTACCATAGGCCGGCACGAGGAGCGAGTCCCGACATGACGCCGGGTGATCCCCCGGTAGCTATCCTTGTGCACCTAGTCAGCCACCAACGGTCAGCCACCAGCAGGGAGCGAACATCCATGGCACTGCCGGAGTCAGGGGTACGGCGCGGCCTGACCACGGGCGCGTCGTCGGACGGCGTCCGCCCGCCCAAGACGGGCGAGCTGGTCGCACGCCGGCTGCGGCGCCGCATCGTGGAGGGCTCCCTCGCCGACGGCGACTACCTGCCCAACGAGGCCACCCTCATGGAGCACTTCGGGGTCTCGCGCCCCACGCTCCGCGAGGCGTTCCGGGTGCTGGAGTCCGAGGGCCTGATCGAACTGCGCCGCGGCTCCCGCACCGGCGCCCGGGTGACCGTGCCCGGACCCGAGGTGGTCGCCCGGCCCGCCGGGCTCCTGCTCCAGCTGGGCGGCGCCACGCTCGGCGACGTGTACCAGGCCCGCAGCGCGATCGAACCGCCCGCGGCCCGGCTGCTCGCCGTCAGCGGTGACGAGGAACGGTACGCGGCACTGGAGGAGGAGGTGGAGCCCGCGCGCGCCTCGGTCACCGACTCCGAGCGGTTCGCGGTCGGCAGCGCCCGCTTCCATCTGCGCCTCGTCGAACTGTCCGGCAACCAGACCCTCGCGCTCATGGCCGGGATGGTGCACGAGATCATCCTGCGGCAGACCCAGGCGTCGGTACGGGCGGGCGAGGCGGCCGGCACGCGCGGCGACTACGCGCGGGCGCTGCGCGCGTACGAGAAGCTGGTCAAGCTCGTCCGGGCCGGTGACGGGCCCGCCGCCGAACGCTTCTGGCACCGGCACCTCCAGGTCGCCGACCAGATGGTGCTGCGCGACCGCGAGGCCACCTCCGTCATCGACATCCTGGAGTGAGCGGCCCTCACCCCACCAGCTCCATCAGCCGGGCGTAGTGGTACCGGGGCGGACCGCCCAGCAGCTCTCCGGCCTTGACGCGCCGCAGGTAGAGGTGCAGGTCGTGCTCCCAGGTGAAGCCCATGCCGCCGTGCAGTTGCAGCGCGGTGCCCGCGACCCGCGAGCACGCCTCGCCCGCGATCGCGGCCGCCTCGGCGATGCGGAGGCGCCGGGCCCCGGGATCGCCGGCGTCCAGCGCGCGAGCGGCCGCGCGCACGGTCACGCGGGCGCGCTCGACGTCCACGGCCATGTCGGCGCAGTGGTGCTTGACGGCCTGGAACCCGCCGATCACCCGTCCGAACTGCCGCCGTTCCCGGACGTAGTGAAGCGTCATCGCCACCAGCCGGCCGGCCGCGCCGACCGCGTCGGCGGCGTGGTGCAGGGCCAGCGCGCCGCCCAGCCGCTCGGCGGTTTCGGGCTCGACCGCCGTCCACGACCCGGCCTGGACGGCGGTCCCCTCCAGCGCCACGGCGGCGAAGTCCCGGGTGATGTCGAGCGAGGTGCGCTCCGTAAGAGCGATTCCGGGCAGATCGGCCGGGGCGAGCGCCAGCACGGGGGCGCCATCGGCCGACTCGGCGACGACCAGGAAGGCGTCGGCGCCGAGGGCGCCCGCCACGATGGCGACCCGCCCGTCCAGGGCGAGCGCGCCGTCCGGGCCCGCCGACGCGCGGACGGGCTCCTCTCCCGGCTCGGGCAGCACCGGCACCACCAGCGCGGCTCCGGCCGCCACCCGGTCGGCCATGTCACCGCCGAACCCGGCGTCGTCGAGCGCGCGGCACACCAGCGCGGCCTGTCCGAGCGGCAGCGGGGACGCCGCGTATCCCAGTTCCTCCACGACCAGCGCGAGGTCGGCGTGCGCGCCACCCTCCGCGTCCCGCAGCAGCCCGACCAGGCCGAGTTCCGCCGCGGCCCGAAAGTCCTCCGGACCCGACATCGGCCTGCCGTCCCGGTCGGCGTGCGCCGCGGCCAGGTCGGTGCGCTCGGCCAGCCAGTCGCGCACCGTCCCGGCGAGCGCCTCCTGCTCGTCGCTGATCACGAGGTCCATCCGCGCACTTCCCTCCTGAGTTCGTACTTGCGCACCTTGCCCGCGGCCGTGCGCGGCAACGCGTCCACGACGACCAGGCGTTCCGGGGTCTTCTGCCGGGCGGCGCCCAGTGCGGCGAAGTGGTCGCGCACCTCGCCGAGGTCGAGCTTCCCGCCCTCGCGCAGGACGGCGAACGCGCAGACCCGTTCGCCGTAGCGCTCGTCCGGCTCGGCCACGGCGACCGCCTCGGCCACGGCCGGGTGCGCGGCAAGCAGGTCCTCCACCTCCTTGGAGGAGATCTTCTCCCCGCCGCGCACGATGATGTCCTTGAGCCGGTCGGTGATGGTCAGATGCCCGTCGCGGTCCATGCGTCCCACGTCGCCGGTGCGCAGCCAGCCGTCCGGGGTGAACGCCTGCGCGTTCAGTGCCGGATCGCGGTACCCGGCGAAGACCTCGGGGCCGCGCGACCAGATCTCGCCCTCCTCCCCCACCGGCAGGTCCCCGCCCTCCGGGTCGACGATGCGCACCTCGGTGCCGGGCTTCAGCCGGCCGTCGGTGGAGGCGCGCTTGCCGCCGGGGTCGTCCGCGTCTCCGGAACTGATCGTGGGGTGCTCGCTGGAGCCGTACGCCCGGTAGGCGGCGATCCCGGCGCGCCCGGCCCGCTCGACGAGCACCGGCGGGACGCTCGCCGCGCCCACCAGGTACTCCCGCAGGGTTCCGGCGCCGCGGCCGGTCCGCTCGGCGGCCTCCAGCAGCCCCGACAGGTGGAACGGCACGCCCGCCGAGGCGGTCACCCGATGCTCGTGAATCAGGTCCAGTGCCGTCTCCGCGTGCCACTTCTCCATGAAGACGGTCGCCACCCCGCGCACCAGGACCCGCAGCAGCACGCACAGTCCGGCGACATGACCGGGCGGGAACGCGTCGAGGTAGACGTAGCCGTCCTCGTGCCCCGGCATGGTCTCCAGTTCCGCGAGGAGGGAGCGGTGGGTGTGCTGGACGCCCTTCGGGTCCGCCGTCGTGCCCGAGGTGTAGACGAGAACGCAGACCTCGTCCGGGTCGGGCGGCGCCAGCGCGCCGAGCGGCCGGTGCGCCTCCAGCGCGTTCCAGTCCTCGTCCCCGACGGCGATGACGCGGCGCAACGCCGGCAACTCGGTGCGCGTCGCGCGCACCTCCGCCGCCCGTCCGCTGGACGTGATCAGGACGGCGGCCTCTGACTGGCGCAGCGCGAAGCCGAGTTCCCGCAGGCCGTAGATCGGGACGACCGGGAGCACGACCGCCCCTCGCAGCAGCACGGCGGCATGGGCGACGGCGTTCTCCACGCGTCCGGTCAACTGGAGGGCCACCACGTCACCGGGCTCGACACCGAGATCGGCGAGCCCGGCCGCGACGCGCAGGGCGCGCTGGTGCAGCGCGTCCAGCCGGGTGGTCTCGGTGCCGCGCGGGCCGTGGAAGACCAGGGGCGTGGAGCCGTACCGTCCGGCCGCGGCGCGCAGGGCCCCGCCGAGGTCCCCTACCTCCATGACGCCCTCCAACATAGTTTACGAAGTATTCTAGGTTCATCACGCCATCACGCGCCATCCCTCACGAGGTCGAGGAGACCCCATGCCGGACGAGGTCCTGGTCGAGCACGCCGACGGCGTCGCCGTCGTCACCATCAACCGCCCGGAGGCGCGCAATGCCGTGAACCGGGCGGTGAGCGACGGCATCGCCGCCGCGCTGGAGGAGTTCGAGTCCCGCAAGGACCTGACCGTCGCCATCCTCACCGGCGCCGGCGGCACGTTCTGCTCGGGCATGGACCTCAAGGCGTTCGTGGCGGGCGAGAACGTCACCCATCCCGAACGCGGGCTGGCCGGGATCACGCTGCGTCCCCCGGCCAAGCCGGTGATCGCCGCCGTGGAGGGCTACGCGCTGGCCGGGGGCTGCGAGGTCGCGCTGGCCTGCGACCTGATCGTGGCGGCCGAGGACGCCCGGTTCGGCCTCCCGGAGGTGAAGCGGGGCCTGGTGGCCGGGGCCGGCGGGCTGGTCCGGCTCCCCCGCCGCGTCCCCCGCGGGGTGGCGATGCGGCTGGCGCTGACCGGCGAGCCCGTCACCGCCGCGGAGACCGGGCGGTACGGCCTGGTCACGGAGATCACCGCGCCCGGCAAGGCCCTGGAGGGCGCCCGCGCGCTCGCCGGGGCCATCGCCGCCAACGCCCCGCTCGCCGTCGCCGCCACCAAGCGGATCCTGGACGCCCAGGCCGACTGGGCCTCCGACGAGGCGTTCGGCCGGCAGGAGGAGATCATCCGCCCGGTGCTCGCCTCCGCCGACGCCCGCGAGGGCGCCATCGCGTTCGCCGAGAAGCGCCCGCCGGTCTGGCGGGGCGAGTAGCGCCCGTGGACCCGTCCCCGGGACCGCTGAAGCCGGAGCGGGGCGTGACGTCCGCCCCGCCGCCAGCCCTCTCCTCCGGCCGGTCCGTCGCGTTTTCCGGGGCCCCGGCGTCGGGCGGGGCCATCGCTTCCGGCGGCTCAGGTGATCGCGCCCTCGACCTTGAGCCGGATCAGTTCGTCGTCGCTCCACCCGAGCTCGCGCAGCACCTCGTCGGTGTGCTCGGCGAACTGCGGGGCGCGGCGCAGTTCCGCCGGGGTCTCGTCGAACTGGACCGGGTTCGCGACCAGTTCCCGCTGGACCCCGTCGGCGTCCGCCAGGGGCGCGATGAGGCCGTTGGCGCGCAGCGACGGGTCCTGCCCCACCTCCCAGGGCTCCTGGACCAGCGCCCATTGCCCGTCCGTCCCCTTGAGCAGCTCGACCCATTCGGCGTGGTCGCGGCCGGCGATGATGCCCGCCACGATCTCGCTCGCCTCGGCGGCGTTCCTCATGATGTTCTCGACGCCGTCGAAGCGCTCGTCGGCGATCAGGTCCTCGCGTCCCGCGACCGTGCAGAACTCGGGCCAGTACCGGCCGGGCTGCAGCATCGCCAGTTCCAGCCAGCGCCCGTCCGCGGTGCGGTAGGGGCCGATCAGCGGGTTGGCCACCGATCCGTGCTTGGGGTGCCCCATCCTTGGCAGCGGGCCGCCCATCGCCAGCGCCATGTTGACCGAGAACTGGGTGGCCCAGGCGCCGACGCCGAGCAGCGACACGTCCACCACCGACGGCTCACCGGTGGCCTTCCGGGAGTACAGGGCGGCCGCGATCCCGCCCGCGATCGTCATGCCGCCGATGGAGTCGCCGTAGGCGCCCGAGGGCATGCGCATCATCGACTCCGAGTCCGGCGGGGTGACTCCCGCGGCGCTGCCGCCCCGGGCCCAGAAGGCGGTGCTGTCGTACCCGCCCTTGTCCGCCTCGTCGCCGCGCTGGCCGAACCCGCTGCCGCGGACGTAGACGATGTCGGGGTTGATCGCCCGGATGTCCTCGACCTCGATACCGAGCCTGGCGCGCGCACCGGGCAGGAAGTTGGTCAGGAACACGTCGCTCTCGCGGACGAGGCGCTCCAGCACCGGCCGCGCCGCCGGGTTCTCCAGGGCGAGCCCGACGCTGCGCTTGCCCCGGTTCGGACCCTCCATGATCGGGAAGAACGAGCCGCCCTTGCCGAGGGCGTCGAGCCCGAGCACCCGGATCAGCCCCCGCTGGGCGTCGCCCCGCTCGGCGTGCTCGATCTTGATGATGTCGGCTCCCCAGTCCGCGAGCACCGCGCCCGCGGCCGGCACGAAGGTGAACTGGGCGACCTCCAGGACGCGCACGCCCTCCATCGGTCGATGCATGGATACCGCCTTCCCGCAGCCCTATTGTGTGCACTCAGTAGATCGTTATTGCGGGAAGCTAGCAAGGCCTCGCACCTGAGAACAGCAATTGAGACTACCCAAATCGAGACGGCGGTCGTACGATCCAGGGCATCGCGTCCGGACCGCCTACCGAGGAGCCGAGATGGCCGCCGACCCCACCCCGCGGACCTGTCCCATCGAGGACTACAAGACCTTCAGCACAGCGCCGGCGATGACGTTCTTCGAGCGCATGGACGGCTACCAGGACCGCGCCCGCCCGGTGTTGCGCTCCGAGGAGGCGGGCGGCTACTGGGTCTTCACCGACTACGAGGCCATCCACGACGGCCTCCACCGGACCGACCTGTGGTCCAGCTCGGTCGTCACGCCGACCGAGCCCAACCCGCCGTTCAAGCTGATCCCGCTGATGCTCGACCCGCCGGAGCACACCCCGTGGCGGCACCTGCTCCGCGGCTACTTCTCCCCCGGGCGCGTCCGGAGCATGGCGGGCAACCAGCGGCGGCTGGCCGGTGAGATCATCGACGACCTCGCCGCCCGGGGCGAATGCAACTTCGTCGACGACGTCGCGCGCGTCTTCCCCTCCACCGTCTTCCTGGAGATCATGGGGATGCCGGTGACGAAGCTGCCGGAGTTCCTGGAGTGGGAGGGCATGATCCTGCACTCCGGGGAGGACCGGGAGCGCGTGGCGGCCGGCGTCGGCCTGGTGATCCAGTACTTCATGGAGCTGATCGCCGAGCGCAGGGCGGCTCCCGACCCCGCCGCCGAGGACATCGTCAGCACCGCGCTGCACTGGAAGATCGACGGCCAGCCGGTCAGCGACGAGGACCTGCTGAACTGCTCGCTGCTGCTGTTCATGGCGGGCCTCGACACGGTCGCCAGCCAGTCGTCCTACGCGTTCTGGCACCTGGCCGCCCACCCCGAGGACCGCGCGCGGCTGGTGGCCGACCCCGACCACGTCCCGATCGTGGTGGAGGAGATCCTGCGCGCCTACCCGATCGTGCAGACCGCCCGCAAGGCCCTGAAGGACGAGGTGTTCCACGGCTGCCCGGTCAAGGCCGGCGACATGGCGGTCTTCCCGCTGTCGGCCGCGGGCCGCGACGAGTCCGTCCACCCCGGCGCCCGCCGCGTCGACCTGGACCGCGACTCCACCAAGAACCTGTCCTTCGGCGGCGGGCCGCACCGCTGCCTCGGATCCCACCTGGCCCGCCAGGAGCTGGCCGTGCTGCTGACCGAGTGGCACCGGCGCATCCCCGACTACGAACTGGCCGGGGAGCCGACCGAGCACTCCGGCGGCGTGTGGGCCCTGAACGAACTGCCCCTGCGCTGGGACGTCTGAGCGCCGCCGGCGCCAAGGAGGAGGCGACTCATGAGCGAAGTGCCCACCCACCGGCTCTACATCGACGGCGGCTGGACGGAGAGCACCGGCGACGCGTGGACCGACGTCGTGAACCCGGCGACGGAGGAGGTCCTCGGCCGCGTCCCGGACGGGACGCGCGAGGACGCGGCACGGGCCGTGCGGGCCGCGCGCCGCGCGTTCGACGAAGGCCCGTGGCCGTCGATGCCCGTCCGGGAGCGGGCCCAGATCATGGTCCGGATGGCGGAGATCATGGAGCGGCGCGCGGCCGAGCTCACCGATCTCAACATCGCCGAAGCGGGCTCGGTCCGCATGCTGGCCGAGACGCTCCAGGTCGGCGTACCCATCGCGCACTTCAGGGACATGGCCGAGCGGATCATGCCGGGTTTCGCGTGGGAGCGGCCGATGCCGCCGACCGTCGTCCCCGGGCTGGGCATCGGGCAGGGGGTCCTGCGGCGCGAGCCGTTCGGCGTCGCCGCGCTCATCCCGGCGTACAACTTCCCGCTCTTCCTGAGCGTCATGAAGCTCGCGCCCGCGCTGGCCGCGGGCTGCACGACGGTGCTCAAGCCCGCGCCCTCCGCTCCGCTGGAAGTGGTACTGCTCGGGGAGATCGCCGAGGAGGCGGGCCTGCCCGCCGGAGTCCTCAACATCGTCACCGGCGGCATCGATGCCGGGCGCGAGCTCACCACCAGCCCGATGGTGGACCTTGTCAGCTTCACCGGCTCCGACGCCGTCGGCCGGCAGGTGTACGCCCAGGCCGCCGGCGGCATCAAGAAGGTCGTGCTCGAACTCGGCGGCAAGTCGGCGAGCATCGTGTGCGAGGACGCCGACCTCGACAAGGCGCTGGGCGAGATGCTGGCCGGGATCACCGTCAACACGGGCCAGGGCTGCTCGCTGTTCACCCGCACCCTGGTGCACCGCTCCCGGTACGACGAGCTGGTCGGCAAGGCCGTCGCCGCGCTGGAGTTCATCACGGTGGGCGACCCGGCCGATCCCGGCACCGCCATGGGGCCGCTGATCAGCCGGGCGCAGCGCGACAAGGTCGAGAAGCTCGTCCGCACCGGCGAGGAGGAGGGCGCGCGGATCGCGTTCGGCGGCCGCCGCCCCGCGCACCTGGACCGCGGCTACTTCTTCGAGCCCACGCTGTTCACCGGGGTCGACAACGCCATGACGATCGCGCGGACCGAGTTCTTCGGGCCGGTCGGCAGCGTCATCGCCTTCGACGACGACGACGAGGCCGTGCGGCTCGCCAACGACAACCCCTACGGGCTCGCCGGTTCGGTGTGGGCGGCCGACCCCGTCCGGGCGTACGGCATCGCCACGCGCGTCCGGGCCGGCCTGGTCTCGGTGAACGGCGGTGGCGGCGGGGTCACGCCGCACGTGGCCTTCGGCGGCTACAAGCAGAGCGGGCTCGGCCGGGAGTGGGGCGAGCACGGCCTCGACGAGTTCCTGCAGACCAAGAGCATCGCCTGGTCGGTGGGGTCCGGCTGAGCCTGCGGCACCCAGTGAACCCGTCCGGGCAAGACGAGAAGGGAACGGCTATGGGCCGTGTACAGGACAAGGTCGTGTTCATCACCGGGGCCGCGCGGGGCCAGGGCCGGGCGGTCGCGCTCCGGCTCGCCGAGGAGGGCGCGCACATCATCGGCGTGGACCTCTGCGCCGACATCCCCACCAACGGCTACGCGCTCGCCACCCGCGACGACCTCGACGAGACCGTCCGCCAGGTGGAGAAGCTGGGCCGCCGCATGGTCGCCCGGCAGGCCGACGTGCGGGAGCCCGGCGAGCTGAGGGACGCCGTCGCCGCCGGCGTCGCCGAACTCGGCGGGCTGGACGCCGTCGTCGCGCAGGCCGGCATCTGCCCGCTGGGCTCGCAGGACCCGCAGGCGTTCCTGGACGCCGTGGCGGTGGACTTCAACGGGGTCGTGCACGCCGTCCAGGCGGCGCTGCCGCACCTGCCCGACGGCGGTTCGATCGTCGCCACCGGGTCAGTGGCCGGGCTCCTGCCGGGCAGCACCGACAACCCGGCCAACGGCTTCGGGGGCCTCGGCTACTCGTGGGCCAAGCGGGGCGTCGCCTCGTTCGTCCACGACCTCGCGGTGACGCTGGCGCCGCGCAGCATCCGCGCGAACGCCGTGCACCCGACCAACACCAACACCGACATGCTCAACAGCGACCCGATGTACCGGGTCTTCCGCCCGGACCTGGAGAACCCCACCCGGGAGGACGCGCTCCTCACCTTCCCCATGATGAACGCGATGCCGGTCGGGTACGTCGAGCCCGAGGACGTCGCCGCCACGGTCCTGTTCCTGGTCTCCGACGAGTCCCGGTTCATGACCGGCATGCAGTTGCGGGTGGACGCCGGCGCCTACGTCAAGAGCCGCCCCCAGCAGCCGCCGGCCCTGTAACCCCTATACGAGGAGTCACCCGATGCCTCTGCAGCCCTGGATGAAGCTGCTGTCCACCGACGACCACCTGATCGAGCCTCCGCACGTGTGGTCGGACCGGCTCCCGGCCGCGCTCCGCGACCGCGGGCCGGTCATCGTCGAGCAGGCCCGCGCGGGCGGCGGGCCGCCCTCGGAGGTGTGGCGGTACGAGGACCGGCTCTACCCCACGATCGGCCTCAACGCGGTCGCGGGGAAGCGCCCCGAGGAGTTCGGGATCGACCCGACCCGCTACGACGAGATGATCCCCGGCTGCTACGACCCGCGGGCACGGCTGGCGGACATGGACATCGACGGCGTGTGGGGAGCCCTGTGCTTCCCGTCCTTTCCGCGCTTCGCCGGCACCGTGTTCCTCGAAGGGGAGGACCGCGAGCTGGCGCACCTGTGCGTCCTGGCGTGGAACGACTACATCCTGGACGAGTGGTGCGCGACCGCGCCCGACCGCTTCATCCCGCTGATCATCCTGCCGCTGTGGGACGTCGAGCTGTGCGTGGCGGAGATCCACCGGTGCGCCGCGAAGGGCGCCAAGGCCATCGCGTTTCCGGAGAACCCCGTCCCGCTGGGGCTCCCCTCCTTCCACACCGACCACTGGGACCCGGTGCTGTCGGCCGCCGAGGAGACCGGCATGCCGCTGTCCATGCATTTCGGCACCTCGGGGCAGGCCCCCATCACCGCGCCCGAGGCGCCGATGGCCGTGATGATCGCCCTCTTCGGCTGCAACTCGATGTACGCCACCGCCGACCTGCTGTTCTCGCCGGTGTTCCACAAGCATCCGCGGCTGAAGGTCGGCCTGTCCGAGGGCGGCATCGGCTGGATGCCCTACCTGCTGGAGCGAATCGACACCACCTGGGAGCGGCACCGCTTCTACCAGAACGTCAACCAGGACGTCCGGCCCTCCGAGCTGTTCGCCGAGCACTTCCACGGGTGCTTCATCGACGACTCGTTCGGCATCCAGGCGCGGCACGCCATCGGGATCGACAACATCACGTGGGAGTGCGACTACCCGCACTCCGACTCCTACTGGCCGAAGAGCCGCGCCGTCGCGGCCGAGCGGCTCGCCGACGTCCCGGACGGGGAGGTCCACAAGATCGTGGAGCTGAACACCCGCCGGCTCTACGACTTCGGCGCGTGAGGGCCGGCCGATGAGCGGGCCGCCGGAGTCGGAGCGCTCCGACTGGACGGACCAGGACCTGCTCACCCGCCATGAGGCGGGTGAGCGGATCCGCGCCGAGATCGCCGAGACCGAGGCGCTCCTGGACGCGGCCGACCCGCCGCGGGCCGACGAGCGGGCGGCGCTGGAGCGGCGCCTCGCGGCGCTGCGCGCCCACCCCTTCGCCGCGCCCTCCGGCCCGTCCGGCGCTTGAGGGCGCCGGACGGGTCGCGGAGTCCTAGCGCTTCACCTTCTCGTCGAGCAGGGTGCCGCAGGCCGGCTTGGCCTTGGGGTCCGGCTCGAACTTCTTGCCGCGCAGGAACGAGACGTAGAAGCAGTTGCCGGGCCCGTGGCTGCCGGCGATGGTCCCGTACTGGGTGAAGTCGATCGGCTTCGGCAGCAGGCCGCCCGCGTCCCAGTCCTTACTGACGCGGAGCGCGTCGATGAGCTGCTTCTGGGTGGCGTCGCAGCCCGCCTTCTTCAGCCCGTGCAGCAGCAGGTCGGCGGTCTGCCAGCCGAGGGACTGGGAGAAGCTCGGGAGCGGGGACGCCGACCCGGCGTACTTCTGGAGCCCTTCCGACATCGCCTTGCCCCCGGCGGTCGGCACCTCGACGGGCGCGGAGGGAGACACGAAGCCGAGTCCCTGGGCGGCCTGAACGGCGGGCTCGGACTTCAGCAGGTCGGCTCCGTAGCCGGTGGCCAGGAGCACGGACTTCATCTTGACGCCCGCCTGCGCGAGGCCGCCCGCGATGGCGAACGCGGTCTCGGGCGTGACGGGGAGGTACAGCACATCGGCACCGGAGTTCTTGATGCCGAGCACGATGGAGCCGACGTCCTTGCTGCCGAAGGGCACCTTGACGTTGACATAGCCGCGTCCCAACCCGGCCTTCTCGGCGGACTGGACGCTGGCCAAGGCCGCACCGGACGAGCTCGCGGTGTCGAAGCTCACCGTGGCCGCCTTGGTACCGCCGAGGCTCTTCCAGTAGGCGCCCATCGTGGAGGCGACCTTCTCGTAGTCGGCGTTGCCGAGGACGTTGAACAGGTTCCGGTAGTCCCCGTTCAGCCATTGCTTGCCCCCGTCGAAGCCCGCTCCCACGAACGGGGTGCCCTTGGCCTGGGTGCCTGCGAACTGGCCGGCGCCGAAGAAGAACGAGCTGTTCGGCAGTACCGCGAACACCTTGTCCTGGCGGACGAGCTTCTGGGTGGCGGCCAGGGCCCCCTGGGGGGTCGAGGTGTCGTCGGCCATCACGACCTGGAAGTCGCGCTTGCAGGCGCCGGGCTCCTGCTTGTAGGCGGCCAGGCGGGCCTTGACCCCGCCCTCGATGCCGGTGAAGCCGGCGCTCGCCGAGCCGCTCAGCGACGTCAGGACTCCGATCTTCGCGGCGGACGAGCCGGCGTCCGACTCGCCGCCGCACGCCGTCGCGGCGAGCAGGAGGACGCAGGCGGCGCCCGAGGCGCCGAGGGCGAGAGGCGTCTTCTTCGGCGGCTTCCATGGCGTGGGTCTTGGCATCGTCGTCCCTTTCACCGAGCCAGCTAACCTAGGTAGCTAAGTAAACTTAATGGACACAATTATGGCGAGAGCCGTAACGCAAGCGTTACCTGGGGATTCATCCGGACCACGAAACCGCTCCGAGTGGCCCGAGGACCTCAGGGCACTCGCCGGAGGACACCGGGCGCACCTTGACGCACTTGGGTAACTAAGTGCACTGTATGTGGACCACAGTGATGGCCATCACACCACCGTGGCCCGACCACCGTGTCCGGCCGAAGCCCCTGGGCGGTGTCCGTGCTGCAGTACGTCCTCGCCGGTCTGGCACTGGGCGCGATCTATGCGATCGCCTCGGCGTCGCTCGTCGTCACCTACGTCTCCTCGGGCGTCTTCAACTTCGCCTTCGGGGCGACGGCCTTCGCCGTCGCCCGGTTCTACTACTTCCTGCACACCGAGAACGGCTGGCCGATCGCGGCCGCGGCGGCGGTCTCGCTGGGGGTCTTCGCTCCCCTGCTGGGCGCGCTGCTCTACTGGCTGCTGTTCCGCCACCTCCGGCTGCGCCCCCCGCTGATCAAGATCGTCGCCACGATCGGGGTGTCGGTGGCGCTGCCGCCGGCCGTCGACCTGATCTTCGGCAAGCTGACCAACACGACCGCCCCAGGACTCGCCCCCGTACCGCTGCGGGTGTTCCACCCGTTCGGCGCCACCGTCACCATGGACCAGGTCGTGAACTACCTCGGCCTCGCGATCGTGCTCATCGTGGGCGTGGCGGTGCTGAGGTTCACCGACGTCGGGCTCAGGATCCGCGCGCTGGTCGACTCGGCCGCCCTCAGCGGCCTGTCCGGTGTCAGCGCCTCGCGCGTGTCGCTCGGGGTCTGGGCCGCGACCACCGCCCTGGCCGGGCTCGCCGGGATCCTCGTCGCGCCCACCGCGGGCCTGTCGACCGACGGAATGACCTTCCTCATGGCCGCCGCGTTCGCGGCCGTCGTCGCCGCGCGGCTGACGAGCCTGCCCGTCGCCGTCCTCGCCGCCCTGGCCATGGGGGTGGTCACCACGGTGACCCAGCGCTACCTGGATCCGGAGAGCGCGCTGTCCGCGCAGGTGGTGCCGAGCATCCCGTTCGGCTTCATGCTGCTCTTCCTGCTCTGCTACGCGCTGCGCGGGCGGGCCGCGGACCGGCCGGCGGGCGGGGCGCTGGACCGGGCGATCCGGGTGGAGGACGGCGGCGCGGGCGGCGCCGGCGCACGGCCCGGCCCGCGCTCGCCGTCGACGGTGGCGGCCGCCGCCGGGGTGGTCGCGGTCGCGGCGCTCCCCCTCGTCCTGGACGAGTACTGGGGCGGGCTCGCCGTGACCGGGCTGGCGCTGAGCCTGGTCCTGCTGTCGTACACGCTCGCCACGGGAGAAGGCGGGATGATCTGGCTCTGCCAGATCACGTTCGCGGGCCTGGGCGCGCTCGTCTCGGCGGAACTGGCGGCCTCCCACGGCTGGCCCCCGCTGGCGGCCGTCCTCCTCGGGGCGCTGCCGGTCGTCGCCCTCGGCCTGATCATCGGGTTGCTCACCATCCGGCTCGGCGACCTCTACGTGGCACTGGTCACGCTGACGTTCGGGCTGCTGGTCCAGACCCTGGTGTTCACGCGTGACCGCTTCAACAACTACGGGCAGGGGGTGCCGATGCCCCGACCCGGCTTCGCCGAGGACAACCGCGCGTTCGCCTACCTGACGCTGGCGGCGTTCGTCCTCCTCGCGCTGTTCCTCACCAACTTCCGGCGTTCGACCGGGGGGCTGGCGATGAGCGCGGTGCGCTGGAGCGAGGACGGCTCGCGGACGCTCGGCCTGAGCATCGTCCGGACCAAGCTGCTGGTGTCGGCGATGGCGACCTACATCGCGGCCGTCGGCGGCGGTTTCCTCGCCATGAACGTCCAGGCCGCGCTGCTGGACTCCTACAACGTCTTCGGCGGGCTGGTCTGGCTCGCCGTCCTCGTCACGGTCGGCGCGCGCTCCCCCGCCGCCGCGCTGGTGGCGGGCCTGAGCTTCCACCTCCTGCCGGGGGTCTTCCAGACCTACCTGCCCACCGGGTGGGCCGAGGTGCCGGTGCTGCTGTTCGGCTTCGGCGCGATCATGGTCGCGAAGGACCCGGACGGGATCCTCGCGATGCACGCGCGGCAACTGCGGAGCGTCCTGGACCGCGGGGCACGCCGGAACGCCGTCCAGCCCCGGCCCGAACCAGCGGACGGACCGGCGCCGGCCGGCGAGTCCCGCCCGGCGGATGACCCCGCGGGCGGCCGTGCGGCTTCGCCAGAAACCGAACTGACCGGCGGGGAGCGCGCGTGAGCACCGTGACCGGCGAATCCTCCACGATGACGACCCGGCTGGAGGCGTGCGGGGTGACGGTCCGCTTCGGCGGGCTCGTCGCCCTGGACGGCGTGGACCTGACGGTCCCGCCCGGCGCCGTGGTCGGGCTCGTCGGACCCAACGGCGCGGGCAAGAGCACGCTGTTCGCCGTCCTGTCCGGCCTGCTCAGACCGGACGCGGGGCAGGTGCGGATGGGCGGCGAGGACGTCACCCGCGCCTCCGCCAGCGCGCGGGCCCGGCGCGGCCTGGCCCGGACGTTCCAGCGCCCCGAACTGTTCTCCGGCCTGACCGTCCGCGAGCATGTCGTGCTGGCCGACCGCGTCCGCCACCGCGGGGGCCGGATCCTGCGCGACCTGGTGACCGGCGGCGGCTTCCGGCGGCCGAGCGCCGCCGAGAACGAGCGCGTCGACGCGGTCCTGGACGCGCTGCGCCTCGGAGACCTGCGGAACCGCGAGGTGTCGGGGCTTCCCCTCGGCGCCTGCCGGCTGGTCGAGGTCGCCCGGGCACTGGCGACGGGGCCAGAGGTCCTGCTGCTGGACGAGCCCTCGTCCGGGCTCGACACGCGGGAGACCGGGGAACTGGCGGCGACGCTCGCGCGGGTCAACGCCGACCACGGCGTCTCCCTGCTGCTCGTCGAACACGACGTCGAAATGGTGCTGGGCATGTGCGGGACGGTCTACGTCCTGGACTTCGGCGCCATGATCCGGTCGGGTCCGCCCGAGGAGATCCGTTCCGACCCGGCCGTGCGCGCCGCCTACCTCGGGACCGAGCGACCGTCCCGCACCAGCCCCAGCATCAGCACCGCCCAGGGTGCCGTCCCGGACGAGGAGAGCCGTTGAACACCAGCACGCCCCTGCTGTCGGTTCGGGACCTTCAAGTCCGCTACGGTCCGGCCCTCGCGCTGTCCGGGGTGTCCTTCGACGTCCCGGCGAAGGGCGCCCTGGCGGTGCTCGGCGCGAACGGCGCCGGGAAGAGCACGCTCGCCCGGGCGCTGAGCGGGCTGGTGCCTGCGAGCACGGGACGGATCACCTTCGCCGGACGGGACATCGCGTCCGCGTCCCCCGACGCGATCCGCCGGTCCGGCCTGGTCCACCTGCCCGAGGGCCGGGGGGTCTTCCCGGGCTTGACCGTGCACGAGAACCTCCGCATGGCGCTGATCGCGGCCGGGGCGGAGCGCGCGGACGCGATCGACCGCGCGTTCGCGATCTTCCCGGTGCTGGGCGACCGGCGGCGGCAGCGGGCCGGCACGCTCTCCGGCGGCGAGCAGCAGATGCTCAGCCTGGCCCGCGCCCTCATGATCACACCGCGGCTGGCGATCGCCGACGAGCTGTCGCTCGGCCTCGCCCCCAGGCTGGTGGACGTGGTGTTCGAGAGCCTGGAGCGCGCGCGGGCGGCGGGCGTCGCGATCATCATGATCGAGCAGTTCGCGCACCGGGCGCTGGAGTTCGCCGACCGCTGCCTGGTCCTGCAGCGCGGGAGCGTCGCGTGGGAGGGGGCGGCGTCCGCGGCCGGAGACGAGGTGCTGCGGCACTACCTCGGCGAGGCCGCCGGCGCCTGACGGGTCACTAAAATGGGCGCATTCGACCACCTGTGAGGGAGCTCCCACTCCATGGCGACGCCCGCTGCGAAAGTCCCGCCGACCGGCGGCGCCGACGCCCCCTCGCACGTCCCCGCCGTCCTGCCCGAGATCCGGAGCGGCGTGCGGGCGGGCGCCCTGGGCGCGCGGGTGGCACAACGGATCGAGGACGAGATCGTCCACTCGGGCTGGCCGGTCGGCCGCAACCTCGGCTCGGAGCAGGAGCTGCAGGACCGCCACGGCGTGAGCAAGTCCGTGCTGCGCGAGGCGGTCCGGCTGGTGGAGCACCACGGGGTGGCGCGGATGCGGCGCGGCCCCGGCGGCGGCCTGTTCGTCACGGCCCCGGACGTGGCGCCCGCCGCCCGCGCGATGGTCACCTACCTCGACTACGTCGGCACGACGGTCGACGACCTCACCGACGCCCGGCTGCTGCTGGAGCCCCCCGCCGTCGTGCTGGCCTCCGAGCGGCTCACCGAGGAGGGCGTCCGGCTGCTGCGGGGCCTGCTCGGGCAGGAGGCGAGGCGGCGCGCCGAGCCGGGCATCTGGTCGCAGGACCCGGTCCACACCGCGCTCTGCGAGCTGTCGGGCAATCCGGCGCTGCTCGCCTTCACCGAGGTCCTCACCCGGCTCACCGACCGGTACGCGCACACGGCCCGGCGCAAATCGAAGGCCGAGGCGGTGCGCAACAAGGAGGTGGCGGGACGCAGCCACGCCGTCATCGTCGAGGCGGTCATCGCCGGCGACACGGGGCGGGCCTGCGCCGCGCTGACCGAGCATCTGCGCGAGGCCGCCGGATGGCTGAAGCAGAACCGCCCCGGCGCGGACGGCCCGATCGCGTGGCAGCTGCTGGAGGCCCCGGGCGCCAAGCTCAGCGAGCTGGTCGCCGCCCGGATCCAGGACACGATCGCGGCGGACGGCTGGCCGGTCGGCGCCCTGCTCGGCTCCGAGGCCGACCTGCTGGACCGGTACGGCACCAGCCGCGCGGTGCTGCGCGAAGCCGTCCGGCTGCTGGAGCACCACGGCGTCGCCCGGATGCGCCGCGGCCCCGGCGGCGGGCTCCTGGTCACCGCGCCGGACCCGGCCGCCAGCATCGACTCCATGGCCCTCTATCTCGGCCACCGGCGCGCCGGGGCCGAGCACCTGCGGGCCGTCCGCGAGGCGATCGAGCTCGGCGCGCTGGGCCCGGTCACGGCGCGGCGAGGGGAGCCCGAAACGGCCGTGCGGCTGGAGGCCGCCGTGCGTGGCGAGCCTCCGGCGGCGTTCCACGACGAACTGGTGCACCTTGCCGGGAACCCCGTGCTCACCCTCTTCCTCCGGATCCTTTCCGCGCTGCGGCCGGGGCGGGCGGGCGCCGACGCCGCGCGGCCGCACGCGGCGGGCGGGCGGGAGCGCGCGCACCGGGAGGTGGTCGCCGCGATCCTCGCGGGGGACGAGAGCCTGGCGCGGCATCGCGTCCGCCGCGATCTCACCGCATGCCACGCCTGGTGACGCCTCCCGTCCCGGCCGACTACCTAAGATCGGAGCGTGGACGCCACGGAAGTCAGGGATGAGCCGCCCGGGCCCCGCGCGGAGCCCCGGCCGGTCCGCGTCCCCCGGAACGAGGGCCCCGCGCCCGGCGACCGGGGCCCGGACGGGACGGCGGGCGCCGCGGGCAGGCTGGGCACGGCCGGCGCCGTGGACAAGCTCGCCTCCCGGGTGGCCCGGCGGATCGAGGCCGAGGTGATCGCCCAGGGCTGGCCGGTCGGGGAGGTCCTCGACTCCGAGCCGGTGCTCCGGGAGCGCTACGGGGTGAGCCGCACCGTGCTGCGCGAGGCGGCACGGCTGCTGGAGCACCACCAGGTCGCCCGGATGCGGCGGGGCCCCGGCGGCGGGCTGGTCGTCTGCGCCCCGGACGCCGAGCCTACCGTGGCGGCGATGGTCGTCTACATCGAGTACCTCGGCACCGACCTGCGCGACGTGCTGCACGCCCGCCGCCTCATCGAGCCCGTGCTCGGCAGGCTCGCCGCGGAGCGCATCGACGAGGACGGCATCGCGAGGCTGCGCGAGACCCACGCGGCGGAACTGTCGCCCGCGCGGGCCGCCGAGTGGGCGGGCGGGCTGTTCCATACGGTGCTGAGCGAGATGACCCGCAACCCGGTGCTCCAGGTGTTCATCGAAGTTCTGGAGCAGCTCGCCTACCGCTACGTGGCCCTCGCGCAGCCGATGCCCGAGGGCGAGGTCCGCCGCTTCACCGGTACCTCTCATCACCGGCATGCCGCCATCCTCGACGCCACGGTCGCCGGGGATGCGCCACGCGCCCAGGTCGAGCTGATCAAGCACCTGGACGAGGTGACCGGGTGGTTCCGCGACGCGATCGGCGAAGACGGGACCGGCGAGGGGCCGGCGGTCCGGCTGGCGCCGGAACCGGTGGGTCTGGCCGCCGGTCGCACGCTGGCCGAGGTGGTCGCGATGCGCATCTACGAGGACATCGTCCGGGAGCGCATGGAGGCCGGGACGGTTCTCGGATCCGAGTCCGAGCTGATGGAGCGGTACGAGACCAGCCGCGCGGTGCTGCGCGCGGCCGTCCGGCTGCTGGAGCACCATTCGGTCGCCATGTCGCGGCGCGGCCCCGGTGGCGGGCTGGTCGTCACCCACCAGGAGCCGAGGGCGGCCATCGACGCCACCGCGCTGTACCTGGCCTACCGCCGCGCCGCGCCCGCCGACCTGCTCGTCGTCCGCGAGGCGATCGAGGTCGGGCTGGTCGCGCAGCTGGCCGCCCGGCGGGACGAGCCGGAGGTCGCCGCGCGGCTGGCGGCGACGCGCGACCGGCTGGGGCGGCCACGGGGCACCGAGCCCGATCGGGACTTCCACGCCGAACTCGCCGAACTGGCCGGCAACCCCGTCCTGACCCTCTTCCTGCGGATCATCACGGAGCTGTCCAGCCGCACCGGGGCGCCCGGCGGCTGCGGGGACCGCGGCGGCGCGCGGCACCCGATGATCCTCGACGCGATCCTGGACGGCGACGCCAGCCTGGCCCAGTACCGGATGAGGCGCCACCTGTCCGCCTGATCGTAAGCGCTTTAAGAGCACTCAATTCTCTGGATATCCCGGATGCTCGCTGATCATCCCTTGAGCTCGCTGAATTGTGAGCACTATAATTTCTCCATGGATCAACCGACGGCGCGGCCCGTGCCGCAGCCGACCCTCGCCAGCGCGGACTTCTGGGCCGCTGGCGGGGACGGGGAACTGCGCATCGCCCGCTGCGGCGACTGCTCGGCCTACACGCATCCGCCGCTGCCGCGGTGCCGGTCCTGCCGGAGCCCGGCGATGGCCATGACGCCGGTCGGCGGCAGGGCCGCGGTGGCCGGGTTCACCGTGAACCACCAGCAGTGGCTGCCGGGCTTCCCGCCGCCCTACGTCATCGCGATCGTCGTCCTGGACGAGGACGAGGGGGCGCGCCTCACCACGAACATCGTCAACTGCGACCCGTCCGACGTGCACGTGGGGATGCGGGTCAGGGTCCTGTTCGAGAAGGCCGGCGAGGTCCACGTCCCGCTGTTCGAACCGGACCCGGACCATCCGGGCCGGGCCGGGCACGTCCCCGGGCCGCCCGCGCGCCGTCCCGTGCCGCGCCCGATGGCCGCGCCGCGCAAGTTCGAGGACAGGGTGGCCCTGACCGGCGTCGGGCAGTCGGCGGTCGGACGCCGCCTCATGGTCGACCCCCTGTCGCTCACCGCGGACGCCTGCCTGAACGCGATCGAGGACGCGGGCCTCACCGCGGCCGACATCGACGGCCTGGCCACCTACCCCGGCCCGGCCCCCGCGGGCATGTCGGAGGGCGGGATCATGGCCCTGGAGGAGGCCCTGCGGCTGCGCCCGACGTGGGTCAACGGAGGGTCGGAGACCCCCGGCCAGATCGGGTCGATCACCTCGGCGATGCTGGCGGTCGCCGCCGGCCTGTGCCGGCACGTGCTGTGCTTCCGGACGGTGTGGGAGTCCTCCCACACGGCCCTGGTCCGCTCCGGCCGGTGGCCCGTCCCGGAGGGTCCGGCCACCGGCATGATGGAGTGGCGCCTCCCGTTCGGCGCGGCGTCGGCGGCGAACTGGATCGCCTGCCAGGCGTCCCACTACTTCCACCGGTACGGGGGCGGCCGGGAGACGCTCGGCTGGATCGCGATCAACGCGCGGCGCAACGCCGCCCGCAACCCCGAGGCGGTCTACCGCGACCCGCTGACCATGGACGACTACCTCGCGGCCCGGATGGTCTCCTCCCCCTTCGGGCTGTACGACTGCGACGTCCCGGTGGACGGAGCGGTCGCCGTCGTCGTCTCCGCCGTGGAGACGGCGCCGGACCGGCCGAGGCCGGCCGTGCTGGTCGAGGCCGCCGGCACCCAGATCACCGAGCGGCTGAGCTGGGACCAGGACACCCTGACCCACCTGCCGCAGTCGCTCGGCCCCTCGGCCCACCTGTGGAGCCGCACGTCGCTGCGCCCGGACGACGTCGACGTCGCCGAACTGTACGACGGGTTCACCTTCAACGCCCTCTCGTGGCTGGAGGCGCTCGGGTTCTGCGAGTTCGGCGGCGCCGCGGACTTCGTCGACGAGGGCCGCGGCATCGCCCTCGGCGGGCGGCTGCCGCTCAACACCCACGGCGGCCAGCTGTCCGCCGGGCGGACGCACGGCTACGGATTCGTCCGCGAGGCAATGCTGCAACTGCGCGGCGAGGCCGGGGCCCGGCAGGTGCCGGACGCCCGGGTCGCGGTCGTCACCGCCGGCGGCGGCGTCCCGTCGGGCGCCCTGCTGCTGCGCGCGGACCGCTGAGGCCCCCGTCCCCCTCACGAAAGGCACCCGACCGTGATCGACGCCGAGGACCGCTTCGCCCCCGCCGACGACGACCTGCACCGCCCGAGCGACGACTTCTACGAGACGGAGACCTTCTGGTACTCCTTCTTCGTCCCCGAGCGCGACCTCGGCGGGTGGCTGTACGCGTCCGTCCGCGGCACCCCGGGGACGACGGGCGGCGGCATGTGGATGTGGGATCGAACCGCGACGGCCCCGTGGGGCCTGCCGTTCTTCCAGCAGTTCGGCCATCTCAAGCCGCCGGTCCCCCGCGGGCCCGGAACCCTCGACTTCCCCACCGGCCTGTCGGTGCGGACGCTGGAGCCCGGCATGTCCTACGACCTGCGGTACGACGACCGCGATCGGGTCCAGGCGCGGTTCCGCTTCGACGCCGTCGAGGAACCGGTGCCGCTGCGCCGCGGCGAGCCGCCCTACCCCAAGGCCTCCCACTACGACCAGACGGGACGGATCACCGGCCACATCGTCCTGGACGGCGAGCGGATCGACGTCGACTGCCACGCCATGCGCGACCGGTCCTGGGGGCCGCGGCACGAGCGCGGCTACCGCCGGGTCGGCTACACCTGGGCGGCGTCCCCCGACCTCAGCTTCCTGACCTACACCGCCCCTGACAGCGCCGGCGCCGAACACGTCTACAGCGGTTACGTGCGGCGCGACGGCCGCGTGGCGCGCATCGTGGACGGCCGCCGCGAGGTCGAACGCCACCCCACCGAGAACTGGGTGACCGCGATCTCCGTGGAGGTGCGCGACGAACTCGGCCGTGTCACGGCGGGCCGCGCGGACGGCACGAGCCGGATGTTCCTGCCGGGCGCCACCTCGCTGTGCCTGTGCACCTGCCTGCGCTGGACCGTCGAGGGGCGACCCCTGAACGGCGAGGACCAGGACGTCTGGCCGCTGAAGGAATGGCCCCGGGATTGACCACCCCCGACGCATGGAACCGAGGAGCGTGATGGGCATGTCCGCGTCCCCCGAGGAGGAGCCGGCCACCGGGCTCAGCCAGGCCCTCGTCGACTGGATGGCCGGCGCCGTCCAGGGAAAGATCGTCTCCTATGACCGGCGGCCCGGCGGGGGACGCCGCGAAGCCTGGTTCGTCGACGCGGAGACCGCGGACGGGACACGGCTGGAGCTGTTCCTGCGCTACGACCGCGGCAAGGGGGACGAGTCCTTCACCCTGCACGACGAGGCACGCTTCTTCCTCGCGCTGCAGGACACGCCCGTCCCGGTGCCGCGCATCCATGCCGTGCACCCCACCGAGCAGGCCATCCTCGCCGAGCGGGTCCCCGGCCGGACCTGGTTCTCCCAGTTGCGCGACGAGGAGCAGCGGATCCGCGTCGCCCGCGAGTTCATGGGCATCCTCGCCGCCCTGCACGCGGTCGACCCGCGCCGGATCCATCCCACCGCCCCGGACGCGGGCCTGCGCGACCTGCTGACCGCCGAGATCGACCGCTGGGAGGCGCTCTACCGGGCCTCCGCGTCCCCCGCCGACCCGCTCGTCGAACTCGGGCTCGCCTGGGTGCGGGGCAACGTCCCCGACGCCTCCGGCCCCGTGGTGATCGTCCAGGGTGACACCGGCCCCGGCAACTTCCTCTACGAGGACGGCCGGGTCACCGCCGTGCTCGACTGGGAACTGGCGCATCTGGGCGATCCCCACGACGACCTCGCCTGGGTCACCCTGCGCGCCGTGCAGGAGCCGTTCACCCACATCCCCGACCGGCTGGCCGACTACGCGGCGGCGTCCGGACGCTCCGTGGACCTGGACCGCGTCCGCTATTACCGGGTCCTGGCCGAACTGCGCATCCTGATCCTGGCCCACCGGGGGGCCGGACACCCCGACCCCCTGGGCGAAGTGGGCAACGGCCTCGTGTACACGACCCTGCACCGCCGCCTGTTCGTCGAGGCTCTGGCGGACGCCATCGGCGCCGCCCTCGAAAGTCCGGCGCCGATGGCCCCCTCCCCCGGCGCCAACGACCGGTTCTACGACGCGGCGATCGCCCAGATCAAGGACATCATCGTCCCGCGCAGCGAGGACCCCTTCGTCGTCCTGCGCAGCAAGGGCCTGGCACGCATCCTGAAGTACCTCCGCGAGAGCGAGCGGCTCGCGGACGCCAAGCGCCGCCGGGAACTCGACGACCTCGAATCCGTGCTCGGCTCGCGCCCGGAGAGCGTGGCAGCGGGCCAGGCCGCCCTCGCGGCGGCACTGCGGGAGGGCGCGGTGCCGATCCCCACCGCACTCCCGGTACTCCATCGGTGGGTGCTCCGGGAAACGCAGGTCTGCCTTCCGGCCATGGGCCGTCTGGCGGACCGCCACTACGACCCCCTCTCCTGAGAGCGGCGATTTGATCAACGAACGCCGAGGGTATGCGAGCGGCGTCCGAGGGAGGGCGGTTCAGGAGGCGCACGACAGAAAGATGTCAGTGAACACTGGCGCAATCCGCTTGCGAGGCTCCATAGTGCTGCCATGAAGCGATCCATGATCACCGTTCTCGGGGTGGCGGCCACCCTCTTCGCCGTGCCCGGGACGGCGCAGGCGGCCGTCACCGACTTCCACGCCGTCTCGCTGCCGTTCTTCTGGCCGACCGCAGTGCTGGACGAGGTCACTCCGGACGGCGCAGGCGGCGTGTGGGCCGGAGGCTCCCAGGGCGCCTACTGCATTCCGCGACTCGACTACTGCGAGGCCTACAACGGCAACCCGGTCCTGCGGCGGTACACGGGCTCTTCCTGGAAGGAGTACCCGCTGAAGGGATGGACGGGAGACGGAGGGGTCGGCACCATCTCGTCCTACGGCACCGAGACCTGGGCTTCCGCCCGCCGAACCTGGGGGGACACGCCCGGCTACCTCGCGCGGTTCGACGGATCGGCCTTCCAGCGCGTGGCCGGGGTCCACGCCGAAGGGGACCGGGTCAGCACAGGCCCGGCCGGCACGTGGCTGTACAACGGACCGGGTTCCGTCTACCGGCGTGACGGCAGCGCGTGGACGCCGTTCTCGATCCCCGGGGAGCTGCGCTCCATCAACGATGTGCAGGCGCGCACGGCGACCGACGCCTGGCTCGTCGGCGACCGCTACACCGACCTCGGGAACCACTCGCTGCCCGGCCTGGCCCACTGGGACGGCACATCCTGGACGAGCGTCACGCCCCCCGAACTCCCGGCGGGCGTCAACGACTGGATCACCAGGGTCGTGCCCGTGGCCGCGAACGAGGTCTGGGTCATCATGAACGGCTACCTCGCCCACTTGAGCGGCGGCGAGTGGACGGTCGTCCCCGCGCCCACGGGTACCGAAATGCTCTACGACCTCGCGGTCGACGCGTCCGGCACCCCATGGGTGGCCGCCGGCACCGGCAGCAGCCCGAACCTGTACCGGTACAGCGGCGGTGCATGGGAACTCGCCGCCGTCCCGTCCGGGACGCGCGTCAAGGGGGTCACCGTCCTGCCTGGCACGTCCACGGTGTGGGGCGTCGGCTCCAGCGACAGCAACGCGGCGGCGATCACCAACTCGTGAGCTGAGCTGGACGCCCGGGGCGGCCGCCGCAGAGGTACCGCACGTGGTGCCTGGCCGCCCCGGCACTTGCCGGAAACCCGTCCACACAGGTCACCGGCTTGGGACCGGATACGGATGCGCTCTCTTGGTGACTTCCATCAACCGGGTCGCCGCGTCGGCGAGGGGTATGGCTTCCTGTTCGATCCGGCGGAACGGGGTGACGCCCGCGGTCGCGATGGTGTCGTACGCGGTCGCCTCGGCGTCGGTGAGGCGCGGCAGGGGCACCGAGGACGACTTGATGGGGCGACCCGCCTTGTCATGGTTCAGCCCGTGCTGGGCGTAGCGGTGCAGGTCGGTGGCGTCCATCAGGATCGAGGCGACCGGTTTCGGTGGCGCGTCGTCCGGTGCGGGCTCGGCCAGCGCGGCACGGAACCCGTTGAGGATCGCGTATCCGTCCGCGTCGATGTCTCCCCAGTAGACGACGTGGTCCGCAGCGCGGATCCAGGGCACGTTCGCGAGCAGGGCCGCGGCCGCCTTGCCGACGCCCTCGACGACGATCGTGTCCCTCACCGGCGGGAACCAGAGCCGGGAGTCGCGGTTCTCGACGACGAGGACGATCCGCGGCCGGTAGGCGATGTCGTGCGTGTCGCCGGTGGTCCAGGCGTCATGCCTGCGGCGGCCCGACCCGGCATGGTCGGGGTCGACGTAGGTCAGGTGCACCACGGCCGGGCGGGGCCGGACCTCATCCCGGACGTCGCGTCCGGCGACGTCGCGCAGCAGCGCACCATGGGTGTCGAGCCACTTGGTGTGCATGCCGGGGATCGGGAGCTGACGTGCGGTCCACGCGCTCGCGTCCGGGTGCCGGCGCAGCCAGGTCACCGCGCTGAGCAGCACCTCTGCGTCGACGGCTCCGAGCTGGCAGGCGGCCCGGACGGTGGCCGGGGTCACGACCGCGCCGGCGGACCGCAGCGACGACGCGAGCGTCCGGGCGCGGGCGACGTCCACGGCAGGCGGTCCGGTTCCGGAGACGAGGGCGACGGCGGCGTCCAGGTCCGCGACGAGCGTGGCGGGGTAGTCGTCCGTTACGCCCTGGACGGACATCGGCTTGCGGACGATCGCGACGCCCGCGAGTTGCCGGTCGGTGAGCTCACGCCAGCGCATGCGCCACGCGTACCAGGCGGGGTACCCGACCCGCGCCACCGCACCACCGGTCGACACGCCGGGACGGAGCGGGACGGAGAACGTGACCGGGTCGCCGCCGCCGAGGTCGGCGCACACGGCGTCCGCCCATTTCCGGTGGACCTTGCCGCGGAGCGACTCGATCGCGTCGTCCGGGCTGATCAGCCGGGAGGTGACGCGTCCGG
This sequence comes from Actinomadura chokoriensis, assembly GCF_041463665.1. Lineage (GTDB taxonomy): Bacteria > Actinomycetota > Actinomycetes > Streptosporangiales > Streptosporangiaceae > Spirillospora > Spirillospora chokoriensis_A. The sequence continues at coordinate 226,706 of NZ_JAXCEJ010000003.1, forward strand.
AACCGCCACGATGGGTTTCGCCCATGACCGCCCCTCGGGGTTCTTGAGAATCAGGTATTCCGCGTCCACATGAGGTTCGATCGCGCTGTGCTTGTCGTTGGGGGCGCCGATGACGAGCTGGAAGCCCAATCCGCGCCAAGCGCCGATGGCCCGGCCGGTGAAGTGCGCGTCCGCCTTGATCAGCGCCTCGTCGAGGAAGACGGGGGCGTAGCGGGGGCGTTCGGCGCCCGCGTCGCCCAGCTGGTAGCGCAGCGCGGCGCCGACGATGAACGCCACCAGTTCCTGGGACTCGCCGCCTGACTTCTCCCCGATGTGGTCGTAGACCGCGACATGCTCGCCGGCGAGGTCGCATTTCTCCGCGCTGATCCGGACATGGTTGCGCACGTCGACCAGGTCGGCGAAGTCGGGCGCGGTGCGGCGGATGCGGTCGATCACCTTGGCCATCCGGTGATAGGCGCGTTCCCGGTCGGCGTCCGTGGCCGCCTTGTCGATGACCGTGCGCACCTCGCGCAGCTCCTTGCGGAACCGGGCGCGCACCGACGAGTGGCTTTCCTGCGGGTCGATGCGCAGCCGGTGGCCGTCGTCGGCGAACGGCAGTTCGGCGAGGATGCGGTTGACCGGGTCGATCCGGTCGCGGATCTCCCGGACGGCCGCGGCGAGCTCGCTGTCCAGGCTGGTCAGGTCGTTGCCGGAGAGTTTGAGCAGGCTGTCGCGCCACTCGGTCTCCAGCTCGTGCAGGCCGCTGGTCTCCAGATCGGTGAGCAGGCGCTCGAAGTCGCGGTAGGAGGCTTCCGGTTCGGTGCCGAGGTTCGGGTTGGGCCAGCGCTCGACGAACGTCGAGAACGTCTCGTGCAGCGCGTTCCGCGACCGGCTGATCGACTCCTCCGCCGACTTCCGATCGCCGTGCATCCGTTCGACGCCGCGGCGGTGCGCGGCGTCGAACTCCGCCAGCGCCGTCGCCGGGTCGGCGCCGTCCGGGGCGTCGTCGAACAGCGCCGCCAGGTACTCGCGGTGCTCCCGGCTCACCTCGGTACCGGTCGCCGCGGCGGCGTCGAGCGCCCGCTGGGCGCCGTCCACCTCGTCGACGATCTGTTCCCAGGACTTCTCCAGCCGCTCCGCGTCCTTCTTCTGTCCCCCGATGTGCTCGGTCAGCTTGGTGACCTTCCGCTTGAGCTCCTCCACTTCGCCCTGGAGCCGGTCGATCTCCGGGTTGCCGGCGCGGACCTCGGCGATGACGCTCTCCCACCGTTTCCGTTCGGCGGCGACCGACTCGACGTCCACCTGGTCCCAGGACAGCTCGGTCACCGTCCGGTAAGCGGTTCGTCTTTCCTCGAACGAGTTGAGGTCCTGCTCCGCCTTCGCCGCCCGCGCGACGGCGTCGTCATGGCGTTCCCGGGCGTGGCCGATCCGGATGTCGAGGTCGGCGAGCAGCCTGGTGTTGGTGAACCCCAGCAGGTTGGCCCGGCCGTGGCCGCCGTGCGCGCCCCGGCCGCGTTGCGACGTCTGGCCGGTGATGGTGAGCGCCTTCGGGTACTGCACCAGCAGCCCGGGCGTCTCGACGCAGACGAAATCGAACCCGCGAGCGAGCTCGCTCTTGAGCCACGCGGTGAACGGCGACGGACGGTAGTCGAGCCGGCCGGGAAGCGTCTTGTCGTTCAGCCCGACCTCGTCGCGCATGCCGGTGCGGACGCCCTCGAACTGGATGCGCCGGGCGACGGGCACCGCGTTGATCGCCTCCCGGAACGAGTTCAGCCGGCCGATGTCGATCAGCATCCGGGTGGCGAACCCGCCGAGCGCCAGGTTGAACGCCTCCCGCCACGGCTCGAACTCCGTGCGCACCTCGATCAGCTCACCGACGAACGGCAGGTCGTCCGGGGTGAGCCCGGCGGCGTCGGCCAGCAGGTCGCGGGCGGCGTGCAGGTCGGTGGGAATGTTGCCGCGGCGGGCCTTGACCGCGCGGTGCTCGGCGCGCAGCCCGGCCAGCTCGCTTTCGGCGGCCTTGCGCTCCGCGGTCGCCTCGGCGAACTCGTTCTGCGCGGTCTTCCTGGCGCCGGAGTCGGCCAGGGCCCGGTGCGCCGTGTCGACCAGCGCGGCGAAGTCCCGACCGGTCGGCACGGTGGCGCCGATGGTGTCCAGGACCTGGTCCAATCGCGTCCGTGCACGTTCCACGTCCGCCAGCCGCTGCTCCACGCCGCGGATCTCCCGGAGCGCGGTGTCCAGCCGGTCGCCGCCGGAGGCGCGCAGGATGTCGAGCACCGCGTCCCGCCGGGACTCCGCCCCCTTGATCAGCGTGGCCGTCTCCCGCACGTCCTCCTCGGCCCGGCGGCGCCGTCCGGCGAGGTCCCGCTCGGCCGCACGCAGCAGGTCGAGCCGGCGCTCGTGCCGCCACAGCGTCGCGGCGGACGCCGGGTCGGTGAACGAGCCGACGTCGTCGATCACCCGCAACCGCGTCACCGCCAGGTCGATGGCCTCCCGGTGGTCGCGGATCGGGGTCAGCGCCCGCACCTGCCGGCGGGCCGCGATCATCCGGTCGCGGGTGCCGGACAGCTCGTCGAACTGCTGCACCACCTCGTCCGCCGTGGCGAGGGTGGACGGCTCCTCCAGGACCATCGTCTTGTACAGCGCGTCGACGGTGGTGATCTGCTGTCCGGCCTGGATCCTGCCGAGCAGCCCGACCGCCTTGTGCCCGTCCCCGGCGGCGCCGATGCCCAGCGTGGTGTGCAGCCGGGCGGTGAAGTCCCGGTCGGTGTCGAAGCAGGTCAGTCCCGTCGCGGCGACCGCGGCGCGGGCGAGCCTGCTGCCCGCGGGGCCGTCCAGCTCGCGCAGGTCGTAGGCGTCGTCGCGGGTGGCGCGGACCACGACGACGTCGTCGAGGGTGCGCCCGGACGACGGCACGTACCAGGCCCGCAGCGCGGTGAACACCGCACCGCTCCGGTCGGCCCAGGTCATCGCGATCGCCGACCAGGTGTCACGGCCGTCCCCGCGCAGCACCCGCAGCCTCGTCTCGCCGTCCGCCCGCGACTCGTCGAGTTTCCCGCGCGCGTAGGAGAGGATGTTGCGCTGGTCCTTGCCTCGCGGCCGCCCCACCACCCCGCCGTTGGACGCCCCGTTGAACGGCGTGGTGTGCGGCATCAGCAACGCGATGTAGGAGTCCATCAGCGTCGACTTGCCCGACCCGGAGCCGCCGCTGAACAGCGTCGCGCCGGGAGCGAACCGGACGCGGTGGTACCCGTCGTAGCCGCCCCAGTTGACCAGCTGCAGGTCCCGCGCCACCCACTGCTGCCCCCGCGATGCCGCCGGGATCAGCCCGAACAGCGTGTCGATCATGCTCATGGCGCGGCCTCGTTCTGCTCTCGCAGCCAGCTGTTCAGTTCGGTGAGCTTCTCGGTGCTCAGCACGACCTCGACCAGCGGCGTGATGCGGTACCGGCCCGCGGACTCCTCCGCGAGCAGGCCCTCGGTGGCCAGGCGCTGCACCGCGGTGCGGATCTCGCGCTGGCCGCGGGCGAGGTTGTGGTCGGCTGGATCGAAATAGGTCAGGACGGTCTGTTCCAGCTCCTCGATGTCGACCCGCGCGGACGTCTCGCCCGTGCCGCGTTCCCGCTGGAAGACGGTGCGCAGGTAGACCAGCACCAGGGTCTCGGCCCGGTTGTAGGGGTCGTCCCTCAGCAGGATCGGGACCTCCAGCTCCGCCGAGCGCACCTGCTGTTTGTAGGCGATGCCCCGATCGTGATCGACCACGAGCCGGACGAACAGGTCGTGCAACCGCGACTCGATGATCTGATGGTTCTCCAGCAGCGTGCGCCACTGCGCCGGGTTCTTCTCGGCCAGCAGGAACCTGCGTTGCAGCAGCCGGACCAGCACCCGCCGCACGTCCACGTCCAGGGTGCCCCTGTCACCGGCGAACAGTTCGGTCGGGTCGTCCTCCATCGCCACCGGGTCGATGAAGCCGGCCGCCGCGCCGGTCGACCAGCCGTCGTCCGCGCCGTCCGGTTCACTCATCGTCGCTTCCCGGTGTGTCGTCCTCGGCGCGGGCCGGCGCCGGGTTCGCCGCCAGCACGCCGCCGAACGCGAACCGCCGCCGGGTCCGGTCCGGCCGTACCGCGTCGACCACCGCGACCTCCGCCGTGTCGGTCATTCCGAGATCATGGGCGATCTCCAGCAGGCCGAGCAGATCCACCGGCCGCCGTATCTCCTCGGCCGCCGCACGGAACGCGGCCGCGACGTCGACGCCGTCCGCGCCGCCCGCGAACGCCGCCAGATGCGCGCGCAGTTCGGCGTACTGCGGACCGCCCCACGCCCGGGTGTCCGCGGACGGCACGTCCTCCGCCTCGTCCCATTCCCGCAGCGGCGTGGGCGGCCGCGGCGGACGCGGGTCGCTCATGGTCTGCCGCAGCTGCCCGACGTCGGCCACCGGCAGGCGGCGCAGCGGCGCGACGACCGCGCCGCGGCGCGACCCCGGCACCCAGGTGTGGAATCCGGACATCACGTCCCGCAGCAACTCGTCCACCTGGCGGTCCCGCATCGGGTCGTGGTTGCGCACCTGGGTGGTGATGACGTGCGACGCCTGACGTTGCGCGGCCAGCACCTCCTTGACGCCCTGCTCGATCCGGCGTGCGATCTCGGCGAGCTCCCGCCGCTGCGGTTCCGGCATCAGCTCGGTGAAACCGTGCCGCAGCACGGTGCGCAGCAGACCCCACAGGTCGTCGATCTGCGCCGGGTCACCGATCAGTCGCAACGCCCCGGCGAACGCGCGGCCCTCCGGTGTCGCGTCCATGATCTGCCGGCCGCGCTCCAGGTACTCGCGCAGGACCTCCCCGGTCGGCCGCACATCCTGCCGCAGGTCGGCGACGACGTCTCGCTGCATCATCTTGATCGACTCGGCGACGCGGGCGAAGTCGGCGGGCAGTTCCCGCGCCAGATGCAGCACGTTCTCGGCCGCCTCGAGCAACTGGTCGTCGTCAACGGTGTCGACGGCGCCGCCCCGTTCGAGCCGGTCGAGTTCCCGCCGACGCTGGTCGATCTCCGTCTGCAGGCGCGCCATCCGGGCCATCACGTCCGGGTCCGCGTCCTGCGCGAGCCGCTCGACCGCCTCCAGCAGCGTCCGGACCCGGGACTCCGACACCCTCGTCCGTGCCCCGCCGACCCGGCCGGCCACCTCGAGCGCGCCGACGCCATGGGCGGACAGCCGGTACACCTCGACGTCGTCGGAGACCTGCCGCACCAGCCAGCCCGCGTGCACCCACTGCCTGCACAGGTCACGGGCGTTCCCCGCCGGCAGCGGCTGGTCGCCGTCGTCGCCGTAGCCCGCGGCCCGCAACTGGTCGAGGGCGTCGGCGATCTCCGCGTGGGCATCCGCCACCGCCACCGTCGGCCGCTCCGGCGTGAACATCATCGCCAGCACCGTCACCACGAACGGCGCGTAGGTCCGGTGGAGCAAATCGAGCATCGGGTTCTGGAACGCCCGGAGCGCACCCTGATACGCGCCCTCCACACCTCGTGTACCCATCGCCGACAAGAGTAGGACCTGTGGCTCACCCGCCACGCATCCAAGAACCGAAACCACCGTCCTCATCACACCCGATGGGACAGTCAGCCACGGCTGTCGACGCGACGAGGACCTTGGTCCGGTGACGATGCCACAGGCCGGAGGAGCAGGCAGGGTGCGGTGCTCGGCCGCGCTCATGGGCAGGAGATCGTCCGGGCATGGCGCCGGACCAGGCTCACGATCGACGGGGCGATCCTGAGGCGCGGCAGAATGTCCGGGCGGAACCAGTGCAGCATGATGCCTTCGGTCAGCGTCAGCATAGACGGGTCACCGTCCCAGCGGCCGACGAAGATCTGGACCGAGAAGGCCGGGAGTTCGCCGTTCACGGCCTCTTCCACGGCGAACGGCTCCAGAGCGGGAATTTCGAGCCCCGCCTCTTCTCGCAACTCCCGGTGGATCGTCTCAGTGAGGGAGTGGTCGCCGGGTTCGCGCCCGCCGCCCAGCAGGGACCACGCGCCGGGCTCCACTATGCCGGGGATGTTGTCACGCAGATGCAGCAGGTACTCGCCGCGATCGTTATGGATCAGCGCCGAGGCTACCGACGGCCCTGACTCGAATGAAGTCGTCACTGCTGCGTCATCTCCGCGTTCAAGGCCGACGGTTGATGCGACGTGACCACAGATGCTTTCCGAGGCCGCCTATGGCTGGTCGTCCGCGGCACCGCTGACGGCCGCGGCCACCAGGGACTTCCAAAAACGGGGATCCCGTCTGGGTTCCTCCGTCGTCCTGGTAGCCGGGCCGTCGGGGATCTGTGTCAGGAGATCAGTGGAAGGTGAAGGAAGCGCTTGCCACCTGTGCCGTGGCCGGACAGAGGAAGCCGCCGGAGAGCTTGGTGGCGGTGAAGGGGCCGCCGGTGTAGGTGCGCGTCGTCCCGCTCCGGGTGACCGACACGTTGGTCACCCGGTATTTGCAGGTCATGCCGAGGGCACTGCCGCTGACATCGATCTGTGCGGACGAGGCCGTGCCGGCGGCGTCGTTGAAGGTGATCGTCGGTGAGGCGGCGAGGGTCACGGTGACGCCGGCTCCGCATTGCGGGACGACCGTGGTGTGGTCGACGCTGAGGGTGTTCGGCGGTTTGTCACTGGTGGTGGCATTGGTGAAGGTGCAGGTATAGCCGAGCGCGGAGAGGGTGCCATCGACGAGGCCCGGGGTGGCGGCGTGGGCGGGGGCCGCTGCCAGAGCCACGGTGGCGGCCATGGTGGCGAGGCCGGCGAACAGGGTGCGCGATCTCATGCGAGGTCCTCCTCTTCGGTGCGTGCGGCGGGTCTTCCGCCCCACGCGGAACCTGGGGTGGGCGTGTGAGTGTCCTGGTCCGGGATGCCGCGCTACCAGCGGAGAGCGCCGGGGGCACGGCCCGGTCATGAGCTCGGTCGGCCGAGCTCGCGGTTACGGCTGGGTGAAAGTCGCAGGCGGCACTGAGGGTCACTGACTCCGGGCACAGGAAACCGCTGGTGCGGGTGGCGGGCTGGTCGGTGAAGGTCGCTGTGCCGGGGATGCCAGTGGCGTAGGTACCGGTGAGGTCGCCACGGCGGGTACAGCCGCTGGCGCTCATGGTGAACCCGGTGAAGGTGCGGCCGGCGATGGCCGAGGCGATCGCGGTGAGCTAGGTGGGGCGGGACAAGGGAGCCCTCTTTCCAGAGGTAGGCGCCGATGCGGGCGCCGCGGGGTGGGGGTTCGATGCGCGCGTCGTTTCGTCCCTGCAGCACAGGAACACGGACGCACGGAATCGAGGGTGGGAGCGGGAGCGCCGTGCCGGCTCGACAGACGTTCCAGTCTTTCGTAGAACGCGTTCTACGGCGAACATAAACAATGACGACAGAGAGGTCAACACCCAAGTGAAGATCACTTGTGGTCTTATCACATCACTGATGCACAGGCGCTTGCAGTGCATGAAGTGATCAGCTTCAGTCGAACCATCAATTTCAAACGCCTCGGATCAGCAAAATGGGACGGCAATGCGAATAGCGACATCCGAATTAAGGTCGGCGAGGGATCGGTGTAATTGTTGCCAGGGAGTCACTGGCCATGGATCGGGGAACACGGCCCTGGGACTGGAGGCGGGCTGGTCAGCTTGGGGTTCCGTCTCCGGCCCCGCCTGCTCGGGCGGCAAAGTCGAAACGCGGCGCGGAGCGGCTCAACGTCGCGGTGGGCACCGAGATCGGCCAGACGCTGTTCAGCGCCTCCGACAGGGCGGCCATGAGGTCCGGGACGTCCTTTGCCGCCGAGGCGTGCATCCCCTCCGCGATGATCAAGGCCGAACGCGTCGTGTCGCGAACGGCCGAGTGGCCGCTCTGCCGGTTCGTCCATCGCCGGGCGTGCGCGTGCCCGGCGGCGTCGACGAAGGTCACCTCTCCCGGTTCCGGGGTGTCCGGTTCTCCCGACAGTGTCAGGTAGTTCTCGTCACCCGCCGCACGCCGGACTTCGAGGTGCCGGGAGATCCTGGCGACGTCCAGCGCGGCCACCGGGATGGCGAAGGCGAGTGAGGCGGCGTTGCAGAGGTCGACCAACGGGTGGATGCGCGGCAGGGCGCCTTCTTTGCGGAAGCGTCGCAGCAGTGACTCCGAGGCGCATCGATACCGTGTCGGCTTGAGTCCCATCTTCGAAAAGGTGCGCCGCCAGGCCTGGATCTCGGGCAGGTCGGCCTCCGTGCCCGCTGCGAGCCGCGCCTTGGCGACCGTGGTGAACGCCTCGACCCGGGGCTCGACGACCGCGTCGGCGGTGATCCCCGTGGCGACGAGCGCGCCGGCGACGAGTTCGGGGTGCTCAGACCAGATCTCGTCCGAATGTTGGAAGTACATGTTCGGGTCCGTCCTGGGATCGGCGGTCATCGGGCGGCGAGTGCGAGTTTGGCGCTGAGGGCGACGAAGGATCCGGCGAAGCTCCTGCGCAGCCAGGCCATCAGCCGCGGCCGCGTGGTCACGTGGTCCCGCACCGAGGCGGCGAGGACGCCGTATGCGGCGAAGACCGCGAGTGTCACCAGCATGAACACGGTGCCGAGTTGCAGCGTCCGCAGCACGTGGCCCGGCTCGGCGGCGTCGACGAACTGCGGCAGGAAGGAGAAGAAGAAGATCGTCAGCTTCGGATTGAGAAGGTTGAGCAAGATGCCCGAGGCGATCACGCGTCCGGCCGGGCGCGGCGCGGTCTCCGCCTCGGCGACGATCGGATCCGTGTCCTTGAGCATCGCCCACGCCATGTACAGCAGGTAGGCCACCCCCAGGTACTTGACGAACTGGAACGCCGTCGCGCTGGTGTGCAGCAGTGCCGCCATGCCGGTGATCGCCGCCACCATGTGGGGAACGATGCCGAGGGTGCATCCGAGCGCGGCGACGACGCTCGCACGACGGCCGTGCGACAGGCCCGCCGACAGTGCGTAGATCGCCCCGGTGCCGGGCGTGGCGACCACTATGAGCGTGGTGACCAGGAACGCGATGCTCAAAGGGGCTCCCCTATGGGTTCCGGTGACGGCCGTTCTCGTGACCGCAACTCTGCCGCCACAATGGCCTGATGGACAGGTCCAATGAAGCTTCCTTCGAGGGGGCCATCGCGGCACGGATCGACCTGTCACCGGGCGTGCCCGACCTGGCCACCTTCCCGCGGGCCGCGTGGTTGCGCGCCGAACGGTCGCTGCTCGCCGACCTGGTGTCTTCGGCCCCCGGATACGGAGATCCGCGCGGATCCCCGGCGTTGCGCGGCGCCGCGGCGAACCGGCTCGCCCGCAACCGCGGGATCCTCGCCGACCCCGCAGACGTGATCATCACCTCCGGCACCGCCCAGGCGCTCGGATTGTTCGCCGAGGTGCTCGCCGGGACCGGGATCCGCGAGGTGGCGGTGGAGGACCGGCGCGCTGCGCGCGACGGGCGCACCGGCTGTCCTGCTCACGCCGGCGCATCAGTTCCCGACAGGGGTGGTGCTCAGCGGAGATCGGCGCCGTGAGCTGATGCGGTGGGTCGATGACGGCGGCCTATGGAGTCAGGAGAACTGGAACGCCATCTACGACTACTCCGCAGACGCCACCGCCGTCGCCGGGACGCCATGATCGAAGCCTGCTACCGGACGCGACGGTCCACGGCGCCGCAGCGGGACTGCACCTGACGATCACCTTCGACGCCGGGTTCTCCGACATGGACCTCGCCGCCGCCTCGCTCGCACGCGGGGTGAAGGTGCAACCGCTCTCGTGGCACCGGCCGTGTCCCGGCCGCCCGGGGCTCGTGCTCGGCTACGCCGCGAGCACCCCGACCGTCATCGCCGAAGCCGTGGCGGTCATCGGCGAGGCACTGCGCCGAGTGCGCTGACGCGACTCCGCAGGCCGCCCCATCGGAGCATCATGGGGCACGGCGCTGCGAGCGAGACCGTCGCGTGTACTCCTGGCCGAGCGCAAAAAGCAGCCAGGTGAGGGCGGTGGCGTCGTCGACGATTCCGAACGGCAGGAAGACGTCCGGGATCAGGTCGACCGGAGAGACGATGTAAATCACCGCGATCACCATCGCGACGATCTTGCCGGTGGACGTCCGGTAGAAAGCCTGAGCGGCCGCACCGGAAGGCCCACCACGGCGGCGCCCGCGCAGCCGTAGGATGCCGACGACCAGCAGGATCGCACCAACGGCCATTACGGCAGCCCCCGCCGCGGTGATGTCGACACCTCCCAGGTCACCGTCCACAGTAAGTGCCGGGACGGCACCCGCGACAACGAGGACAACTCCAAGCCACACCATGCGCACCTCCGGGGGGACGTGTACTCCGGTATTGCCGCCCCACACGGTTTCACTCCACCGGAGACCGAACCGGCAGTCACCGGCGCGGCGATCCTGAGGCGTCGCCTCCTCTGTGCCCGGCGCCCCTCCCCCGACTTCCCCGAAGTCCCCGAAGTCCCCGAAGTCCCCGACGAGCCATTTCACGGAAGTTCGACGCGTACCCTGGATACTCACGCGTATTACTCCGTCGCCATTCATTCTGAGCTCCTCGTTGAGCCCTTTTCAGCAATTATTCTGCTGTCCGAGTTCCCGGGAAAATCGTCGCCGATCTGGCAGTGAGCGTTGGTCGATCTGCGCGCTGGCACGCCGTAGACAATGAGGTCCAGTCGGGAATGCGCGCAGGCAAAGAACGCCCATTCCCGACCAACCGTCGGTGAACACCCGTGGCTGGTCGGGGAGCTTTCCGGAAGATTCAGGGCACTTTAGTCGGTGATCGCACCGTCCAGGCCGGAGCGCTTCAGATCCAGCGTGCTCAGGTCGCACCCACGCAGGTCGACGCCCGTCAGGTCACACTCACGGAAAGAAGTGTGGTCAAGGATCGCCTCGGTGAAGGCCACGCCGGTCAAGGTCGCCGGCTGGATCATCGCTTTGCCCAGCAGAGTGAAGGCGATGGTCGCGTTGACCACCTCGCTGTAGCCGAACCCCGCCCGGGTAAGGTCGGCGCCGGTCAGATCGGCACCGGTAAGGTCGGCACCTGAGAAGACAGCGCCGCGTGCGGAGACTCGCGACAGATTTGCGCCCGCGAGGTCGGCACCGGCGAAGACCATCTTGTCGAGATCCAACCCGCGCAGATCGGCACCGGAAAGATCGAGCTGCTCCTCCGCGTTGTCGGCGCGCCACTGATTGAAGACGAACGGCCCCTGTCTCAGGATCCCGATAACGTCCGCTGTTCCCCGTATCGCGCCGACCTCCCCGTCGAGACGCCCCACCCGTTCAGGACTGTCGACGGTGTACGCGACGTGCGCGTCGAGGGCGGCGACGTCCTCCCTCGCGATGGCGAGTCCTGCGGCGATTTCGTCATCGTACGGATACATCTCCGCAATCGCCTCCGTCATCACAAGGCGAGTGCTCAGCAGTTTCAGCGCGTTCTCCCGATCGCCGTTGCTCTTGGCCAGTTCGGCGAGGCGTTGGAAGGCCAGGCCGGCTTCCATGGCCGTTTCCGGGCTCGCATTCGCCTGGAAGAGCCGGGTACGGATCGAAGAGCATTCGGCCCAGGTCTCGTATTCCTTGTCCTTGTGCTCCGGCAGGTCGAGCGCGCGGTACACCTCGCCCAGGTGCTGCAACGAACCAGCGAGCCGCTGGTCTGCTTCGATGAAGGTCGGGTGCTCGGCCGCGAGTTCGTGGTAGATGTCCACGGCGACCGTGAGCACGGCCTCGGCCGCCACCAACCGGCCGTCGGCGAACCGGGCCTGGCCGCAGGTGTCGTGCGCGGCGCCGAGGCAGAACCTGGCCTCGTCGCGCTGCGGGTGTGTGGCGGCCCACTCCTTGACGCCGGCAAGCGATCGTTCGGCCACCTCTCGCGCAGCGCGCGGGAAGCCGTGCCGGATCAACATGGCGACCAGGTGGTCACGGATGGGACGGTGGTGGCCGTTGCCTGCCGGCACGTACGGCGCGATCTCTCCCAGCAGCGCCATCCCTGCGTACTCGAAGTCTGTTTCCAGGCTCTCGATGATGGCGAGGACGAAGTGCGTCAGATCGCCCATCCCCTGAACCGCTACCAGGTTCCGGCAGACGGCGACGTAGTCGTCGAACGTGCCGCCGTCGTGTGTCCGGCTGTAGTGCATGTTCATGGCACGTTCGTAACGGTCGGCGATCGCCGGGCCCTGGTGCGGCGCCAGCATCTCCGCGATCCAGCGGTCGGCGAAGTAGACGGTGTCCCCGTCCCACCCCTCCCACGCGTTGAGCAGTCCGAACTCGGCCAGCCGGGCCGCGGTGGCCTGCACGCTTTTGAGCTCCGCCTGATCGGGCGCCGGGCGCTGCCTCCGTTCCGGCTCGCTGGGGTCGCAGGCAACGGCGAGGTCGTGTGCGGTGAAGGGGACGGTGGAGATCGCGGCCTGGAGCAGGGCCTCTCGCTGTCGCCCTGTCAGCTCGGCCATGATGAGGTCGAGCGGTACGGCCTCCTCCGTCAGGGCCGCGAGCCGTGCTCCCCCATCCTCGGGGTTCGCCGACAGCCAGGCATCGACCAGTTGCAAGGACCGTGGATGCGCCGCGGTCGAGCGGACCACTCGCTCGCGGGCGGCCGGATCCACCGCGGACAGGAAAGGCAGTCCGGCTGCCAACTTGGTACCCGCGGTGAGGTCCAAGGGGTCGAGCCGTAGGACGCCGAGCCGGTCGTCCGTCGTCGATGGCGGCAGCGTCCGGCTGGTCACCAGCACCCGGCCCCGATCAGCAGACTGGCACAGTCGGTCGAACGCCTCGCCGAAGCCGGGATCCAGGTAGCCCGTGCCGCCGAGGTTCTGGCTCAGGTCGTCGAACAGCAGGACGAGGGGGAAGCTCTCCAGCAGTCGGCAGGTCGTGTCGAACATCGCATCGTCCGACAGGGCCGGGCTGAGGTCCCCCATCACGCGCGCTTGTTCCAGGGAGAGCTCTTCGCCCCATCCTGAGAAGGCCTCCCTGACACCTTCGAACAGCGCCTGCGGAGACCATCTGCCCACCATGGCGGCTACTGCCCAGCCATCGGTTTCAAGCTGCCCGAGAACCTCGCAAGCCAAGGCGCTCTTGCCCATGCCCGGCCCCCCGGTAATCACAAGCCCCGCAGGACCTGCGGCCAGCATGGTCATCGCGGCCCGGACGTCCGGCTCCCTGACCAGGCCAGACGATCGGAGCCGCCGCACTTCCGGGCTCATGTGCGATTCCTCGTCCACAATCGGTCCTCCAGAAGGTACGACAAATTTCACCCAACAAGAAGCAATTTCCGATGAGCCTACTAGATCACCAGGGGTCTCCGAATAAGCCAGTTGGTGGGCTAAGTGGGCGTTTGATCCTATAAATTCTGTTTTATTCCGGTCAGGTTCCGTGCCCGGCGGGAGTGTTTCGCCGGTGAGGCGGCGGCGGTGTCCACCGTCCACCAAGGTCTCGCGGACGCTGGGATGGCGGCTGCCGATCTGCTCGATCAGGGCGACGCCAGCGGCCGAGTCCTGGGCTGAGGGGCGGCGACCAGGACCGTCAGCAGGGAGTCCGGGTGTGTCGACCACGATGCCGCACTTGCGGACGATCTTTCTGACGGCGTCGATCCCCTGGCCGGAGGCCGGGACGTCCAACTGTCCCTCCGCTACTAGGCGGGGTCAGAAGACGGGGTTGAGGGCGGCACCCCCGAACCCGGCCCGCCGCAGCGGACGACCGGCCTGACACTCAGTTCAGGCAGGCTCGCAAGAGGCAGAAGACGAGCCAGCGGCGTTGACGTCGGCCACGGCTTGCAACGCCTCGGCCGGTTGCAGTTCGGTCGGGTCTGGCCACCCACGTGCATGTACCGGATTCGAGAGGAACGAACGAGTTCACGACCCGCTCGCCGCCCCGTCCGGATGGCCTCGCCGCCCCCGCCCGTGCCATGAGAAACGACCCGAACCGTCCCAGCCGCTCCCTCGCGGCCGCGACAAGCGGCGGATTCCGCCGAAGGCCGACGCAGCGGACTGCACCGCCTCGCTGCACTCGCTCGCCCCCACCAGCAGCGGGTACAGCGGGCAGGTGGGAATCGACGTCCAACGGATAACCAGGGCCTAAGAAGACACGTGTGAGCGACGGAGGAGCCAGGAGGATGCCGAAGACCACCCGTCAGGGGAAGGCCAAGAAGAGCGAGCTTCCCGACACCATCAAGCGTTCAGATGCCAAGGCCCAGCGCACGTTCGCCAAGGCGCACGATTCGGCGGTCGAGGAGTACGGCGAGGGACAGCGGGCCCATCGCGTCGCGTATGCGGCGCTCAAGCACACCCACGAGAAGGTCGGCGATCATTGGGAGCCCAAGGCCAAGGGCGCCAAGGGGCCGTCCGACGCGCAGGCCGAAGGCGGCCGGCGGACCGCACGCAAGACCGCGGGCGGCGTAGACGCCAACGCCTCCAAGAAGCACCTCTATGACGTGGCGAAGCGGCTCGACATCTCGGGTCGGTCGACCATGTCCAAGGACGAACTCGTCAAGGCGATCGAAAAGGCCAACGACCGCAAAACCGCTCGGTCGAGATCATGAATCAGGGGGGCCATGGCAGACAACCCGTCGTTCATCGGAACCCAGAAGTGCCTGGGGGATGAACTATCCGGCGTCCCGGGACGACCTGCTCAGCACGCACAGGAGCACGGCGCTGACGAGCCCACGTTGCAGACGCTCCAAGCCATGCCCGGTCAGGAGTACGACGATCCGAGCGCGGCCGGCAAGGAGATCACCAAGACGTCCTGACATGCCGGGCCAGGATGCGCTGGTCGTGATGCCGACTGTATCCGGGGATGACTGCTCCTTCGGATGTGCTGGAGGCTTGAATGGCCCGGATCCGCCGCCTCCAAGCAGCCACTCTTCACCATGGCCTCTGATCCACTTGTTGTGAACCGGTCACTTACGGTCGCCGACACTCAGTCGGCGTGAAGGATTCGAAGGCGAAGAAGTTCGAAGGACGCACGCCCGTAGCCGTCCCTTTTGATCCGCTCAATCCGATGTACGTTGCCTTCCACGCGGCCGGAGATCCAGCGCATGCTCAATCCCGCCGTCACCGCGTCAAAGTCCTGGCGGATCCTGTTGACCAGGCTTTTAGGGACGGGAAGCCGGTGGCCTCGGCCTTTTTCACCGGACTCGATCCAGGTCGACCATTCTCCCTGAAGGCGGCCCGCAGCCGGCGACGGTGTCCCGTTCCGGGCAGCGGGCCAGGTCGCCGGGCGACCTCTGGCCGACAGCCAGAGGTCGCCTGGCCGTGCCCGTTCGGGGCGCCCCTCCGCTGCCGACGCCCAGGCCCTGCTGGCCGCCTCCGCCCAGGGCGTCCCCCGGACGAACTGGACGCCGCGCACTCCTGGCGGCGGCATTCCGGCTGCTGTGATCGACCTGTGATATGGCGGCGCCTGGACGGGAGGCTGCGAGCCTAGTTAGTTTTCGTGAAAGTTGTTCGCAACATGTGGGAGCCCTCATGAGGCGACGCCGTGGTACCGCCGGCGTCATGGCCGTATCGCTCGCCGCGGCGGTACCGGCGGTGCCGCTCCAAACGGCAAGGGCGGTGTCGATTCCGTCGGTACGTGAAGGCAATGCCCGCTTCCAGATCCTGAGTCCGACGCTGATCCGGCTGGAATACGCCGGCGACGGGGTTTTCGAGGACCGTCCGACGTTCAACGCGGCCCTCCGCCAGGCCGTCCCGACCCGTTTCCGGACCTGGACCGACAGTGGAGACAGGGTGATCCGCACGGACCGGCTCACAGTGCGCTACAAGCGCGGCTCCGGTGCCTTCACCACAGCGAACCTGCGGGTCAAACTGGCGGGCGGCGCGGTCGCCCGGCCCGCATGGAGCACGGCCGACCAGGTCTGCTCCTTCAGTACGCGCTGCGAGGCCGAAGACGGCCGGCCGGCCGGAGGAGCTGAGGTCGAGTCCGATCACAAGGGGTTCACCGGGACGGGCTTCACCACCGGTTTCGACCGGCGGGGAGCGTCCGCCTCGTTCCGTCTCGCAGACGTCCCGGCGGACGGCGACTACCGGTTCGCGGTGCGCTACGCCAACGCCCGGGGCGGTGATCTCAAGAACGAGATCCGCACGCTCGGCGTCCGGGTCGGCGGCACCCGGGCCGCGCAGTTGACCCTGCCGAGGACCGGCGGCTGGGACAACTGGCGTGTCGCGGAGACGACCGTGCGCCTGAAGAAGGGTGGCGCGGCGATCTCACTGGAGCGGGGAGCAGAGGATTCCGGGCACGTCAACATCGACAACCTGACGGTCGTGCCCGCTGGAACGGCATACCCCGCGCCTTCACAGCTCGGGGGCTACCGCCGTGGCTTGGACTACAAGTCCGGCCCCGCCGAGCTGGAGCCCGGAATCCTGTCCCGCGAAGGGTGGGCGCTCCTCGACGACAGCCGCACCGCGTTGTTCGACCCGGCGGCAAACCGGATCATCCAGCGCCACGGCCATGCGGGCAAGCCCTACCAGGACGGTTATCTATTCGGCTACGGCCGCGACTACCGGCAGGCCCTGGCCGACTTGACCGCGCTGACCGGCCCCGCTCCCCTGCTGCCCCGGTCCCATTTCGGAGTCTGGTTCTCCAGGTACCACCCCTACAGCGCGGAGGACTACCAGCAGCGGTTGCTGCCGAGGTTCCGGGCCGAGAAGGTGCCGCTGGACACTCTCTCTGTGGACACCGACTTCAAGTCCCCATCCACCTGGAACGGCTGGAACTGGAACAGCAAGCTCTTCCCAGCCCCGGAGAAGTTCACCCGATGGGCACACGACCAGGGCCTCGAACTGAACTTCAACGTCCATCCCAGCATCCCGCTGAACGACCCTCGCCTCACCGAAGCCGACGCGCTGGCCAAGGGCAAGCTCGAGTACTCCTTCTGCACGGCCGGGATCAACCTCTGCAAAATATTCAACTGGGGCGACCCGGACCAGGTCAAGGCCTACGTCGCCCTGCATCGTCCCTTCGAACTCCAAGGCGTGGACAGCTGGTGGCTGGACTGGTGCTGCGATGACGCCCGGGTGACCACCCCCGGCATGACTCCCGACTCCTGGATCAACCACCTCTACGCCGCGCATGGCGACAGCCTCGGCGACCGCGGACACGTCCTCTCCCGGATGGGAAGCGCGCTTGTCGGCGGCCTCGCAGGACAGGGCGACTCCCCGGTGTACCCGTCGGGACCGTGGGCCGAGCACCGCTCGACCGTGCATTTCACCGGCGACAGCGAATCGACCTGGCCGCTCCTGGCGTTCGCGGCCGAGATGACCGCGGCCGAAGCAGCCATCGGGATGCCGTACGTGAGCCATGACATCGGCAGCTTCCGCAAACAACACCTGGACGACGACTACTACGTGCGCTGGATCCAACTCGGCACATTCCAACCGATCTTCCGCGTCCACTCCTTCAACGGGGACCGCTTGCCCTGGGAGTACGGCCGGCAGGCGCAGCGGACGGCAACGAAGTTCTTCCAACTGCGGGAGGCTCTGCTTCCCTACACCTACACGCTCGCATGGCAGGCACGAGAAACCGGGCTGCCAATGGCGCGCCCGCTTTACCTCTCCTATCCCGGCCAGGCAGAGGCATTCGAGAACCCGACGCAGTACACCTACGGTGACGCGCTGCTGGTCGCACCGGTGACTCGGCCGAACACCGGCGGAACGGCGGCGACGGAAGTGTGGTTCCCACCCGGATCGTGGACCGACTACTTCACCGGCCGCACCTACCAGGGCCCGAGCACCCACACCATCGTCTCCGGCTTGGAAACCATGCCGCTGTTCGTCCGCGCAGGAGGCATCGTCGCTCAGCGGACCAACTATGTCGACAACGCCTCCCAAAATCCCCTCAACGAGGTCACACTCGTAGTAGGCGCCGGCGCCGACGGCACCTTTACGCTTTACGAGGACGCCGGAGACGGTCGCCAGTACCAGCGAGGCGAATACACAACGACCCAGGTCACCTATAACTCTGGAACGCTCGCCATCAGCGGGCGGAAGGGTGCATATCCGGGTGCAGCGAGTGCGCGCGCCTATACCGTCAGCCTGCGAGGCTCCGCGCGCCCCCGCACGGTCACCGCTGACGGCCAGACCCTGTCTGCAACGGCGTGGAACTACGACCTGGCCACCAGGACCCTCACGATCCGCCTACCGGCCGGGCCAGCCAGCGCGCAGCACACCATCACACCCGTCTCCTAGACGAATCACCGGAACCAGAGCCCCTGGTAGACGGGGCTTATCACACCGGCATTCACAGCGAATTCCCCCGCGTCGGTGCCGGAGGCCTCTTCGCGCTCGGCGCCCCCAAAGCCCGCCTCGCGGCTGCCAGTTGGGGGGAAGGCGAGTCGGAGCAAGTCCGCTGCTGGCGCTCTGGTACCGGTGGGCGACGTTCACCACCAACAGCAAGCCGCCGGCCAGCCATGGTCACACCCAGCCTGGCTGGAGTATCAGCCAGCAGACTCTGACACCGTTCACCCGTCGTACGGGCGTCTGCGGGTGTGAGAAAACGGGCCGTCGAGGACCGTGTCGGGGTAGCCACTGGCCTTCGAGCCGACCTCCAACTCGATCTGCTCGTGGCTCCCGTCAGCGTAGACGAGGGAAACCGGAAACTTGATGAAGGTGCCTTCGGTGTTCCAACTCGTCGAGCGGGCGCCTCCGACGTCGAAGGACACGAGGGGTGCCCCGCTCGACAGATACCCCTCGCAGCCTTCCAACGCCAATTCGGAGGTGTCGTCCTGCATGTCGCAGGCCTTCATCCATTTACGCTGGTGAACGAGGTGCAGATAGGCGACCAGGGTTGCGCGTGCTCGGGCCTCGTCTCGCTTCTTCATGGCATTGCCCCCGGAGACGAACGACCACCCTTCGATGAGGCAGCCGGTCACGAGTACGGCGATCACGAGTATGGCGATCCAAGCCGCCGGGCGCGGGCGTGTCATGGGCGGAAATGCTACGCGCTACGGCAGGCTTTCGAATGTAGACGTTGTGGTGAAATGTGGAGAGCATGTGAAGATCCGCCCCCCGGCTTCCGCCCCCCAGACGCAGCAACCCCGCATTCTGCGGACACAGGCGCCTGAGATCCAGCGTCAGCAGCCGCCGACCAGGCCGCGGGAGCGCCACCTTCGCAGATCGGCTTGATCTCGGCCAATGCCACCGACTCCTCGGGCGTCTGCCTTCCTTGGTCGACCTGCGGCAGGACCGGTCGGGTGAACACCTCGCCGATGGCGGGGTTGGACGGTCCCGGATAGCCGATGTTCGCGGTCCATGTCGCCGCGTCCTGCAGCAGATTGAGCGAACCACAGAGCCTTTACAGCATGCTGCGGTCTCGCGGAGTTTCAGGGTGTGAACGGCTTTGGCGAGGCGTCCGCGCGGTGGGGGCAGCAGCGCAGCTTCCGCAGGATGCGCCATGACTTGAACTCGGCGTACGCGCGTTCGCCGGGTTCGCACAGCTCGGCGATGCGAACGGCACCTGCCGCTCCTGCACGAAACCGCCCACACGCTCGAACTCACACCTCAACAAGGCGACCATGTCCACCAAAGCCTCATGGACGCCTGGATGAACCACGACACCGAGCACAAGCTACTGATGACTCTTCAGCAGCAAGGTGACTGAGCCCCGCGGGGGTTGGGCGCGCACTGAACCTTGCCGGCCCGGTGGCCGTCCAACGGGCGTGGAGGAACTGTCAGCGGAGCAGCGTCTCGTCTTCAATGCTGTGAAGGACACCAGCCGGATCGTGGTTCTCGGCTGGATGGCCGCCGTCGCGGTGCTGGCCACCAAGCTGCTGGCTGCCAAGGACGTGATCACGGTGGCCGGTATCGAGTTGAACGTCCGGTACGCATGGGTCTTGCTTGCGGTGTTCTCGGTGATCCATCTCTTCAAAGGGATCTTCATCATGAGGCACATCAGCGAGTACACCCGTTACGGAAGCTTCGACCGTGCCGCGGAGCGGACGCTTTACAAGGCGATCCGGGCCGAGAGCAACCCCTTGATCCACGGCCTTCGCCCCCGGCCCTTGCGACCCGGCCCAGGAGCCCGATTGGACCCGGCCGACCCGTCCTACTGGGTGGCCTACCTCGCGCAGATCGGCACCTTCACTGCTGCGCTGCCGTGGACCCTCAAGAACGGTCACCCGGTCTGGCCGACCGGGTGGACGCTCTGGCTGACCGTCCTCGCCGTGTCGGCCTTCCTCGGCATCAACTGGATCGTCGGCTCCCACTGGCTCGCGGCGGTCGCCGAACTCTCAGGTGAAGACGGTGCCGACCTCGTCCGTTCCGCTCCGATCAGGACGGTCGGATGGATCCTGTCCTTTACCGTCTTCATCATCGCCCTGCCGGCAAGGATCGTCTTCTTCCCGTTCTTCCTCTGGAAATGGAACCTCAACTACATCTCCTGAACTCAACGACGCTGAAATCGTCGCTTTCCAGGGCCTTTAAGAATGGCCGCGCGGCCAGCGCGTTTGGCGCCCTCGTCCAGCAGCGGAATGCCGACCAGGCTGGTTCCGGGCGGCCCCCGGTCCGGACCCGATCTGTCAATGCGGCCAGCTCACCGGCCATGGCCCGTTTGGAGTACAGGGCGTTCTCAGCATCGGTCGGCGGTTGAGGAGCTGCCGTAACCGCGCAGGTCCGAGCACGCCACGCTGTAGTGCCCGGTGAGCCCTCACAAGCACTCCCCCGGGCGTGAAGACTCCGTCTGCCACCGACAGTCGGCGGGACCTCGGCGGCGCGAATCGGCGGGACCTCGGCGGCGCGAAGAAGTCCTCACTTCATGGTCTTTAAGGCGGTGGGCGGCCTATGCTGAGGCCCGGAAGTGAGTAGAACCGGGTTCGGTGCTGTCGCCGGCGGCCCGGAGCACGCCGCGCCCAAGGAGGAAGTCCGTGGACCACGTCCAGCAGTTCTACATCGGCGGCCAGTGGGTCGCACCGCGCACCGACCGGACCGCCGAGGTCATCGACCCCGCCACGGAGGAGCCCATCGCGTCCATCGCCATGGGCGGTGCGGACGACGTGGACGCCGCTGTCGCCGCGGCCAAGGACGCGTTCGAGTCCTACTCGCTGACCAGCAAGCAGGAACGCCTCGACCTGCTCGACAGCATCATCGCCGTCTACAGCCGGCGGATGGAGGAGCTGGCCGACATCATCAGCCGGGAGATGGGCGCGCCGCTGTCGCTGTCGCGGGCGGCGCAGGCGGTCGCCGGCCTGGGGCACATCGCCGCCACCCGCGCGGTGCTGGCCGACTACGAGTTCGAGCGGCAGATGGGGACCACCCTGGTCGTGCGCGAGCCGGCGGGGGTCTGCGGACTCATCACCCCGTGGAACTGGCCCCTCAACCAGATCGCCTGCAAGGTGGCACCGGCCCTCGCCGCGGGCTGCACGATGGTGCTCAAGCCGTCGGAGGTCGCGCCGCTGAACGCGGTCCTGTTCGCCGAGATACTGGACGAGGCGGGCGTGCCCGCAGGTGTATTCAACCTCGTCAACGGCGACGGCCTCGGCGTCGGCGCGCCGCTGGCGGCGCACCCGGGCGTCGACATGGTGTCGTTCACCGGCTCCACCCGCGCCGGCATCGAGGTCGCCCGTGCGGCCGCCCCGACCGTCAAGCGCGTCGCGCAGGAGCTCGGCGGCAAGTCCGCCAACATCATCCTGGACGACGCCGACTTCGCGGAGGTCATCGCCCGGGACATGGCGGGCTTGTGCACCAACTCCGGACAGTCCTGCAACGCCCCGACCCGGATGCTCGTCCCGGCCGCCCGTATGGACGAGGCCGCCGCGATCGCCGTGGAGGCGGCCCGGAACATCGTGGTGGGCGACCCGCGCGCCGAGACCACCACGATCGGCCCGGTGGTGTCGGCCACCCAGTACAGCCGGATCCAGCAGCTCATCGAGAAGGGCATCGGCGAGGGCGCCAGGGTCGAGGCCGGCGGGCCTGGCAAGCCGGACGGTCTGGAAACCGGGTACTACGTGCGCCCGACGGTGTTCTCCCATGTCACCAATGACATGACGATCGCCCGCGAGGAGATCTTCGGGCCGGTGCTGGTGCTGATCGGCTACGAGGACGACGACGACGCGGTGCGCATCGCGAACGACACCCCCTACGGCCTGTCCGGGTACATCTCCGGCGGCACCGAGCGCGCCCGCGCGATGGCCCGCCGTATCCGCACCGGCAACGTCCACCTCAACGGAGCCCCGCTCGACTTCAACGCGCCGTTCGGCGGCTACCGGCAGTCGGGCAACGGCCGCGAATGGGGCGAGTACGGCCTCGACGAGTTCTTGGAGATCAAGGCCATCATGGGCCACGACGCCTGACACGCGGCGGGGCCGTCCCGCCCGCCGACACCGTTCGGCGCGGCGATGTGGCTGGTGTGGCGGATTCCGTCCTGGCACGACCGGCTGCGGTTGATGACGGCCCCCGCTGCGGTGTGGCGCTTCGCGCACCACCATGCACCGTTCGCCGCTGGGTGAGATCGGCGGCTACGGCATGGACGAATCGCGTCACGCCTTCTACTGGGGCGCCGAGCTGATGTGGTCACCACTGCCGAGGCGCCCTTCAGCACCTCTCGGGGCGCGGACCCATCGGAGAGCATCATCCCGCCCCCGCCACCTGGACGGACAGTCCCGATCACCTCGTCGCCCCCGGCTACGGCAAAATCCGGTCCCCGTGCGCTTGTGAGCGCCGGAGCCCGGGTAGGCAGCGTCCGACCGGCGGGCGAGGCTGACCAACGGCGGTGATGCGATGGCCATGCCGGAACGCGGGCAGCCCGCAGACCGGCAGAAGGAAGGGACCGGCGGGGAACGCGGCTCGTGCTCCTTCCCGATCGCCTGGCGGGCGCGGGGCGTCCTCGACCAGCTCGTGAGCGGTCTCGTGCTGCGGCGAGGACGCCGGGACCCGCTCCGGCTGCGCATCGGGCAGACAGTGGACTTACGGCACGCGGGCCGTCCGGCCTTGGACGGCCACCGTCGCTCCCCTGCGACCGCCGGCCTGCCAGGACGGTCTGCAACCGCTCGGCCGCACCGGCCCGAAGAACTGGACAGAACCTACGGACGGCAATGGAGGAGACAGTGCGCCGCGAACCGTTCTCGAGCCACCCTCGGCCAGAGCGCGGCGGCTCGCCGCAGCCCCGCTGATGGCGGCGACTGGTCCGGTCGTCGTGGTGGGCGCGGGCCTGTCCGGCCTGTCCGCGGCGATCCATCTGGCGGCCCGGGGCCGTGAGGTGGTGGTGGTCGAGGCCCGGGACGAGCCGGGGGGCTGCTGCGGCTCGGCGAGCCTCGGGCCCTACCGGTTCGACACCGGCCCTTCGGTGCTGACCATGCCGGACGTCCTCACCGACACGCTCGGCGCCGCCGGGGAGGACGTCGAGAACTCGCTGCCGCTCCGCCGTCTGGACCCGTTCTACCGGATGGCCTTCCACGACGGCTCCCACCTGGACGTGGTGGCCGGCGCGCAGGAGATGGCCGATAACGTGCGGGCCCTGTGCGGACCGCATGAGGCCGCTCGGTACCTGCGGTTCCGGCGGCGGCTCGGCGCGATGTTCGACGCGGAATGGTCGTCGTTCATCGACGCGGACATGACCCGGCTGCGCGCCATGGCCCGTCCCGCCGCGCTGCTGAGGCTGGCGGCGGCGGGGGGATTCCGCCGCATGGACAGGTTCGTGTCCGCGCAGCTGACCGACGAGCGGCTCGTCAGGGCGCACACCTTCCAGGCGCTGTACGTCGGGTTGGCCCCGGACAGGGCGCTGGCCATCTACGCCGCCGTCTCCCATATGGACACCGTCGGCGGCGTCTACTTCCCGGTCGAAGGCGGTATGCGCGCCATCCCGGCAGCCCTGGCCGCGGCGGCGGAGAAGGCCGGCGCCCACCTCAGGTACGGCGTGCGCGCGGAGCGCGTCGAGACCGGTCCGTCCGGGGTGTCGGCGGTCCGCCTCGACACCGGGGAGCGCATCACCGCCGGCCACGCGGTGATCGCCTGCGATCTGGTGCGTGCCCACACCGGCCTCCTGCCGGAGGCGGCAGGCGACTGGCGGCTGCGGCGGCCGCGCTACTCACCGTCCTGCCTGGTCATGCACTTCGGTCTGAACCACCGGCCGCCGGGTCGGGCGCACCACACTCTGCATTTCGGCCGGGAGTGGGCAGCGACGTTCGCCGCGCTGGCGTCCGGACGTCCGCAGGCCGACCCC
Organism: Actinomadura chokoriensis; assembly: GCF_041463665.1. Classification (GTDB taxonomy): domain Bacteria; phylum Actinomycetota; class Actinomycetes; order Streptosporangiales; family Streptosporangiaceae; genus Spirillospora; species Spirillospora chokoriensis_A. The sequence goes on from NZ_JAXCEJ010000003.1 coordinate 250,789, forward strand.
AGCCTGCTGATCACTTGCCCGAGCGGCGACGCCACCGCCGCACCTGACGGTCACGCGACGCTGAGCGTGCTGGAGCCCGCCCCCAATCTGGCCTCCGGGGCGGATTGGGGGCGTCTCACGCCGCGGCTGGAGCAGCGGATGCTGAGCCGCCTCGCCGACCTGGGCTACGGCGACCTGTCCGCGGCGCCGAGTATCACCTTCGATCCACCGGCCTGGGCACGCCTCGGCCACTCGGCCGGCACTCCCTTCGCCCTGGACCACCGCTTCCGGCAGACGGCGTGGCTGCGGCCCTCGGGCCGGAGCCGCCGCGTTCCCGGCCTGCATTTCGCCGGGATGTACACCGCTCCGGGAGTCGGCGTCCCACCTGCCCTGATCTCCGGGAGGCTGGCCGCCACACGGATCCTGGAGGGCGGCCGGTGACGGAGCCGCGCCTGGGACGTCCCGCACGCGAGAGCAGCCGGGCGGCGGGCTCAACCGTGGCCCCGGTCGCGCAGCGGGTCGCGACCGTCCCAGGTGCCCTGGCTTTCATAGGGCGCGAAGCGTGCGAACAGTTCTTCGCCGTACCAGTCCTCATCGCGGACCCGCGCGATGACGTGACGGTGCGCGCCTTCCCCGTAGGCGAAGCGGGCGATGGCCGCCTCGTCCTCCCACAGCGAGAACGTCGCCTGCCGGGCGAGCGGCCACTCCCCCACCCCGATCGAGGCGACGCAGCCGTCCGCGCGCCGCAGCGCCCGGTCCACGCCGGCGATCGACCGGTAGAACGCCGCCAGCCGGGCCGGACGGATCGAGGCCCTGGTCAGGACGGCGACGGGACCGGGACGGCGCGGGCCGGCAACCTGCGGGGAGACCGCCGGCGAGCCGAACGGGTCGCGGCCGCCCCAGCGGCCGCGCGAGGCCAGAGGCGCCAGGCGCACGTGCCACGACTCCTCGGCCTCCGCACGCCAGCGCGCGGCGATCGCCGAGCGCTCCAGGAATCCGTCCAGTGCCGGCGCGCCGTCCCAGACCGCGAACAGGGCCCAGCGGCGCAGGTCGGCCCCCAGGCTCATGGACCGGCCCCGGCCGGTGCCCAGCAGCCGCCAGAACCGCAGCCCGCGTGCGGCGCGCAGTTCGGGCCGGTCGAACGCCATGTACCTCATGGCGTCCACACCCGCGTACCTGATGAGGTGGAACGAGGCGATGACACCGCTGCCCGAGGCGTCCCCGCGTGGGACGTCCCCTACTGTGAGATCTCTGCTCGTGCCCGTCATCGGCGGCTACCTGCTCGGCTCGGTGCCGGTCGCGGTGCTCGTCGGGCGCGCGCACGGGTTCGACCCGCGCTCGGTCGGCGACCGCAACCCCGGCTTCTGGAACGTCATGCAACGCGTGGGCGGGCGGTCGGCCGCGCCCGTGTTCGCCGGCGACCTGCTGAAGGGCACGGCGGCCGGCCTCCTGGGGCGCGCGGCCGGCGGGAGCCGGCCGGGCCGCCTCGGGACGGTCACCGGGTCCGGGGTCCTGCCTGTGTACGCGGCGGTGGGCGCCGCGATGGCAGGCCACGCGTGGCCGCTGTTCGCCGGGCGGAAGGGCGGGCGCTGCGTCCTGACCTTCGTCGGCGGTTTCGCGGTCATCTGCCCGCCCGCCTTCGGGCTCGGTCTCGGGCTGCTTGCCGCGACCGGCGTCGGCGGGCGCTCGTTCGCCCGGGGCGCGCGCGTCGCGGTGTTCTCGCTCCCCGCACTGCAACTGCTGTTCGCTCCGGCGAAGCAGGTGGCCGGCACCGGGGCGCTGATGTCCCTCATCGGACTGCGCTTCGGCCAGGCCGCTCTCGCAGGCCGCGCGGCCCGGCGGGGCTCGGATCGCCGGGGCGGGCGGCGAGCCCGGCGGGGCTGACCGCGTCGCGTCCGTAGGTTCGCCCGCGCCAGGTGCGCTGCGGGCGCGCCACGGACAGCGCCAGCCGCAGCGCTGCGACCGGGTCCAGCAGCGGTGAGAGCGCCAGGCCGAGGCCCGGTTCCCGGTAGCTGCCGCGAAGGGCAGCGGTCAGCAGGAGCCGCTGCCCGAGCAGAGCCAGGTCGAGCCGTGTCGGCCGTCCCCCGGCCAGCCGCAGGACCGGCAGCGCCGCCGTCAGCCACACCACTGCCAGGTCACCGGCGAGGCGGGCAGGCGCGGTGACGTCCCGCAACGCGATCGAGCGCCCCCACTCGCGCCACACGCCGGCGGCCGAGGTGTGCATGTCGACCTCCAGGAGCGCGCCCGCGTCGACGAACGCGACGCTCCAGCCGTCCCGCGCGAGCAACCGGCCCAGCGCGACATCGTCGGTGAGGTGGCGGCGGACGCGGGCGAACGCGTCCGCCCTCACCGTCGGCGCCTTGCGGAAGGCCATGCACTGGCCGTTGACCAGGAGGCGGTGCGGAGACTTCGCGGCTGGGCCGAGCGGACCGAACCGGTACACCAGCGTGCTCAGCAACGCGGCGTGCAGCGCCTGCTCGACTGCGCCGCCGGTGACGAACCGGGGACCGGCACTGACCAGATCCCAGGTGTCCAGCAGTTCGGCGAGCTTCGCGCACAATCCGACCTTGGGACGGGTGTCGGCGTCCAGCAGCACCACCACGGGACCGGCCGCCGCCTGCACACCCTGGTGCAGCGCCCACTGCTTCCCCACCCAACCGGTCGGCGGCGAAGCGCCCGAGACGACGGTCGCGCCCGCCCGGGCGGCCCGCCGCGCGGTGCCGTCAGTGGACCTGTCGTCCACCACGATGACTTCCCGAACCGCCGGATCGGCCAGCAGCGGCGCGAGGCACGCCCCGATCCGGTCCTCCTCGTCTCGGGCGGGGATCACCACCGAGATCGGTTCCGCCGGGACGCCGCGGGAGGAGGTCAGCGGCGGCGGGCGGTGCCGGCCCCGCGCCAGCCGGGCCGCCACCACCAGCGCCGCCACCGACTGGGCGGCGGTCAGCGCCCTCACCGCCGGACTCCCCCGCGACCGGCCGCCGCCGCGCCGGGGGCGGCGAAGTCCCGCTCCAGCAGGGACGCGACGATGCGGCCTCCCATCGCGACCATCGGCAGCCCGCCGCCCGGGTGTGTCGAACCGCCCACCAGGTACAGGCCGCGCCGGGGCCCGCGGTTGCCCGGCCTGTGCAGCGGCGCGGTCCGGCCCCCGTAGGCGGTGCCGTAGATCGCGCCGCCCGGCGCGCCATACCGGTCGCGTAGATCCGCGGGGGTGAAGAACTCCACGAACCGCAGCCGCCCCGCCAGGTCGTGCCCGCGCCGCGCCAGCCGCTCCAGCACCAGTTCCCCGTAGGACTCCGGCGTGATCGGCCATCGCCCGGGATCTCCCGCAGGAACGTTGACCAGCATCACCTGGTTCTCCGCCCCGGGCGGTGCCTGGGACGGGTCGTCCACCGCCGAGCAGCCGATGTAGACGGTCGGGTCCCGCGGCGGCACGCGGCGCTGGAAGATGTCGTCGAACTCGCGGCGGTAGTCGGCCGAGAACAGCACCGAATGGTGCGGCAGCCCGTCGGTCCGTCCCTCGACGGCCGCCAGGATCAGGAGCGCCGACGAGGACGGCCCCAGACGGGCCATCCTGCGCACCCTCCGCCGGTCGGGGAGCAGCCGACCGTACAGCGCGGCGGCGTCGGCATTGACCACCACCGCGTCCGCCTCCTCCCGCTCACCGCACGCCAGGACCACGCCCGTGACCGACTCGCCGTCCGCCAGGATCCGGGTGACCTCGCTGCCGGTGCGGACCTCCACCCCCGCCGCTGCCAGCAGCCCCGCCAGATCGCCGGCGAGCCGGGCGAGGCCGCCCGGCACGTACCATCCGCCGTCCCCGTGCTCGATCGCCGGGACGCAGCCCAGCGCGGCCGGCGCCTGGTACGGGCTCGACCCGGCGTAGGTGGCGTAACGCCCGACGTACTGCTGCAGCCTTCGGTCGGTGAAGAAGCGCCGCGCCAGGCCGTGCAGCGTCCGCCCGGGGGCGACCGCCAGCAGATCTCCGAGCCGGGCCCCGTCCGGAGGACGGCCCACCGGGCCGGCGAAGAACGTGCGCTCGGACGCCGCGAGGCAGCCCTGAGCCCAACTGTGGAACGCTCGCCAGGCGGCACCCTGGCCGGTGGCGAGCCGGTCCACCTCGGCGGCCATCCGGGCGGGGTCGCGGAAGGCGCGTAGTCGCGCGCCATCGGCGAAGCGGTACCGGCACAGTTCGTCCAGCCGGACGAACTCGCGGTCGATGCCCAGTTCCCGGAAGAGGCCCGGCAGGGTGAGCAGTGACGGGCCGAGCGAGAACGTGAAACCGTCCCGTTCGCGCTCGGCGAGCTTGCCGCCCAGCCGCGCCAGCTTCTCGTGCAACCGGACCTGGTGGCCGCCGCGCGCCAGCAGCAGCGCGGCGACCATCCCGCCGACCCCGCCGCCGACCACGATCACCTCCGCCATCCGCGCCTCCAGGCCGCTCTTCCCGCACGCTGCGGGCTCCGCGCCGGTCGGCGCCGGAACGCCGCCACCGCAGCCGGAACCGCGAACAATCCCATCGCCGACCCGCCGGCGAGCGCGACGAGCCGGTCGGGCGGATCGAACACCGCCGCGAACCCCAGCGTCTCCATGCCCGCCATCACTCCGTACAGCGCCACCAGCGACCCGGGGGCGTCGCGCTCCCACCCCACGATCGACTCCAGCACGCCCATCAGCAGCGCCGACACCCCGAGCCACCCGGCGTAGTTGCTGACCGGCACGCCCCGGTAGGCCCCGCCGTCCGCCCACCTCCACAGGTCCTGGCGCAGCATCTGCGGATCCAGGAACAGATCCCACGCCGTCAGCGCCGCGGCTCCCACCGCCATGCGCGTGCACGTCCGCCCTGCCGGGACGAGCGTGGCCGCGACCGCGTGCGATGCCGCGCCCATGCCCGCCCACGCCACCGCGACCGCCACCGGGACACCGCCCACCTGCGGACGCAGCACCGGCGTATAGGTGTACCTCCCGAACGGGACACCCGTCCGCACACCGGCCCACTCCGCCGCGTACCCGATCGCCGCCACCGCGCCCGCAGCCCCGGCCGCACGCCGAGGTCCCCGCCGCGACGCCACGAAGCAGGCGGCTCCCGCGGCCATCAGACCGACCACCGGACCGGTCAACCGCACCGGGTCCGCGCTCACCCCCGACGCCACCTGTGCCGCGACCATCGCCGCCAGGCAGCCGGCACCCGCGATCACCGGACCGGACGGTCCTCGTCCGCCCCGCACGGGCCTTGCGGCCGGAGCGCCACGCATGGATTCCACACTTCTCCTTCGGGACTCACCCGTCTCGCGGACACCTGACTCGCCGCAGGTCGGCGGGAATCGGCCCATCCGCCCTCCGCCGCCCCGGTGGGAGGCCGTCGGAGCTCAGCGCGCTGATGACGACCTCGCCGTTCTCACGTCGCGGTCGCTCACCGGTGGCGAGCCGGCGGCCAGGTCGGCCGCCACCACGCACGCCCGCGCGATCGCGGTGGCGGCCGAAGAGCCGTGCGCGACGACGACCGTCCCGTTCAGCCCCAGCAGCGCCGCGCCACCGTGGGTGTCGGCGGTGTACAGCCGCGCGACCTCAGCCAGCCGCTCCGGCGGCGCGATGCCGGCCCGCGCGACCAGTTCGAGGGTGGTGCGGACGCAGCCCTCGATGTTCTTCAGCACGACGTTGCCGGTGAAACCGTCCGTCACGACGACGTCGACGACCCCGGCGAGCACGTCGTGGCCTTCGACGTTGCCGTGGAAGCGAACGGGCAGGTTCGCCAGCCGGACGGCGGCCTCCCGGACGAGCCGGTTGCCCTTGCCCGGTTCGGCGCCGATGGACAGCAACCCGGCCGACGGGTCGGCCACGCCAAGGACGGCTCGCGCGTACGAGGCGCCCAGCAGCGCGAACCGCGCCAGCATCTCCGGAGTCGGGTCGGCTGTCCCCCCGGCGTCGATCAGCACCGTCGAACCGGTCAGCGTCGGCAACGCCACCGCCAACGCCGGACGCACCACGCCCTCCCCTCTGCCGAACGCGCGGACCGCGCACGTCACCACCGCACCGCTCGAACCGGCCGAGACGAACGGGCCGCCCGTTCGACGCGCCAGCTCGCATCCGGCCATCAGGCTGGACGTCCGCTGAGCGGCCGCCCCCGCACCGCGCTCGGCCATGGGCACGACGCCGTCCGCATGCACCACGCCGACCTCGCCCAAGCCGCCGTACCGCCCGAGTTCGCGGTGCAGCTCCTCGGCCCGGCCCACGAGGGTCACCGGCACTCCGTGCTCGCGGCACGCCGACAGTGCTCCGGGAACCGTCTCGGCGGGCCCGTGGTCGCCGCCCATCGCGTCCAGCACCACCGGGGGCACCCCGCCCGGTCGCTCACCGGCCATGTCAGGCCGCCTCGGACGGTGTGCGGCGCTCGGCGCGGCCGGCGGCGGACGCGGCCAGCAGGTGCCGCGCGAAGATCACCGCTCGCCGGCGGCGCGGTACCCGCGCACGCGCCACCAGCACGTCATGGCCCACCTCGGTGATCTGCCGCAGGATGCCGCCGTACAGCTCGCATGCGGCCCTGATGCACGGGCGGGACGACGGCACGAGCAACTCCACACCGTCGAGGGCGCGACGGTAGTGGTCGCGGGCACGGACCGCCTCGAAGGCCACCAGGTCGCGCAGGGCACGGCCGCTCGAGGCGGCGGCGAGGTCCTCCTCGGTGACCCCGAACTCGGCCAGGTCCTCCTTCGGCAGGTAGACCCGGCCGCGGGCCAAGTCCTCGGCGACGTCCCGGAGGAAGTTCGTCAGCTGGAAGGCCCGCCCCAGTTCGCGGGCGGGCTCCCGGGCGGCGCGCTCGGCGCCCGGCACCGTCTCCAGGACGGGAAGCATCATCAGGCCGATGGCGGCCGCCGAGCCCTCCATGTACGTCAGCAGATCCTGATAGGTGCCGTACCGGGTGACGGTCAGGTCGGTGCGCATCGACCGCAGGAACGCGTTTATGTCGGCCTGCTCGACGCCGAATGAGCGCACGGTGTGCACGAAGGCCGGCAGGACCGGATCCCGGACCGGCTCACCGGCCAGACAGCTGTTCAGCCTGGTGTTCACCTCGTCGAGCGCCGCGCCCCGTCCGACCGGTGCGGTGGTCCCGCGCTCGTCGACGATGTCGTCGACATGGCGGGCGAAACCGTAGAGCGCGTGCACGTGCCTGCGCTTCCACGCGGGCAGCAGCAGGGTGGCAAGGTAGAAGGAGCGCCCGTGGCGGGCGTTGAGGCGGCGGCAGTACTCGTAGCTCGCGGTCAGCGTCATCGACTGGCCTCTGTTCTCCCTCGTCGCCGGTCGGGTCCTGCTCTGTTTTGCGGCGCACCACGGTCGATCGGGTGCAAACCTCCGCAAGACCACCAAGTAACGCGTTACCGGCGAACCCTCCCCCTCCTGTCGGCCGCGTCCTACCCGGCGACGTGACGCGCAAGCGAGTGTTCAACGGAACTTTGCCTGCTGAGCGCACGTTGACGACGGCGCGTGCAGCGCTCCTGGCCGCACACGCGTCTATTTCGCCACCCGGACCCCGCTCGCAGGTCGGCGCCGGGAACGTCCGGCGGTAGTTCCGGCGCGTCAGGGAAACGAGCCTCCATCCGACCCGGGGCGCTTCACAGTGGGTCTTGACCGCTTGGCGGTCACACTCCGATAGTGCCGAGCGACGATGAGGACTTCGTGTTCCTGGGGGCGGCCGACAGCCTAGACGGATCGGTCCGGCTGTCAGCGGATGGGCTCAGCGAGCCCGGGCGATCGTGGTTCGATCCTGCCCGTGGCCGCGCGGAAGATGACCAACGCGGCCGCGATCGATGGCGCGACGGTGGCCTTCGGGGACACGGCATGGTCGAGATCGTGGGGGGCCGCGATGTGGAGCGCATCCTCGCGCAGGCGACCAGCAGCGCCAGCACGATGCCCTGCACGGCCCGTCCCTCCAGTCGATTGCTATAGCTAGCGGTTAGCTATCGCGACCGTCAAATCGTCCGCAGGGGGCTGTCGCCATCATCGCCGGAGGGTGCGCAGGTCTTCCTTGAGGTTCTTGGGGTTGCGGCGGTAGTAGGCCGCTTCTCCCGATCCAGCGCTCGCGCGGGCGTCCAACACCATCCGGGCCACGTCGTCCAGGCCGTGCGCGTCGCGTCCCAGCAGCTCACAGGTGATGACGACCGCCTCGACGAACGGGACCTGGTCCTCCATCAGCCGCGTCTGAACGGCGGGCAGACCCTGTTCGGAGAGAAGCGGCCGGAGCCGGGTGATCCGGTCGCGCAGGAGTTCCGCGCAGCGCCCGTACCCGTCATCGGGAAGCTGCGACACCTCGGCCAGGGCGGGTGTCAGGGCGTCGGCCAACTCCCGCAGGTAGTCGGCGGCGTCGCCAGGCACGTCCGGATACTCCTTGCGGAACTCGCTCCAGTCGGCGTCCAGGCCGATGATCCGTTCGGCTGAAGGGAGCCGCCGCGCGAAGGAGGCGTTCGCGGCCACGAGCGTGTCGGTCAGCAGCCGGAACGGGGGCGTGACGTGCCGGGCCAGCAGCCAGGCGTCGTACAGGTCCTTGCCCTGCGGGTACGGGTCGTCGAACAGCCACAGCAGCTTCCACGCCAGCGACAGCTCCGGTGTGGCGGCGTTCAGGATCACGGAATCGCCGTAGTCCGCGCACGAGATCGGCGTCGGCTGGGGCGGGACGGGAAGCTCCTCACCGAAGACGAAGTCGAGTTGCACTGTGCCGCTCGGCAGGCCGTCGGTCTGCCAGAACAGGAGGAGGCGGCGCCCTGGAACGCGGTCATAGGTCCAGATGTCCTCGACGACCGTGCTCTCCGCGTCCAGCCGCACCTGCTCGTACTCGGACGCCTCGGCCGCGGCCTCGGCGATGCCGTCCAGCATCTGGCGCGTGCGGTGCTCGGCCATGCGCCAGGACGGCGGCACCACCACGAAGTCGAGGTCGCCGGGCTCGCGCGCGGCCTCGCCGTACCAGGCGCGCAGCAGAACGCTGCCACGCAGCACGAGGTGGTCCACCCACCGCGAGTGGGAGATCGCGGCGAGCACATGGCCGACCGCGCGGCGGCGGGCCGCGTACCAGCGCGTCCCCTCCTTGACAGACGCGAACTGCGGCTCACCCGTCCGCATCGCCTTGGTGAGGTGTTTGAGTGCGGGGTCGAACACCGGCCGCTGGACGGCGCCGGGCACGGGCCGCAGCGTCGCGGGCAGGCCGAGGCGACCGCGCGTCCGGTCGTCGGGTGGGGTGTGCGGGACCTCCGCGTCGTCCGGCCAGGGGCCGAATCCAAGATCATCCCATCTGCCCGTCATGGCGCGCCCTCCGTGATCCATCCGTCGTCGAGGGAGGCGTTTCCGTCGAACACCACGAACTCGCGTTCCACCGACGCGATGTGGTGGCCGCTGGCGCGGAGCACGGAGGTGAGCGCGTCCAGGCGCTGCCCAGCCGTCCGCGCGCCGACGCGATGACAGCGCTGGGTGACGAACCGCTCGGACCTGCCGTCCGCTCGGACACGGCGTGCGTTGCGCGACAGGTGCGCGCAGCGCGGGACGACGGTCTCGGCCAGGGCCGCGGTGTCGTCGCCGGGGTCGAGCAGGAGCTTGATGTGGTGCTCGAAATAGCACAGGCCGTCGGCCTCGGCATCGGACGCGGGCACGCCCTCGTTCCAGGGGGCCGCCTCGATCTTCGTCCTGCTCACCAGGAAGCCGTCGACACGCAGCGCGTCGGCGGTGTGCTCGGCCTTGGACCTGGCCTGGGTGAAGGTGCCTTTCATGCGCAGCGTCAGCATGGGCTGGGACGGCACACGGCCACGGTCGAGCACGATGTGAGCGAATTTCAGTCCGTGGTGGTCGGCATAGCAGGCAAGGGCTTCGATGTCGGCGTCACCGTAGCACCGCACGGTGAAATGCGCCTCGAAGTCGCCGGCTAGTTGCATGAACCGGATGATCCCAGACCGCTTTGCGTACGGGCATCCGAATTCCCGGCCAGGCGGTCCTGCGAGTACCCCCGGCACTCGCACGAGGAGGCCCTGGAGGTCTGCCTTACGGGCATCCCCCCGTGGATGTACACCTCCGAAAGGAGCGAGCGTTTCAACGCCTCTCACGCCGAGGTGGTCGAAGCGCTGATGGCCTCCGCCGACCGCGGGGACTGGGAAGAGTGACGGAGCCACATCCTGGCTCTGCCGCACCCCACCCACCGTCTTCGAGACGGAGGGTGTGTGATCAACGATCGCGCGTGCCCCAGGCACGCGCGAGGAACTGCACCAGGCCGGCCTGCCCCTCATCGGGCAGGCCGGTTTCCCTACACAACAGCTGGCTGCTGCTTGTGGCCGCTACTGCCTCTTCGTCCCTGCTGAGGTTCGACGGTAGGAGGAGTCCAGAGGTGATGGAGCCGGGGACAGGGAACCAGGGGGCTGGTGAATCCAGCCTGACGGTCTGCTCTTCGGCCGTCACCGAAGGCGGACCCGCCTCGAACCAAGGCTCGCCGGAATCAAGCCACCACTCGTAGGCGCGCTCAAGCTCGTCCCAGAGCGGGCCCGCCTGCTGGAAGGCGCCGGCTGGGAGGCCGCCCGCCCGCGGGTGCTGGCAGCGCTGGAGCTGGAGGAGGAGCCGGCCGGTCATCTGGCCGACCTCGCGAGTGCGCTGGAGGGCGCCTACCACCCAGTTGGCCACATCTGTGCGAGGTACCGTTCTTCGCCGTCATCGGCGCTGGTGCCGCTGTCACGGCCGTATCCGCTGATCCGCACGTAGTACTTGCCCGGCTCGAGGCTGATCACCTCGGGTTCGAACCCTCCGCCGCCTTCGTTGACGCCGAGCGAGCCGCTGGAGATGTTCAGCAGGAATGTGCCTTCGACGTCGGGCAGCAGCTCGGGGGTGGGGGGTTCGCTGTCCCAGGCTTCGAGGAGCAGAGGGTAGGCGACCTGGTCGGGGTGGGCGACGCGGATGGTGATCTCGTGCTCGCAAGCGCCGAACCAGCCGTGTGGTGACGGCTGCGGGACCGGTCCGTAGTCGTACTCGGCGTCGACGCCGATGCCGAAGATCACGGGGTCGGCACTGGTGCGGTATTCGGCAGAGTTGGTTGCGGGCATGGCGTGGCCTGTTCTCCTCCGGCTTGGCTGGGGGCGGGGCCTAGACGAGTAGTTCCGAAGTTTCGGTCCCGGACGCAAGCGAGGGTGTCCAAGATCCGTTTGTGACGACAGACCTGAACACCCTCGTTACCGCACTGTACGTGAAGATCGATGACGAGTTGGGAGGAAGCCGGTGTCTGGGCCGCCCGCCGAAGCTGACCGATTCCGAACTGCTGTGTCTGGCGGTTGCTCAGGCGCTGCTGGGCTGCAGGTCCGAGGCCCGGTGGCTGCGGTTCGTCGCCTCCCGCCTGACGGGGATGTTTCCGTATCTGCCGCAGCGTCCCGGCTACAACAAGCGGCTGAGAGCGGCGTTGCCGCTGTTCAAACGGGCCATCCGGATGCTGGCGGCCGACACCGACTTCTGGCTGGACGATGTGTGGATCGCCGATTCGACCCCGGTGGAGTGCGGCCGGTCCCGCCCCACGGTCAAGCGGTCGGAGCTGGCCGGCTGGGCCGGCTACGGCTACTGCGCTTCGCATTCGAGGTTCTTTTGGGGGCTGCGGCTGTATCTGGCGTGCACTCCGGCCGGGATGCCGATCATGTGGGCGCTGGCCGATCCCAAGCTGGACGAGAGGGAGGTGCTGGCGGCGATGCTGGAGGTCGACGCCGAGCTGGTGGCCGACCGGCCGGGCCTACTGCTGATCGCCGACAAGGGCTTCAAAGTGGTAGGGATCCATGTTGAGGATCCGGTCGTCGTTGTAGAACGAGCACAGCGCACGCCCCGCCGCTTCGTTCTGCGGACCGCTTAGCGGCAGCACCGAGTACATGTCCTGGTATTTGGGCCCTCCGAGGTCGTCGTTGTATTCGGCCATCGACCGGGCGACACCTTCGTAGGTGGAGCCTGGGAACAGGCTCTCGACGAGTGTGCGGAAATGGCGCCGGGATCGTCGCTTTCGATCCTCTCCGAACTCCTAGCCGCGAGGAGGGACAAGCAGGGGCCGGTGGCCTCCCTGCGAAGCGCCTGAGGGCAGGTCGCGGCGCGGTGGTCCGGACGGATCACCGCGCCTTCTGCTACGCACAGTGAGCGGCATGGGCGGCGATCTCGTGAACACACTTGAGGTGGGGCAAGATCATGCCCCAAATCTGCCCCAGTGGACCAGGAAGGCCCTGCCGCTGATGTGCGGGAGGGCCTGTGGGGTAAGGGGTGGGCGATACTGGGTTCGAACCAGTGACCTCTTCGGTGTGAACACGATCAATCACGCCTCAAATATCTGGCTTACCAACATCACCGCAGGTCAGACACAATACTTCAGCGCAGCACGGCGCGCCTTGAAGAAGATCAGGTCTGTTGTGATCTCCCACGGTTAACAGCTCGCAGGCTGACGACAGATCTAGCACTGAGTAGTCGCTCATGCAACTAATCCTCTGGACGTGACCCGCCCTCGCCCCGCCGCACCTTTGCGTCCCTCCCTCAGCAGCTCGAAGTACCTCTTCTTCACCGACAGCGGCATCTTGTTCGGGGCGTACCTCGGCATCCGAACGCTCTCCCGCCAGGGCGTTCGCAACCACCGATAGAACTCAAGCACGGCCCAGGGGCCGGTTCTGCCATTCGGCCATGCCGTCCATGACCTTGTCGGTGATCGTCGAGATCGTCTGCCTGGAGACCTGGGCGTCGTAGACCTCGGCCAGGTGCGCGCTGATCTCCCCGTGTGTGAGGCCCTTCGCCGACAGCGACAGCACCATCTCCTCCACCCCGGCCAACCGGCGCTGCCGCTTGCGCACGATCTGCGGCTCGAAGGTGCCCCCGGTCTCCCTGGGCACCCTGACCTCGACCGGGCCGACGTCGGTGAGCACCGTCTTGGCCCGCGTGCCGTTACGGCTGTTGCCGCTGCCCCGGCCCGCCGAGTCATGCTTGTCATAGCCGACGTGGTCGGTGATCTCGCCCTCCAGAGCCGACTCCAGCACCCGCTTGGTCAGCTGCTGCAACAGCCCGCCCTCACCGGTCAACTGCAACCCCTGGGTCCGAGCACGGTCCACCAGCATCGCGATCAACTGCTCCTCCGACGCCGCACCCTGCGGCGCCTGGACCGGCTGCTCACCGGACTCGTCTCCAACGATGGTGTCGGTCACCTGGCGTCTCCTTGATCATCGGGTCCGCCGTTAATTAGACACTCCCCCGAACATCGGGCGGAGATAACGTCTACCGAAAATAAGCGTCCGGTGACGCACTTGCTCGGACAATGCTCCCGGCGTCAGACGGGTGTGTCCAGTTAACCTCGGGCTTTCACCGGACAGCGAGTCGGGAGTGACCGTTTAGACAAGAAAAGTTCCCTCGAGCTGGGAGGATAGGGCTTGTCGAAGGTCCTGTCCGCACCAGTCCAGAAGGCACTTTTCACGTGAAGACTACAGGTCGTCATGCCAGGCTCGTGGTGTCTTCGGACGGGGCCGGGATCGTCGGGCAGGCCGGCGGGCTGCTGCTGACTGAAACGCTTCGTGCGACCGGGCTCGATCAGGCGCTTTCCGCCGGTCTGGAACGCTGGCGCAGGCCGCGGGCGATCCATGATCCGGGCAAGGTCATCGCGGACCTGGCGATAATGCTGGCGCTGGGCGGGGGCTGCCTGTCCGACATCGCGATCCTGCGGGCCGAGCCGGAGCTGTTTGGGCCGGTGCCGTCGGATCCGACGGTGTCGCGGCTGGTCACCACTCTGGCCCAGGCCGGCCCGCAGGCGTTGCGGGCGATCCGCAGGGCCCGCTCGTCCGCGCGTGCGCGGGTCTGGGAGTTGGCCGGCGAGCACGCCCCCGGGACGGGTGGGGGCCTGATCCCGGTGGATCTGGACGCCACGATCGTGCTGGCGCACTCGGAGAAGGAATACGCCGCCCCGACGTGGAAGCGGACCTTCGGGTTCCATCCGATGTGCGCGTTCATCGACCACGGTGCGGGCGGGACTGGTGAGGCCGCCGCGCTGGTGCTGCGGCCGGGCAACGCCGGGTCCAACACCGCCGACGACCACATCGCCGCCGGGCGCCTGGCCCTGCAGCAGATCCCCGCCCACCTGCACAAACAAGTGCTGATCCGGACCGACGCGGGCGGCGGCACCCACGGTTTCCTCGACTGGGTCTCCCGGCGGCGGCTGAAGTACTCGATCGGGTTCAACCTGACCGACGACGTCTGCGCCGCGATCGGTGCCCTGCCCGAGCACGTGTGGCAGTGCGCCTACGACGCTGACCGGCAGCCCCGCCCCGGGGCGTGGGTGGCCGAGCTGACCGGCATGCTCGACCTGACGGGCTGGCCGAAGGGGATGCGGGTCATCGTCCGCCGCGAACGACCCCACCCCGGCGCCCAACTGCGCTTCACCGACATCAACGGACACCGCTTCACCTGTTTTGTCACCGGAACCCGGCGCGGGTAGCTCGCCGACCTGGAGCTGCGTCACCGCCGCCGGGCCCGGGCCGAGGACCGCATCCGCTGCGCCAAGGACACCGGGCTGCGCAACCTGCCCCTGCACGGCGCAGCGACCAACCAGATCTGGCTCGAACTCGTGGCGCTGGCCGCCGACCTGACCGCCTGGGCCCAGATGCTCGCCTTCAAGGACCATCCGGCCCGCCGCTGGGAACCCAAACGCCTGCGTCTGCGCGTCTTCTCGGCCGCCGCCCGGCTGGCCCGGGGTGGACGGCGGCTCCGGCTCCGGCTGGCCCGCCACTGGCCCTGGATCGGCCTGATCACTACCGCGATCGGACGCCTGCAGATGCTCCCGGCGCCCTGACCAGCACGAACCGCCCCATCAACACCAGGAAGGAGACTCTCGGGGGCCCGTGGAACCCCGCCCACCCGACGCGACAGTCGGGCCCCGCGGCTGACCGGCCCTTGAAAGACAAAGGTCGGTTGGGCCGCTCCGCGGCCCAACCGACCTCACGAAAGATCGAGGCTAAGAGCCTGATCCACAGGTCTTGACTATTGCTCCCCGATCCACAGTTATTGACTATTCCTCGACCCAGCCCGGATCAAGATTTCGGAACTTCAGACGGACGAATCGTCAGCGTCGCCTGACGCCCCGGTTCCACTGCCAGCACGAGCGCCATCCTCATTTCACCTATATGGCGCGAAAATTCATCGACCGTGTATCGTCCGTCCGTAACGCGAGGCGAATTGACGTGTCCGTACCCTCCTTGATTAGGTAGGTCAACGCCAACTCCGAAGGCATGAACGCACCGGATCCTAACCTCGACGACACACCCGACCAAGTCAGGGTCCATCTGGGGCCACTGGGAGGGCGCAAGATCATGTATGTCTGATGTTTCTACCAAGGAGCCCACAGCCAATCTCTCGACATCGTCAACTGATTGAAGAGACCAATTTTTTCGTGGGAAATCTCCCACTCAAGGCCTGGGCCGCCCTCATATTTTAGGCCCGCACCAAAGTGCTCTTCAAACTCAGATCGCCTAAAAGTGAACTTGATGTATCCGTCCTCGTGCGTGTTAGTACTCCAGCCGCATTTAGTGATCGATGAGGCGGCGTTGTCGTTGGTAGTGGCTGCGGCGGGCGCGGGCTTGGTGGCGGCGTCGCCAGCGTGACCAGTGGATTCGGTGTCGGGGTGGATGCCGGGGCTGGTGGAGTTGGGCGTGCATGCGGCGGATCTCGTTGACGGTGAGCGGGACCAGCTCGTCGGGTTCGTCCCCGTCCGCGTCGTTGGAATGCGATCGTCCCTGGTGGGCGGGCCCCCTGTGTGGCGAGGTCGGCGGCCTCGCCATCGTCGGTGTCGCCGGGGTCTGGGGGTGGCCCGGCGGCCAGAAAGGCCAAGTGGGCGTGGGCGACCATGGCCAGGGTGATGTGCCGGTACCAGGCGGTGTGCTTGCGGACCTGGTAATGGTCCAGGCCGACCTCGTTCTTGGTGGCTTGGAAGCATTCCTCGATGCTCCAGCGGGATCCGGCCACCCGCACCAGTTCGGGCAATCCGACCGGCCGGTTCGCTGCGCACCGGTAGAACGCCAGGTCGGTGGGGTCGCTGATCGACCGGCGGGCCAGCATCCACTGGTGCTGGCCGTGGTGGTCGTCCAGGCCGATCCACGCCCAGTCGTACCAGCGGCGGCCCTTGGCGCCGTCCCCGCACGAGACCCGCTGCCACGCCGTCTGGTCCAGGCCGGCGAAGGCTGCGTCGGCCCTGGTGCGGGCGCCGCCGAGCACGACAGAGTGGTCGCAGGAGACCGCGAACACATAGTTCACCCCGCGGGCGGTGCAGCGTTGGCGCAGCGCGGTGTTGTCGCCGTAGGCCTCGTCGCCGGTCAGCCACCCGAACACCAGCAGCGGGTCATCGCAGGCGCGTTCGATCATCCGCCAGGCCAGTTCCGGTTTGGTCGCAAACCGCGTGTGTTCGGGGACGCCGGCGTCGGCGAGCCGGTCGGGATCGGCGAACCAGGACTCGGGCAGATACAGCTCCCGGTCGATGAGAACCCGCTGCTGGTCGGGGTTGGCATACGAGGCGAACACCCCGATCTGGCAGTTGGTGATCTTTCCTGCGGTTCCGGTGTACTGGCGTTGCACCCCCGCGCTGCGGTGGCCCTTCTTCTCGAACCCGGTGTCGTCGACCACCAGCACCCCGCCCGGGTCACCGAGCCGCTCGGCCACCTGCGCCCGCAGCGCGTCCCGCACCTGGTTGGCGTCCCAGCGGGCGTGGTTGAGCAGCCGCTGCATCCCGTCCGGCCGCGTGTCCCCGGCGAACTCCGCCAGTGACCAGCCGTTCTTGCGCTCCAGGGCGCTCAACAGTCCCAGCAGATACCACCGGGCCCGCAACCGCGGCTCCCGACGGCCGAAGAACGGAGCCACCACCTGCGCAAACAGCTCATCGAACCCATCAACCCACCCGGCCGGGTCGACATCTTCTACAGTAGGCGGCACGGCCACCGCCGATCGTTTGGTTCACACACACCCACACGATCACAGCGGTGGCCGTCTTACGTCCCGGCCTCGATCAGACCGAGATCTCCAAGTGCGGCTGGAGTACTAAGACGCTGGGCGTACTCCACCCCGTCCGCCACGGGTGTGACCACCAGCAACCCAAGCAGGGCGATCGGGTCTTCCGACGGGCGCCGCCCCAGGCGACGCCCTTCACTTGCAAGATCGTAACGACTCATCAAATCCATCCTACCCAACGATCCGGCCCGATCCCGGAATGATGGCATCCAGTAGCCCAGGAATATTATGATCACGAAGACCAAAGTCGGGATCAATGCGCGGCACCGCGAGCGCCTGCTCCCCATCTTTAGATAGGTGTTAAGAGGACACCCTTATCCTCGCCAGGACCCACCTGCCAGCGAGTGTTCCTGACAATCAACACAAGTAGCCACCAGCGACAACTCAAGCCTTCACCCCTGGACCGGGGTTCCCTACGCACCCTCAGTGCTCAGCAGCCGCAACGCACTGCTGGTCAGTTGTGCCCAGCGAACGTTATCCTCATTTAACAACCTGAATTTTCAGGCTTTCATTGTTGCTCATCAGCAAAACGATCGGAGGATTCCATGAACACTCTGGTACGCACCTCAAACGTCCTCTACGCAGCGAGTAACCAGCGATTCCACGGAGGCTCGCTCACCGCCCCAAGCGGAGAAACAGAGGTCTCCCGCAGCCCTCTCGGCAGTCCGTTCCGGTTTCGCGGACCGGGCCGTTCGGGACGGGTCTGACGGTTCGACGTTGCAGCAGCGACGCCTCCAGACGATCCAGGTGACCTGCTATCTGCACCCGACCAAAAGCGGGACGCAGGCCCCCTGCACACCGGCCCGTCGGGCATGCCGCAAGGCAGACTCCAGGCCACCCGGCTCGTGGTTCCTTAGCGGACATGCGGCGAGCACTCAACCCGACTTCGACCGCGCAGAGTGACTGGTAGCACGGTCTTCTTGTGGCCTCGTTCGCGGTGGGAGAAGCAGGATCTCCCAAATTCCTCCCACCGGGCCACCAGTGGCCGCCACCGGAGCCCAAGAAGCCGCCCTGCGGGAGCGAGGCCGCGCACTGCTGGACCGAAACCCGTGACCTCTTCGGTGCTGCGACAACGCCAAAGAGGCATGCTCTTCATCCAAGCAAGCCTCTGACCTGGCAAAAGGTGGGCGATACTGGGTTCGAACCAGTGACCTCTTCGGTGTGAAGCAAAGCAGGCAAGTCGATCTAGGTCGATCCGAGTCGACCGGGGAGCCTCTCACCTGCAAAAACGCTCTGACTACGTCGCGTTGAGTCGATCGGAGCCTGACTGCGGTGGCTCCCGAAACTGGCTCCCGCAGTTCAATATGTAGTGGCCCGAAGCTCACCACGATTGCTCTCCCACCTTGGAGCCCTGGTGAGTGGCAACCCGCGGAGGGCGGTCAGGTGATACAGCCCTCTCCCGCAGGGGCGGCGCTGGAAGTCCCGACATCGAAACCATGACGAGCACGGCCAGGCGCTCGCAGACGAGTGTCAGGCGGCCGACGAAGATTCGATCGCACGGCGCCCGAGTTGGAGCCGCTCACGCAGGCGATTGCTGGGCGAGACTTAAGATCCTACGGATCTTGCCGAGCCAACTGAGCGTGGCCAGGACCATGAACCCGTTCGCTGTGCCCCTGGATGACCGCCCGACGACACTAGGGTGCAGCGCGAGTGCATTATTCGGTTGCGTGGTGCCACGACCTGTACCAGGTAGCGGTAGCCGTTCTCAGCCGATCCATTTCGATGCAGTTGACGTGTCTTCGACGGAGCCGGAGCTGTAGGGCAGGCTGAGTTGGCGGTGACAGCGTCGACTGCATCCACGCTGGGAGGCGCCATCCCTGGCGCTGCCCCAACGTCTCGGCGAAGTCGCGGATTCAGTCAGGACCCCGAGACGAAGCCGCCGCAGAGGGTGTCGAGGCGGTGCTGGTCGCCTGCGGTTCAGGGGGCGGACTGCCGGGAACCAGGCGGTGGCTGGACAGACCGTCGGCGGCCGTGAGGCGGCGGGTGCGGGGCGGCTGATCCACCAGGGTTGGAGGTGTTGGTGGACCGCGGTGAAGGCACCTCGATACGCCAGGTCCCGCAGTTCCTGGTGGCGCCGTCGGCCGGGGGTGCATCGCTGGAACCGGCGCTCCCGCAGGTAGGCATCATAGCCCTGGAGGTCTATGGGACGTCTGCCGGTGCCATTGTGGGGCCAGAGGGCACAGGTCGGGCTCGACGGCGAGGTCGGCTGCCCACACGAACCGGTGGACGGTGTTGCGGCTCTCTTCCAGGTCACAGCAATCAGGTCTCCCTAGGGAGCCTGTCAAAGGCCGTATTCTGCCAAAACCTGGGTTCCGCTCCGCTCTTTGTGCAGAATATTTGGGACTCATGAGGGGGCGCGCTCGGTGGCTGTGGAACGGAGGTGCCGGCATTGTGGTAGCGAGGTTCCGCGGACGGCGCGGCTGGTCGTCATCGATCTGGGGGACCCGGCGACGCTTTCGAGCCTTCCCGGTTCCTCTCTCAACGCCGTGTGCCGACTGTGCGGCGGGGGGCTGTCCTTCCGTCCTACCTACTTAGTCTGGGACGGTTGCGCCGAACGGGATGTAGCGGACGTTCTGCCGGGCGCTGGCGCTCACGAAGTCAGAGAGGTGCTCGGCGACCGTGGCTTCATCGCGCACCTGTCGCTCGATGCTTTCAGGAAGGCGGTCGTCGCCCGGTTTCGACCGCGTCTCCTGCGGCTTAATGAGTACTTCACCATGGACGGTGATGAACGTGTGGGCTGGCTCATGGCACACTTGGGCTCGATCGACGCCTCGCTTATCGCTCTTCTGTCCCAAATCCCGTCAAAGAAGCTGCCCGGCATCGCACTCGTCGTCGCCGCCCCCCGTAGCGCGGGCAAGAAGGTCAGTGGTGCCAGCACCCCCGAGGTGATTTTCGAAAGGCTGGCACTCTTCCAGCAGGAACTGCTCGTCGCGATCCCACCGGCGGTCATGGTCGATGAGTCCACCTCCCTGCATGAAGAGATTAGAAGACTACTTCTTCCCGGTGTGCTTTTGCCGACCGTTCCCGAGAGAACCGCCGAGAAGGTTGCCGAGATAAGCGGCGACTTGCCCGATGAGGCACGCTATGTCGTGCAAGCGGTCTATGCGTTCGCATGCCTAGCCGCCAATGTTCCGAATCCCCACGCCTACCAGTGGGCCGAGGACTACGTCGGCTTCGAGCTCAGGCGGCGGAAGATGACCGACAGCTTCTTTGAGCGTTTCGCCCTCCCTCCCGCCGAGGTCGTGCCGACGCTGGAGTTCGCTGCTCTCTGGCAGGCTGTGAACCGCAGGCTGATCGGAGGGGGTCTTGCCGACACAGACCTGCTCGCCCATCTCCCCGAGCTTTGCGCCGACCTGGGGCATCGAGGACTCTTTCACAGCGCCATGGGTTACATGGCCCGGTCGGGCGGCGGACCGAACGGATCGGTTACCGAGATGGTCAAGGAACTGGGGCCCGGGAGCGGCGAGAGCCCCGATCACAGGCTCGCCAACTCCTTCTCACTTCTGGCCGTAGCGCTGGGGACTGCGGGACGGCTCGACGAGTTGGAGAAGGTCCTCGACGCGCTCCTAGCGCACCATGCCGAGGACCCCGACACCTCGCTGCTACTGCTCGCCAGGTTCGGCGAAACATGCAAGGAAGTACGGACACCACTGCGATTCCTCGCTCGCGTCGGCAACGAACCCCTGCCCGAAGAGGGGGCGGTCTCCCCTTACGTTCAGCTCTCGATAGGCATTGAGCGGTCCAACGCGTTGCGGATCGTCGGTCGGACCCGTGACGCCTTGGAAGTTCTTGACTGTCTGGCTCCCCTCGCCTATGACGCCGCGACCCGTCGCCTGCTGGCCCGCAACAGAGCGCTCCTGCTGCGCCGACTCGGCCGACCAGACGAGTCGGTGACGGTACTCGAAGCGCAGCTCGCCGGGACGGTGGGCGGTGAGCGGCTGGAGACACTCCGGTCGCTCATCGCGTCTTACAGCGCGCTAGGCGACGGAGACCACGTGTTCGCAGCGGTTCGGGAGGCAGAGCCCCTTGCTGTCGGACCCTGGCGCTCCCAGCGCGATTACCTGACCGCTCTCCGGCTTGGCCTGGAGGTCATCCGAAACGGCGATCTCGAACAGATCACCGCAGAGCTGCGCGGCCTGGGTGTCCCTGACGACGAAGAGTCCCTCAGCGCCGCAGGGTCCGCATGGTGCAACGTCGCGGCCGCCGGGCAGGCGGTCGGCGAGACTCTCCCGGTACAGATCATCACTGCGCTGGCCAGTGCAGCCAGAAACGCGCGGGCCCGCGGCGATGGGATGCTCGCTCGGGTCCACCACAGCATTGCGGCTCGGTTGGCGGAGCTCGTGGATGACCCCCGCGCCGAAGAGCATTGGCGGGCCGAGATGGAACTCGGCAACGAGGTCGGCGAACCCGAGGCCGTCACGCTGGCCGCAGTTGCGCGCTACGCGGCCCGCTGCTCGGACGTCGCAGAGTGCGCGGCCCTGCTTGCGCGGATCCCGGCCGCGCTGGCCGGCACGATTGGTGAAGGCGCTCATGTCGGGCTCCTCCTTGACGCAACCTCCCTTCTGCGGCGCGAACTCGCCGAGCTCGCCGAGACGCTGACTAACCGGCCCGTCCAGGAGGACATCCTTCGCCTTATCGCTGAGCTGCAGCGCGACGCGGCCGGCCGGGCCCAGCTGACCCGACAGGTACTCATCGACGCAGCATTGCTCGGCGAAGGACTCGGCGAGGATGTCATCGGGGCTTTGCGGCCCGGCACAGCCACCCTGCACGTCCTGGAGTGGCTCGGCCTCGCCCGCTCCGAACCGATCATGATCAAGACGACCATACCCGCCATCGGCCCATGCCAGACCGCTGCCGTTCAGCTGCCCGCCGACGCGCCGCTGGACCGGGTCGCGCGCGGGCTCAAGGCTCGGCTGAATGGCTGGCTGCCAGACCATCCCGGTGATCCGTTCGCCTACGACCCCTGGCGCCGCCTCGAAGCCGCTACCCTGACGGAGATGCTGGATCCGGACCCCGGCGACCACGTGATTGTCATTGAACACCCTCGGTACGTCGGCGTGCCCTCGCATGCCATGGTCGACGCGCCCTGGACGGTCTCCTACGCGCCAAGCTGGTCGTCGCTCCTGGCCGCCCGATTGGCCCCTGCCAAGGTACCGGCGTCGATCGGCGTCGTGACGGTACCCGGCGCCGAGGACGACGACGCCACCGTCGCCGCCCTATCGGCAGCCGCAGATGGTGTCCAGGAGTTGAGCGCCCAGTTGGGTCTGCGGGTCGTCCGGCTAAACGGGCCGAACGCCGACCACGCTAGCCTCGGCGCTCTGCTCGCGACCGTCGATGTGGCGGTGCTGCTATGCCACGGTTACGTGGCCCCGGAAGACCACGAGATCGCGCTGATGATCGCAAACGGCGGCCAACTACCGCCCACGCACGCGATCGCCGCAGGCTCCCCCGCCGGCCGCGCCCACCGCTGGTCCTGGCGTGACGCCGCCCGCCTGCCCGCGGCTCCCGCGCTGGTGGTCTCCGCCGCGTGCTCGTCCGGTACCAGCCACATCGCAGGGCTGGGGGAGCGCCTGGGCCTCTACGGGGCCATGCGGCTGCGCGGCACACGGGCGGTCGTGGCGCCGTTCTGGGATCTGGTTCCGTCCGACGCAGCAACGCTGATCACCTCGATCTTGCGCCTCCACTTGCGGGACGCCGTCCCACTGCCGATGGCGCTGCGCAAGACGACCCGGGAGTCCACCGTGCCGAGATGGCGCGGCGCATGTTTCACAGTGGAAGGGGACTGGAGATGACCGAGAGCCTTACAAATTTTCTGAACGATCAGCAGGCCGACCCAGTGACGGTGCAGCACGCGGTTCGCTATTTGGCGGCGAGCCTCTCGGACTACCTGCCCGAGGAAGAGATGGTCGAGAGGGTAACGGAGGTGACCGGAGACCCGGAGACGGTCCAGTCCGTCATGGCAGGGCTCCAGGCCAGCGGCACCGCCCTACTCGCCGGTGACCTGATGGTCCTGGAAGCATTGTGGGCGGATGCCGCCACCCGTGACCTAGTTCGCGAAGCCGTGTCGGGAGCCAAGAACCGCCTCCCCACAGTGACGGTCTTCGTCGTCGCCGCCGCAGTAATCTATTGCGCCTACCTCCTGGCGACACGCGGCCGAAAAAGCGTCGAGAAGACCACGGAGTACCACCGCGACGGAACCTGGAAGACGGTCGAAAAGGTCGAGTACTACCGGACTTCGGGTCCTCTACAGGACCTGGGACAGCTCTTCAGCCAGTTGGACCCCCAGCAGCAGACCCCCACCGTGGCACCGGGTCAGGTTGACCCACAGGCTCCTGCAGCCTCCGCCGACCCGCAGTCCTCCATTCCCCAGCCGTGATAAGGCCCGCCAGGACGCACGACCGCCAAGGCCTCTCAACTGCCATTGGCGGACCTCCGAGACATCGCGCACGCTGCCCGAGGAAAAAACGACATGAGCCGCATCAAATGGGATCAGAACGGCGGCTTCCACATCGAACGCCCCTGGATTTGGGACGTGCAGGCCCGTGAGGCAGAAACCGCTCCATCAGAGGGAGACCACGCGCGCTTCGCTCTCCTCGTACGCGAGATTAGGCACTGGCGCGTGTACCGGCAAGACGCAAAGGCGGTGCTACGCCTTTGCGCCCGGCTCGCCGATCTGCTCGATCGGCCGGACTGCTATTGCCAGCCCTCGCACCACGGCACCTACCGCGACGTGCTCAAGGACAACCGGGCCTGGGCCCACCGGATGCTGTAACAGCCACCGGCCAGAATCCCCGGGACCACACGTCACCCCCGCCCCGATTCGGGGGCCGTGCCCGAAAACGACAAGCCCGCAAAACCACGATGTCCGCGCGCTCACTGCCGGTCGGCCTCGGCCTTGCGGTCGCGGCTTCGGCGGACGCAGCTTCACGGGCTTACTCCGCGGCCGCCAACTTTCAGCGGGTTCGTACTGGTCCTGAACAGCGGTTTCGATGCGCGCGCCGGGGGCCGCGTACCCGCCGCGTCCCGACCATGTATAGAGGCCCTTTCGGGCTCGCTCGCAAGCTGCGCTGTGGCCAGTACGTACCATCAGCGCGTTGTCGAGCGCGTCGCCGACGGTGCCGATGGAGGCGTCGATCCCGGCCTCGACCAGATGCGCGGTGAACCAGACAAAGGTGTATCTGCGGCCCCGCGTCGCTGTGGCGCACCAGGCCGTGCCCGACGGAGCGCCCGGCCTGGTCGTATCGCCATAGCGCCATGTTCAGCGCGTCTGGCACAGCCGGGTCCGCGTGGCGGTCGAGGCGGCCCGGCCGACGATGGCGCGGGAGAAGATGTCGCCCACGAACGCGATGTAGACGACGCCGGCCCAGGTGGTCAAGTGGGGCGGTTCGGGCTGCTGGCGCAGCAGGTCGATGGCCCGCTCATGCTCGTCGTCACAGACGGTGGTGCGGACCTTGCGGCCGCGGTCTGCCGGGTCCTGGACCTGTGCCCGGGCACCTATCTATCCGGTACTTCTGGGACGCGCAGCGCTGAAGTTGTACAGTTCTGAGCCCTCCGGGTTATAACGCTGATCGATCGGTCAGCGTAGGCGGTTGCCGCTGCTCGGTCCTTGATAGGGCAAACCTCAAGCCAAGTCCCGCGTCGTCCTCCTCGGTTTGCCCAGGTGTAGCACCAGCTCAGCGGTCAGCCGGGCGTTGACGCTCGACTCCACAAAGGGGTGCTTACCGCTATGGTCGTCGCTGAGCCGCATCCGTTCGAACCCGTGCAGCACAATGAGTTCAAGCTTGTGCTCCGCCAGGAACTCCCGCAGGAAAGAGGCTCTCACAAGCAGCGCACGGCTGTCGTTCCCTCTCTCCTCGTAGTACGTGAAGACCGGAGCACCTTCTGCATCCAGCCAACTCGGGCCGCGCATGTCGAAGGTCAGTTCTGCAGCCTGCTGAATGAACGTCGAGGGCAAAACCGTACTGGCTGTTTCGCCAATGGAACAGTCGAGGATGTTGCCCTCCCAGGCGTACTGCTCCACAGTAGCCACAACTCGGAAGGACTTACCTCCGACGCCTGCCTGCCGGAACTTGTCGTGCCGGTGGTAGCAGGTTGGACCGACGCGGCCAACCTCACCGACGTAGCAGCAGTCCGTGTGGCCATGGGAATCAAGGAGGTCGCGAATCTCGTGACGGGGCTCGTCCGGTAGAGCGGCGAGGAATCTCTGGGCGTCATCGGCCGTGAGGAGCAGCGTGTCGATGGCATTCTGCTCCCGGAGACCACGCCACCCCTTGTGAGCTAGCGGATCTACCTTCTTCACGAAGCTTTCGAGCACCACCCAATCGTTGCCATCGCGGTCACGGACAAACGTAGAACTGGCGATGGTTGGCTCTGACTCGGTGTCGGCCAGGAACCGCTTGATGTCTCCCTGGTAGCGGCTGAAGTCGAGGCGTGCCGGCGGCCACTCCTCCAGCTGGATCAGCGGTGGGTCCCAGGCTGTCGCACCGTTGCCATCGTTCTCGCTGAAGGCTCGGAAGTCGATCGGTGGGAGGCTGGGGTCGATCTCTCGGTCACCGATGATCTGATGCAGCCCCTCGTACGGTCCGCTGTCATCGAAGCGCCGGGAGGCCTGATAGTTGTCCGCGACGCGGGCAAGCAACTCGTGGTAGGCCATCCACTGGTACTTCTTGCCCCAGCGCTCGACCTTGTGGCTTTCCCGCCCCATGCGACCGTGCCCAATGCTGCGGTCCCTGTGGCCGAAAAGCTTTGGTGTCCAGCCAAGACTGAGGGTCCGGCGAAAGATCCAGCGCCGAGCGCCATCGGCCGGGTATTCGTCGTTGACCACCTTTGGGTACACAAAGACCGCGTCGAGTAGTTCATGTTGCTCATCGCTGAGCGGATCGTCTTCTCGCCGGAGCAAGAAGTCGAGGCGGCTCATGCTCCGCTGCTCGGGGTTACACAACCAGTCACTCAGCGCGTCCTTCTGGTCACCGCTGAGTGACGCTACAAACTTCTCCCATCGGCTCTTGAAGAACCGCGGCTTGCGGTATTCGCGCTTGGGGTATTCCTGCCCGATGCGGTAGCGCGAGAAGTGGTGTAGGCCCGCTTCGACAACGTAACGGCCGAAGTCGCCCATGCTCAGCAACGAGAAGGTGATGGATGAGTAGCTCTCATCATCCGGTTGGTCCTTGTGCCAGCCGTACTTGGCCTCGATCGTAGCTTCCGTTGGTGGCGGCCCAGGTGGCTTCAGTCCGTACGGACGTTGAGACAAGTCCAACGCAGTGTCCGGCAGCAGTCGGTGGGCCACCGCCCACCGGACGATGCCCCGCGCGGCATCCAGCAGTAGCTCGTCTGCTCGGACCGGGCGAGTGAAGACACGCATGTGTATAGCTTCAGCGAGCACTTTCGCTTGGTTGGCCTCCGCTGGCGTGCTGCGGAGAATTGCGCCATAGGCGATGGCAACCACCCGTTGTATCACGTAGGGATCATCGACATTCCAGAAGCGCTCAAAGAGGGCACGCATGACGTCGAGGTGGCCGCGCAGCAACTGCACGAGCGCCTTGGTGACCCAGTCGCGCATGAAGCGGTTGGGAGATGACAACAGCCAGCACAGTGGTATGCAGGCCAGCTCGATCACCTCGGCGTCATACGCCGGGTACGGGCCGCCCGCCGCCCAGCGAGCAAGGCGGGCTGCGGGGCTGAACGTCTCGAACAACTCGTAATAGGTAGCAAACCCGAAGTCGCTGTCCCGCTGTGGCATACGCTGCCTGATGAGATAGCGGTGCAGCCTGTCACCATTCAGGCGGTTGCCCGGCTGCGGAGCCAGCATGAACAGCACCCTGTAGAACTCATCGCGCAATAGGTAGCGTTGCGCGTCGTTCAAGAGATCGATAGTGCGCTGGGAGATCGCTCGCGAGTCGCGGTATGGCAAGGTCTCCACCAGCGAGCGGTAGAGTTGGCGGGCGCGGTGGTGGCGACCCCAAGCGTCCTGGTCCTCATGCTGCTTTGGTTCAGCGCCTAGTTTGATGCCCAGGAGATCCGGTACCTCAACGCCATACACCTCCGGGAACAAGATCGTTGCTGCCTCATTGATGCCCCAGCTACACTCCTCGGCCAACCACGTCTTGACCGCTTGATCATTGAGCGGGTCGTCGGACAGCGCCAGACGACGCTTCAAGAGCAGGAAGTCCGCAAAAGCCTGGAAGACAATCCGGACACCTTCGTCGAAGTTACCGCTGCCCAGGTAGAGGCGCTCGCGGGTGAGGACCCCCTCATCCTGGAGAAGACCCAGGACCCTCGTCGCATCGGCACTCGCGTCACCCAATGATGCCCGGGCAACCGCCTCGGCCGCATCGGTGCTCATGCTCTCGCGGCCGAGGCGTGACAGTTCGTCGAGCAAGCCGTCGAGAACACGGCTCACGTGTGACTTCGCCGCATTCAGTTCATAGCTGGAACTTGCGGTAGGCCGGAAGCGCCTGGCGACCGTCGCGATCTTGGCCGTAAGGTAGCGCTCGAAGATGGCGACCCGCCCTTGATGACCATCCGGGAGCGGACCGGTTTCCGCCTGCGACAAGCTCTCGCAGTACAGCCGTAGAAAGAGCGGCAGCGTGAACTCAGGAGTCAGCAGCGGAAGCTTCGGTGCTTCAAGCTTGTAATGCGCGAAGTACCGCTGCGTGGCTTCGATCTCCCGCTCAGCGAACCCAGGGTGTGTGCGCCGGATGTAGTGAGATCCCTCGGCGCCCTCCAGAACGAGGTCTTGATAGGTGTCCCGGCAGGAGACTACAAGCGCAACATGCGGATAGGGCGCAATGGCCGCGCGCAGCGTAGGTAGGTGGACGCGCCAGAAGTCCGGCGGAGTGGTCTCATTGAGGGCGTCAATGAAGATTACGAACCGGCTGCCGGTGGTGGAAGCAGCCTCACCCGCTGCGTCCATAGCACGCAACAGCACATCCGCCCCGACCGCTTCCAGACCGAGCTGATCCGCAATGCTTGCCCACAGATTGCCTTGACCGAACTGTGCACCCGCAAGGAACACTGCGGGACGACCGGCGTCGAGGGCTCGCCTCGTGGCATCGAGCAACAGGTGCGTCTTGCCCGACCCCGCCTGCCCGGTCAGGAAGTAGGCCCGGCGCAGGAGCGAGCGGCCCGTTGATGATTCGAGCCAGTAGATCAACTCGTCCATAGCGGAGGCTAGGCCTCGAACGCCGTAGCCGCTGGTCCGCTCCGATGGTTTGTTGACCTTCTTCGGGTCATCGTTGGGCAGTTTCCGCCACTCCGCCTCGACTTTGCGTTCGTGCTCCTCGGCGGCATAGATCGCCTTCCGGCATGCCTCTACTTCAGCGAGCAGAGGATCAAGCACGGCCGGCGAATCGCCCGCCTGCAGCGTAAGAGCTCCGGCGGTGGCGTTCAACACGGTGGCCGCGTCTTGGATTGCCTGGTAGAGCGCCACCGCCGTTGCATCCTCGTCCTTCGCCCAGATATGTACGTCGGCTATGGCCGAGATGACGTCGCGGAGAAGGCGATTGAAGATAGTGAGGACTGATTGGTCGAAGCCAAGCGCGAGCAGGTCTTCCTGGATAGGGACGTCGACTTGAAGGTCAGGTCGGTATTTCTCACTAGCCGCAGCAGCCTGTTGGTCGTACCGAGTTACCAGCCAGTCGTGGCCGAAGACAAGGTCGCCCCACCAGAACCAGCGCCGGCCGTTGTGCTCCGGCTTGGCCAGCTCATCCAGCAGGTCGCTTTCCTGCACCAGGTCGAACTCGATCTTGTCCGCGCCAGGAATGGTTCGTTGCCAAGCGTTGATTTTATCTTCGTACTTCTGTCGCTGAGACTTGCGCTCAGCGCCACCCTTGCCTGCCTTGCTAGTGGCCAGGTTCCAGGAGATAACGAAAGTCAGTTTGCGTAGGTTCGATCGTTCCTTAGCAACCCGCTTCACCGAGTTGGCCATCGCGGTCAACAGTGCATCGATACCGTGGACATGCTTAGCCTGCCAACCATGCTCGGTGCCATCCGACAGCGTGGCGTACCACTCCACCCCACCGTCGGGATTGCCCGTCCGGATCGCCCGTGTTCCGGACGGCACCTTGTCTTTGAGTAGCTGGAACGAGAACTCCTCGAAGGCCCGGCTCTGCTCGCCGTTCCAGGTACGCAGCGTGTCGAAGCTTGACGCCGTTACTTTTGCCATGCCGCAACCTCTCGACTCCAAGCCACCGAGCGAACCGCCCCGAGTGCGGCGGTCAACAGGGGGCCGAGTATACGGGAAGGACGGCGCGATACGCGGGACTCGATACGCGGGACTCGATACGCGGGACCGAAGCCTCAATAGTTGGGTCGTGACTCAAACAGCTTTCTCCAGCCCGAATGACGGACGACTAGCAATAACACTTCTCATTATACCTAATGCATGACCTGCCTGAAACTGCCATGATCCGTGGTCGTCCATCGTGGATGCACGGGAATCGTCGATTGGGGTGGCGCCGAAGAACCACGTGAATGAACACACCTTTTCACCAGCTCGGTGTTGTGTTGCTCCCGGATGGAGGCGGGCCTGCCGAGCCAGTCGGTGCAACCGGACCGGGAAGCTCCTAACACTCGGCAGGCCACCGCGACGGGGATGTCGTTCTCGGCGAGCTCACGGACCAGTGAGTATCTTATTTTGGGAGCACATTCGAAGAGTAAATACCTTAAATGCCCGCCATGAGGGCCAAGTCTGACTTGGGGACAGGGCCAGCAAGGCGAGAGCACGCGCAGCAAGGCACCGATCAACATCCGCCTACCTCGCAATCACGGTGGTTGCTGGGGCGCAGGAGCCCGCCGAGGAGGCTTACGGCGAGGGATGTTCGGGCGGCAACCGGCCCTACTGACCGAAGAGTCAATGGGAGCCGATCGCCAGTGGCGCGAACTCAACCTCGTGGAGACTGACGAGGTCCCCGCACAGGAGGGCCTTGATGACGCGGCCAACGGAGGTGGCGGCCAACCCGCGGTAGAGGGTCTCGGCCAGGTAGGCGGCGGTGAAGCAGCAGACCTTGTGACTGGTCTGGACTGCGGCGACACCGAACCCGATGAGGAATGTTGGTACTTACCGGTCCCGGCCAGCCCAACCGCCCAGTAGTTCTCAGGGGCCGATCCATGCCAGCGAGGCCAAGTAGCCGGGCATCGAGTCACCTCATGTGTTCAACTGAGGCGATGAATTCGTCGAGTTGCCGATCGGTGATCCGTCGGAGCCTGTCGATCTTGATACTGCGTAGGCGTCCGGTCCGGAGCAGCATGTAGACCTTGTCGCGGCCGACCTGCAGGATCTCGGCGACCTGCTCCACGGTGTACACGCGCACCCGAACCCCGTCATCCGTGGAGCCACTTTTGGCTGCCGTATCGCTCATACGTGCCCCGCCGCGCTCAGAGCGGGCGATCGACCCACCCCTATCACCGGAGGTCTGTACCGGTTCCGACAAGATCGGAGCACCGCAGCGTTCACATGCATGGCATGGGAATCTGCAACAAGTGGTCACTCGGAGCACCACCCGGAGTCGCTGATGACCTCCCCCTTTCCGTCTTCGTGAAGGAGAGCCACTTCGCGAAGGAGATGACTGTCGAGGGGCTCGACAGCACCGTCGTGGCGGATGCAGCGGGCCTGAGGCAGTTCGATGCCTGGGGCGGCTGAGTGGTCACGGTTGGAGCGAAGGATGGCGGCGTCTCCGGAGCCGTCGCCGACGTTGGCGAACGGGAGGGCCTGAAAGGTGATCTTGACGCGGGTGAGCAGGACCAGGACATCCGCTGTTTGCCAGCCGCTACCGCTGGCCCGGATGGGCTCGTGAGGCGAGCAGGTCTTAACCCCCTTCGGTGGCGGTGAGGTGTTCAGGTACTGGCGGTGAACTGGTCCGTGGGCACGCGTGCGAGCGATCTTGGAGGCATGGGCGGAGCGGTTGGCGTGGTGGCGTCGGTGCATGCGTAGGCCTCCGGTCAGGCTCCGGTGGTGTGGGGTGCGGGGCGGGTGGCGCCGATGTATTGGCGTTCGCGGTAGGGGTTGCCGGTGAACTGGGAGATGCGGACGAAGTCGCCGGTGTGGGGGGCGTGGATCATGCGGCCGCGGCCGTAGTAGATGCCGACGTGGTGGATCGTGGCGGGGTTGCGGGGGTTGGTGGCGAAGAAGAGCAGGTCGCCGGGCTGGAGTTGGGGCCGGGGGATGTGGCTTCCGGCGTTGTACTGGTCGGCGGCGACTCGGGGTAGGCGGATGCCGGCTTGGGCCCAGGCGTTCTGGGTGAGGCCGGAGCAGTCGAAGCCTTTGGTGCCGGCTCCTTGGGCGATGCCGTAGGTGGGACCGGAGGGTCCGCCGCCGCCCCAGGAGTAGGGGGTGCCGAGCCAGCGCAGGGCCGCGCCGACGGCGGTGGCGCCGCGTCCGGTGGCGGTGGGGGCGGCGTAGAGGGCGGCTTGGGCCAGGACTTTGCGGACGTACCAGTCGGCGTGGTTGTACTGCCAGATGGCCCGGTAGAGGTGCTTGCCGCCTTTCCCGGCGCCGTTGGTGCACAGGTAGTGGGCGGCGCCGTGGATGGCGTCGGCGGGGTTGTAGCGGTCTTTGCGGCCGTCGTGGTCGCCGTCGATGCCGTAGGCGGCCCAGGTGGCGGCGAGGAACTGCATGGGCCCGCCGGCTCCGGCGAAGTTCTGGCCGGAGTGGACGCCGGGTGCGGTCGAGCGGCCGTGGTCGGATTCGATCTTGCCGATGGCGGCCAGGACGTTCCAGGGCAGGCCGGGGCAGGTTGTGGCGGCGTCGAGGTACCAGCGCAGGTAGGCCGGTGGGATGTCGTGTTCGGCTTGGGCGGTGGGCGCGCCTGCCAGTTCTGAGCCGGTTCCTGCGGCGGAGTTCTGGCCGGCGAGCAGGATGACCAGGGCCAGCGGGAGGGCGAGGGCGGCGGCGCATGCGGTGGCGGCGGCTTTCACCGCGTCGGCCGCTGCACCGGCCGCCGGGGCGGGTTACTCCTGGCTGACCTGCTCCTGGGTGGTCTGGTTCTGGGCGCCGGTGCGGGCGCGGCGTTGGGCGCGGTATCCGGCGCCCTTCTTGGGTTCGGGTGGCTCATGTGCGGTCTCCCCCGGGTGGTGGGGCTGCCGCAGCACCTCGCGGACCGCTTGCCAGGAGTAGCGGAAGTCCTTGCCGGTCTTGAGGGCGGGGATCTGCCCGGCGTTGGCCATCCGGCGGACGGTCTGGGGCGAGAGGCCGAGTTTGGTCGCGAGTTCGGCGGTGGTGAGGACGTCGGGGTCGCGGCCGGGTGTCTCGGTCATCGCGGGGGCTCCTGGTTCGGCGGTCACGGGTCGTCCTGTCCAGTGTGGTGGACGGGCGCTGCGGAAGCACGTTCTTGAGGTCGGTTGGTTCTCGAAGAAACTGTTTGACGTTGCTTGCGCTCCATAATCTTGCCACGTACTGTAAGCGACCAACGACCCAGCGCATTGATTTGGGGGTATGCGGGTGAGTCTTCGACAAACCGGAACGATCCCGGCTGAGCAGCCGGCCGAGGTCATGGACGTGGTCGTGGCCGGCGCGCACGGCGGTGCCGGGACCTCCACGCTGGCCGCGTTGCTGCCCGCGGCGTGGGACATGGGCTCGATCGGCCAGCTGCTGGATCTCGGCCAGGCGCCGCTGCAGGCCAAGGGGCGTCCGGTGTTGCTGGCGGCGCGCAACACCGCGGTGGCGGCCACGCACGCCACCGCTGCGATCGGTGCGCTGCACGAGTGGGGCGAGCGCGTGACCGTGCTGGCGATCGTCAGTGACGGCGGTCCGGAGTCGCGGGACGCGACGGCCCGGTACGGACTGCTGACGGCGCGGGTCGGTGGCGTGGTGCGCGTCCCGCACGTGCGGACGTTGCGGCTCGTCGAGGATCCCTCGACGGTCGCGCTGCCGGGCAAGGCGCACCAGGCCCTCGCTGAGATCCGGCGCCTGGTCAGTGAGGAGCGCCGATGACTCTGGTCTCGTCGATGCTCGCCGCGGTCCTGCTCGTGGGCGCGGATGTCGATGTGCCCGATCCGCCCCCGGCTCCCCCGCCTGGGCTCGATAGCAAGATGGAGACGCTGCTGTCGTGGGGCAAATGGGGTGTGCTGATCTGCGGCGTCGCCGGCCTGTTCATCTGCGCTGGTCAGATGGCCATCGGTCGCAAGAACCGGTCCACGTTCGCCGCTGATGGAGCGACCGGCATCCCGTGGGTGCTGGGCGGGCTGAGTCTGGCGGCGACGGCGGCTCCGATCGTCGGGGTGTTCTTCAAATGACCCGGGCGAACGACACGAAGTCGTCGGACAACGTCGTTTGGTGGCGTCGCGGCCCGGTGATCGCGGCGTCGGTGATCGGCGGCGGAGTGCTGGTCGGGCTTCTGGCGCCTCCGGTCTTCAGGACGCCTCCCGCGACGACTCCGGTGATCGTGCGAACGACGGCGCGAGCCGGGCAGATGGTCAGCGCGCCGCAAGTCTCTTTCGCCGGGGTGGCGTGGCGGGACTACCACGGCGTTCTGCTGCCTTACTCCGCTGCGGACGGGCCACGCGACACCGCCGGCGGGCTGGCCTCGGGGTTCGCGAGGACGCCGCGCGGGGCTCTGCTGGCCGCGATCCATATCGCGGTGCGCGCCAACGTGCAGTGGGGCAGCGACGTGTTCGGGCCGACCATCGAGCGGCAGGTCACTGGCCCCGACACTCGTGCCCTGCTTGATGCGACGCGCGAGGCCTATGAACGGCTGAAGGGCCGTCGTCCCGATGGTGCTGTGCTCGGCCGCGGCTACGTCGTGCTGGAGGCGTTCCGTTGGCAGGGCTACTCCTCCGAGGCGGCGAGCCTGGATCTGGTGTCAGCAGGGCCGGGCGACAGCGATGTGACGGCCCGCGCCGTGACCCGGCTCCAGCTGCAATGGCAGGACGGTGACTGGCGTCTCCTGGCTCCCCCGGGCGGGACATGGGCCGGGGCAGCGTCTTCCATCGACTCGCCGGACGGCTATGTGCCCCTCCCGAACGGGGGCGCCTGATGTTTCCGCTCGATCCGTGTTCACCGGTTATGGACCCGGCCTGCGTCCAGCCGGTCGACAACGATGGCCACGGCGGCGGAAGCCCGTTCCTGCCCGGGATACCCGACATCCCGGCCATGGTCGGCGGGCACATGCTGGACGAGGCCGCCAAGTCGTTCCAGTCGGCGGTCGGCTGGCTGATCTCCAACACCGCCGCCTGGTGGGTCAAGACCCCCTCCCCCGACCTGGAGGGCGAACCGGCGATCGGATACCTCCAACTCCTAGTCCAGCCGCTGACGGTCGCGGTCGCGGCACTGGCGTTGCTGGCGGTCGCCGCGCGCATGGCGCTGTCGCGCAAGGCGGTTCCGCTGATTGACGCCGGACGCGGCCTGGTCGTGCTCGCGGCGGTCACCGTGATCGGCACCGTCCTTCCGAATCTGCTGCTGCAGTGGGGTGACCAGTGGTCCGGCTGGGTGCTGAACGCCTCCTCGCAGGGTGACTTCGCCAAGCGGATGGCCCAGATCGTGATGGTGCCGAGCGGGATACCGGCCGCGCTGGTCCTCATCCTCTGCCTCATCGCGCTGATCATCGGCATCATCCAGGCGGTCCTGCTGCTGTTCCGCGGAGCGGCGCTGGTCATCTTGGCCGGGCTGTTGCCGCTGGCTGCCGCAGGGATGATCACCACCTCGACCCGCTCCTGGTTCACCCGCGTCTCCGGCTGGATGCTCGCGCTGATCTTCTACAAGCCCGCAGCCGCAGCGGTGTATGCGACGGCGTTCACGCTCGTCGGCAAAGGCAAGGACCTGCGCGTGATCCTGATGGGGTTCGTGATGATGCTGATCAGCCTGATCGCCTTCCCGGTCCTGCTGAAGTTCTTCAACTGGACGACCGGCGGCACCGAATCCAGCACCGGCGGCGGGATCCTCGGCGCGCTGATGGGCAGCGCCACCGCGTTGGGCGCGTTGCGCGCCTACGGCGCCCTCGGCGCGGCAGGTGGACGCTCGGATTCGGCAGGCGAGCACGCCGACTACCTCAACCAGCAGCTCGGCGACCAAGGCCCACCAACGCAGCCGTCGTCCGGCAACAACCCCGCCGACCAGCCGCCCTCCCCGTCCGGCCACCCCCCTGGCACATCGGCACCGGCCGGCGGCCTCGGCCATCACGCTTCCGATCCAAGCGCCCCCGCAGGAACCAGCCATCCCGGCACCGACCATCCCGAGTCAAGCCAGCCCGCGCCGGACGGTCACGGGTGGGCTCCGCCCGACGGCGGTCACGGTGAACCGGTCGGACCGGCCGGCCTCCGCGTGGCCGACCGGGAACGCCGCCGCGGTGAGGACGCCGTCCGCTGGGCCGCCACCGGCGGCTTGGGCGGACCGACCGGCGCGGCCGGAGGAGGGGGTGGCGGCGGTGGAGCATGACATCCGCACCTACGGCGGCTGGCGACGCCGTCAGGGCATCGGTCTGCTCGGTCTGGACACCACCTCGACCTTCATCGCGCTCGGCACGGCGATGCTGCTCGTGCTGGTCGCGGCCACCGCCCCGCGGTTGCTGGTCTACCTGCTCCCGCCCGCGCTGATCGGTGGCGCGCTCAGTCTGATCCGGGTCGGTGGCGTGCCGCTGGCGCGGATCGTTCTGGCGCGGTGCCGCTGGCGTTGGGGCGTGTGGCGCGGCCACACCCGCTACCGGGCCGGCGTCGTCATCGACCACCCGCGCGCGTTCCAGCTCCCGGGCGTGCTCGCACCGCTGACATTGCTCAGTGCCGAGGACGGCTACGGCGGCCGGTACGGGATCGTGTGGGATCGACGCGCCGGGCTGTTGACCGCCACGCTCAGAGTCGTCCCCGCCTCGACCTGGCTTGCCGACCGCAGCGACGCCGACACCTGGGTCGCCTCCTGGGGCGGCTGGCTCGCCGCGCTCGGGCACATGCCCGCAGTGCGCTGGGTGAGCGTGACGGTCGACACCGCACCCGAGCCCGGCTCGACACTCGCCGACGCCGTCGACCGCGCCGTCGTGGACACCGCGCCGGAACCGGCCCGCACCATCATGAGCGAACTCGTCCGCACAGCTCCCGCCGCAGCCGCCGATGTCGACACCCGCGTCTCGATCACCTTCGATCCCAAGGCGTCCGCGGCCAGCCCGAAGGACCTGTTCGAGGCGGTCGCCGAACTGGGCCGCACGCTGGACGGGCTGGCGTCCCGGCTTGGCGGCTGCGGCGTGTCCGTGCTGGGACGCGCAACCGCAGCCGAGATCGCCGGGGCCGTGCGGATCGCCTTCGACCCCGACGCGCGCGGTGAGGTGAACCGGCTGCTCGCGCGCCCGAACTCAGAAGAGATCCTGTCGTGGGCTGATGCCGGGCCGGTCGCAGCGACCGAGCACACCACGCACTACGAGCACGACGGCGGGCACTCGGTGAGCTGGGCCTGGCACGAGCCACCCCGCCAGAACGTGCGCTCCGACGTCCTGGCCAGGCTGGTCGCGCCCGGCCCGTTCCCCAAGCGCGTCACCCTGCAATACCGAGCATTGCCCGCCGCAGCGGCGAGCCGCGTCCTGCAACAGGAAGTCAATGCGGCGGCGTTCCGCGCCCAGTTCCGGCGCCGCACCGGCCGCGAGGAGACCGCCCGCGACAGCTGGGACGCCGCCCGCGCCCGCCAGGCCGCCGCCGAGGAAGCCATGGGCGCCGGGGTCTGCCTGGTCTCGATGTACGCGACCGTCACCGTCACCGACCCCGGCCAGCTCCAACGCGCCGTGGCCCAGGTGGAGGCGTCGGCCGACTCGGCCAAGATCCGGCTCCGCCGCCTGTGGGGCAGCCAGGCCGCCGGATTCGCCACCACCCTGTCGTGCGGCATCTGCCCACCCGAACTGTCTCGCCGCCTCTTGCACTGAACCGGAGGAACCGAGCTTGCCCAACGCCGAAACCGCGGCAATGTCCGAGCCGCTCGCCCCGCCGTGGGGCTGGCGCGGCCCAGGTACCGGACGCGCCGCGCATGTCGAAGCCGCCCCGGAGTTCCAGGCCACCACCAGCCAAGTCTGCGGGCTGTACCCCTTCACCGCCGGCTCAGGAACACCCACCGCCGGAACCCCGATCGGACGCCACCAGCTCTGGGGCGAGGTCGTCTGCCTGGACCCGCTGGCCTGGCTCCGCGAGGGCCTGGTCACCAACCCGGGCATGTTCGTCCTCGGCCAGCCCGGCACCGGCAAATCAACCCTCGTCAAGCGCCTGGTCACCGGCGCGGTCGCGACCGGCACTACACCGATCATCCTCGGCGACACCAAACCCGACTACAGCCTGCTGGTCGAGTACCTGGGCGGCCAAGTCATCCGGGTCGGCCGCGGTTTCGACCGCATCAACCCTCTCGACGCCGGGCCCCTGGACCAGGCGCGGCAACGCCTCACTGGAGCCGACGCCGAAACCCTGCGGTGGGAAGTGCGGTCTCGTCGGCTCTCGCTGCTGCTGGCGTTGGCGACGCTCGTCCGCGAAGCCCGCATCACCAACGCCGAGGAAGTCGTTCTCGGCCGTGCCATCGACCTGCTCGACGAGCGCCTGGCCAATGACCCCACTGTCGTGGACGTCCTGCGCATCCTGGAGCAAGGGCCGGACGAGTTGCGCTCGGCGACCCGCACCGACTCCGCCGAGTCCTACCGGGCCCAGACCCGCGGCCTGGTCTTCACGCTCGACCTGCTCATCTCCGGGTCGCTCGCCGGTGTCTTCGACTCCCCCACCACCCGCCCGCTGAACCTGGACGCTCCGGCGATCAGCGTCGACATCTCGCGCGTGCGAGCCGCAGGTGACAAGCTCCTCACCGCCGCGATGCTGTGCACCTGGGCCTACGCGTTCGGCATGGTCGACGCCGCCACCGCCCTCGCCGACCTCGGCGCCGCCCCACGACGCTCCTACCTGGGCGTCATGGACGAACTGTGGCGGGCGCTGCGCGGCGCCCCGGGCCTGGTCGAGCACGTCGACGCTCTGACCCGCCTCAACCGCGCCAAAGGCATGGCCTCGATTATGATCACGCACTCGCTCGCCGACCTGGACGCCCTGGCCACCGAGGAAGACCGCGCAAAGGCCAAGGGCTTCGCCGACCGCTCTGCCATCACCGTGCTGGCCGGGCTCCCGCCACGCGAACTGGCCCGCGTCCACGAGATCACCCCGCTCACCGGCCCCGAACAGCGCCTGGTCACCTCCTGGTCGGCCCCCGACTCCTGGCAACCCGGCGCCCGCCACCCCGGGCGCGGCAAGTACCTCATCAAGACCGGCGAACGCCTCGGTATCCCCGTCGAACTCTCCCTCGTCGGCCCCGAAACCGACCTCTACGACACCGACCAGGCCATCAGAGGTGCTGGATGACACGCGCGCTGGGGCCGCGCGCATCGCTGTGGCATTCCAACGCGGGTGCCGGATGGCTGGTGCTGGCCGCCTGCTGGACACCCATCGTCGTCCTGTGGGTCGTGTGGATCGCTGCCAAGCTGTGTGCGGTCGCGACGGGCGGGACGGTCATGCCCTTCGGCTCCGATTTCGCGATCGCCCTCGCCAAGGGCCAGACCAGCGCCACGTGGCCGGGAACACCGACACCGCTGGTCCTTCTCATCCTCGCGCTCCTGGTCACCGCGCTGGTGTGCGGCGCCTGGGAGATCTGCTCGCGTATAGCTGCGCGCCTGCCCCAGCCTGGAGATGCTGTCGCCGCGCTCGCCGACAACCCGGGCCTGACCGCCCTCCAACCCGATGCGACCGCACGCAAGGCCATCGCCCTGAGACGATCTCTCGCCAAGTCCGCCCCAGAGGAGTTGGATCGGGACGACATCGGCCTCGTCCTGGGCGACGTCCTTCTCCCCGGCGAACGGCCCGGGCCGACGTTGTTCGCCTCGTTCGAGGACACCGTGGTCGCGTTCATGGCACCACGCTCGGGCAAGACGACCACCCAGTCGATCCCGCACGTCCTCTCCGCGCCGGGCCCCGTCATCGCGACCAGCAACAAGGCCGATCTGTGGTCGGCGATCGCGACCGTCCGCGCCAAGCGCACGGGCGGGAAGATCTGGCTGTTCGATCCGCAGCACATCACCTACCAGCCGCAAGCCTGGTGGTGGAACCCGCTCGCTGGCCTGTCCACCGTCGAGGACGCCCACCGGCTCGCCGGGCACTTCGTCCTCACCGTCGACGACGGCCAGAAGAAAGACCTGTGGGGGCCGGCAGCACAAGACCTGCTGTGCGCCTTGTTCCTGGCCGCCGCGACCTCCGGCCGCTCGCTCCATCACGTGGCGCAGTGGCTGGACGAGCCGGCCGTCCCCACGCCGATCGAGCTGCTCCAGAAAGCCGGTTTCCAGCTCATGGCCTCCTCGCTCAAAGGCACGCAGAACGGGGCCGTCGAGACGCGGGACGGCATCTACCAGACCGCTCGAACTGCGGCCAAGGCACTGCGCGACCAGGAGATCCTCGCCTGGGTCACCCCCGCCCGCGAGCTGCCGGTCTTCGACCCGGACGCGTTCGCGACCTCGCGCGACACGCTGTATCTGTTGTCGAAGTCGCTCTCGGCGGCGGCTCCGCTGATCGCCGCACTCACCGACACCACCATGCGTGCCGCCGAGCGCCGCGCCGAACAAGCCGGCGGACGTCTGGACCCGCCACTCATCGTCGCGCTGGACGAGGCCGCCAACATCTGCCGCATCGCCGACCTCCCGCAGCTCTACTCCCACCTCGGCTCACGCGGCATCATCCCGGTCACCATCCTGCAGAGCTACGAGCAGGGCGTCACCGTCTGGGGCGAGCCCGGCATGGCCGCCCTGTGGGGCGCCGCAACCCGCAAACTCATCGGCGCCGGCATCGACTCGCCCCGCCTCGTCCGCGACCTGGCGACCCTCATCGGGCAGCACGACGTGCCCGTCCGGTCCATCACCTACAGCGACGGACGCGCCAGCGAACAGATCTCACTGCGCCGCCAGGAAATCCTCGAAGCCGCCGACATCCGCGCCCTGCCCACCGGCACCGCCCTACTGCTCGCGACAGGCACCAAACCCGCCCTCATCCGCCTGCGCCCCTGGTACGCCGGACCGCACGCCGCAGCTATCAATCAGGCCATCAAGACCGCCGATATTGCCATCGCCGACGCCGCTCGCCGCCACTACCACCGCGACACCAACTGATCCCCTCACCCCCCGTGTCCATGAAAGGGCCCTGCATGCACACCTCGACCGCTCTGGAGGCTCCATGTCCCACCCCGACGCGCCACGCACGGACGGCCAACGTCTCAAGCCGCTGTACCCGGATGTCACCGCCTGGGTGACCCAGCACTTCGTCCCGATGTACCGGCGCACCCTCGGCGGCGAATTCCGCTGGTGCGCCGAATGGTGGCGGCACGGCGAGGCCATCTCCCGCCTCACCGCCCTGTGGTTCTCCTGGGAGGCGATGCGGCTGCAGGGCGCCACCGGCATGGCCCTGTGGTACCGCGACCACCTCGACCACCAGATCCCCGTCCTGCTGGGACCGCGCGGCCCCTTCTACCAGTGCACCGAGAACGAGCATCTGGCCCCGCACCAGGCACGCATCATCCCGGTCCCCGCATGGTGGCTGGGCGTCGACCAAGACGACCTCGCCGCAGCGGACGCATGAACCCGCCCAACACGCCGCGAAGCGCTGACCGGAGGCCTGCGTGACTGAACGCATGGAAGCCGTCGCCTTGGCGCTGGACGCCTACGAACAGCACCTGCTCGGGGACCTCGCCCATGGGCACCGCAACGACCGCGCAGAAGCCGAAGGGCTGATGCACGCCCTGGTCGTCGACCTCATCACCTACGGCGAGAGCAACCACCTGGACGTCGTCGACCTCCTGGACGCCCTCGTCCAAGCCCGCATCGACCGCGGCGGAGCCCTCATCAACCCTCGCTACAGCTTCCGCCTCAACACCGAAGTCCAGTTCCGCGACCAAGACGCCGACGACCACCGCGGCTTCATCACCGAACTGAAGTCATCCGGCTCCGGCCAGGACGCCGAATGCGTCCTGCGCGTCCCGGGGCTCATCGACCCCCAGCACACCACCACCTCACAACTCCGACCGGCCACCCGGCTGGCCCCTGTGCCGACTCGCACCCGCGGGACCGTCTTCTCCGCGCTGGAGGCCGAAGACACCATCATCGAGATCCTCGGCAAACTGACGAGCAAGCGGGACATCCCTCCTGCACCCGAGGTGGTCGCGGATCTAGAGGAGCTGTCCACCGCCCTGGCCACCTGGTCCGGCACGACACCCCAACGGGTCCAGCACTACCTCCGCTACCAAGCGAAAGTCTCCCTGCCGCCGGACGATCGCTCACCGGCCGCTCGCCGCGCCGCAGCCGCATTCCCGAACAGCATCGCCGCCAGCCTGGCCGCCGAGCAACCGACCGCGTCAACGACCCGCCCACCCGACCCACCGGGCACCAACCCCCATCCCCGCCTGAAGTGAGCCCGCCTTACCCCACTCAGTCATCCGGAGGAACTGAATGCGCGAGCATGACGAGGCAGTCGCCAACGCGCTCGACACCTACCAGCGGCAAGTCCTACCCGACGAGATCCCCAGCCACCGGGCCGACCCGCTGCTGGCCGAACTGCTCAGCAAATCGCTCATCGATCAACTCGTCCGCTACGCCGAGCGCCGGGACCTGAAAGTCGACAACACCTTGGCCCTGCTCTATCAGGAACGACTCGATCGCGGTGGGCGAGCCCACCA
The DNA here is from genome assembly GCF_041463665.1 of Actinomadura chokoriensis. Classification (GTDB taxonomy): domain Bacteria; phylum Actinomycetota; class Actinomycetes; order Streptosporangiales; family Streptosporangiaceae; genus Spirillospora; species Spirillospora chokoriensis_A. The sequence goes on from NZ_JAXCEJ010000003.1 coordinate 292,421, forward strand.
CCCCATCGAACGCTTCCGGCTCGAAAGCGAGGTCCAGTTCCGGCAGGAACGGACCGCCAGCGGGGCCAAACCGCGGTTTCCGCTGTGGCGCGGCTTCATCACCGCACTGGCAGCCTCACCGGACGGCGGCGCACAGTGCACCGTCCGCGTGCCAGGCATTCACCAAGGTCTGCATGTCGCGGCGTCCGAACTGGAACCAGCCGATGCCTTCCCGCCGCTCCCCACGCGCACGGCGGGCGTTGTCATCAGCGCCCACGGCGCCGAGTCGACGATCATCGACATCGGCGTCCGGCTCAAGCGTGCCGCCGCCAGCGGCCTCGTCGCCGACGAGCAGGCGCTCACCGACCTTGCACAGCTGACCATGCGCTTGGGAGCGTGGTCCGGCGGCCGTCCCGACGCGATCATGCGTCACCTCCATGACCGCATACTGGCGGCCCTTCAGAAGCCGGCTCGGCCAGGCCGTGGACGATCTGAAGCACGGCTGTCCGCATCCGAGTTCCCCCAGGCCCCGGCTCCCTCACCTTCGCCCGACCCACCGCGCCACCCAAAGCCCAATCCAAACAACCATGACAACCCACGTAAGCGCTTCCCCTGAGCGAATCCCGCCCCCACCCCATTAGCCACCCGCGCCCGAACCCTTGGAGGCCGAATGGCCGAAGCCGGCGCGGAAGAGTTCGCCGAGTTCGGAGCCGCAGCGTTGGACTCCTTCCAGGCGCTCTTCCAGGAGACCGAGCATCTCGACCACCGCAGCAACGACGTCCACGCCCGCGAACTACTCGGCGACCTGCTGATCGACCTGATGCACTACGCCCAGCACCGCGGGCTGGAGTTCAACGACATCCTCGCCCAAGCCAACGGCTACTACCTCAGCGAACGCAACAGCCCCGACATCTACGCGATCGGCTCGACCGTCCAACTCCAGGGGCCGACCGCCGACGAGACAACTCTGATAGGGCGACCGGCCCGCGGCACCGTCACTGGAATACACGTCCCGCATGAGGGCCCGACCGAGTACTACGTCCACTTCCTCGGCGAGACCAGCAGCCGCAGCATCCTCGCCGCCGACCTGGAAGAAGCAACCCCGTTCCCGGCCACGTCCACCACAAAGGGCATCATCGATGACCCCCTTGTGGCCGAAGAAGCCCTCGTTGAGGCGGTGACCCGAATCGGGAGGGCCGACCTCAGCGGCGTCCCACCGCACCAGGACGACCTCAACGATCGCCAAGCCCTGCTCGAGGCCCTGGTGACCTGGAACGGCATGGACACCCGAGACGTCACCGACCTGCTGCTGGCCGAGGTCGAGCAACGACTCGCCCCTGTCCAGGCAGAGACCCCAGTCGAGGACACAGCGCTGAGCCCCAGCCAACTCGCGGCACAGGACTTCCCCATACCGCTGGAGCAAGGCCTCGCAGAGCACCACCCCGGCTCCCGCACGACCCCTCAATCCTCTGCTCCTGCCAGCAGGCGCACGGGCCCTCACCGATAAGCCACTACCTGGGAGAACGCATCACGCCGCATTCCAACGCTATTGATTAATAACAATCATTAAACCTTTCAAAGCTTATAGGCAACATCTCCTGATGCCCAAGGACGGGCGTCCCGACCACGGAGGTTCCGCTGAAGTACTTCTTCGACTACGCCGCCCGCCAGATCAAGACGGCCGACTCCCTGCCCGCGCTCCTCGCAGCCGCCTTCATGGGGATGGAACTGATCGAGCGCGCCACCACCGTCCTGGCCCAGGCCTCACCCGAGGACGCCTACCAGAGCGCACTCGCCGAGGCGAGCGACGCCTGGTGGGCCCTGGCCGACGCTCCCACCCTCACCTGGCCAGACCACTCCATGTCCGACACCGAGGTACCAGAGCTCGCCGAATCCATCGCCATCTTGGTGATGGTCGTCGCCCAAGCCATCCTCACCGTCGCCTCCAAGACCACCGACCCCGCCGATCGAGTGGCCTGCCTACGAGCGGCCCACCACGCCGGCAACGTCCACGCGGCCATGAAGTAGGCCCCAATGCCCCACAACGCCAAGCGCATCGAGCGCGCCACCCGCACCCTGACCGCCTACGAACTGGACGCCTTCCCAGGCAAACCTTCGCTACTGCAACGCGACCCCTTCTACACCGAGGCCCTCCTGGCTGCACTGGTCTGCGACCTGGAGCACTACGCCAACCACCACGGCATCAACTTCTCCGCCGTCATCAGCACCGGCCGCGCCCTCAACGCCGAAGAAGTGTCCGAGGACGCCCCCTACAAGCCCGGCGACCAGGCACGCCTCACACGGCAGGACGACCGCTGCGGCACCGTCATCGGCTGGCAGACCACCGGCACCCACGACGAGACCTCCTACCTCATCGCGGTCCCCGGCATCCCCTACATCTACGCCGAGCCAGCCACGTATCTGGCGCCCGCGCCCGCGTTCCCACCGACCGAAACCATCCTCGGCCCGGTGCACTCCGCCGACCAAGCCGAACAGCTCTACATCACCCTCACCAACCGGCTCCCACACACCCCGGCATCAAACCGCCCCAAGCTCGAACACGACCGCCAGCAGGTCCTGGCCGCGCTGAGCTCCTGGAGCGGCGTCCCCGAATCCCGCATCCACGACGAACTCCTCCCGCACTCAACTGCGGCGAGGTTCCACCAATCCGACACCCACGCTGCCGCCGCGGACTTCCCCACCGACCTTGGCCACAACCTCGCCACCCCACCGCCAACCGCCCCCGACCGCAAGCAGCCGCCGCCCGCGGCACGCGCCTCAACTCCCACCGCATAACCGCCGATCGGAATCCCCCATGTCCCCGACCAACCCACCGGTTCGCCATGGCAGCCCAACCATGCCGCCAGCACCAAGCCGACTCTCAGACCGGCTCACCCGTCCACCCGGAGGACACCGCGATGACGAACGAACGCCAACACCAGGACGTCCGCCAAGGCTGGTTCACCGAACTCCTCAACAGCGCCCTCAACGACCTCGCCCACGCCGAACGCGTCATCACCGCCTACGCCGCCCAACCGCCTGACGGCTTCATCACCTGGGGCATGGCCGAAGGCGAGGCCGTCCAAGCCCACCAAGCACTACGCCAAGCCCCATCCCTGCGCGCCACCCTCCCCGCCGACCACACCGGCCAGAACGCGACCGCCGACGCCCTGTTCGACCTCGCCCGCAAGACCTCCCAAAGCCTCGTCCGAGCCGCTGAACTAGCCAGCGATCCCGACGACAGGCTCGCCTGCCTCCAAGCCGCCCTGCACGCCGGACGCCTACGCGACGCACTCCGGTAACCGCCCATGGCCACGTTCGGCGAGATGACCAACCTCGCCAACGAACACCTCACCGACCTCCGAAACCAACTCCACCTGGCACGCTTCGAAAGAGACATCCGCAGCCGCACCACCGTGCCCGAACTGGCACGCCTCGCCCACGTCCTCGCCCGCTACCACGACCAGATCACCGACGGCTTCGGCGTCCCGCACCCAGCCAGCGCCGGTGTGCGGGTCGCCGCCCACCGCGCCGGGGACTTCATCAAGCAAGCCGAAGAACTCCTCGGTCCACCCGCAGACACCGAGACCCCCCGGTCGGCCCTGGCCCAGAAGCTTCGCGCCACCTCTATCGCCCTGGGCTGCGGCCTGGACCTCCTGTCCACACACTTCCCCACCGCCCACGACCATGCGGCCTCAGCAACCGCTGTCGTGATCGCAGCACCCGACAGCGCCCGCTCCCTACTGCACCAACTCAGCATCCACACTTCTACCGTCGGCCATCTAGCCTGGCGCACCGCAACCCCCACCAGTCAGGCCGGCGTACTGCTCCTGAAAGCCGCGTTCATCTCTCACATCCACAGCGAGAACCAGGCCTCACCTCCCATCACCGCCATCCAGCCCCAGCACACGCCAGACCGCATCCCCCCTGCAGTCGGCGAAAACGTCACTCAAGCCCTCGCCGGCATCGACGCCAGCATCCAGCGGCTCAGCAACCCCCAGACCATGACCTCGGTCACCACCTGGCGCTATCTCGCGCGAGCAGCGGCGATCATCTGCGACATCGATTCAAAAACCATCCGCCAACTGATCCACCGAATCGACGAACTGAACGAACCTGAGCGGCTACCCGCCCTCAAAGAGGCCGCCTCCCAGGTACAACACACCGGCCGCACCTGGAGAACCATCATCCGGCGCTGGGACGAGCACATCGGCCACTACGGCAACCCCGCCACCGGCCCGGCCACCGACGCCAGCGACCTCATCATCCGCCTGGGCCGCCTCATACACTCCGACCCCGCCTGGACACCAAGCCCTCAAGCATCCAGCCGACTGAAACCGCCCCATGAACTCGCCCCCGACCTCCACCAGGCGGCGTCCCTCGCCACCGTCACCCTCAAAACCATCGAAGGCTGCAACAACCTCGCCGCCCACCACCACGCCGCCATCAACGACGCAGCCGCAATAGGCGCAGTGAACCGGCACCAGAAATATCCAACCCACCTACCCCGCGTACCAGTATCAGTACGTCAACTCTCAACTCGTTATGACGCAGCCCGGATCCAAGGCAGCCATGCAATCACCACACTTGGCCAAGCAATCCAAGCTCTCACCTCCCCCAACCCAACCCCACGGGAGGTACGCCTAATAATCCGGCGGGCAACTCTTATTGACGAAGAAAATCAGCCCGTACTGGCCGCTAGCGCCTTCCCCACGCCACTCAGCGAACTCCTTTCCAGTTCAAACAACTGCGAGCGCACTCCAACTCCCATCCCTTTTTCCCACGTCGAGAATAGGTATCGGCGCTCGGGTCGGGACGATGGAAATGTCTGCTGAATGGCAGATCCGATGATCAATAAGATGCGAGGTGACCCACGGTCCTTGAGGATGAGTCCGCTGAGCGGCCGGCCCAGGAGCCGATACTGCGGCGTCGGATGCGCAGCCATTCACGATAACCTCCGTCGACCAGTACCGTGCCCCAGCGCGACGGTCTGCGAGGTTGCCTGGAACGACTCATCCCGTTCTCGACTCTCACCTCCGAACCTTCGCAAACGAGGAGCACACCGCCCCGATCGACCAGCAGGTCACGGAGCAAGGTCCCCCCCGACGTGGCAGGCTCGGCGGAAGGCCGAGCCTGCCCCCCGTTCACCACGGACGTCGCACCATCATGGCAACACTGAACACGGAACCTTCTGGACACGCTTTCTCCCGTTCGCCTGGAAGCCTTCAGCGTGGCAAAAGGACGAGCCGCGCAGGTGACGCGGTCCAGTTGGTGTCAGGAAGAGGAGGAACCGCCTCCGCGCCCGATGGCGCCCCCCACCGCGCGGATGAGGGAACGGGACTCCTCGTCGAATCGCCGTGGGAGGTTCACCTCGAGGATGCCGTTGCTGGCGAGTTGCCCGGCGAGACTGCTGAGGTAGTTCGCGGCTCTCACGACGTGGGCGGACGCATCGACGTCCTGGCCGGAATCCAGAAGGGCGCGCTTCTCGATCGCGTCCTGAAGCAACCGGGCGATCGCCTGGGAGATCTCGTCCCGGGTCACCGTTGGGAGGTCGGATCTGCTGAGGTGGCGAAGGAGGGTCTCGCACGAACGGACCAGCTCGGTGACCAGACGGAGGTCCCGGCTCGGGCCGAAACCGACGTCCGCCTGTATCCAGCGCTGCTGGAAAGCCGGGTACGAGGAGGGGGCGGCCTCGGCGATCGGGAAGTGAGGTAGTTCCAGCGGCCCGAGGCCGTTGAGCGCCGACCGGAAGCAGGGATGCACATGGAACTCGGTCTCGTTCGGCTGGATCGGCGCCTCCATGCCGCTCGCATAGACCACATGGTTTCCGCGCTTCACGCCGAGGAAGCTCACCGCGAAGAGCGCGTCGAGGACGCCCCGCGGGTTCAGGTGTTCGGCATACGCGGGGAACTCCTCGTGGAGGAAATCGCGCTGTGCCTCAAGGCGATTCTCCAGAGCCGACCGCATGACCACGTATCCAGTGTTCTCGAAGAGCGCGAACAGGCTCCTCAGGAACGGATAACTGACTAGGTACTCCTTGGCCAAGTCCTGAAGCTTCCACTGGGAGAACAAAAGGGTGGCCCGGACGACGTCGGCTTCCGTAATCCACCGGTGGCCCTGCTGGGCGGCGGTGTCCCGGCACACCGTCAGAAACTGGATGGCGTCCCGGGGGCGGGGCAGGCATCGGGAGAATAAGTAGTCGGCGGTGGGCTCACCCCCGACGTACCGGGGGAACACCTCGCCCCAGAACTGTTCCGGGGCCAGCACCCGCCCCAGCGAGGCCGAGGCGCGGGTGAGCGCGAGGTCCCGTAGCCCGCTCTGAGACCAGGTGATCCGGATCTCGTCGCTGTGGAACTTGTCGCCGTCGCCGAAGTTGAGGGTGTCGTAGATGTCGGAGCGCAGGAACAGCGTGCACCGCACCGCTTTCCGGTACTCACTCGTCACATGCTTGGCGGCGAGCAGCAGGCCTGTGACCATGGCGTGGCTGTCCGGGTCCACGGTCCACACCTGCTCCAACTGGTCGACCAGGAAGTGCAGCATCGGCTTCGCGCGTTCGGGATCGAGATCGTCGAACGCCGCCGCAACCCCGCGTTCCAGTACCTCGAGCTGGCGCGAGGCCAGCGCCCCCTCCGAGCCCTCCGCGTTGATGGACGCCTCCACGATCCCGAACGCCTTGAGCGAGAGCGACGCCGACTGCAGACGCCGCACACCGCGCCGCAGCCGATCGTAGAGTTGCTGCTCGTCCGCCTCGCCGTTCGCTTAAGTGACCCAAAGTGGTCATCTCGAGTCGTATTGATCCGCGCCCGACGGCGAGCCGCCGCTGCGCGCCGACCGGGTCTTCATTTGACGTGCTCGGGTTCGCGCCACTGGACGACGCCGCACCAGACCGCTGTTCCGGTTCGCCGCCGCCCACGAACGAGCAAGACGTCCTCCACTCGCGACGGGACAGACCGATGTTGCCTTTGGCAGGTATGTCACTGTCCGCGTTGGCTGTCTAGAGTTCGATACATGACGGATGGTCCTCGGATTACCCTGCAGACGATGCTCGTGCTGGACGCCATGCTCTCCGATCCGACCAAGCGACGCTTCGGGCTTGAACTGTGCGCAGAGACCGGCCAGCCCAGTGGAACCATCTACCCGATCCTTGCCCGGCTGGAGCGCTTCGGCTGGATCGAGGGCCATAAGGAGTCTGCGGCCGAGCACCTGACCGAGGGACGGCGTGCCCGCTACTACTACACGCTCACCGACGAGGGTGCTGTGCGGGCACGCACCGCACTGGAGCGGGCCCGGCGATCGCGCGGGCCGGGCGTCAACCTCCGGACGGCGACGCCATGACCGCTACCTTGGAAACCCTGCTCGCACAGCTGCCCGCCGACCTGCCGGTCACTGACCGTGACAGGATCCGGCGCGCGTACGAGTTCGCCGCCCGCCATCACGCAGGCCAACACCGCAAGAGCGGCGATCCCTACATCACCCATCCGCTGGCGGTCGCGCAGATCGCCGCCGGCTCAGGCCTGGACGACGTGGTCATCTGCGCCGCGCTGCTACACGACGTCATCGAGGACACCGGATGCGACGCCGTCCGGCTCCGCGAGCGGTTCGGCGACGAGATCGCCACCTTGGTCGAGAGCATGGTCGCGCTGGATCGCGACGAGGCGGGCATCGCCACCGCCGACCACCGCGTGCTCACACTGAAGGTGCTCGACAGGCTGCACAACATGAGGACCTTGCAGTACCTCGACGAGGACAAGCAGCGGCTCAAGTCCCGGCACACCCTGGAGGCAATGGCGCCGCTCGCCTGGCGGCTCGGCCTGCGCGACGTCTCCGACGAACTCACCTCGATCGCGCTGAATCGTCTGGCTGCTCTGCCCGAGACCGCCCCCGCAGGTCCCCGGGCACTGGCTCTCGGTGCGCTCCTGCTCCCGCCCGCGGCCAGGTCGCGTTATTTGGACGAATGGCTCGGCGAGCTCGATGTCCTGCCGAGCCGTTCTGCCCGGGCCCGATTCACGCTGCGCCTCATACTCGGTATGCCGGCACTTTCCCTGACGCTGCGACGCCCGGTGCACGACACGCTCGCTCACCGGCTTCTGGCCGGCCTCCACTGGATACTGCGAACCGACCTGCGTACGTGGACACCGCTGGTGCTCCTGGTCGGCTGGGTGGTCGTGGAGAGCGCGCGAACGAGTCTCGTCGATGCCGCGATAACCTTGATCACCGTGCCGCCCATCCTGCATGCTGGTGTCACCTGCCTGCGCGCGAAACTTGGCATCGACGAGTCGGATGAGACGTCCTCCCGGCAGGACTGAACCACCTGCATCACCGCTGTGTCCACGGCGGCACCAGGCCGGGAAGCTAGGCGAAAGCCTCGGCGACCAACTGGCAACCGCAGGCTCGGTCGCCCCCATCAACTGTCCCGGGACAAGGCTTCCGGGGAGCGCCTCGCACGCCGCTCCCTGAGCGATGATGAGGGCTGCGGCGATGCACTGCGAAGGCCCACGGGACTACGACCAGTCCGGGGCCACAGATGGAGCGGCTGATGTCGCCGACCCCCAGGGGCTTCGCCGGGGATCGTCCAGAGCATGGCGCCGCCGTCGCCACCGAGGCCCACTCGTATGGCCCGGACAAATGGGTCAGGTGGAGGAACTGCTGGAGCTTCCTGTCGTTCGGCAGGGACTCTGAATTCGACAGAACCGGCCATCCGAAGGCGAGGTCTTCGGCAGTGAGGGCGCCCGGCCTCTGCTCCGAGTCGGAAAAATCGCACTCGAGGTACAAGCAGCGTTCCATCGCTTCCCTCCTTTCTTTGGCATCGGGGGTCCTCCCCGGCGGTCGCGCGGATCGGGACCGGTCGTGCTCCCCGCGCGCGAGAATGGTCCTTGTGCCAGCGTCCACCATGGTTGGCGCGGGGTATGCTCCTCGCTGTCACCGACACACGCGCTGCGGCTACCAGCCCTTTGGCGTTCCGCTTCGCCGTATCAGCACTGCTATCGAGTCTGATCGTCGAAGGTCATGGGTTCTCGCTGTTGATAACGGCGGTAAAGACGGGCCAGGCCATCGAGAGGGAGCAGGGGCCATTGGGTGACGGCGCCGGTGATCTTGTCGATAACCAGAGTGGTAGCGGTCTCGACAGTAGGGACGGGCGGTGGTTCGGGGATGGTGACGGCGATGGGGATCGCCTGGTAGCCGTCCTCAAATTCTTGGATGTGAATGAGGATCGGGTTGTCTTGATGGCGGCACAGGCGGACGTGAGCGCTGTGCCAAGCCTCGGCGGTGCCGAGAGGGCGCGTGGCGGCTGGAGTTAGGGATGCCGCGCCGAGTGGTGCGAGGTAAAGGTCTGCATTAGAGGTTGCGGTCGGCTCGCCACCGTCGTTGGGGGATGGGTCCGCAGCCTCTAGCGTCGTCGTCAGCACATAGGTGGTGGTGCTGATCAGCTCTTGAGCTTGGCGGAGGAAGTCGAGGGTGGGGGCGTCGAGTTGGCGGGCGATCTCCGGGCGGGCGAGGAAGCGGGCAATGGCAGTGCGGTCGGCTCGTTCGGCGAGCATCCGAATCTTCTCGGCGCTTCGCCGCAGGCGAGCAAGACGGTCGGCTTCGATGTACATAGGTCCTCGTCCTGGCGTGCTGCTGCGGGTCGGGGACGCGGCGGACAGGAGGCGGCGCCGCGTCCCCGGCAGATTGGGGTCCAGCCCACCCCGGCTGCTCGACCTGTCAGATCCGAGGCGCCGAGTGGTGGGTCTCGTAGTGGCTGGTGATGCGCTCGGCGGTCTCCTGGAGGTCGATCAGTGGTTGGCGGATATAGCCGTGGCTGTCGGGCCAGGTGAACGCATTGGGTGCGACCCAGATGTTCAGCGTTCGGGTACTGAGGACGGTGGCACCGTTGCCGTCCCTGCGATAGGTGGTCGGGATGCCGCGGGCTTTGAGCGCGTCGGAGAGCCGGCATGCCGCGAAGATCGGGGGGATGGCCCGGTCGGCAATCTGCCAGATAGCTGGTAACGGGAGGGTGAACCAAACGCACTTGCCGGGTGCCGCGGTCATGCGTGACCGGGTGAGATGGGTGCCGGTGCTGCTGGAGACGGCCCCGACGATGGACAGCCCTTTGCCGTGCTCATCGAGCAGCTCCACATCACGGGTGACCGGCCAGGTGTCTCGATGGGAGTCGAAGACCGAAACGACCAGTTCCGGGGTGGGATAGGTGCGCGCCCAGATCCAGAGTTCCTGCGCCACCGTGCAGGCACGTCCTGGCATGGATGCATACGTGTATGCGTTTGTGGCCAGCTCGGATACCGCGAGCTCTCCGTCCTCGACCTGCCCTGCGGCAAAGCCCAGCGGCCGCATCGTCGCGGCGAGAAGGGCGCGTGCTTGGCGGGCGACGCTTGCGTCGTTGGGTAGGGGGAATGCGCATGCTTCCCCGGCCGGGATGCCGGCTGGGCCGCCGGTTAGCATCGACCCCTCCCGCCCACAGGCGCAGCCATCGACCGACCGCCTCGTCCCCTCCCGATCCCCTGAGCCGTCTCGCGAACGGGCAGAGGCTGAGGGTGCAGGTCGGCGCGAGCCGCGGGCGAGGTTGAGCTGGGGTGGGATGTACTGAGCGAGCGCGGCCGTGGCGGGTGATGCTTCGGAGCAAGGGGCGCGGGGGACGTGAGGAAGCTGCTCAGGTCTTCCGGGGTGCGCTTCTCGATCAGCTGCGGCGTACCGTTCTCGGCACGGAACATGGCCCAGTAGTTCTCCGTGTACGCACCGAACCAGATCGTGGCTTGAGAGTGCTGATGGCCTAGCAGGGCGACGGCTTGCTGCGGATCGTGAGAGGCCGTCCTGGGTGGCACCTGCGACGTCGTTGACCCGACGGGCGTTGGGCCATGGCGCCGCCCGCCATCATGTCCGTGATCTGTGGCATATGCGATCCCCTGGGCCGGGGAGGGATTCGTACGATCATGCATGAGTCGGACCTCCACTGTCCGATCAAGGTCTCGGACCGGTGCTGCCACACCGGTTCGAGACCGTCTTAACCTCTCGGCCAGATGGCCCCTGCCAGGGCCCGGTGAGCCCTCGTCGCTGCTGCATGGCAGGCCGGAATAGCCGTACGGCCTGAGTCGGCATCGACTCGGTCACCCAGCGACATCATGCTCTTACAGAGCGCACCTGTCTATGCACTTGTTCATTTCTCTTTGCACTCCGGCACTCCATGCATGAAAAGGATCATGCTCGCCATGCCACACTGAGCGACATGTCGAACGCGCAGAGTCCAACCGTCAGGCACCGTCGTCTTGCCCGACAACTCCGCCAGCAGCGGGAGAAGGCCGGGCTCACGATGGAGCGGGCGGCAGCCGCACTCGGCTGGAGTCGCCCGAAGCTGCTCCGCTTCGAGACGGCCAAAACGCGGCCCAGACCTTCGGATGTCGAGGAGATGCTCGATCTCTACGGCGGGGACGAGGCGGTCAAGTTGGCGCTCATGCAACTCGCCCGCGACATCCGCAAACGCGGATGGTGGTCGGCCTTCAACGACGTACTGACCGGCTCATTCGCGGAACTGGAAGACGACGCCACTGAGATCCGCAGCTGGCAGGTCCAGTTCATCCCTGGCCTGCTCCAAACCAGCGACTACGCGCTCGCGCTCATCCGGATCTTGAGCCCAGAGGCCCCTGAGGACGTCCTGCTGCGACGTCTCCAAGCACGCATGGCACGCCGCGCGATCCTGGAGCGGGAGAACGCCCCCACCTTCACAGTCGTCTTGGACGAAGCCGTACTCAGGCGCGCGGTGGGTGGACCGCAGGTCATGGCACGACAACTCGAAGCGCTGGTGAACGCCGCCGCCAAACCCAACGTCAGCATCCGCGTGATGCCCATCTCCGTGGGCGAGCACGCTGGAATGGACGGTCCCTTCGTCGCTTTGAGCTTTGCTGGCGAACTGGACCAAGACGTCGTCTACCTGGAAGGTATGGGCGGCGAGGTCTATGTCGAGGAGGTCGGCCAGGTCACCCGCTGTAATGTGAGGTTCGACCGCATTTGCGAACAGGCTCTCGCCGAGGAGGACTCGGTCGCCCTGATCGCCGACATCGCCGAGGAGTACCAGCGATCCCATGAGTCTCCACGATGACCTCACAAGGGCCCGGTGGCGCAAGGCAAGCCGGAGTAGCGCGAGCGGAAGCGACTGCGTTGAGATCGCCCAGGTTGCGGGCTTGGTCGCCATTCGCGACTCCAAGGCCCCCGACGGCCCGACAGTCGTCATCGACCGAAAGACCTGGCGGGCACTCACCAACCGGGCACATCAGGGCGAACTCGAACTCTGAAAGCCCGCGCCCCGCCGCGCACACCCAGGCCCCCTCCGCACGGCATAAGGGCCACGAGCAGCAGGACCCTTGCCCTGGAGCGGCAGTCCGTCGAAGGGGGCTGCCGGCCGGACGATGGCTGGTGGCGAGTGACTCCAAAAGCACGCTGGTGGACTCGGATCCGTCCACGAGCCTTGGTGGTCGTGCCATCAAGAGAACTCGACGACGGCCTTCATGCTCAGGGGTCTATTGCTGCGCCCTGCGGCGCGATAGGGAAAGCCGACGCCGCTGCTGGTCAATGGTGGTGACCAGCACGGTGACGGAGTCACCGACCTCGACTGCCTCCTCGGGTCTGTCGACAGGCGAGTCGGCGAGTTCACTGAGATGGACTAGGCCTTCGATGCCCTCTTCGACGCGCACGAAGGCGCCGAAGGGCACCAGTTTGGTGACCCGGCCGGGAAGGGTCTGCCCTACGCGGACGCGGCTGGCAAACCGCTGGAACGGGTCGGGTTGCAGTGCGCGGAGTGACAGCCGGGCCTCGCCGTTGTGGGTGTCGAAGACCAGGAACTCGCAGGTGACGCGCTGTCCCACGGAGACGACCTCGCGGGGGTCCTCGAAACGGAGCCAGGACAGTTCGGGGAAGGTGATGAAGCCGACGCCGGGGAAGACGGGATGGTCCGGTCCGTCATCCAGATCAACGAAGACGCCGAACCGCTCTATCGCAGCGACCGTGCCAGACAGCCGCTGTCCTGGGTCCAGAGCCTTGAGAAACGCCCACAAGCGCCGATGCCCGGTGGCGGACAAGGAGAGCTGCACCTGCCGTTCCGCGAGATCGACGCTGAGGACCTCGGCCGATACTCGGGTGCCTGCTTCAAGTGTCGCAGTCGGTGGCCTGCCGAACGATCGCCAGGACAGATCGGGTTCGCCGATGACACCGATGGGGCGAGCGGGGAAGCCATCCAGGAGCACGGCCGCCCTCGATTTCGTAACCTCCGCAACCACGCCCGTGACGATGTCCCCGATGTTCACCGTCTCCAGAAACGCTGCGGGAGACTCGTCTTCCCGCCGAGTGCCCATGATTCAAGGTTCCCACAAACGGATGAAAGGGGCAGGAATCGGCCTCCGGTCGCGTGCCAGCTGGTGTAGATCCGCACCCCACAGCGGCCTGGACGACAGCGGATTGGGCGTTGTTACGGGCGGGAGAGCCGAGCGATCGTCGGCATGGCCATGAGTTGAGTGAAGGCGTCGTCCTTCGAGAGCGGTGCTCGACGGTCGATCTCGGTCGCAACGACGGCGTTACCTGTAGCCTCGCCGTCGTGTTCGTCCGCAATGGAAGTCTCGGTCGACGACGACAGCGAGATGACGGCGGGTTGACCTCGGTTGAGAAACTCGCGGAATCCTTCGGCTTCGACGTCGTATGTGATCAGAATCCGGCGGGACCCCGCCTGGCGCGTCAGGACAGCGCGTGTCTGCTCCAGGCCCTCGGTCAACACCAAGCCGGGCACCCGGTCCTCTTGCAGAGTGCCGACATCTATCCCGAGTAGTCGCCATGCATCCGGTCGGCTGAGAACGAGTTCGGTCGTAGTGCCTGGCCTCCTGCTCAGGACCTCTATGGCCAGGCAGCGGACGGCGTCTTCGGCGGCTGGGCCTTTGAGTGAGTCCCCAGTGATGGTGAACGGGGTGGCCCCGGTTGGGTCCGGTGATGTGCGGTCGGCGGACCCTGGGGGCTCCAAGACCGCCTCAGGCTGGGGATCTCGCTCCACCCGACTGATTGGCGATTTTGTCGCCGCGGCGCGGGCTCGTCGGCGCCTGCCCGCGATGGCAGCAGCACCGAGGAGAACGAGTAGCGCACAGGCTCCAGTCCAGTCACTCCCCCAGGTCCCACGACCGTCCAGTTCTATACGAAAGGTCGGGCTAGGCGAAGGAGCCGGTTGGCGTCCGGCGGGTGCCAGTTCAGGCTGGTGCGACTTCAGCGGTTCCTTCGCGGTGGGAGTCGGGACTGCCGGTGACGGCTGCACCGGGGCCCGGTTCGAAGGCCGGCCGCGGCCAGCAGTGCCGGGCGCAGGTGTCGGCCCGGAGGGCGTTGGCGTCGTCGCGTGCTTCTTGTGATGTCGATGACGAGGCTTCGCGGGCTGGTGGTGGGGACGCTTCACCTTGGGGATGGAGTCGCGGAAGACGTCACCCCAGTCCGGGCCGCGGCCGGTTTTGAGGCTTCGCAGGACTTCCTCGCGAGCACGGCGACAGAGCTTCTTCTTGTCAACGTATCTGCTGGCCACTGGGCCGATCGGAGCGCACGTCGCCGCCTGCCGGGCGGCGACCGGGGCGGCGCCCCGGGGCGGAGTAGGCAGCGCGGCACTGCAAAGGAGGACGGCGGAGCCGACGAGGAGCACCGCCCCTAGCCTCACGGCGCCCCGCCTCGTAGCTCGTATGCGACCGTCTCGACCTGGAGTGCTTCGCCCTCGTCGGCGCGGCTCACGGACAGGTGCTGCGTCACGCATTCGGGCCTCGTCCGCGAAGGTTGCGGCGGATGCCGCCGGATGGCGGCATAGGTCCAGGCTGCCGTGATGAGCCGGGCCGGCGTGCATAGCGGCTTGGCCATCTCATGGCGGCGATCACTGCGATGGGCCAGCCGAAGCCGGTCGTGCAGCAGATCACGTTGATCAGAATGATGTAGCCGATGTCGTCGGCACCTCGTATGAGCGCGATGAGCGTCGGCAGAACGGCAAGGAACGCCAGGAGGACGATCAGTCCGAGCCAGAAGAGCGCACTACTGTGGAAGAAGATCATCATCTTCCCTTCGGTTAGAGGTTCCGTCGGCGGTTGCGCTCGGGGATCTGCGGCTGGGGCCGCCGGACGGCCGAGGCTTCGAAGGGTTGTTTCGCGCTCATCTCCAGCGCCTCATCGATGGAGAGGGGGAAGTCCTCGGCGGCCCGCTCCACGTCCGAGCCGCGGGGAGAAGCCGGATGCGGAGAGGCAGGGACGGCCCTGAGGATGATGTGCTCGGGCAGGTTGGTCGTGATCTCCAGGACCGTGCGCAGTTCCTCAGGCTGGGGCTCGCGCCCCTGGAGGCGGAGCTTGGTCCTCAACTCGTCCGCGATCTGGCTTGCGCGTTGTTCTTGCCGAGCCTCTTCCCAATCGCTGCGCTCCGGGCCGTGGACCCGTGCGGCCCACTCGGCGCCGGTGCCCTCGTAGAGCTCCTGTTGTTGGGGCCCAGGGTCGCCAGGGCGAACGTTCGGGTCACGTGCGAAGAAGGGCGCGGCCTGTGCCATGGCATCGAGCGGGACCATGCCTTCGCTGCGGAGCCGGTCGTAGTGGCCCATCCCATGCGGGTGGAGGCGGCGGAGCCGTTCCTCGCATTTGCGGACGGCGAGCGCCGCCGAGGCATTGTCCGAGGCGAACGGGACGGCCGCTCCCCATGCCTCGGCAACCTGAAGCAGGTTCGCTTGGCGGAGCCACTTGCCGTCGTGGACCCGCACCCAACGAGCTCGCGCTTCGGACGTCGCGACCCTCTGCACTCTGGCTTCTTCGCGCTGAGCCTGCTGGTCTTGAGCTTGCTGGAGGGCCTTTAACCGGTGCCGGTGGTGGGCGAGCGTTTGTTGTACTCCTACTGCGGTCGAGACGACCTGGACGAGCCGTTGCCCGCCGTGCTGGAGGCCTTCGTTGATCGGGTCGGGGTGTTGCTGGCTCACGCCGTCCTCCGGTGGTTGCGTTTCGGCGATGTCGCGGGCGAGGAGCGTTGGGCGCCGCGGTTCTGTGGGGCCGGGGGCAGAGGCCGCGATGATGAGGCGCCCGGGTCGGGGTCCGGGCTGATCGCTTCGACGACCAGAGCGGTGATATCTGCCGGGTCCATGTCCGTGCGCGCCGCGACGCGGTCGACCTGACGGGCGATTTCGTCGGGCGGCAGCTGAGCAATCTCCGCTGCGGCGGCTCGGGCCGCGGTCAACCGGGATTCGACGAACTCCAGCGCTCCCCCGGACCGCTGGATTCTCTCATCTATGACCAGGTCAGCGAGGGGAACTGCGGAAAGCAGCGCCTCGCGGACGGCGAACTGACTCGTCGGCATCAGGAGATCGCCCGGATCGTGGCCTGATGGAAGAAGGGCTGCTTCGATGGGTCCTGCGCACGTTCGGAGAGTGCGCCAGGCTCGGACCGCTCCAGCTCGTCCGGCAGGGTCACCGTCGAGAGCAATCACCAACCCAGGGGTGGGTCCGTCAGCGTGTGCCGCGATTGCCTCGACGTGCGCGGTGGTGATCGACGTGCCGCAGGGAGCGACGGCGGCGTAGACGGCCGGCAGGACGACGTTGACCGCGATTGCATCGAGCGGTCCCTCGACAAGGAGGGGACGGCCGGTGGCCGCGAGCCGGGCGCGGCTCTCGTGGAGACCGAACAGCACTTCGCGCTTGTGGAAGAGAACCGTGTCCGGGGTGTTGAGGTACTTCGGACCCGGAGCTTCGTCGCTCCGGCGGCCGATGAATCCGATGATCTCCCCGTTCCCGTCCCGGAGCGGGAACAGGACGCGGTCGCGGAACACGTCGAAGAGGGCGCCGTCGTCTCTCTTCTTCGCCAAGCCGGCGTCGGTGATCGTCTGGTCTTGATGGCCCAGACCCCGCAGATGATGGAGCAGCGCACGAGGATGGCGCGGTGCGAGGCCGAGTTCCCATCGGTCCTGAACCACGCTGTTGAAGCCGCGGTCCGAGAGATAGCGGTCACCCCAGCTTCCAGGCAGGGCTCGCCTGTAGAAGTCATGCGCGTCGGCGAGCGCTGCTCGGAGCGCCGAGCGGTCTGGTGACACAGTCGTGTGAGAACGCTCGGCGGGGGCGGCAGCGGAGGTTGGGGCGGAGCTGCTCACCGGACTGGCGAGCGCGTGCAGGCGGCGACAGAGTCGTGTGCTCGTCTTGACGGCCTGGCCGCCAACGACGCGGATGGCGGCAGATGCGTTCGTTCGGGCGTCCGTCCCGGCCCATTGATCCGTGGGCGGGAAGAGGAGGTGGGAGACGTCCAGTCCGAGGTCGGCCAGCACAAGGTAAGCGACCGAATCCGCGAAGACTCGACGAGCCCCCAAGCACGGTGCAGTGTTCCTGGTGGCGCCGTCGAGGAGGCCGCCGGGGCCGGTGGCGTGGGCAAGCTGGTGGACAAGCAACGTCGCTGCGGGGACGTCGTCGAGTTCTGGAGCGATTTGGATACGTCGCCCCGGCTGTCCGAGGTAAGTCCAGTCCTGCCCTCGGTCCACATAGAAGCCGAGGTCTGCAGCCAACCGAGAGAGCTTCCTTAGACCTTCCGCTGGGAAGAAGGACTCCTTTGTGATCGGCTCGCCGTCTGTCTGCTCGACATCGAAGACTGCGCGGGGGTTACCGCGTTTGGAGATGATCCGGATGCCGGTCTCGCCACGGCGCACTTGCCGTCCGTGCTCCTGCCATGCGCCGTAGGAACGGACGTCGGTCGCCGAGCGTCGTTGAGCTGGGATGAGCAGGGTGTTGATGAACCCGTAACGCCCATGCCGGCTCGCGTCGCGGAGCCAGGCATCCCATGCCAGACCTCCGTTGACGAGACGGCCGACCGAGTGTTCGACGATGCCGTGGAGGACGCCGAGTTGGCGATACTGTTCCTCCTCCTGGGCGAGACGCTCATCCCCCGCGGGCGCCGTCATGACATCTCCCGGCCGGAGGACTCTTCACGGACAAGGGCGATCAACTCTGTCAGCCGGTAGTTGGCCATGCTGAAGCCCAGTTCTCGCAGCCGCTGGCCAAGCCGGTCCCGGCTGAACGAGCCCCCCTCACGTTGCACTTGACGGTGAAGCTGACGAGCGATGGCCAGTACCTCTTCGTCGAACCGGTCCTCCGGTGCGCTCTCATTGCCGACCACCCCCGAGATAGCGGGCGCAGGCGGCCTGTTGAGAGCCAGCCGTTCAGCTAACGGCGCTTGCCATCGCCACGCCCACCTGCCGTACTCCCGTTGCAGCTGTGAGACGGCCTCCAGGTGATGGCGCTCCAGTTCAAGGCCCTGCTGGTACTCGGTGATGTGCCAGAGGACCATCCGCCGCCACAGCAGGAGGCTGGAAGCCGGCGCGAGCACCCAGCGCGCCATCGGAACTCGCTCCACTCGACTGGACGATGCCAATCCGACCCACCGTCGGATCAGATGTCGCACACCTTCGATCACCGTGACGAACAGGACGGGCATGGCCGCGTACATGAGGCTGCCGGCGAAGTCTCCGTGTGCGGCGGACACGTTCACCAGGACGGTCCCGGTGATGTAGAGCCAGGCCACCCAGCGCAGGACCGGCCAGGGCAGGTCGAGGTACTCCATCAACAAGTCCCAGACCAGCAGGATCAGGATTCCTACGTCCATCCCGACGGGCACGATCCAAGCAAGCCCCTTGAAGTGCGGCTCGGCCATCTCCCGGATGGTGGTGAAGGAGCCAAGACCTCCAAGGATCGCCAGCGCCGCTATCAGCGGCGCAACCCCCGCTGCTGCCCACCTGACAACGCCTGGTTCCGAGCGTATTGGGACGATGCCGTCTCGGGTGTCGTCGGTAACCATCGTTCGCGATCGCTTCAACCAGGTCACCGCAAGCGCCTTTCGACCATCCACAGCAGCAGCTTGGCGACGTACTGAGGGTCGGCCGTGCTGCCCAGCAGACGACCATGGACAGTGACGTAGGCGTAGGCCCCGTCAGCTCCAGCGCACAGGACGGTCTCGGACCAGCCGTGGTGCCGGATTCGCAGGCACCAGCGTCCATTGCGCGGCTTTCGGACTCGTACCTTGAGCTTCAGCTGTCTCAGCTCATAGCGCAGCCGGAGCAGACGGGCGCGCCGTTCCTCCAGCTCAACCTGCACAGTCGATGCCTGCGTCCCCATCGCTCCCCCGGTGATGTCAGCCGGTCCGGCCATCAACTAAAGACTTCGAGAATGAAGATGCATCACTCTTGGAGTTTGGTCAACTACAGGAAGCGACGGCGTGTCACAACTTTTTTGAGTGATATGCGAGGACTCATGGGTTGTGTCGCTGCCCGACTGCCGCAGCAGCATGCTGGACATCCGGCCACCGTGTAGGGCGGTGATCGGACGAGGCCAAGGGATAGGCAAGGCGAGCTAGGGCCGTCCGGGCCGTGGCCTCAGCAACGGAGCTGAACCGCCCGTCACGTGGCCGAGTTGTTGTAACGTTGCGAACCCTCGTAGGGAGGGCCACCCACACCACCATCTCGGGTGAGGCGAACGCGATCACGTTGCGAACCCTCGTAGGGGCGATGAGGACGAGACACCTTGGTCTCCCTGACCAAGGGAACCGAGATGTTGCGAACCCTCGTAGGGGCGATGAGGACACGTAGGCGGGGCGGCCGACCCCGTAGATCCGCTCGTTGCGAACCCGCGTAGGGGCGATGAGGACCGCCGACGTCTCGATCGTGGTCCGCTGGGACTTCGACAGGTTGCGAACCCTCGTAGGGGCGATGAGGACGCCGGCCCCGCACCCGGCGAGCCCTGCCCACGGTCGTTGCGAACCCTCGTAGGGGCGATGAGGACCCCATGAAGCCGTCCTAGCCGGCGGCCGGAAGATTCTCTAGTTGCGAACCCTCGTAGGGGCGATGAGGACCCTGAGTTCCAGGGCCCTGACGCAGATCCCCCTATTCGGTTGCGAACCCTCGTAGGGGCGATGAGGACCGGCAGGTCGACCATCGACCCCCAGAGCTGGCACAGGAGTTGCGAACCCTCGTAGGGGCGATGAGGACTCGGCAAGCGCCTCCCCTTCACGTGGGAGGACTTCATCAAGTTGCGAACCCTCGTAGGGGCGATGAGGACCGCCGGGTACGGGCTACGCGCAACCGGCCTACGCGTTGCGAACCCTCGTAGGGGCGATGAGGACGCGATTCGACTGCTCCGGCCTCACCCGGTGGTGCTAGTTGCGAACCCTCGTAGGGGCGATGAGGACCCGGGGTGACGGACCTGACAGGCGCGACGATCATGTTGCGAACCCTCGTAGGGGCGATGAGGACTAGCCTGGCATCGTCGGCGGGTGGGGAAGCCCGACGTTGCGAACCCTCGTAGGGGCGATGAGGACCGGCCTCGGCCCGCTTCGCGTGCTTCTCGAGCGTGTTGCGAACCCTCGTAGGGGCGATGAGGACGCGATCTCGCAGCAGATCAACGCGGCGAAGGAGTAGTTGCGAACCCTCGTAGGGGCGATGAGGACTCACCGTCCAACTCCCCAAGGAGAAGCAGTGAACCTGTTGCGAACCCTCGTAGGGGCGATGAGGACCTCCGCGACGCCGGGGTGCTCACGGCCGAGGAGTTGTTGCGAACCCTCGTAGGGGCGATGAGGACGTGACGTTCATGTCCGGTGACGATGAGCGCCCCACGTTGCGAACCCTCGTAGGGGCGATGAGGACCCCACGGTAAAGCTGCAGGTCGTTGGGGTCCAGAAACCCTCCTGGAAACCCGGTTCTTCAGCGAACCGCCGGTTGTGCAGCCGAGCCCGGAGTGTCGCTGAAACCAGCTTGATCAACTTTGGTCGGCCCACGGCTGAGGAGGCTACAAGATGTCGGTAGGAGCCGGCTCGGCAGCACCCCAGGTGAGGCGGATGGGTGTCGTCCCCGGAGGAAATGTGTAGACGATGACGTTGTCATAGCTGAGATCCAGGAGGCTTTCGACCTCTGCCTGGAATCGGCGCAGTTGGGCTTCGCTGACCTGCCCTTCGAAGACGCTTCGCTGAACGTGGTGCAGGTACTTTCGACATGTCCGCAGGATGCGCGGGTTCCGCTCGGCTGCGGTGTCGTAGACAACGATGACGTGCACGGCGCTCCTGTCACCACCAGATCCTGAAGGGTCTGTAGGGGGTGCCTTCGAGGCATCGCCGGGTCAGCGCGAGTGCATCGAGGTAGAGGAGTTCGTCGTAGGCGACGGGTCGGCCAAGGGAGCGATGAGCGACGGTGACGGCGAGTTCGTCGCGGACGGACTGGACTACCAGTTTTCGGCCACTTTCACTGAGCATGGCCTGGTTGGATTCGCTGTCGAAGTGATGCTCCTTAATTTGGTTGCGGGCGGACATCCGCAGAAGCAGGCGTTCGGCGAACAGCGGCTTGAACATCTCCGATATGTCGAGGACTAGGGAGTGCCGCTGGCGTTCCATGCTGCTGTGCAGGAAGGCGATGCCGGTGTGCAGAGGCGTCAGACGGAGCGCCGTGAGGGTTCGGGCATAGATGATGCCGTTCACGTAGCTGATGAATGCGTTGCCGGCGTTCTTTGGTGGACGACGGCTGCGTCCGCCGAGCTGGAGCCATCCGGGGAGCTTGGTGTCCAGGACGTCCCATGCCGACCGACGGAAGGTTCCTTCAATGCCCATCAGATGGGCAGAAGTTTCAGCAGCTTCGATACTTTTCTGCAGAACGGCGTACGGGCGTGCGAGGAGTTTGCGGTCGATCACGCGGCGGACGTTGAACGCGGCGGAGTCGACGATGCTGCGAGCGGCATCGAGTGCGGCTTCGGGGTCTTCGGCGAGTCGGGCTTGTGCGAGAACCGTCTCGCCGGAGGTGCTGATGTCGGAGGTGAGAAGTGACCCGGCATAGTCCCCGTAGTGGCTGAGGAGATGGACGTTGATTCGGTGTCGGTTGAGGAGTGCGACGACGCCGGTGTTGATGTCGGTTTCGGCGCAGGCAACGATGTCTCGGACGTCCGTGACTGGGATATGAACCTTGCCGGCGGATTCGCGTTCGATGACGAGCGATTCGTCTTTGCGGCGGATCCGGCAGGGGCTGGTGAGCCAGTAGGTGCGTGCGGCGGCGGGCATGTCATTCCGTCCAGCAGTAGTCGGCGAAGCTGCATCCTCGGCAGGCTGAACGCGCCAGGCGGTCGGGCGACGTGGCTGCGGCACCGACGCCGATGACTTCTGCGATGTCGGCCTGAGCTTGGGCTGCGGCTTCTGGCGTGTAGGGGTTGCGCTGTGTGCGGCGGGTCTTGGGGTAGTGCAGGACGGCACCCTTGGCGTCGACACCGATCTGTACGAGCCGATAGCAGTAGTGCCGTCCTTGGGCCTGGTCGGCGGGTGTGGGCCGAGCTGATGATTTGACCTCATGAACCCAATGCTGACCGTCGATGAAGTCGAGTTTGGCGGCGCCAAGATCTACGGGACTGCGGCGGGCATACGAGGTTTCGTGGACGGCTTCACCGAGTTGAACGGCGCCACTCAGGTGTTCAGGCCGCACCCCGCGCAGGTAGAGCCAGAGTTGGCGCGGGCAGTGATAGAGGTACTTGATGTGGACGCCACCAACGTCGTCTGCCTGAATCATAGAATTTCACCGGGTTCATATTTCTGCCGGGCATCGCGGTGTACGGCACGCAGGCCCAGGCGTGGGTCGTACTCGGCGTCAATGACGAGGACTTTGAGACGTTTGTCGTATGCACCGAGACCCATGCACCATGCGGGCAGCGGCATGAGATATTGGTCGGCATGCAGACGGCCAGCACTGGGACTGTTCGCCAGACCCAAGGCGGATTTGTAGTTGTCGTGGTCCTCTGCGATTATCGCTTCGATTCCCTCGAACTGCCGGTCGAACGCTTCGGTGAGCTCAGAGCGGTCATCGAACGGTTGGGAGAACCCCAGGAAGGCTTTTTCGAATTCGGAGCGGTGCTCATCGACTCTCTGGGCCCATTTCTGACCCCACGGGCTGATGTAGATCTCGTCGAGCCATCCGGTGATGACTTGCTCGTCGATGGTTTGTCCGTCATGGCGGGCGAGGATGTCCCAGCCGAGCTGGGTGGGTTCGGCCTCGTAGACGCCGTCGGCCCACACTTCGTCTCCCCCGCCGCGTCGGGTGGCGTAGACGGGTTGGTGGACGACGACCGGTGCGGGGGCGAGCGCACCCAGCCTGTTGGCTCTACCGAAGCGTTGGACAAGGGCTTCGAGGTCCGCGGCCGAGGTGTGGCAGGCGTCGAGGTCCAGGTCAAGGGACACCTCTAGGGCCTGGGTTCCGACTAGCAAGCCAGGTTGGCGGGGCTTCCCGCTGGCGAAGCGCTCCTGGATCGCTGTTTCGATGGCGGTCCGGTCCATCCGCCGGTAGCGCGAGTGCAGCAGGTGGGCGGAGTTCTCGCCGTGGAGTTCTATGCAGTAGGGCCCGAGGGTCTCGAAAAGAGTGATCGCATCGCGGACGTTGTTGGCGACGACGAGGACGGACTGGCCGTCGGCGAGTCGCTCACGCATCTCGTCGAGGGATGACTCGTCGGTCAGGTGGTCCTGGCGGATGTGGAGCCGGTGGCGGACTGGTGCGCGGCTCTCTGGCGGGGGTTCGACCAGTGCCGTCTGTCCGTTGAGGGCTCGGGTCACCAGGTCGGCCAGCGCGGTCGGCATGGTCGCGGAGAGCACGGCGATGCGTCCGCCGAGTCGGTGCCAGAAGCTCATGATCGCGAGGATCATGCCGAGACGGCGGGCATCGTAGGCGTGCAGCTCGTCGAGGATGAAGATGGAGTTGGCGCTGTCGGTCAGGATGCTGGAGTGCACGGGGCCGGCCAGGGCGCCTCTCAGCACTTGATACGGGGTGCCGACGCGCAGGAGCTCGCGGAAGTTCTTCGTTGCCTCCGCGCGGGAATGGGCTTTGATCGCCGCATCGGCCAGGTCGGTACCGTCACCGGCGCAACCGTCGGCGAGGGACTGCGCGAGATGGTACGAAGCGGCCTTCGAGTGGGCGACGCCGATTCCATCGGATGAGTCCAGGTCTCTGCTGAGCCGGCCGGTCATGGCGTTGATGCTGGCCAGGTAGGGCAGCAGGTAGAAGACGCGAGGGTTGCCCTTCGTGCGGGCAGCCAGGTCGCCGATCTGGGCAGTGGCCCACAAAAGGACGGCCTCGGTCTTGCCGCTTCCCGTCCAGGAACGGAGGAGGAGGTTGCCGATGGTTCTGGAGGCTTCTCCTTGTTGTGGACGGAGCGCGTGACCTCGGGAGGAGAGCCGCTCTACCAGCTGGGTCGGATAGGTCTCGTCCAGTGGGTGCCTGGTTTCCAGGGGTGCATGTGCTGAGGACAGGTGATCGGCCATGGTCACGGCGCCCAGCAACAGGACAGCCGTTGTACCGCGGCGGTCGTCGGCCGGCAGCTTCCATTGCCACTGGTCCATGACATCTTGGAAGAGCCGATGGGCAGCGTCTGTCAGTTGCCGGACGTCCGTCCGTGGTGCGGTTGCGGTGAAAGGCAACCCGTACCGCTGGCCTGTGGCTTGCAACCACTCCATGAGGTCGGCAAGGCGGTCCGGGTCCGCGGGCGTGAACTTGGCGGCGAAGTCTTCGGGATGGTCGTCGCCGTACTGGGTGAGCAGCGGCAGCTTGGACGGGCCGTCGAGGCCAGATGTGAACGGGCGATGGTGCCCGGCCACCACTGCCGCGACCCACTCCCGCTGTTCGACCGGCAGGTCCGCGAGCAGAAGCTGGACGAAGCCGAGAGAAAGCACTTCGTGCCGTTCACCCCAGATGGTCGGCTCCTGCCGAGGGGCGTTGCCGATCATCCGCTGGAAGCCGTCTGGCAACTTCCCGGTGTCATGGAGCAGCGCGGCGATCGCCGCCCACGTCCAGAACTCGGCGGGCATGCCTGGGATGTCGCCGATCCGGGCTCGAATCGCCCCCACGGCTTCCAGGGTGTTGAGCAGATGGTCGGTCAGCAGCTCACCGGGCACTCCAGGCGTGATGGAGCTTTTCGCGCGCAGGTCCTTCACGACCACCTCCGCAAGTTCAAGTGGCAGGGATCAGTTGGTTCGGATGGACGGGCGGGAGCATCGCGACCGCCTGCCCGTCTCGGGTGGCCAGCCCGGTGTCGATCTCTGCGCGGGCACCGGCCGCGGCGTACCGGTAGCTGTCCCAGGTGAAGCGGGCACGGTCGTCGGATATGACGGTCGTCAGCCGCATCGCCGTGCCGACTGCTCTTGGTAGGTCGAAGGGGACGACGGCGTGGCCTTGCCGACCGCCGGATGAGCTCAGCTCAACGCGGCGGGTGACCGTGGCGACCAAGTCCTGGCTGCGCCCCAGCCGCATTGGCCAGACTGGACGGCGAAGAGCACGGGCCCACAGGTCGATGTTCTCGGTGAGCCATACCGTCAGCGTGACCAGGGCCAGGAAATCGCGGTCCTTGATGGTCGCGTGGGCCTGGGTGCCTGGAACACCAAGCGGGTGGTATGTCTCCAGATCAATGCCTGAGCCCGCGGCGTGGAAGGTCATGCCGAAGCGGGTGTCCGAGGGCACCTGGCCCCATCCCCCGGCAGCGGCGGCGAGCAGTCCACCGACGGTGGACGGCGGCGGACAGGGCAGCCCCACCTGCAACCCGTCGTAGAGGGGGTTGCGGAAGCTGACGATCGGGGCGGTGACGGTCAACTCCAGGGCTTCGGGCATGGCGATGCTCCTTGCGGGCGACGCAAACGGCGGAATGCTCCCCTCAAAGGGGCGATGAGTGACGAGGTGCGCTACTGCGGGTCGTCGAACCAGGAGTCGTGGTCCCCGGAGTCGATCTCGGCGGCCAGGGTGTTCAGCACGGTCCGGGGATGTCCGAGTACGAGCCGCTCCTCCTTGATCAGGTCGGCGAGGTCGCTGCCGGCCCGGTCGCGCTGGCTGCCGAGGAAACCGGGCGCCCATCCGATCCGGACCGGCCCGTCC
This sequence comes from Actinomadura chokoriensis, assembly GCF_041463665.1. Taxonomy (GTDB): domain Bacteria; phylum Actinomycetota; class Actinomycetes; order Streptosporangiales; family Streptosporangiaceae; genus Spirillospora; species Spirillospora chokoriensis_A. The sequence goes on from NZ_JAXCEJ010000003.1 coordinate 318,275, forward strand.
AGCTCGTCGGCCCACGCCTCGATCTCCTCGCGGAGGACGTCAACGTCGAAGTACGTCGCCTTTTCGCGCTCCCGGACGACCCTGGTGAACGGGTTCGTCCCGCCCTTGATCGGCGCAAGGATGACGAGGCCGGGCGTGCGGTCACCGTAGTGGGCCGACTGCTTGGCGCCGCCCCTGAGCATCGCCATCGTCCGCAGCAGGACCGCGACCCGGCGGCGCCGCTCCTCGATCGGCAGTCGTACGCATTGCACATCGCGCAGGACGACCTCGGTGCCGCCCTTCTCAACGACTTCTTCGGCCAGGCTGCCGGGGAGCGCTGCCTTGGTGGTCCTGCCTCCGGTCTCGAAGGTTCCGGCGCGCGGCAGGTCGAGCAGCAGGTCACCGGCCAGGTCCGCGGTGTACATCTCATGCTCGTGAATGACCGGGTGAGTCCCCGGCTCGAAGTCGCGGCTCATCGTGCCGAAATCCATGACGGGTTTGCTGGGCACGACCGAGACCAGGGTCCCGGTCGCCAGCACCGTGTCGCGCATGAACGTCTTCGACTCGCCCTTCTTCGCCCCCGTCTCGTCCGCCTTGACCGCGATCATGTAGCCGAACAGGTCGTCGTCCAGGTACAGGTCGGGTCGGCCCCGGGTGTAGGCCTGCTGCTTCTTGCCCTCCCCGCTCCGAATGACCGGCGAGGTCGGCTCGCCGGCCGGCAGGCTGTCACGCAGCCACCGGCGGCCCGCCTGCGCGGACACGTACGGGTATTTGTCCCCCCGGCCCACCGTGAACTGCTTGACCATGCCGCGGTTGTCCTCGCCCCGCCCGTTGTTGGGGGCCCCGGCCTTGATCTGCAGGATCTGCTGTCCTACCAGGAACGTCACTGTTCCGTCCCTTCCTCCTGGTCGCCACCGGCGGCGTCGGCCAGGTCCTTGATCTCTTGGAGTTCCTCCTGCGAGCCCTTCGGCTCCCAACCCGCCTCGGCCAGTGCCTCCAGGACGGCGAAGACCAGCAGCCGCCGCCACGACCAGGACCGCTCGTCCTCGAAAAGCAGCCGGTACTCCTGCACCGGCAGAAGCACGGGTGAGGTGTCCTTGGGGCGCGGGAACAGCAACCAGTCCACGCCCTTGGAGCGGAACCAGCCGTAGAGGTTTCCTCCCTTGCTGTTGGCGCGGATGAAGTCGCGGAACGGCCCGGGACGGCTGTCCTGTCCCAGGAGCGCGGCCAGCCGCCGCGCCAGTTCCTTGATCCGTTCGACATCCTTGTCGTCCATGGTCAGCACCTCACGGCAGTAGGAGTACAAGAGCGGGGCCAGCACCGTCGTCTCGGCGGGGATGGGCGCGGCCGCGGAGATCCGGCCCAGGACGTGGCCGACCGCGAAGTCCAGGACCTGCGACGGCCGGGTGAACGCCCGCTTGGCCAGGAACGCCTCTCCTGGAACCTTCTTGGTCCCTTGAGTCGCGACCAGCACCGGATATCCGGCGCGGCGTTCGGCGTCCTTGTTGGTCGTCCGGAGCCATTCGGCGAGCGGCTGGCTCAGCTCCTGCGCGGCGAACAGTTGCTCCTTATTGGAGTTGGAGAGCACGATCAACTCCACACCGGAAGTGATCCGCCGGCTGTAGGCGCGCACCGCACGCAGGACCCACAGCTCCCGCGCGTATGGGCTGGGCTTGGCCCCCTTCGGCGCCCCGGCGGAGGCTTGCCGCAGAGTCTGATCCACCGTCGCTGCGGTCATCTTCGCCAGGAAGTCGTCGTCCCAGGAATGCATCAGCGCGGCCCTGCCACCCGACAGTGACGCCCCGTACGGAAAAGCCCAGAGACAGGCGACGCAGGGGTAGCACAGTGGCGTTCCCGCATGGCCCGGCGCGGTGGTGTTGCGGTGCGCGACGCTCGCCCCCAGCGGGATGTCGACCTTGCCGTACCAGCCGCAGGCCGCACGTCCGCAGTACGCACACGGCGCCCCCGGCCAATCCGCCGGCTCCGGCCGCGCACGCCACTCACGGATCAGCGCCTCCCGCTGAGCAGGGGATTGCTTGCCGCGCGCGGTGGGGTTGATCTTCGAGTTCGGCCACAGCAAGTAGCTGGCCCCGAGCCAGAACCCGCCGGGATCCGCGGCTTTCGCCGCATCGACCGTCTTCACGAGGTGGCTCGTCATCTGATCGACGGCCATGGCCAGGGCCTCGTCCGACACTTCGCAGGGGTGATCGACATCAGCCAGAGCGGCCAGGACGAACGCCCCCGCCCGCTGCAACGGGCTCGCGGTCAAAACCAGGGAGTGCGGATGAGCCGAGCCTCCAGTCGGATCCATCCGGCTCCCCGATGGCGAGAGGCCCGCCACGGGGTCAGGCACTGATCCAGCCCATCCCCGTGCTGTTGGCCTGCCCCAGTCCCCAGGAGTGCAGCGCCGAGAGCGTCTCCGGCGCACCAGACACCATGACTTCGACGCAGGCCCCCGGCTTCTTCCCGCCCCCGCCGCTCCCGACCGCGAACGAGCGCTTGCGGCCGATCCACCCGACGTTCTCCAAGATGACCTCCGGGTCCACCCCCAGGGTCTCCGCCTTGCGCCGCAGGTTGTTCTGCACGTAGACGTCCCACTCGGGCTCACCTGGGAGACACCACGCCTGGCGACGCACACGAGCGCCGGACTCACCACGCCCCGAGCTCTTCATCACCACCGGTGTCTCCGTCCGGAAGACGGCCTTTCCGGTCTCGAACCTCGGGGCCTCCACCGGCTCGACCTGGTCGACGATGAAGGCGGTCGCCCCCCACGCCAGCACAGGGATCGACTTCAGCGCAGCCGCCCACCCCTCGACCACCGCGATCAGCGGACTCCCGAACTCCACAACACCGGGGCCGTCGGCGGCATAGACGCCCTTGCGCCGACGCGCCGCAGGAAAGACCGGTGCGCCATAACCGAACGGAACCAAGCCGTGCGGCCCCCAGCCGTCCTTGTGAATCGCCTGTCCCAGCTCCGGCGCCCCCCGCTCCAGCAGCCCGTACAGCAGGGCCCGCCCGGGAGCCACGACGTCATCCCAGGCCAACTCGCGAGCCACCGTGTGGAAGGTCAATCGCAAACGCATGATCCCCGTCCTCCCTCGTCTAGCGGTGCCGGACAACGCCATCAGTCGTCGGCACGTACAGATGGACGGCCTCTGTCAGACCCGCCTGAGAGCGTGAGCCACTCGGCTCCTCGCCCGTGGTCCAGGGACATTACGCACACCGCGCTCCGCGAGGAGAGCCTTCAATAAACTCGATCACGACATCGCCTGTCCAAATGTGGCCTTGAGCGCTGGCGCGGCTATCCTGGTCTGGGAAATCGCCCCGTTCGGTCAAACCCCCGGCGTCGCAACTGATCGAGTTTGTTGCTGGATTTGTCCGCAGACTCGCCCTCATCGCCCCTATGAGGGGTCGCGTCGAGATGATCAGCGCTTCGGCGTTCATCAGCCTTCTCCAGTAGCACTTCACCAAGTGGAGGGGCGCATGCAATGGCTGAGTAGTGCGTCCACGTTGAGAGCCCGTCCGGTGTCGTCACCGGGCCCAGTAGAACTTGAGGTGCGGTGGCCCCGAACCTCGACCGCGCCAGCGCGCAGTTCCGGAGGAAGGACCGCCGTGGCGTGACCCACGCGAGTCCGCCGCCACGGCAGGATCAGCGAGAGCCCCTGCAAGAACGGCGAAGGAGCGCTAGGCATTGCGGGCCTGTGGACGGGTCCCACCCGCGAGGTCTATAACGTCTTCAACTATCGGGGCCATGAGCGAAGTTGATCAAGTAGATTTCAGCGACACGCCGGGGTGGACAGCACGACCGGAGGATCGCTGCAGAATCCGCCCCCGCCGGACCGTTCTTCCCTCTGCCCACCTGGCGCTTTACCCTGGGGTCCTCATCGCCCCTACGAGGGTTCGCAACAAGCGGGCGAGCGCCTCACGTGAGCGCCGCACGGGTCCTCATCGCCCCTACGAGGGTTCGCAACCTGTCTTTCTGGGCGGCGAGGACGTTGAACGCCACGGTCCTCATCGCCCCTACGAGGGTTCGCAACTGGACGGCTCCAGACCATCGCCGAGGGGACGGGTCCTCATCGCCCCTACGAGGGTTCGCAACCCGGCCCCGCCCCTGCCCCGCCTGCTGCCCGGCCCGTCCTCATCGCCCCTACGAGGGTTCGCAACTTCGCGACCGCAGACATGGCGTCGCCGACACCGACCAGGTCCTCATCGCCCCTACGAGGGTTCGCAACTGCAGTGGCGCACCCCCGGCGCACCCATCGCGCAGTCCTCATCGCCCCTACGAGGGTTCGCAACACGTCCCTGCCCGCAGCGTCGGACAGCACGCCGTGGTCCTCATCGCCCCTACGAGGGTTCGCAACGGAGCCACCACCCTGGCGCCGGACGACAGCAAATCCCTGGTCCTCATCGCCCCTACGAGGGTTCGCAACGGCAGGTGTCCCGGTGAGCGGCCGGCACCGCGTGCAGGTCCTCATCGCCCCTACGAGGGTTCGCAACCTGGTCGCGTACTCCTTCGCCGCGTTGATCTGCTGGTCCTCATCGCCCCTACGAGGGTTCGCAACCTGAAGAAGCTCGCGCCGACGGCGCGGGCGTTCGTCGTCCTCATCGCCCCTACGAGGGTTCGCAACCTGCGCGCGAGCTACGTGTGGGGGCAGGGCGTCCAGACGTCCTCATCGCCCCTACGAGGGTTCGCAACGAGGCCGATGTCTGGGACCGGATCAAGGCGTCCGGTGTCCTCATCGCCCCTACGAGGGTTCGCAACAACACCAGGACGCCGTCGCCGAGCGTGACGCGCACAGTCCTCATCGCCCCTACGAGGGTTCGCAACACGTCATCGGCTACCACCTCGCGACCGCGAACTGGTCCTCATCGCCCCTACGAGGGTTCGCAACGTGAGGCGGGCGGCGATGACGCGGTCTGGGGTCTGGGTCCTCATCGCCCCTACGAGGGTTCGCAACCTATGGTGCGCGACCCAGAAGCCTACGCACATCGGTGTCCTCATCGCCCCTACGAGGGTTCGCAACACCCTGAGGACCGGCGCGAGCCGATCCTTCCCTGGTCCTCATCGCCCCTACGAGGGTTCGCAACTACACGGCCGTCTCGCATATCCACGCCAACGACGTGTCCTCATCGCCCCTACGAGGGTTCGCAACGTCAACTGCCGGCCGAACACCGCCACATGGCTGTGGGGTCCTCATCGCCCCTACGAGGGTTCGCAACGTGGGGACGAGGGAGGACGGCGCCGTGTGCACCTGGGGTCCTCATCGCCCCTACGAGGGTTCGCAACAACACGATCGGTCGGCCCAGCGACAGGTCCGACAGCGTCCTCATCGCCCCTACGAGGGTTCGCAACGGTTCGGGTCGGGCACGTAGCCCGGGGCGAGGTCGACCGGTCCTCATCGCCCCTACGAGGGTTCGCAACGCGGCGGATTTGCTTCAGGTAGTCCTCAGTGACGGTCCTCATCGCCCCTACGAGGGTTCGCAACACAAGGTGGTCGCCTGGGCTGAGGCCCGGTTCGAGGTCCTCATCGCCCCTACGAGGGTTCGCAACATGAGCGCGCCGCGTGGCAGCTCGCGCAGTCCCAGGGTCCTCATCGCCCCTACGAGGGTTCGCAACCAGCAGCGCGTCTAGACCGCAGCCGCTTGCGTTGTGTCCTCATCGCCCCTACGAGGGTTCGCAACACGAGACCACCATCGCCCGCGCGCTGGAGGCGCTGGTCCTCATCGCCCCTACGAGGGTTCGCAACCGGCCGAGTACCCGCGGGACGCCGACCAGCTCGGCGTCCTCATCGCCCCTACGAGGGTTCGCAACCCTTGCCGATCCCGCGGACCCTACGCCTCGGGTCGGAGTCCTCATCGCCCCTACGAGGGTTCGCAACAGATACGCCCATGCGGTCATCGGGACCTTGGTCTGGTCCTCATCGCCCCTACGAGGGTTCGCAACCTGAAGAAGCTCAGCCCGACGGCGCGGTCCTTCGTCAAGGTCCTCATCGCCCCTACGAGGGTTCGCAACAGGCACTGAAGGACAAGCCCGCCGTGGAGCTGCTCGTGGTCCTCATCGCCCCTACGAGGGTTCGCAACGTGGCGTCCGGGCAGGTCTCGGTGACCGACGCGAACATGTCCTCATCGCCCCTACGAGGGTTCGCAACCGGACCATGGCCGTGATCGCCGAGGCGTGGCAGCGGTCCTCATCGCCCCTACGAGGGTTCGCAACGTGATGGCGTCCACCCGGTCCGGCGCCAGGTGCGCAGTCCTCATCGCCCCTACGAGGGTTCGCAACTACTCGTCAAGGTCGTCGCGCTCCTGGAACAGCAGCGTCCTCATCGCCCCTACGAGGGTTCGCAACATGTTGGCCTTCGAGGTCCGGTGAGTCAGTGCCTCACCGGTCCTCATCGCCCCTACGAAGGTTCGCAACGGGTGGGGGGCCTTCAGGGACCAGCGCAGGAGTTGGCGTCCTCATCGCCCCTACGAGGGTTCGCAACTGAGCGCATCCGCCCGGCGGGACCGGCCCGAGGGCGGGTCCTCATCGCCCCTACGAGGGTTCGCAACCGGGCGAGTGTCTCGGCGACCCGCCGCCGTTCGAAGGCGGGTCCTCATCGCCCCTACGAGGGTTCGCAACAGCTTGCCGGTCACCGCGCCGTCCCAGAAGCGCCAGGTCCTCATCGCCCCTACGAGGGGTCGCAACTCGGGTCCTGGCCTTGCGGCGGCGCGCGTAGTCGGCGGTCCTCATCGCCCCTACGAGGGTTCGCAACGTTCGGTCGCCGTCCCTGCGGATGTCGACGCCCTCGTCGTCCTCATCGCCCCTACGAGGGTTCGCAACCGTACAGCCGGTCGCGCGGCGTGTAGGTTGACGTTTCGGGTCCTCATCGCCCTACGAGGGTTCGCAACATCGGGTCCCGGCCGCTGGTCAGGTTGAGTCCGTAGTTCAGGTCCTCATCGCCCCTACGAGGGTTCGCAAGGAGCAGCGTTCGAGACCCGGAATCCGGCACGCCGTCATCATCGCCGCAGAACCGTTCCGGTCCGGCAAGGAAAGAGCCCTCAGGTGGTCTCGGCGGGGAAAGGCTCGTACGTACTGGAAGCGTTGTCGTAAGTGAAGGCTGTCCAGCGGTCGGGCTGGATGTGGGCCAGGCGGGCTCCGAGGGCTATGGAGATGGCGACCGGGCCGGTGAGGAAGGCCGCGTGGCGTCCGGTGCGGGCACTGGCACGGAAGGGCGCGTCGCGCCAGGCGCGGCAGATCTGCTCCACGATCGCGGTGTAGGTCCCCGTGTCCTCATCCAGCGGGCCAGCAATCTTCCGGCTGAGGATGAGGAGGTTGCCGATTCCGTGCGCGCGGCAGGCGGCGCGGACGGGTTGGACGAAGTCGGCGCGAAGGTTCTGCAAATCGATGGCGAGCGCCGCGCGCGCCGGGTCTCCGCCTTCGATGAGCTCGACTTGCTCCACGGTGAGGAGTTCAACGGTGAGCGGGCTTTCTCGGAGGCGAGTGGCCGGGAAGTGGGACGGGCCGCCGTCGCGCTGGCGAACCGCGTGAATGGTGATCTCGCGGGGGTGGGTGTGCCCGATCCTGGCGCCAAACCGGAAGCCGACCGGCAGGGGCATGGTTGGGATCACGTTGATGCGGGCGGCATCGCTGACCAGACGTTCCGCGATTCCGGCGGCCGCGATGGTCTCGTCCGCGAGGGCGTCGATGCTCTCCTTCGGCCACGGATGGGCGACGGGGAGCGTGAGGTGGGTCTGCACCGTGACCGCGCAGGTCTTCTGGCTGTACTCGATGGCCTTGGACTCCAGCAGTTCGGCTCGTGAGGCACCGCGTCCGCTGTCGGACGCGGTGACGACTAGCCCGATGCGGGTCTTGGCCGAGGCGCGGACGCACAGCGCGGCGCCGCCCCCCATGAGGCCGAGTCCGACGAGACAGCCGAGGACGAACCACCAGCGTCCGGTCGGAGAGTGCGTCATCACCGTTTTCACTGCTTCGATTCCGAACCCGCCCGCGACGACGCCGCCGAGCCCGCTCCAGGCCGCGCCGTCGGTGATCACGCGCCGGGCCTTCGATGGGGTCGCGGACGGTCCGCCGATGACCGTCATCGTTGGCGCGTTCGGGGTCTCGGTCATCTCGGGCCTCGCTTCGTCGTCGTGGGCAGAACGTACTGATGGACACCGCCTGCCGCCAGGCGGTTTGTGGTCAGACATCGCCTTTATGCGAGGGGTGTTGAGGCCGAGATGACAGGTCCGGAGTCGGTCACCGGGTTATGCGGCGTTTGGTCGGGGCGCGACCGGGCCGTGCCCCTAACATGCCGCTCTGGGCGGCCGCGGGGGCTTGTCCATCAGTACCTCGCGGCGGCGCTGTGAGCGAAGAGGGGGCCGGTGTGAAGGTGCATGCGGTCGTGCTGAGCACGGCAGGCAACCAGAACTACATCTTCGGATCGAACAAGCGGCGGGAGAACGTCGGCGCATCGCATCTGATCACCCGTATCGAGGGCGAATGGCTCGACAGGGCTTTGGCGGAGGCGGGAGCGGCCGGCGGGGACGGCCGCCGGCTGCGCGTCGAACCGGACGGCCTCGAGGTGGTGACCGCGAACGCGGGCGGTGTGACGCTGATCGTCAGCAATCCGGAGGTGGGCAAGCAGATCGTCGGGAGCATTACCGAGGCGGCCTTGCGCGAGGCGCCCGGGTTGGACGTGTGCGGCGCGGTCAGCGATGCCATCGAGTGGGGGAACGCAAAGGAAGTCGCCGAGGGCATTGCGGATGCCCGCGACCTCCTCACGGTCGCGCGGGCCCGGAGGCGCGGGCCGAGGTTGCGGTTCCCAGGGGTGCCGATCGCGGCGCGCTGCGGGTCCAGTGGCCTACCGGCTCATCGTGTCGTTGCGCTCCAAGAGGGGCGGTTGCCCGAGGCTCGTTCGGCGCCCAGTCTGGCGAAGTTGAACGCCTTCGATGCGGCCTTGCTGCAGCTGGCCGTCCAGATGGGGCTCTGCGCCGGGGACGACGAGAACCAGAAGGCGGCGTCCCGCGCCGCGCTCGCCCAGATCGTCGACCATCTGAACCACAAGGCGGAGTGGGTCGCGGTCGTCCACGCCGACGGCAATGGCTTGGGGAAGGTGTTTCAGCACTTCGCGTCCATCATGGGCGGCGACAGCAGGCCCGCAGACGGGTACATCGACGGGCTACGCGGACTGTCCGAAGGAGTGGACCAGTGCGCTCGGGAGGCCTTCCAGTCGGTGTTCGCGACGTTGCGCGGCGCCGGGTGGACCGCGGGCACGGACGAGCCGCCGGTTCTCCCGCTCATCCTTGGGGGCGACGACCTGACCGTGGTCTGTGACGGTGAACTTGCTCTGCCGTTCGCACGCGGATATTTGGAGGAGTTCACCCGGCGGGCCAACGAGCATCCCGCGGTCGGGGGCGTACTCAAGAAGGTGGAGGACCTGCGCGGGCTGGGGGCTTGTGCGGGTGTCGCCATCGTCAAGCGGCAATATCCGTTCCACAGCGCCGTCCACCTGGCCGAAGAGTTGACCGGCGAGGCTAAGGCGGTGAAGGAGGAACTCGGCCAGGACAAGAGTGCTCTGTCATTCCATGTTCTCTACGAGAGCGCGTTCGCCGATCTGCAACGTCTGCGCAAGCAGCAGACTCTTGCCGATGAGGACACGTGCTTGACCGGGCAACCGTACGTTGTCGGCACCTCGGGCGACGCGAAGTGGGCGCGGCATCGACATTGGTCCGACTTGGAGAGGCAAGTCGCTGCTCTTACCGCCAGAGACGATGAGTCTCCCGTCATCTCGGGAGGCCAGGCGCACGAGCTCCGGTCCGCCCTGTTCCGCGGGCGTGAGGCTGCGGAATCTCGGTTCAAGATGGTCTCTACCTGGCTGGGCAAGGACGCGGTTCAAGGGCTTGCTTCGGACGACTCGTTTTTCTGGCACGACGGACACGTCCACCGCACCGGCCTTCTGGATGCGTTGAACGCCGCTCCCTTCCTTTCCTTGAAGGGCAGGTCATGAGCCACACCATTTCGCTGACCTTGCGGATGCTGAGTGATTGGCACATCGGCGCCGGCACCGGGCAGCACGGCCGCATCAACCGACAGGTGCTGCGGGACGAGGAACACCAGCTTCCGTACGTGCCGGCGAAGTCCCTCAACGGCGTTTGGCGGGACGGCTGCGAGATCGCCGCACGTGCCCTCGACGCCGACGCCGATCCCGGCGGATCCCAGATCTGGCATGCCTGGGTTGAATACCTGTTCGGCTATCAACCGACGTCCCCGAGCGCCGAGCCGCGCGAGACACCGGCGGCGCCAGCGCGGCATCCGCGTCCGGCCGCCCTGTGCTACCTCGGCCCGCTTCGCTTTCCCGGTGATCTCGGCCAGGCCATCGCAGGGAACCCGCGGCTCCGCGATGCGGTGACGTTCGTGAAACCGGGTGTCGCGCACGATCCGGTGACCGGCGCGGCCAGGGAGGACATGCTGCGCTTCGACGAGATGGCCCGCAGTGGCATGACGTTGGAAGGCACAGCGGAGCTGCCTGACGAGCTGTCGGAGGAGCAGCTCGGTTGTGCGCGTGCGCTGTTGTGGGCGGGCGCGCGGCTGGTGGAGGGCATCGGTGGGAAGCGGCGTCGTGGATCGGGGCGGTGCCGGCTCGATCTTGGCGGCGCAGGGCTGCCTCCAAGCGGTGACGACTTGGCGCGTTGGACGGCGAGCCCGGTACCACCGCCGATCCCAGAGCAGCCTCCTGCACCCGATTCCGCCGAGAGGCGGGCTGCGGGCGACGGCTGGGAGCGCGTCGTCCTGCGGATGACGCTCGAAACGCCGTTGCTCGCCTTTGAACGCACCGTCGGGAATCTCGTTCAAGGCCGCGACCACGCGCCGGGCTGGATGCTGCTGGGGCCGGTGCTGCAGCGCCTGGACTCGTCCGCCGCCGCTGCGGCTGCACGCTGCGGAGACCTGGTGGTGACGCCCGCGACCCCGCAGGTGGACGGGGCCCAGGGACGGCCGGTCCCACGCGCCTTCGAACGAGCCAAGGACAGCCGGAACGTCTACATCAATCGCATGGTGGAGGGGACTCCGAACGGCAAGGCGTTCAAGCGGGTCCGGAAGGGATACGTGTCCGGCTCGGCGAACGTGGCGGTCGAGACGCCCGGCTTCGTGCTGAGAATGCACAACACCATCAAGGACGAGCTCCAGCGCCCGACCGAGGCCCTTGGCGGCGTCTACGTGTACCAGGCGCTCGCGCCCGGAACCGTGCTCGTGGCCGAGGTCAGAGTCCGACGCGGCATCCTCGACACCGGCTGGTGGAAGAGCCTGGACGGCCGGTGGCGGTTGGGACGGTCCCGCAAAGACGACTATGGCCTGGTGTCCGCCACTGCTGAGCCCGTTGACTCCACGCCCGAGTCGACACCGGTTATGAGCGGCGAACGGCTGCGTGTCTGGCTGCTGTCGGACGTCCTTGTTCGCGATGACCGGCTTGCCCCGAGTGACGACCCCGCCGACTTCGCCCGTCTCCTGCAGAGGGCGTTCGCCAGCGCAGGAGCGGAGGGTGTGGAGCTCGCCCCCGTCCTGCAGGAGCGTGACCGGAGGCCGACCAGCTACGAGATCGCCCGAACCGACTCCTGGCACCGGGGATGGCGGCTGCCGCGTCCCGTCCTTCTCGGATTCGCGGCCGGCGGCTGCCTGACCTTCGAGGTGAAGGCGGGCCACGTCGGCGCGGACGTCTTGGCGGAGGTCGAGCGATCGGGCATCGGGGAACGGCGCGGCGAAGGCTTCGGTCAGATCCGCATCAACGACCCAGTCCTCATGAACAAGGTGCCTACCGGCACCAGCGAGCGGAGGGACGAGCCGGCGGATACGCCGTCACGTCCGGCCGTGCATCGGCTGTCCGCGGTCGACCCCGGCTACGCCGGTGCGCGTCTGATCGAGACGGCAGCATGGCGTGCGGAGATCTGGCGGCTGGCCGAGGAGCGAGCAGCTCAGCCGGACAAGGTACTCGGCTCGCTCATCAGCCTCTCGGCGACCCGGTTGAACGCGCTACGCCGCCTGTTCGGACACCTCGATGAGGAGAGCGAGCAGCTCAAGGCGCGCATCACCCGACTCACGAAGCGCTGGAAGGCGCCGAAGACCACGGCTTCGATCTGCACCCTGCTGGCGGAGAACGACGTGTGGGAAACGCTCAAGTTCAACGATCGGGACGGGCTGTGCCTGACCGTCGACGGACCGGACGTCCTCCCCCGCGAGTTGCGGGCAGAGGCGTTGCGGTCGCTACTCTCCGCGTGCCTGGCCGCCCATACCCGCGCGGAGGCCCACTCTGGGGAGGCCCACTCTGAGGAGGCGCTCGTATGACTCGCAGAAGGGGACGACCGATGGACAGGCGGTTCCGAGTACGCGGTTGGCTGCGTACCCAGACGCCGCTGCACGTGGGTGGTGTCGCACTGGATCCGGCCGAGGCACTGCCGGTCGCGGTGGACGGGCAGGACCGCGTCTACGTACCGGGGACAAGCCTCGCCGGGGTACTGCGCACCTGGATGCGCGGCGCCGACCCCGACATCGGCCAGCTGAACGACATGTGGGGATTCGAGGACGGGAACTCAGAATCCGGTCAGGCCAGCCGGATCGTGGTTCGGGATGCTGTCGTCACCACCACGACCGGAACCGACAGCGACGGAATCCCGAACGAGCCGCTCAGATCGCGAGCCCTGCCGGTCCTCCACGGCGTTGGCATCGACCGTGTCACCGGCGCCGCCGCATCGGCCTTCCTGTACGCCCGCACCATCGTCCCCTCAGGCCACTACCTATCGTTCGAGATCGACGTCGAGACGACCAGCGCCCGCCTTGACCGTGACCGCGCCCGCCTGCACGCACTACTGACCGCCCTGAGGTCGGAAGAGATCACGGTGGGCGCAGCCAACGGCAAGGGCCTTGGTGTCGTGACGCTGATGCCGTCGCCGCTCGACGTCCACGAACACGACTTCACCAGCCGCGAGGGGCTGCTCGCCTTCCTCAGCGGCGAGCCCGAGCACTTCGACGAGGCGAAGGTGGACGCCAGCGCGGCTGATCTTCCCGCCCGCCGTGAGCGGCTTACCGTCCACCTGCGTTGGAAGCCCGACGCCCCCGTCATGGTCCGCGCCGCGGGTGAGGGGGCAGCGATCAAGACGCTGCCGCTCACCACAGAGATCGGGCCCGACACGCTAAGACTCACGCTGAGCGGCAGCTCCCTCAAGGGAGCCCTCCGCAGCCATGCCGAACTCATCGAACGCACCGCCCGCGGCCTGGATGCCCCAGTGCCTCCGATGCAGGACACGGAGGACGGCACCGAAGACCGCGCGACCGCACGCCGGCATGCCGAAGCTTTCCTCAAGCAGCTCGATGGCTTGGAGGCCGTGCGCATGCTCTTTGGCGCCGCCCGCCGCAAACCCGACGACGCCTCGTCCGCCTATGCGTGGGGCGCGGGCGCGCTGACCGTCCACGAATGCGTGAGCGAGACAGCCATCCCTACGGACGTGTGGGAGATCGTGGTGAACGGCGTGCCGGACAACGGCGAAGGCAAGGACCGTCCGGGGCTGCCAGCATCGGTACGCGACGCGCTGGCCAGCCGCGGACTCGACCAGGCCGACCACGTCGCAATCGACCGGTGGACGGGAGGTGCCGCCGAACAACTGCTGTTCAGCATGCTCGAACCGCACGGCGTCGACTGGGAACCGATCCGGCTGACCGTCGACCTCACCCGGCTCGGCGACCATCGGGACGTGGCGCTCGCGCTGCTCCTGCTCGTCCTGCGCGATCTGAAGCAGCGCCGACTCCCGCTCGGCGGCATGGTCAACCGGGGGTTCGGCGACGTCACGATCGAGGCGATCGAGTTCTCCGGCAATGGCTGGACGGCGGAGACGACGCTCGCGGACGCCCTCCGGCACGGGAATCTGGCGAAAGCGTGGCGCGAATACGCAGGGGGAACGCGATGACTGGCACGACCTTGCACGTCGCGACCCGCGAGGGCCTCACCTTCGCCGAAGCCATGGAAAGCGCGCCGGACGGCTTCGCGTTGCTCACCACGCCATGGCGCTACGAGATCGTCACCACCGCCGATGCGCGGCGCTCCACACCCGACGGGGTCTTCGAGGCCCGCGTGTTCAACGAGCACACCGAATTGCGCTGGCTCAACGACGCCGACAGCGGACGTACCGTCCTGCTCGGCGAGGACCCGGCGGTTCTACCGGAATCCTTCGCGAAGCCTGAGCCGCTGAAGGCCAGCGCAACGATGAAGGGCGGCTACCTGCTCTGGGGGAAGGCCGTCAAGGCGTCGGACGGGTGGACGACACTGTCCACCGAGCGCATGGGCAGCCTGCGTGTTCCAGGAGCATTCGCCGCAGGCAGCCACGTGGCACTGACGACCTGTGAGTACATCGCGCGCGACATGGAACACGGTAACGCCTACATCGCGGAAGAACGCCTGCTGTCCTTCGAACTCTCCGAACTGCTGCGCAGGGAGAAGGCATGAACGAGAAGAAGCCGAATCCCGGCACGATCAGAGTCCCGAACAAGTTCAAGCCCGCCAAACCCCAGCAGGAGGCGAGGAAGCCCTCCGCTCCGCCCAGCCGAGACGCCAAGCCGAAACAACCACGAGAGGGGAACCGACGGAACGCTGGGAACGGACGCAAGGAGCCCTTCCTCAACCCCTACACCTTCGTCCCCGCCTTCCCACGCGAGGGAATGACGGGTGCGTTCACCGACGCTGCCCCTCGGGGCGCCGACCGGCTTCACGAGGACAACTGGACGGGCACGATCGCGGTCAGGCTCACGGTCCGGACGCCCCTGCTACTGCTCGACACCGCTCGCGCCTACAACGCACAAGACGCTGAGGAAGGACACCTCACCTACCCGGTACTGCTACGCGATGGCCGCCCCCATCTGCCGGCGACCGCGCTCAAGGGGATGCTGCGCGCTTCCTATGAGGCGATCACTAACAGCCGGTTCGGGGTGTTCAACGGTCACAACGAGCGGCTCGGCTGGCGCCGCGTCGCCGATGACGCACGCGACATGAAGCCGGTCCGCGTCGGGAAGGACGGCAAGACGCTGGAGTTCTGGGAGGCCGTCAAGCTCTCCTTCTACCGGGATAAGGCCGGTTCCCGCTACTCGCCGAACCCACGCCCGAAGCACGGCGACCGCGTCTGGGTGAGAACGAAGCGCGGCAAAAACGCCGAGGAGGTCACCGGCATCAAGCCGTACTCCAAGGGCCGCCCCTCCCCTGCCTGGAAGGAGGGATACGTCTTCATCACCGGTCAGAACGTGGAGACCAAGCGTGACGAACGAGTCTTCGTCCAGCAGCGCAGTCGCATCACGACAAAGCTGACCAGTGATCTCCGCGAGCGCTGGGAAGCTCTCATGGAGCACCACCGCAAGTACGAGCAGGACATCGAGACCGACGGCGACTACGAGATCAGTCCTCACCGGAACAATGAAGAGCGGCGCAAGCTCACACCGGGGACGTTCTGCTGGGCGTACGAGAAGAACGGGCGCATCGAGGCGTTGTATCCGGTCATGATCCCGCGTGAGCTCGCCGTCGCGAGCCCGGCCGAGATGGTTCCGCCGAAGGTCGAACCCGCCACCCGCTATCGCGAACTGTCCCCCGCCGACCGTGTGTTCGGCTGGGTCGCCCAAGACGGGTCCGGCACCCGTCCGGCCGCATACCGGGGGCGTCTCCGCATCAGCGACGTCACCTGCGTCACCCCGACCAGCCAGGCCGTCAAGGAGTTCCCTGACGGCCTGCCGCTGTCAATCCTCGCCCAGCCGAAACCGACCCAGGGCCGGTTCTATCTGTCTGAGAGTGCCGCCGAACCACACCGTCCGATCGCCAAGGGCACGTCCAAGAACGATGTGCATCGCGATCCTGACCGGGCTCTGCGGGGCCGCAAGGTCTACTGGCATCACCGGCGAGCGGCCGCGGACGCCTTCTACTGGAAAGTGCCGCCGGCGTCCGCGGGCGATCCCACTCAGCAGCTCATCGACGGGCTGCTGTACCGGGAGTACCTCCGGCCGAACGCACCCGACGAGAACGACCCGCTCACGCGCGACAAGACGTCGTTCGCGACGACCGGCGAGCCGCAGCGCGACAAGCAGAACCGCTCCGCACTCGGCTGGATCACCAAAGACACCGAGTTCACCTTCACCATCGGTGTCCGCGACGTTCCGGAAGTCGAACTCGGAGCCCTGCTCTGGCTGCTGACGCTCGATGGCGATCACTACCACCGCCTCGGGCTCGGCAAGCCGCTCGGCTTCGGCAGCGTCCACATCTCGCTGGAACCGGAGCGTACGCGGCTCCACACCGGCGCTCAGTGGGCGGAGTACTACCGCGACCTCACCGGAGAGCTCCCCGACTCGCCCACCGAAACCGTGGTGCGCACCTGCGTTCGGGCCTTCACCAGAGCAGCCGAGCAGCAGCCCGGATTCGCAGAGATCAAGCACGCATTCCTCGCGGCGGCCCACGGCAGCGATGACCTCCCCGTCCACTACCCTCGCGCCAGGCCCAAGCAGATGCAGGCACGGCGCACCCCTCCGAACCCAGCCGGGGAGTCGTTCGCCTGGTTCACCGCCAACGAGAAGATCGAGAAAAGGACCATCGCGCCAGGCCGGGGCCGCTCCCTCCCGTCAGCCGGCGCCTCCCGGGACCATGACCTTGACGTCTACGACGAAGAGAACTGAAAAGGCCGACGTGGCGCCGCTGCTGATCCACCCGATCGGCGGCGGCGACCTCGGTTATCCCCCAATGGCGACCTCCCCGGCGCCGATCGACTTCCACGGCACCCCCGATGACCGCAGACCCCTGCGCAAGATCTTCGACGGCATCGCCGAAACCGGCACCGACATGAGCGGCCTGCTCATCGTCGCGACGACGAACATCCACGCACCGTCCGGGCAACCTTTCGTCGAGCACGCGCAGGTGATGAAGGAGCTGTTGTGCTCCGCGAAAGGCCTCTGCGGCCGGAGGTTCCCGGAGGCCCAGGTCCACATCGTCCAGGTCGACGAACCGACAGCCCGCCACAGTCTCGAAGCCCTGAAGCCCGTACTCGCGGCACTCATGCCCGGCGAATGCCTGCTGACGTCCGGGTCGGGCTCCTATGCTCTCGGCGCCGGCGTCGTACTCGCCGGCATCGAGACCGGCGTGCCGATCACCATGCTGCCGGTCGACGAACCGTCCGCCGCCTACCGCCTGCGCGACTTAATCGACCCGCACGACACGCTCCGCAACTGGCTACTGCGGCACCGCTTCTGGGACGAACTCGCCGCCGTCGACCCGCCGAACGCCGCCCTCTGGCGACTGCTCGCCGCCCGCCAGCGCGCCGACATCAGCCTCGCCGAGACCACTACCCCCTTCGCCGGGCTCAACCAAGGGAGGCTCAACAAGCTCACCGAGCTCTGGCCGACCGTCCAGGCCGCCTTTTTCGAGCGTCTCGCGCGGGGTGAGGCCATCGACCACTCGCTGCTGCGCGCCTGGTTCACACAACGGATCAGCAAGCCGTCCAGGAAAGAGGCAGCCACGGTCCCCGTCTCGGCGCAACGAGCGCTGGAGGACCTCGCGAGAGATCTCAGCGACCCCGAGAAGCGCGGCGGCGCCACCCTGATCAAGGAAACCCGCCGCCGACTCTCGCCCGTCCCGCAGGCGCGCCATGCGGCGCTGGTGGGCGACACCGAATTCATCGACTTCTTCGAGAGGAGCGCCTCGCACGAGGCGCACCTCGCTCCGCCCGGAGCCCGCCGCCTGCCCGGCTCGCTGCTCGCAAACGCCGACCAGTGGGAGAAGGGCGACCTGGTCCCCGGCCTGGTGGAACAGTGCGGCATGACGACGTGGCCCGTCCTTGGGACCGGTGACGTCCTTGTCCTTATGTGCGTCGGAATGGTCCCGACGAACGACCCGAACGACAAAGGGGGTCACGCGGCCGTTCGGCAGGTGATCGACTGGGCGTCCCGGCGGCGCGGCGCCCTTGCCCGCCCCGGCAGGATCAGGCTGCGCCTACTAGCCAGCCACGAGACGATGGAGCGGGCCCGATCCTGGGTCACCCTCGCCCGGTCGACCGCCCCCGCGGGCAGCCTCGACGCTGCCGTCCTCGGTCCTTTCTCCACCGAACCGGGTGACGCCGCCGACATCAACACCGCGCTTCTGGCCGAACTCGCCAAAGCCTCGCCGACCGGAATGTACGGCTCGACCAGCCTCCGCGACGTGGACGAAGTCCTGCTCGTCATCAACTCTGGAAAGCCGGTCACGGTGAACGGCATGGTCGCTGCAGGCGTCCAGTGGTCACTGAACGCCGCCTGCCCCTTGCGCGTCGCCGAACTCGGCCGTGACCGGGCGCTGCGGACCGTGGTCAACGAGGCCGGTCTGACGCTGTGCCGTCTCGGTCTGGACGCCCGCCTGGCCCGGCTCGCGTCGTCGGCCGTCCGGCGCCTCGACACCCGCACCGCCTGGCAACTGCTCGCCAACGGCTCGCCGGCCCTCGCCGCCGCCCGCGACGCCGCCGCCCGCCTTCATCACGACCTGTACAGCCATGCAAAGCCGGCCGCGAGCATGAACACCCGCTGCGAGGTGGCCTGCCGACGCCTCGAATTGATCGCGCACGTCTTGGCAGACGAACCGTGGCCGGCTTCCTACACAGCCGTTGAGGTGCTCCGCCCCGGCCTCTTCGACTGGGATATGTGGAAAGCGCTCAGGGAACGTTCCGCACCGCTCCGGAGACTGAACGCCTACCGCAACGAGACCCCCTACGCCCACCTGCTCGACAGGCTCCGCGAAGAGCGAACCGAGCAGGCAGACCATAGGGGGAAGCGGCCACCGTCGAAGAGGCCGCCTGCCCAGCAGGTGGTGCTCGAAGAACTGCGCGGCTGCGTCGATGCCCTCCAGCAACTCCGTCCTCAGCGTGATCGTCAGAGAGAGCCCGATCGGCTACTCGTCACCCGCTACACGCGCCTTTGTGAACAGCTCGAAGAGTTGGGAGAGGATGCCCGATGAACAGGCATTCCAGTTCTCGCCACCGACCGCTGTCGCCGCACTGGATCAGTGCTTGAGCAGAGACCGGAGGACGACCTGCCCAAGCCTGTCACCGAACCTTTCGGTATAAGGCCGCGACACCGATGAGGCCGGATCCGGCGTCGTCGCCCGGACGCCGGGCTGTAATCAGGCAACCGCTTGACGTGAGTTGAGGGGCTCACGATACTGGTGGGCGTTCGACGGCTACGGCCGAAGAGCGTTTGAGGCTTTGTGCCTCCTGAGGAAGACCGCGTCCCCGGGTTTCATGCTCGTGGGATGGACGGTCCGTTCGAGTTTGCCTCAGGAGGCTCTGTGCGGCCCATCTCTCATATGGCCGACCGCGACGACGCGATCGCGTACGCGGCGTTCCACACCTTTGTCTCTCCGGCATTGCGCGTCGTCGCGCGCGGGCCGCTGCATCGCGCCAGGCACGCCGGCCGAGCTTGCGGTGCGCCAACCGGTCCAGGGTGGTGCGCCGAGTGCGAGGCGACGGTCGACGATCTTCTCCTGGCAAGCTTCGCCAGGCTGCGATCCGCGTTGAGTGGGGCAATGCCCAAGACCCGGTCAGGGCAGCTCGTCCGCGAGATGGTCGTGGTGTGTGAGCACCTGGTGTCATCCGATGCACGAGGGGAGGACGCCGCCGCCTGGGCGGGGAGACTGGGCCGTGCGGAGAGCGATGATGAGCCGTGGTTGCGGGCCGCCTGGGCCCAGCTCGTCCATTACCCGTTGCTGCATCTGGAGGAGCGGACAAGGCGCGCGGACGCCGTTCGGCGGGGTGCGTCAGCCCGTCCGGACCGAGACCTGCGGCAGGCGGGTTGGGCGGCTCCGCTGCGGGACGACCCCGCAGAGCTGGAAATGCTCATTGTGCTGGTGCACCGAATGCGGCGCAGGGTCTCCGATCCGTTTCGGGTGCCGGACGACGTGCGGGAGCGTCACGGTTTGGCGCGTGCGGAGGCGTCCCGGCGGATGGGAACGGCTTTGAAGGCGCTGCGTGCTGCCAATCCCGGCTTCTTCGCCGCCAACATCGGTGAGCCGGTGACCGGCCACGGCGTCGAGCCGCCGGTGGACCCGTACGAGAGCATCGTGATGGCCACCGAACGGGCACAGGCTCGTGCGACGTTGGCTCGCCTGCTCATGGTCTGCGCAGATGAGCCCATGCCAGGTACTGCGCGCCGGACATCGTGCCGGGATGTCATCGCCACCCTTTGCGCCCTCAGTGCCGGACAGCGCGCGGACCCGGTCGCTGCAGCAGTCCGCGAACTCGGCGTCGCTCCGGAGCAAGCTGCTCAGATGGTTCGCCATCTCGCGGTCCAGGTGGCCGCAGCAGGCGTGGAGTGGACGGATCAATTGCTGAAGGCGGCGCCTGTGGCAGGCACTCGATGAGGTGCTCCACGCAGCGTGATCACGGCGCGCTCGCCCATCGACGGATCTCTCCGGCAAGCCGTTCAGCATCGGACGTGCTGAGCCTCACGTCCACCACCAGGCGGGACGTCCTCAGAGAGAGCGACACGCCCTCCGCCGATGGCCGTACCGCGAACCGGTGGACGAGCACGGGGACGTCATCGCCGATCAACTGTCCCCCAACCAACCGTTCGGGCCGCGGAAGGCAGGCGGCTGTCGCGTTTCCCACAGAGGTGAAGAATTGAAGGAGGTCGAGGCCGAGAGAGGGGGCGTCGAGATCGGCGCGGACGGTCAGGGCCGTTCCGCTATCGGTAAATGTCAGCACGGCGAACGGTCCGTGGAACCAGGCGGCGACGCCGTCCAACGCCAACTCGCGCGGGCCATAGGGGCGGGTGCGGATGCGCTGTGTATACGCCTCAGAGCGGCTCATCCGGCGCGTAGTGGGGCTTCGCCAAACGCTACCAGCGCCGTCAGCCCGACCACGAACGCACGGCCGAACCCCGATGCCATGGTCCATCGGCCCCGGCCACCGCTCGCCGCCGCGCCCCTGCTGCCCCCCGCACGCGATCGACGTCCATCCGTTCGACCAGCCATGCTCTTCATCTCCCGACAGGTATTCCCATGCCCCCAACCGATGGACGAGTGCCCACCCGACCATGCCGACATCACAGGACCTCGCCTCATGTTCCCGAACCACTGGTATCGCAGTCGAGACCGCACTTTCGGGCGAAGCGGTCGAGTTGTGTTCGAGGCGACGGCGGACCGGGTGACCACCTGTGCGGCGGCGCGTCCAGGAGGGGTCCGGCCCCGATCAGCAGCTCGACATCCAGCGACTCAACGGGATCGATTCACCGAGATCCCCTCCAGAAGTCAACCGTTCCCTCCCCCAACGCGTCTCGAGCGGCGCGGGTAGGAGACCATGGCCAAGCCTCCGACCATCGTCTGCTGGCCTCCTGCACCATCCGACCCAGGACAAGTTGATCAATGCGCTTTCAGCGACACGCCGGGGTCAACAGCACAACCGACGGTTTGCTGAAGATTCCGCCTCTAGCGAGCTGCTCTTTCCTCGGCCCACCTGCGGCTTTACCCTGGGGTCCTCATCGCCCCTACGAGGGTTCGCAACCCGCATGACCCACCGCACCGGCACCGGCCACCTGCGTCCTCATCGCCCCTACGAGGGTTCGCAACTGGAGGCGTCCGCGGTGCCGTTGACGGTGCGGTGCGTCCTCATCGCCCCTACGAGGGTTCGCAACTCGAAGAGCCGGACCACGACGCCGCCGGTCCGACTGTCGTCCTCATCGCCCCTACGAGGGTTCGCAACTCGGCCGGACGGCGACCATCGCCACCGCCTCGTCCGGTCCTCATCGCCCCTACGAGGGTTCGCAACTGTCCCGGATACTCCGATTGTCGTTCAACTCATGCGGAAGGTCCTCATCGCCCCTACGAGGGTTCGCAACCACCACGCCCTGCCCGGCCTGCTGTCCGGTCTGGAGGTCCTCATCGCCCCTACGAGGGTTCGCAACTGTACACGCGGCGTCAGGCTGCTGAGGCGACGAGGACGCGTCCTCATCGCCCCTACGAGGGTTCGCAACGCGTTGCGGCCGGTCCACTGGATCGCCTCGACGACGTCCTCATCGCCCCTACGAGGGTTCGCAACAGGCCGACACCGACCCGGCGCAGCGGGAGATGGCCGAGGTCCTCATCGCCCCTACGAGGGTTCGCAACTTGGTCTCGTGGTAGATGTCGCCGCCCTCGACCGACACGTCCTCATCGCCCCTACGAGGGTTCGCAACTCGAGGCGCAGATGGTGACGCACCTGAGGATGTGCGGGTCCTCATCGCCCCTACGAGGGTTCGCAACTCGAGGCGCAGATGGTGACGCACCTGAGGATGTGCGGGTCCTCATCGCCCCTACGAGGGTTCGCAACCCTACGGCGAGTCGGAGTTCAACACGCATTCGGCCAAGTCCTCATCGCCCCTACGAGGGTTCGCAACTGCCCGCGATGGTCGATCCGCAGCGGCGCCTCATCGAGTCCTCATCGCCCCTACGAGGGTTCGCAACTTGTCGACCACGCCGGTGACCGACACGATCGCCTCAAGTCCTCATCGCCCCTACGAGGGTTCGCAACCGGTGGGGGAGGTGCTCGGCGCCGCCGACGTCAACGGGTCCTCATCGCCCCTACGAGGGTTCGCAACAGCGACTCGCTCGCCGACGCCGCCAGCGTGCGGCGTGTCCTCATCGCCCCTACGAGGGTTCGCAACTCGCCTGCGACCCAGCCCGGTAGGAGCAGACCCACCGTGGTCCTCATCGCCCCTACGAGGGTTCGCAACGGGTCGACCAGGTCGGCGATCCAGTGCTCGGCGGTCCTCATCGCCCCTACGAGGGTTCGCAACGTGAGGTACATGTGCGCGGTCGGGTAGTGGGACGGTCCTCATCGCCCCTACGAGGGTTCGCAACACGTAGTAGATGATCTGGCAGGCCAGTGCGAGCGGTCCCCATCGCCCCTACGAGGGTTCGCAACCCGACCTGCAGCGCCGTCGTCACCCGAGTGCGCAGGACCGGTCCTCATCGCCCCTACGAGGGTTAGCAACAGGGTCAGGGTGCGGGTCTCGGAATTCATGGGGGCCTCTCCTCATCGCCTCTACGAGGGTTCGCAACTTCCAGGCGCCCTTGTCCGCGCCGTTGAGGGCCAGGGGTCCTCATCGCCCCCGAGAGGGTTCGCAACGGCACGCATGGCTGGACACCGACGAGCACTCGTTGAGCGTCCTCATCGTCCCTACCGAGCAACTTTCGAAGCTCCCCGATAGGCACACGAAAGGTGGTACCAACTCAGATGATGCAGCATGGGGAGTCACCATGTTCGTCGGTCCATAGGCATATCTACGAGATAATTCCCGGAGCACCAACATTGATTAACTGTAACGCCGCAAAAATACATAAGGAGGCGATTCTTGCCGTGCCAAATTTATCCGCGACGCTGGGGCCATGGGCGGGTTGGTGTCGAAAGGCTGGGTGGTGGGAGGCGGCTGGGGGGCGGAGGGAGCAGCGGAACCCAAGGGTTGGGGAAAGCGGTCATCGCGAGACGCGCTTGCGAGGGTCTGGCTGCCTGCCTGGGTGGCCGTGGTGCGGTCGCAGCGCCAGCATGCTTTGCTTCCCGGACCTGGGCGGCTGCTTTTCGGGTGGCGTCGGCTTGGGCTTGGCGGTGCTGGAGTCGGCGGAGCTCGGCGATGGTGTCGAGCAGGTTGATGAGGTTGGAAATCAGCAGCATCGCCGACACCGCCGTCCGGTTCATGGCCCCGGTTAGCGCGAGGAGCCGGGCTGTGGTCCGCAAGGCATTTCCAGCAGGAGTGTGGCGAGGAAGACGCCCGTAGGGTGCGCGAGCGGCGCGATCGTAGGTGTCGGCTGCGCGGCGGAGGTGATGGTTCCCGGTTGCTTGGGCAGCCGAATGAAGGGCATCGGACGCAGCCCAGCAGGCGTCCTGGCCCGCGTGTGGATTGGTAGCCAGGTCGCGCCGGAGATGAGCAGTGGCGTAGGCAGCGGCACGGGCGGCGTCATCGTAGAAGGCCTGCCGTTCTTCGACAGTGAGGTCGTCGTGAATCGTTGGCGTGGGGTCGGTGGCGGGCGAGGTCCAGCGTTGCTGGAGGCGCTTCAGTGAGAGGTCGTCTGCAAGGCGGCTTCCTGCGTGCCAGGTCGCTTCTTCGTCACCGTGGTCGGTGGGGAACGCGACGGCGTAGCCGGTGATCTGGGCAGGCAAGTACTGGCTGTAGCGTGCCTTGACCAGGAGGCCGCAATCCTGGAGTCGGTCAAGGAACTCGGTGGTCGTCCGGGCTTCGTCCGCGGCGCGGCGGACGGTCGTCCGCAGCACGGCCCGCTTCGTCCGCTCGGACAGGTGCCGTCCGTCCAGCGGACGGACGGCAGACGAACCGCGGACCGAGCCGTCCGCACCTGCCCAGCGGTGGCGAAGTTTGGGCAGCGTGAGGTCGGCGGCGAGCTTGCCTCCCCCATACCAGACCGGCTGCCCGTCCGCGTTCACATCACCGGGCGCAGCCACCGCATATCCAGTCAGTTCGCCGGCCGTCCGCTGGCTGAACCGCCGCTTCACCAGGACGCCATCGGCCTGGAGGCGTTCGAAGAACTCGCTCTCGCTGCAGGCGCCGGCGGCCGCCGTCTGGACCTTGCGACGCAGGACGGTACGGGACGGCACCGCCTGACGACGGCGGACGGCCTTCTCGGTCTCGCCGCGCTTGGGACGGCGGGCGACTGTCCGGTCCGCCGGCGCCGTGGAACGCAAACCAAACCGCTCCTCCACCGCGCGGCAGGCGTCGCGGACCCGGTACCCGTCGTTCCATACCTCTGGACGGACGCCGTCCGGCCGCGCCAGCGTGGCCACGATGTGGACGTGGTCGTCGGCGTGGCGGACGGCGATCCAGCGGACGGCGTCAACGTCCCCCGCCGGAGCCAAGCCGGTCCGGCTCATGATCTCGGCCGCGATCTGCGCCCACTGCCCATCAGCCAAGACCGGGTCCTCAGGCGCGGCCCGCACGGCGCAGTGCCAGACGGGCTTGCGGTAGTTCCGTTCACCGAGCAACGCCAGAGGCTGTGTCAGCAGACCCTCCACATGACGAAAGTCGCGACGGCCATCGGGCCCTAATACCGGCTCCAGATCGGCCGCATCGTCGAAGCCCGCCACGATGTGCGGGTCATGGTGCTCGCCGTTGGCGCCTGGGCCGTAGAGGTACCGCAGCAGTCCCTGGACCCGGGCGCCGCGCAAGACCTTCCCGATCACGACGCAACGCTCAGGGCCAATGCCTTCGCGATCACGGCAGCCGCCTTCTCAACTCCTCGGCCAGGTCGTCCAGCTTGCGAACCGTCTGTGCGGCGGCGCGGGCATACCACTGGATCGTCGACGACACCTCCCCCGAATTCAGCGCGGCGACCGCCTGGTTGAGATTGACGCCGATCCGCTGCGCTTGACCACGCGCCTGCATGACGGCCTGCAGTACCTCACGCATCTCGTTGTGCTCTGCTCGCGGCGTCCCGCTCGCCGCAGCCAGCAACGTCATCGCCGCCCAAGCCGCGGTCGCCAGCCGCTCACGCTCGGCGGCTCTCGACACCGCCGCGTGTTCGTCCTCCGACAACAGGATGTACAACACCCGCCCCCGCTTCGACTCCCCATGAGCTCGGCGGTTCCGCCGTCTCGCCATGCCCGACGCAGACTCGGCGCTGCCGTCTTCGACCATCAGCCTCCTGACTCGGGATCGCGCTCGATCCCCTCCCTCGCTGCGACCGCGCCCGGTCCGCAGGCGATAACGCTTGCGTTTTCCATTTCTTGCCCCGCGCCCGCCGCCGTCCGGCGGACGAAGTCACCCAGCTTCGTTGGGAAAGACCTGCAAGCACGACCAGCGGCCAGGGCAGACCGTGCCTGGTGCGTGGCGAGCGAGGAACCCGGCACCACGCTCTTGGCGGCCACCCCCCGGTGCCGTCTCGGGCTGCCCGAGAACTAGCTCAGACGCCCAGACGGAGCACTGAGTCACAAACGGCCCTGCCCAAGCTCGCCGCCCCGGCCCGGCGAGCATTGCCGGCCGTTGGTTACAGCCGCCTCCCCCAGCTCGCCCGGGCCAGGGAAGACGACATCGCCGCCCTGCACGGGATGGGCCCCAACGCGATGAAGACATTGCGCCAAGCCCCCAGGAACACGGCCTATCGTTCCGTGCCAGCGATGGCACCTAACAGTCGCCGGGCCCTGACGGGACGCCTGAGTCAACGCTCCCGGCGTGGGTGTGGCACCTGTGGTGGGGGACGAAGCTCGGGCGGCACCGGGTCAGTGGTACACGGATTCGGCAGGACGTCACCGATCGAGCTGGGAAAGTCCTTCTTCGCGGACTCCACCTGAGCCGCCTCACGGTCGCCCGGATTCTCCGCAACCTCCTGTGCAACGGGCTGCTCCGCGCCAACACCCAGGGCGTGGATGGGGGCGAGTGCGCTCGCCGCGCGCCGGAAGGTGTCGCCGAGATCGGCAGCCTGTTCAGCCGCCCACCCCAGCGCGTTGTGGGCCACTGTCACCGCAGGGGTGGGGTCGCCGCTCCGGTCATGCCCGAGCCGTCCGGCGTCCAGCTCCCTCGTCAGGAACGCGTCGATCTGCTCGGCCGTCTGCGCCAAGCGGAATGAGGTCTGAGCCAGGTTTCCCAGGACCGTGTACGCAGCCGCCGGCTCGGACAACCCCGGTGAGTCCTGGGTCAGATGGTTGAGGGCCCGGACACGCTCATGCAACTCGCCGGCGAGTCGCTCGATGTCCTCGTTCGTACGGGGCTCGTGATCGTTCACGTGAGGTGCTCTCCAACGTCGAAGCGGATCTGGTCATGCGGCACTCCTCTCCATCGGGAACAGGTCACAGCCTCTGCTCAAGTGAGATGAGACTGTTTGCGCTCCATACTGTCTTCACGGGGGCGCGACGGCCAGCGTGCTCATCGGCGTGGCGTCAACCTGGCGTCAGAATCGCGTCGCCGACGAGGACTCCAACCGGAGAGAAGGAGGCCACTTCGTCGTCGGCCGGTGGGAACACGGCAGCGAAGACCCGCCGGGGGCAGGCGTCGGCTACGGGGGATGATGGACAGATGCTCGTCCTGCGCGCGACCAAGAAGCTCATGGACCGTATCGGTCCGCCCAGCCCGGACGAGGTGGAGCCAGCCACGACGTTGCTCGGTCAGTGGTACGCCACGGTTCTGTTCTGGAAGCCTCAGGTCGCCCTGTTCGTCAACGAGGCCACGCTGCTGCCTGTGCTGGGACCGTTGGCTCCTGCGACAACTCTTCTGGACCGCTTCCCTCAACAGTTGGCCGCGGTCCTCGCAGCCCATGAAACTCCGCAGACGATTATCGACCACGAACTGGACCAGATGCGCGAATATCGCCTCGCGAAGACCGCCAACCGTAGCGTTGTTGGGATCATGAACGAGTTCACGCACCTTGCCGAGGTCTACCGAGCAGACATGCCCGCTCCGGACCTCCACGCCTTGTCAATGCGCCTGGCGACTACTCCGTGCAGTCCCCTCTACAAGCGTCACGTCAGGCCCGACCACGAACTTGCAGCCCTTCTGCGTTCGTCTTCGTCCCTGGAGAGTTGATCCGTCGGCACTCGCCCCGACACCACGATGGTTCACAGGCAGGCGCTTGACGGAGGACCCCGCACTACCCGCACACGGTCCAGCTACCTCCATCATTCGGCACTCCAACTACGCAAAGACCAGCAAGCGCACCTCACAGCGATGTGAACCCTCGCCCCTGCTGGTCGCCACGACGATCTCCTCTCGACCCCCGCCGCAGGGGCTGGAGTGATCGAGCCGCCACATCTATGCGGCGGCGAGGGCAGCAAGCATCCGCGACAACCGCTTGGGGTTCTGGAACCTGCGGTCGTCCCCATACAGGTCATGGTCTATTTCATGCACCCACGGATCATCGGGACGCTCGTCATCAAGGTCGATGACCCAGTAGTACTGGGTCGCCTCATTGAAGGCGATGATGAAGAAGGCGCGATCTTCGGCAACGGGATCCCCGTTGACGAGCCGGGGGAACGTGACCTCGTACTCGTCCCCATCCTCGTCGGTCACCAAGAGCTGCCCAGCTGGCCATTCAACAGACAGGACGGCCTGTAGCGGCGAGGGGACGACGCGCTCTCCCAGCGGTGTGTCCACCCGCCAGTCGCTGGGCTCGAAATGTTCGCTGACCGCGCCCCGGAGGCGCGCGATCTCCCGAAACACATCCTCGTGCGGAGTTATGGTGGCCGGCTCACCTGGCATTGGCATCCTTCGTCGTTCGGGTAGGCGCCGAGCAGCCTACAAGATCATCGCCTCCGGCCATAACAGGCCCGCGGCGATGATATGCGCAATTGAAATATTCGCGATAGCACATAAATACTCCGAAGGGGCCTGTTTGTGGCCGATATAGATCAGTCAACCAGACCCTTCTGAACAGCGACTACTCCGAGCTGAAAACGTGTCTTGATCCCAAGATTCTCCCGTAGTGCTTTGATGTGACGACGCACGGTGGTGAGACTCAGCTCCACCCGTTCTGCGATAGTCTCATCCGCCAGTCCCTGGACTTGGAGTCGCAAGATTCTTATCTGAATCTCAGGTAAGTCGTTTTCCGCGATACCACCTCCCCCAAAGGGGATGGCTCTTTCCCAGAGTAAATCAAAATATTCCCAGAGGGCGCCCACGATCACCGATGACTGGACAAGAAGTACCCCGGCCGTCTCGGAAGAGGTGAGGGGAAGGAGCGCCACGCCTTCGTCTGCGAGTCCCAGGCTCATGCGGATCCTCGGAATAATCCGGACTTGGACGCCGGTCTCCGCTATGGCTTCCAACTTGTCGCGCACAGCCGCATCCTCCAGGAGATCGCCGTCATAAATAGCCCTGCATCGGGCGCCGCGGTCCACTGGGGAGGGAGTCGCGGTGACGCCGGACGCCTCAATAGGTTCGGTCGGCGTGTGGTTGCTCAGGGTCAGCCACTCTCTTTGGACTGTGCCTCGGAGCGTGCTGGTCAGCCTGCTGACTTCGTCGCTGTCGGTGATGAGCCGGGCCAGCTGCCCCACCGGAGCGTCCCCCTTTGGGCCGGCTGCGGCTGCAAGAGCACCCATACGCTGGTATCCGCCCAGAAGTTTTTCGTAATCGGCCAACGCCTGGCGAGCAAGGCCGACAAGGGTGTGCTGTAGCACCACGTCCATCGGAACGGGTACCAGACGAGGAGGCGCGTGCTCCGTCTGCTGGCGGACGTGCGCCATGCCAGCGTGAATCAAGGCATCGACCTGGTCTGCTCCCCCAAAGAAGTCTGCGGCTTCTTCGACCGAACATCCGTCTACCCCAAGAAGTCGTAGGTACAGGCGGAGGGTGTCCGTTTCGACGACTCCGCCAAGCAGTCGAAGGGCCTTCTCCTCGAGCGAGCGCATACTGCAACCTAAGATCGAGCGATGGGCAGGAACACCTACCCATCCCTTTAATTGAGTGAGTTCGAGATTTACGCGATAGCCCTTTCGGCTCTCACCTCCGAAGCGGAACCCTTCCAGGCGATCAGACGAAGTGCGACTAGCGCGGAGAGCGTCGCAATGACCGCTGTCATTCCTGACCAGAACGCCAGCGCCTCGGCGCCGAAGACGGCTGCCAGCGGCCCGGACGCCAACATGATCAGCGGCATGAGGACGTAGCTGGCGACCATGTTCCAGCTGTTAACGCGGACAAGTACGCCGGGAGCGAATCTTTCCTGCAAGGCAGTAGTCCAAAGGACGTAGTAGGCAGCTTGGAAGATGCCAGGTATTACGGCGGCTGCAGCGATCGACGGCCAGGGGGCTCCGCTCCCCATCAAGAGCATGGGGATGGCGACCGACATGGCGAGGAGCGCGGCCATCGGCATCGGCCGGGTGGGCCGCCATCGGGCGCCGACCAACGCGCCCACCACTGCCCCAAGGGGTTCACAAGCACTGATGACGCCCCACGACCAGGCGCCGCCGTGCCCATCGGCGGTGTAGAGCGGACCAGCGATCTTGGTATAGCAGACGACCGCCGTGGTGATTGCCGTGTACTGCAAGGTCATAACCCACACCCAGGGGTGTGCCCCGAACTCGCGCCATCCGTCCCACAGGTCGCGCAAGGGACCTGTGCCGGGTTCGCTAGGTCGGGTCGTCGCAAGGCGGCTGAGCAGTACAACGCTGAGGCCGCACAGGATGCCTCGCATTGAGGCAGACCATGCTGGGCCGACCGCAGTGACCATGGCCCCGGACGAGACGAGACCGATGAGCAGGCCTGCCGACTGGGTCTGGTTGACCAGCGCATTCCCGGCCGACCGGTTCGGTGAGCTGAGAAGGTCGGCGATGATGCCACGGAGCGTGGGCAGGAACAGTGCGGTTGCGACTCCGCCGATGGCGGCCAGGGCGCACAGCAGTGGCAGAGGCGCTCTGCCGGTGAAGAGCGCAGCACCGATGGCCAGCCAGGAGAGGCAGGCCAGTGCCTCGGAACCCATGAGGACGTAGTGCCGGCGGAAGCGGTCTCCTGCGACTCCTCCGCAGATCATGAGCAGGGCCGGGAACGCGTTGCAGGCCATGACTAACGACAGGCCTCGGGCTCCGTAACCCAGGTTCATCACACCCCAGGCCAGAGCGAGCTGCCCGAACCCTACGCTCGCGCTGGAGACGACGCGGGAGATGAAGAGGGGTGCCACGGACGGGTCTCGGAACAAGGCAAGGGGCGACAGGAAGTCGGACACGGAGCCTCCCTATTTTCTTGTCAGGTGCGTGAGGAGGAACTTCGCGATGTCTCCGTAGGCCTTGATCTCATTGGCGCGTCTGGTGAATCCGTGGCCCTCATCGGGATAGATGTCGTAGCGCACGTTGATACCGCGTGCCCGAAGCCTGGTGACGATCTGGTCGGACTCGTCCTGCGGAACGCGCGGATCGCGGGAGCCCTGGATGACCAGCAGTGGAGCGGTAATGGCGTCGGCATAGGTGATCGGCGACCGGCGGGTGAGTTGTTCGGCGTCGGTGTCGGGGTTGCCCAGGACGGCGTCGACGGTGGGGCGCCAGGTGGGCGGGCAGGCCCGAGCAAGGGTGACCAGGTTGGACGGGCCGCAGAACGACACCCCCGCCGCCCAGGGGTACGGAAGCCGAGACAGGCAGGACAGGGCGGCGAAGCCTCCGTAGGAGCCGCCCATGACGGCGATGCGGTCGGCGTCGATGGTGGGGAGGGTGTGAAGGTGGCGGACGGCGTGGTCGAGGTCGTCCAGATCGATCCCGCCCCAGTCGCGGTAGATGAGTTTCTGGTGGGTGAGGCCGTATCCGGTGGATCCGGCGATGTTGGGCGCCAGCACGGCGATGCCCTCGTGGACGAGGTACTGGTAGAGGCCGGCGTACGCGTACTCAGGACGTTCTTGGGCCTCTGGGCCACCGTGCACCGAGAGCAGGATCGGATGCGGACCTGAGGTGTGTGGCCGGTAGAGCAGAGCATGGACATGCCGCCCGCCGGAAGCCGGGTAGGCGATGAGGTCGGGCTCGACTGGATCGACCACCTGGACTGCGGGTGGCCGGGTGTCGGTGAGGTATCGGAACCCGCCCACCGAATCGAGGACCCCGATCTCGCTGGGCCGTGTCGCGGTGTCGATCTCTAGGACGATCAGTTGGCCGTCCGGGCTGAGCGCGATCGCATCGATGACTCCCTGCGGGAGGTCCGCGAGCACGAGTTGGCTTCCCTTCCGCGTGGCGCGCAGCACGGAACGTCCCCCCTGGTTGAGGGACCAGACGAGCACCTCGCCGGCGGCTTCGATGTGCTCGATGTCCCAGTCTTCATTGGTGATGCGTTCCATCGAGGCGTCGACCAGGGTGTATCGGCCAACGGCGGTGAACTCGCCCCACGTATCGGTGGTCAGGTAGAAGGCGGTCGAGTCCGGTGTCCACGGTCCCGGGGCGAAGTACCCGTTCCCATGCTCAGTGGTGACGCATACGGGTTCGAGGGCGGGGTCGGTGAGGTCGACGAGATAGATGGCGATGTCGGTGTTGGACCGGAGGCCGGCCGCCAGCAACCACCGGCCGTCGGGTGACGTGCTGGCCGGGGTGAAGTTGACTCCATCCGGAGGAATGATGCGGCGTTCGGTGCCGACCGCAAGGTCTCGGACGAGGATGTCCTGCACGGTGCGGTCGCGGTCGTTGGCCGCGTAGATGAGACAGCGGCCTCCTGCGTCGAACGGGACGTCCGCCAAGACGCGCTGGCAGTCCGGGCCACTACTGATTTCAGTGGGCTCCTGGCTGTCGGCATCGATGCGGTAGATGCGGTACTGCTCATCGCCGTTACGGTCGGCAGTGAAGACCAGGCCCTTGCCGTCCGGCCACCATGCGAGTTGCCGCACCGCCTGGCCATCGAGCTGGGTCAACCTGCGCGGTGGCCCGCCGACGGTCGGAATCGTCCAGATGTCGAAGGAGCCTGCGGCATTGCTGCAGTAGGCCACGGTCTCGGCATCCGCAGACAGGACCACTTGCCCGCGGAAACGCTCGGTGGGGACGAAGTCCAAGTAGTCGGGCATCGCTGATGCGCTCCAGAGGGGTCGAGTCATTTGATCCAGCCGCGGCGGACGGCTGCGGCGCCCATCGCGACGCGGCTGGTGGTGCCGAGCTGCTTGCTGATCGCGCTGACATGCCGTCGCACGCTGCTGGTCTTCAACCCGATCCGCCGGGAGATCCCGTCGTCGCTCATTCCTTGCGCCAGCATCCGCAAGATCGTCGTCTGGACAGGCTTGAGCGGCAGCTGCGGCTCGGTCTCGCCGAGCGGGACCGCGCGCTGCCAAAGCAGCTCGAAGTACTCACGCAGGGCGGCGACGATCACCGGGGATTTGATCAGCAGGGCGCCGGGCAACCCGGTGGGAGTCAGTGGTAGCAGCGCCACCGCCTCATCGGCCAACTTCATCTTCATGCCGATCTCGGGCAGGATCCTGGCCTCTTCACCGGCCCGAGTGTGCATCTGGATGATCTTGGCGCCGACGGGATGCTCGGCGCAGGACGCCTGGTAGATGGTCCGGCTCGTGACGTTGCCCTCGAAGGCCGGAAGGGGAGGCATTCCAGCCAGCTCTTCCAGCGGTCGTTCCATGGCGAAGTTCTCCAGGGTCAGCCAGTGGCGTCGTGCTGTTCCCAGAAGTGAGCGCGAGGTGTCGGTGATCTCGTTGCGGTCCGTGAGGATCCGCACCAGCTGGTCGGTCTGGCCCTCCATCACTCCAGGGAAGGGGTGCATATCGACCATGCGCCGTTGACCGTCCAGCAACCGTTGCTGGTCATCGACCAGTTTGCGAGACAGCGCGGCAAGCGCCCCTTGCAAGGCCAGATCCGGCGCGGTGGCGACGAGCCGCGGGGGAACCGCCATCCCCAACGGCATGAGGTAGGCCAGCCCGGTCTCCTTCAACGCCTCGACGATCCGTGGCCCGCCGAGAACCTCGGCAGCTTCGGAGGGCAGGCATCCGTCCGATCCCAGAAGCCGGGCGTAAGGGACGAGCAGCTCTTCCGGGACGATTCCGTTCAAGAGCCTGGTGGCCGTCTGTTCGAGCTCGGTACTCACTCACACCTCCCATGACAGAGAGTATCTACGCGAGTGAATAGCGTCACAAGTTGTTGGATGAGCGTTTGGTGTCAACGAACAAAGTGACCACCGACCACCCCAGCCATCACGGCTGGGACTCTCCAACGCTGCTGGCAAAGGTGGTTTCCGAGGCGCCAGACCCCATGAATCGGACGCCGAATCCTGGTCACTTGCCACCATGAGGCGTTTCATTCAGCGCCGTGAGCTGCCCGAACTCGGTTTGATCAGGGCCCCCGCCACCGATCGACCGGAGCGAGAATGAATCCTCTACGCAAGGCCACCCGATCACCGATGATCCAGTGGCTCACCCGGCTCACCACCCCGGGGCTCAACCCATGCGCGTGCAGTGGATCTGCCCCTGAGCCCTTCCTGGCCCGCGCCTTCAGCCACCCCCAGGGAGCCGGCGTCATCGGCCCCGGCGCCCAACGCCTGCTTCGGACCGTGCTGGTCGACACCTTGGCCCGTGGCGCAGAGGGATGCGACGTCGTCATCGCGCGCCCCGACGTGGAGCGCCTATTCGGCGCGGCATCCTCCCAACTCCCGTCGTACGCCGCCGCCCTGCACATCACCGACACCCTCGAGGACGCGATCGAACACCTTGAGGACAGAGCTCTCCGAACCGCTGCCGCGGGCTTGGTGGAGCAACTGCCAGTTCTCTGGCTGGCGGCACCGGGAGACGACGCCGACGTCGTCCACCAGACGCTCGAGGGGCAGGCCTCGACAGAGCTCATCACGCTGTTCAACGGCCCCTGGCCGTACGGCCCCACTCACTTCGTCAGCACGGACGGTCCCCAACACCCGCCCTGCCACAACCTCGAACTCCTCACCCGCGATCAGGCAATCGCCAGACTACGAACCCCCAAGTAGAGAGCGGTGGATCCGGTGATCAAGGAAGTTCTGGACCTGGACAGCCGGGATCGTCGAACAGGATCGCATTCACTTCCCTCCGATCTTCAGGGAGATGTCGCGACGCAACTCCTCCTCTTCCTGGAACCCCTCTGCCCGGTGAGTGTTTCTCACCAGTCAGCACAAGTAGCCAGCAGCGGCAATCCTGACCTTAACCTCCTGGAGCAGGACTCTTACGGCGTGGCCAGCGCTCAGCAGCCACACCGCGCTCCTGGTCAGTTGTGCCCAGCGAACGTTTTCCTCATTTATCAGCGTGGTTCCTCAGGGTTTCATTGTGGCCCGTCAGCAAAATCAATCGGAGGATCCCATGCACGCTCTGGCAAGCACCTCGAACGTCCTCTACGGGACGGTCATCCACCGATTCCATGGAGGCTCGCTGAACACCCTGGGCGGGGCGGCAAAGGACACCCACCGCCCTCTCAGCGGCCCATTCGGACTACGCGAACCGCGCCACACGGACACAGCTCGCTCCACCAGCAGCAGGGCCGGCTTCGTGATCGCCGGCCTCAGGGACCCGCTGGGCGGTGTCTTCATCGGTCCAATCGCACACGGTCGTTCCTTCGGCACGGAGACCCTCACCGGCAAGGCCGGCGTGTCCTGGATCCGCGAAACCGACCCTGTCACGAACCAGCGCCGCCAGCCTGAACGAGGCGCCTCTCGGATGCGGGACCAGATCGCTTAGGTCTGGTGCGCGGCGGAGGGACAAACTCCCGCCGCCTCCCCTCGGCCAGGCGTCGCCTGGCCGAGGGGTGCATCCACACCGGGGGCCTGGCTGACTGTCTGCCACGGTCGAGGGCTCTGCATCCCCTCGGCGACCTCGATGCCTCCGGTGTCCATTGGCGACGACCGCCCGGGCTATGGCGGCGGGGACCTCTGGCCGCAATGCTGGGCCCACTCCCCTGCCGAGATCGCGCGGCACCACAGCCGCGACGGAGCCGGCATGAACACTGCCCAGGACGACGACGGGGCCGGGCCGCGTTGCCCACTGCGGCACTTCTTCAGGAGTGGTAGGTCACTCGGAGAGGGCGTCTCGGAGGACTTGGCCAGCTGTTTCGACCGAATCCGTCAGCTCGTCTAGAAGGTCGGGCGGGATCTTCGCCCGTCCGAGCCCAGCTCGCTCGACGAGCGCCGTGAGAGCGGTGCTCTGAGCGGAGCTGAGCCCCTCTTTCTGGGGGTGTTTCAATACTTCCCGCGCGGCGAAGGCATCGCCGGATCCGGAAGCGGTTTCAGCTACCTCGGCGTACAGGAGCTTCGACTGAGCAGGGTCGAGTTCGAAGGAGAGGTCGACGGCGGCCAATCCCAGTCGGATCTGGGTCGTCGCCCTCTTTCGGTCCGGCCGATGGACGGTGTGGCGTGCGGTGATCAGCAGTGGGGGAAGGAGGCTGCGGTCCGGCCTCCCGCAGGCTATGTCGACAAAAGCGCGAAGGCAGTGCACGGTCGCTTGATCCCATGGAGTGCTCAGGCCGGCCGTGGAGAAGGTGGCGTAAGCAGCATCGAAATGGCCGTCCATCGTCTGGCTGATGATCGTCATCTGGGTGGCTTCATCGATCCCGCCACCGGGCACCGCGTGTTCAGCAGCGTTGCGGGCCGCTCGCTGCCACTGCTGGGCAGCGACAAGAGCCCGGGTCCCATCCTCGCGAAGGACGGTCCTGAGCCATGGGGCCACGTTGGCGCGGGCAGCCGCGGAGGTGGTGAAGCCATCGAAGCGGATCGGCGTGCCGCGAACGTCGACGTCACCGCCGTGCTGGATCGCACGGTGGAGTTGGAGGAGGGTCTGGTAGGCCCGTTCCGGGTTGCGAGCGCGAAGGTCGAGGCGGGCGAGGTTCACGATGGGTTGGAGTGCGGCGATCGCCGTGCGGCCGGACAAGGGCCAGGCCGACCGGAAGATCTGGAACTGCCGTTCGCACAGTTCTGTCGCCAGGTCAGTGAGAGCACAGTCTGCGGCGATGAGCGCGGCCAGGTTCCAGGCTGTGCAGGCGAGGTCGATCTTTTCTTCTGCCTGGGTTGATTCGGTGCAGGTGGCGGCGCAGTCGCGCACCT
Organism: Actinomadura chokoriensis; assembly: GCF_041463665.1. Taxonomy (GTDB): domain Bacteria; phylum Actinomycetota; class Actinomycetes; order Streptosporangiales; family Streptosporangiaceae; genus Spirillospora; species Spirillospora chokoriensis_A. Next base: position 354,690 of record NZ_JAXCEJ010000003.1, read on the forward strand.
GGCGCACGCGGTCGTGGAGGCGGGTGCCGCGCGGCCTGGCCTGGATGATCAGCGGGAATCGGCCAGCGATGCGGACGAGGGTTGCAGGAACGCTTGTCCGAGATCCTGCACCGGGAGGGCCTACAGCGGACACTGTCCCGGATGGCCGCCCAAGGATCGCCGCTCGGGCGGCCCAGGCCAGAACGCTCTGCTGGCGGTTGGGGAGCCCGAGACGATTCCAGTGGAAGATGATGTGGTAGCTCAGGACGTCCCTGAGACCACGTTGGAGGGTTCCGGATCGGGCGCAGGCGCCGAGGGATTGCCCGGCACGGCGGAAGGATTCTGCCCAGTCGGCAGCGTGGGCGAGAGGTCCGTTGGTGTTGAAGAGCGCTCCGGCCCTCGTGGTGTCAGCGAGCATCAAGGTTCGGAGACTGTCGGCCATCGCGTCGAGTTTGCGGGTGGGAACTTCGGAGGGAAGCGGTCGCTCGTAAGCGACTCGATGCCAGACATCGCCTTGTTCGTACCACTCCAGCCCTGCCGAACTCATCAGTGTGCCGCACAGCAGGAGGGACAGTTCGCGGCGTCCAAGCCCGGCGCTGTTTGCGGCGAGGTGGCTCAGGATGGCCCGGCTGTCGTCGTGGAAGAGTTGGTGCGCAGCGGTCATGCTTTCCTGACCGCCGAAGGCGGCGGTCTCGGCCTCGTACACGCCGGGCCACCAGTCATGGATCGCATCGCTCTCAGCAAGGTCGTCCAGCGCCGTCCCGATCAGGTCCCGGGGGGAATCGGCCGCGGGACCGGGGATGAGCCGCAAGCGCCAGCAGGGGTGCTTGCGCATGAACCACCAGGTGCTGATCAGTCCTTCGGTCTCGGCCTGGTGCAGGAGCGGAGCCAGATGGGTCACGGCGTCCTGTTCGCTGGACTCCCAGTCGGGGAAGCGGACATAGAGCTGCCGCCATCGGGTCGTGTCTTGCTCGGCCAGGGCCTGCCGCCCGCCCAGCCGGTAGGTTGCGACGGCTTCGGACAGGTCGGTTCGATCCAGTCCGGCAGCGGCGGCGGTCTCGGTGAGGGTTGCGCCGGCGAGTACTGCGATTACGGCTTGTTCGATCGGTGACCCGCCTAGCTGATCAACAAGCATCTGTCCCATCCCGAGGTCGGTGCGGTGTCGTCGGCGGCGGAGGTGAGCGCGAGGGCGGTGCCAGCGTTGCCTTCGAGGAATCCGCTTCCCCTCACCGCATTGGGGTGTGCGTATTGGCCAAGACGGTCGGCGAGCTCGGGAAGGCAGGCTGCGAGCGCGGGGTCTGCGGCGTCCTGGGCGGCTCGCCAGGTCGTCTGGTAGAGCCCTGCGAGGCCGTGGCAGACGCCGGCGTCGGTGATCTTGGCTTGCTGAGCCGGGTCGTGAAGGCAGCGCAGGAGCGCTTCTTCATAGGCTCGTTGGAGGTGAGTGTCCGCGCTTGCCAGGGCGGCGAGTTGTCCTGCGCGTGCGATCCCCGGGGTGCCGTAGCACCAGCTCGGCCGGTGGGGGCCGGGCTGGTTGGAGCGATGGGTGCGCAGTTCGGCAAGCGTGATCCACTCCGGCCACCACGGGCCCTTGTCGGAGTCTTGCCGCCATGCGTCAAGCCAGGCGGTGATGTGGTGGATGGCATCGGCGTGGGCGTCGACCATCACGCCACTTCGTGCGGCGTGGCTGAGTAGCGCCAACGGACCGGTGATCCCGTGAGCGAACCCGAAATTGCCGTGACCGGCGCGGAACTGCGCGGACTCGCGGCGGTGCGGGTCATGTCCGACCCACCATCCAGGGACGCTGCGGCCGTCCGGCCCAGGAACGGGACGGGTGAGGGTGACCAGGTAGGTCAGCACCCGTTCCATTGCGCTTCCGCCAGGATCACGCCGTAGAAGTAGGGCGCCGATACCCGTCAGGCCGAAGAAGACGTCGTACTCGTGGAATTCGGGGTGCTCTCCGCGCTTCATCCGGGCTGTGGCCAAGTCGACTCGATAATGGGCGAGTGCCGTCACATGCCGGTCAACGTCGGCGAGGCCGTTTTGGTAGCGGCCTTGTGGCCCGGCGGCGGTGTCGAGGACGAAGGCGATCGCCGGAGCACCGAGGTAGAGGCTCGCGGTGTGGGCCGCGCTGACCTCCCCGGCGACGGCGTGCGAGATCCAGGTGTGCGCCTGCCGCCAGCTTCCCCTGCCGCACAGGGCGCGTTCGATGTGAAGAAGGGCGGTTCCAGCGGCTCCTTTGTGGAGGGCTTGGGCGAGCCAGGGCCGGTCGGCTGATGGAGGCTCGGGACGGGCCAGGAGCGCGGCGTATCGATCGGCGGCGTCGGCCAGGTCGGAGCGCGTCTTGGTGGGGGCGCTCACGTCATCTGTCCTTGTGAAGCGCCGCGTGGCGGAGGGCGCAGATTCGTAGAAGCCTGTTGGTGATTCGCTCTTGGTCGGTGTCGACAGCGACCGCACGGTTGTGGTGCAGGTGCAGCAGGGAGTGCAGCGCACGGTGAGCGTCACGTTCGTCGTCGAGTTGCTTGCGGTAGGCGGCGAGAGCGGTGGCGCGCCGTTCCCATTCCGCGGTCAGCGCGGAGCCACCGGACAGGGCTTGCAGGTTCGGCCATTCGCGGTCAGGGTCTGCCATGGCGAGGGCTTGGTCGCGGAGTTCGGGGTCGAGGTGGCCGTGCTGCTGGGGTAGCTCCTGGAGGAGCCAGTGCAGGGCTTCGCTTCGGGCGCCGATGAAGCTGGTCGTCAGGTCGACCATGCTGGCCGCGGCGAGCGCCTGCGGCCGTAGGCCCGCCCTGGCGGCGGTGGTGATCTGAGTGATGGCCGCGGTGGAATCGGCGGCGAAGACCTGGAGGGCGGCGTCCATCGCTGCGCCGTGGCCGTAACGGCCGGTCTGGGGTTGGTAGGTGGCGAGGGTGATGTGGGCGACGAGGCGTTCGCGGCGTAGGTCGGCTGCCCAGTCACTGACTGTCTCGGCAGCGGCGCCATATGCCGTGGGCGGTGAGAGGCGAAGGTAGAGGGCCAGGTAGGGGTCGACCTCGGGACGCCGGATCTCGCGGTGACGCCGAAACCACCAGGGTGGTGGGTCCTGGCCGAAGGCGCTGATGAGCTTGGCCGTATGTTCGGTCAGCAGCTCATCGCAGCGCGCTGGGTGGCCGTGGATCTGTACGTACAGGACGGCCGATCGCCCGGGTAAGGCGTCGTTCTCAAGTAGAAGGGGGCGCCGGTTAGCGGATGGTCGCACGGGATCGGGGGCCCTGATGAAGGGGATGACGATCTCATGCGCGCGGCCGATCCATGCCAGGTCGTCGGGCGCGGAGGTCTCGCGGAGCTCGAGACGGCCGGCGCGCTGCAGACGGGTGCGCAGGAGCAGCCGGTGAAGGCGATGGCCCAGGTCGACGGGTTGCCGCCGATCATGTTCGACCATCGCGACGTGCTCGGGCACTCGCCACCGCTCGCGCCAGGTGTCGAGGCACTTGTCCCACGCTGCTGTCGGGGCAGCATGGCCGGGTAGATCATCTGCGGAGAGCAGCCACCGGGCTGGGGCGAGGATGGTGCGCCTGAAGCGGACGCGGGGCAGGAAGTGCATCTGGGCGGCGACGCCGAAGTGGAAAGCCTTGTATACCGCGCACCGCGAGGTGGAGATCTCGGCGAGAAACCGTGCGAGCGGAGGGGTATGGATCCCGGCTTCCAGCGCGTGCGCAACGCGCGGCTCGACAACCTGGCCGGTGGATATCCGGATGAGGTGGAACCGATCCTTGTCCGCCGTTACGGCGAGGTCGGTCAGGGGAAGCTGGTCTCCCCCGCAGGCCCGGTGCTCTCCAAGGGAGATCACGGTGGGGAGGATCTGCTGGGTACGGGCGATGTTCTCATTGCGGCGGCTCTGCGGCGGGAAGGTCAGCTGCGCCGCGACCGTGTCCGGTCCGGATGCAGCGAAGCTCTGGGCAAGGAGGTCTCTGCTGTCGCGTGGCAGCAGGTGCGCGTGTCGGCCGATCATGCTGCTGCCTGGCCGAGGAGTGCCGGTCACCCTCAGCAGGAACCGCCCACGATTCAGCGCCTCGAGCGAAGCAGCGCAGACCTCCACGGCGATCTCGCTCCGCGGCGGCAGGCTCACCCCGGTGCCGTCGTCGGCCGAGAGACGTTCGATCACCTCGCCGGTCAAGACGATCTCGTCGCCGCCGTCCATCGTGGCGTTCTGGATCAGAGCCAGGATCTGCTCTTCGCGCTCCGTCACGGCCCGGACTGCGCGTCCCCACTGCGAGCCGAGATACTCCGCCGGCAATCCGAGTCCGCTGTCGGCGACCAGGTCAAGGACGGGCACAGCAGCGCCCGTTCCGTACCGGGTCAAGAAGCGGGTGTGGTAGTCGCGCCAGATCGGATAGCCGAACGGGTACGGCGACAGCCGGTAGAGGACTGCTGCGGCGTCACGGGCTTCTACGGCCACCTGTTCGGGAAGCTGCACGTCGCAGTCCAAGGCCGTGTCGACAGCCAGCGGCATGGAGGCCACCTGGCTGACCGTTCTCATCTCCTTCGTCAGGCTCCTCCACGGAGGCTCGGCTGCCGGGCTGCTCTTCGAGATCGCCCGATGCACCCGGGACAAGGTGTCCACGAGGTCGCTGATCGCTGGGACGTCGCGAGCCTCTACGCTCCGGAGTTCGCCACAGGCGTGGCCGAGGGCATCAGTACAGGTCATGGGAGCTCGAAGGCTGCTGATCAACACGTTCTGCTCCAGCAGGCCGATCAGCATGTCCTTGATCTGTTCGCCCCTGGCGGAGGGGAACTCCTTGGCGAGCCGGGTTCTGAGTTCGCCGAACGGGACGGGTCTGCGGGCTGCTTCCACAGCGACGCGTACGGGTCGGCTGTAACGCACCGACACCTCGACGGGCGCCAGGTCCTGGGCACCGCCGTCGGGTGCTGGCCCAGGGACGATGAATCGTCCGCCACGCACATGTCCGGCGTTGTTGGCGATCATCGGTAACCGGTCCAGCAGTTCCGGATCCTTGTGCAAGGTGACGAGAACGTCGCCGAGCCAACTCGCATCGGCGCGGATCATCGCCTGGTGGTCCCGGCCCCAGGTCACACGAGGTGAGCGACCGAACCGCGCCGCGGCCACTCCGGCGAACAGGCCGAACGGAGTGGGGCGCCGGTGCCACCTCAGCAGGTACGACGCCATAGCGATCATCACGCGGCGAACCTGCCGCGGATCGGGATGCTCGCTGGAGGTGAGGACATGGACGGCCTCCATCAGCGCCGGGCTCGCGGTGGCCACGGCAGCGTGGATCTCGCGCTGGTGAGCTACTTCCGACAGCCAGGCGACCGCGCGGCCGACAAACCCCGGATCGTCAGGGTCCAGGTCAGGAGGTAGGTCCAGCTGACTGGGAGCGGTACTCGCGCGCAGCAGAGCAGCACTCGTCCATCGATAGACCTCTGGTCTTGTTGCCACCCTCAGACCTCCCGAGCTCCACTGGCGACAGGGCTGTCGGCACGCCGTGCGGCGTGCCGACAGCACCCGGTCAGGACGGATCGTCGAACGTGGAGTTGCACGAACTGGCGTTGCCCGAGCAGGTGTTGCCGCAGCCATCGTCGGTCGGGCAGTCTCCGCGCGCTGCCGGGGCATAGGCAACGAGCACTCGCACGTCGAGGAAGAACTCGTCCTCCTCGACAGGCCGCTCGGCCAGCGCTGTGGCGCCGCCTGAGTCCTGGCCGTTGAACATGCTGACCACTCTCCTCACTTGACGGGGGTTGCAGAAAACCCCTGGCCGGCCACGGCGGGCGCCGCCTGCGGCCAGGAGATCGAGACCCGGCTATGCACCTTCTCCACGACGCGCCCGTGCGGCAGCAGCTCGTCGGGCGTGCCAGCCGGGTAGATCCGGTACTGCGGGCCAGGGGCCCTGCGGCGCTCCCGGCTCCAGACACGCAGTTGCTCGGCCACCGACTCGGCGAGTCGGGTGGCGTCGGGGCCGTATGCGTGGACTCCGTACTCCAGCGCCTTGTGGCCGTCCTCAGTCGCTGGCCGGGTTGTCAGGTAGGCCAGGTTCCCGGTGTAGTCGACCACGGCCATCGCCGAGGAGGCGTTCCGTGGCGCGACCACGCCGGTGTCGCGATCCTGGTCCACCAGAACCATGCAGAACCCGGGGAAGGCGGTGACCATCCACATCTGCACGGTGTCCACGAACTCGCCGAGACCGATGAAGGCGCCGCTCCAGACTTCGACTCGTGGAGTGTCGAACACGCCCTCGAAGAGGCTGGAGTCAAGGTCGGTCCCGTCGTCGAACCGGAGAGTGACCTCGCCGTCGCGCATCACTAGAAGCTTGGCCTTGTGAGCGCCCGCGCCCTGCACGGCTACGAACCCGAACATCTTGGACGCCGTGCTGACCAGGTACCCGTCGGCTTGCTCGAAGGTGATGACCCGGTGGAGCCCGCGGATACGCAAGGCGGTGCTGATGCGGCCCCCCTCCGCCAACTGCGCCGGCCAAGCTGGCGGGATGTCCCAGGCCCCCATCGTGACCAGGATCCTGTCGTAGGGCGCGCAGGCGGGCACGCCTGCCTCGGCATCGGCGAGAACAACGTTCACCCGCGAGTACCCGGCTTCATCGAGCAGTCGGCTGGCCCGGTCGGTCACGTACTGGTCGATGTCGACCGTGGTGACAGTGCCGGACAGGCCGACGAGTTCGGCGAGCAGCGCCGCGTTGTACCCGCCACTGCCGATCTCCAGGACGTTCATGCCCGGCACGATCGCGGCCTGCTCCAGCATGAACGCCTGGACATGCATGTCCGAGACCGAACTGAGCGCGTTGCCTTCCTCATCGCGCTTGGTGACCACCGCCCGGAACGGCTCGTAGGCCTCCTCCGGCGAAACTTCAGGGATGAACAAGTGACGGGGCACCGTGCGCATCGCGTTGGCCACGGCGTCCGAGGCGATCGTCCCGTCGCCGATGAGCTGCTCCACAGCCCGGTCACGCCAGAAGGCGATCTGATCGCCACTGGCCTCGCCGGCTCCGATGCTGTCGTGGTGCTCGGTCACGATCGTTTCCTATCTGCTGGTCGGATGCGGTTTGGAAGATCTCGTGGTGCTTGACCGATGCCCGATGTCGCATACCTGCACTACCGGCTCTCTCGCCCCTCGCGCCAAAGCCTCTCCGAAAGGCTCCGGCTTCATCTCGGAAACCGGTTTAGGGACACCTCAAGAGCGCGGCAGGGCTGATCGATCAGGAGCATCTCGCTCACCCTGGCCTACATGCGGCCAAGGTGCTCGGGGGTGAACCTCCGCCTATCCTGACGATTACCCCCATCGTGTTCGATGGCTCTGTCCTCGCGCTCACAAGACCACCGCCACCAACTCTGCGAGCTTGTCGCGAAGCTGCTCAGCGGTGTCGGCCTCAACCGTGTCCACCTCGTTGAGCTGCTCTGGAGGCAGCGGCCCACGCAGGGCCCACCAGCGGCTTCGATCGGTCACCACGATCCGCCACGGCGGAAAGGTCTTCTCCAACTCAGACTTGAGGGCTTCCACGCGGCGCAGACTCGAGGCGGACATGACGATGATGCTCGTCGCTTACGGGAGGCATGAGTGCCACATCCGGTGGCACTCATGGGGGGAGCTAGATTGCGCGTGCCCACTCCGCGAACGCCACCAGCGCGTGCGGTGGTGAAGCATGGAGGCGCAGCAACCTCACCAGCACGTCCCGCACATGGGGGTGCTCACGGGTGTGTTGTGGAGCAATGCGCCTGGCCGCCTGCAACGACCGGAACGCCTCGTCCCGCTGTCCCAGCCACAACTGCGCCCGCGCCACATCGATGTAGTAGTGGGATCGGCGTTCCTCCGGCACCCTCTCCAGGGAGCCCGACAGCGCCGTCCCGCCTTCGGCGACCTCCATTGCACGCGCCGCGTCACCACGCTCAACCGCGAGCGCCACCTCGTGCACATGCAGCGATACCGGGCCGAACGCAGTCCCGTTGTAGACGCCCTCGGGCACGGTCCCCGCGAAGTGCCGAGCGTGCTGGAAGTGCTCATCCACCGCCGATCGATCCTCGCCCATCCTCGCGGCGACCACCGCAGCCCGCATGTGCAGCGCGCCCGCGGCCGCCCGCAACTCCGAAGTGTTCGGCGGCGGCGCGTCATCCAGGGCTTTCTCCAGCAACCGAAGCCCTGGTGCAAGATTGTCGCTGGCGAAGAACACCTCGGTCCGCACGTAGGCGGCCGTCGCGAGCAGCGCCGGATCCTCCACCGCCTCAGCGGCTGCCCGCATCAACTCCACCAACCGCGCCGATAAGTCGTAGTACCCGTACTTGTAGGCGACAGCGTCGGCCGCCCGGTACGCCGACCCAAGAAGCCGCGCTGCGGCCATCCGTTGGTCGGCGCCACCGTCGTGCCGGCAGCGCGTCAGCTCACCCAGCAGTTCGGGCAAGGACTCCGCCAGCCTCGTGTACTGCGACGATAACCGCCGCCGAGTCGTCTCGTTGATCGCCTGCTGCAACTGAGCCAGCGGCCGGACAGGCCCGTCCTCGGGAAGGTCATAGGCGTCAATCGCCGTCCTGATCTTCGGCACCGCCGCATGTACCCGACTATCGGTCGAGCGCCGCTCGCCCGACAGCACGTCCAGCTCCGTACCCAGCGCTTCAGCAATCGCGGACAGTGTCCGATCAGATGCCGGACGGTCTCCCTGCTCCACTTTCCGCAGCAGACTCAACGACACGTGCGCCGCTTCGGCCAGCTGACGCTGGGTCAGCCGCCGCGCGGTGCGGTGGGCGGCAACACGATCGCCGATCGAAGGCTTCGGCTTCACCTGGGGTCTCCAACGGTCCATCCTGTCGGCACAGTAACGCGGGACCGCCAGGAACCGCGGCCTTCATCGAGAAGCCAACAATCTCGGCAGCTCACTCAGGTCATCAACAACCCAGTCCGCGATGCCGCGGAAGTCTTCTGCCCACAAGTACCCCCATGGCCCCCGCCGGACCAACGCCGTTCGCAACCCAGCCGCCCGCGCCGGCACGACGTCGTTGGCGGGGTGGTCGCCCACGTACACGATCTCGTCCGGCTCCCCCGGCGCCCACTCGGCCAACCGTGCGAAGAAACCTGGATCCGGCTTCGCCACCCCCCACTCCTCCGACGTGGCGATCCCGTCCGCCGGAAGCCCAAGCTCACGCAGCCGCTCCCCGACCCGTGCCGCTTGATTCCCCGCGATACCAACCCAGAGCCCACGCTGCCGATGCTCCTGCAACGCCCGACGAACATCGGGATAGAGATCAGCCTCAACCAACTCCACGGCATGCCCGGCCGCGACACGAGCCTGCCGCTCCTCAGCGACATCCAGCCCAGGCCGCACCAGCCGCAACGCATCAGCGTTATCCCATCCCTGTGCCGTCACCGCACCGACCAGCGCCGACATCGTGTGCGCCGGAACACCCAACCAGTCGGCCCACCCTCGCCACTCGCGGGTGTCGTCCACCAGAGTCTCGCCCACATCGAACACCACACAACGGATCACACGCTCAGCGTACGGAGTACGGCCACACCAGCATTCGGGCTGAAGCGCCCCGGGTCGCATGGAGGCTCGTTCCCTGAGAGGATCGAGTCATGGCACGTCCGTCCCCCCATCCCTCCCTGAGCGGGACTGTACGGTTAGCTAGCTAGAACTCCCGCCTGCTCGCCCAGTGACCACCGGCAGCGTCTCGATGCGCGGGACACAGTCACATGACCCGCAAGGCGAACCGCTGACGCAACCAGGCGAGGAGACGTCGGCGCAGCGGCAGGCGGACACTCTCCACGCCGAGTGCGAGCAGGGGGACCTGAGAGTTCTTCTTCCACGCCACCGGGATGAAGGCCGGGCCGGCAACCACGTAGAACCGGGCGCCGTGATGCCTTGCGTGACCGCTCGGAGGATGCCGTTCCAACCTGCCGTGCAGCGCGATCATCTCGGTGAACCGCGACGCCGTGCTCCCCTCGCCGCTCCCTTCGCCTGGATACACCCGGTCGAAGGCGGCCAGCACCTCCTTGGAGAAGGCGACTCGTCGCGCCAACTCTGCCGATGACAGCTCGAACAAGGGCATGCTGCGGTGCAGGCACGTCAGCGCCTCGAACGGCTTCGCGCCCCCGCCTTGCCGGGAGATCGGCAAGCAGAACTCCTCCTCACCGTCGTTCCCACCAGCGATCAGGAAGAAGTCTGCAGTATTGCTGGAGTTGGTCCACCGCGGTCGACGCCGTACCGCCCTGGCATCCTTCCCCAGCACCCAGCGCATCTGCTCCTCAGCCGCCTTCGGATCTGCCGGGCCATCGGTCCTCTGCTGGTAACGCTTCACCGCGTGCTCGGTCAGCCGCACCTGGTCCACCAACTCGGCACCGGTCAACGCGAACGGATCGATGTGACGTTTACCGCGCCCGTTGGCCCGCAGGTACGCATCAAGGACCACACAACCAGTCGCGGCGAAACCACTGGCATCACGCTCGTCCACGGCCAAGGGCAGGATCAGCACGCCGTCGATGAGCAGGAACCTACCGGTCTTACTGCGCCTTCCCTTGTACGGTGCGGGCAACTGATCCGAAGTCACTACCCGCCCGGCGCTGGGCACCTGCTTCTCCAGGAAGGCCCGAGCCTGAACCGGCGTCCACCCCAGATCCGCCGCCGCCTGCCTGGCTGCCGCGTCCGTAATGCCCACCCTCGGCGCCATCCCAACCGCCTTCCCCATTCCGCTCCAAGGATCGCTGATCCCCCGAAACGACCGGTGTATCCAAACGGTGAGATCCCTAGGGCAGCCCTGGCCTGTCCCAGAGCCGCAGCCTCTCATCCCTCATGGGTCTTCTTGGTCGATGCCGACTACCGGGCGATCGTCTGACGCCATCGCCGGCACAGCGCCGGGAACCTGCAACTCGTCCCGCACCCGGGCGTAGTCATCGGTCCCGCGGTTCAGGAGGCCTTGTGCGGATCGACCGCGATAACGAGCTGGGAATTCGGCGAGTTGGGGAGATGACGGCATGGCGCTCCTCGACGGTCCGGGGCAGAGGGTGACCGGCGAGGAGGGCAAACCAACTTGGGGCGGTGCAGACCTCTCTTAAGCCACTCTCGCCGGTGGCTGCGGCCGGCACGCACGCCGCTAGATGAGCCAGCCTGAGGGGCGGCAGGTGTAACTAGAGTGACCCGGCCACAGCATTGTTGATCTCGGCTGCAGGCCGCGATCAACGCCACTGATCCAACAAGTTGGATACCTCTCTGCTCGCCGCCACCTGACGCAGAGAGGTGCCGTTAACTGGACCCGCCCCCGACACACTGCTGCCCGCACCGAACCACCGGGGCTCCCCGTGGACCCGACACGCCCCCAACGCCCGCTCATGTGGACCTGAAGCCTGTCTGCGTGCACGCCCGAACCGAACTGGCGCGCGTTGCGAGCCTCCGGCGCCCCACGCTGTACGGCGCAGTCTCATCAATTCGTCCATCGGGGTTCGGTAGACACACCGGGCGACGAAGGAGCGGACGCATGGGGAAGACGATCCGGATCAACGGGGTGGACGTGCCGGTGATCGCCGACCAGCTGAACGGGGAGGAGATCAAGCGGCTCGCCGGGATCGACGCTGACCGGGTGCTGGTGCGTCAGGAACGGGACCGCAACGTCATCGTCCCTGACGCCAAGCGGCTGCGCGTCGCCGACAACGACACCTTCACCCACCACGCCCGGCACTCCAAGGCCGCCGGGCCCGTCACCCGGCGTACCGCGCGGCTGCGGATGGAGGCCGCGACGCTCGCGGCGGCCTACCCGGGCCTGAAGATCGCCGACGACGAGTCGTACGTGTTCATCAGCGGGTTCCGGCTTCCCACGGGATGGATCCCCGACCGGGCCAGCGTCCTGATCGTCCCGCCGGCCGCATACCCCGAGTGCGCGCCCGACGGATTTTACCTGAGCGCGAAACTGCGGCGCCGCAAGGGCGGGCAACTCATCACACCAGGGCACTACTTCCGCGACTACCACAACCCCTACGCCGACCTGGGCTACCACTGGTACTGCCTGGAGGACCCCGAACGCCGCTGGCGAGCCGGCCAGGACTCCCTGCTCACCTTCGTGGAGGCCATCCGCACCTACCTCGGGACGGCGGACTGATGCGCTGCGTCCTGCGGCTGCCCGCTCGCGTGTGGCGGCCGGCCGAGGAGCATCTGCTGGCGTCCCCGTCCGAGCGGATGGCCTACCTGCTGGCCCGCGCGAGCCACTGGACCGACCCATGGGGCCGCCACACGACTGACCTGCTCGTTCGGCAGGCCCTACTCATCCCGGACGCGGCACTGGACGTGCAATCCCCGGTCCGCGTCGAAGTCGACCCCGACTTCACCCGGCAAATCCTCCGAGCCTGCTACGAGACCGGCATGTCGCTGGTGGACGTGCACACGCACCCGTTCGGCGGCGGACCGGTCTGGTTCTCTGGCCACGACGAGCACAACATGCGCCTCACCCACGCCGAGTTCGCCGAGACCATGCCGGACCGGCCACCGGCCATCGCCGCCTCACTCGTCCTCGGCCCCGGCGGACTCGCGGGCGCCTGGTCGCCGCAACCGCGCCGGCTCGCACCACTGAACGCATGCGTCCTGCTCGACGACACCCTCAGCGAGATTCCCCTGTGCACACCATGACCCCTGCCAGCGACACCCACCGGCACGACCGCCAGATCCGCGCGTTCGGCCACGACGGGCAACGCCGGCTCGGCGCCGCCACCGCAGCCGTGGTCGGTGCGGGCGGCATCGGCTCACTGCTCGTCCAAGGACTCGCCCACCTCGGCATCGGCCGCCTCATCGTCATCGATCCCGACCGCGTCGAACCCACCAACCTCAACCGCCTCGCCGGCGCCACGGCCACCGACGCGCAGGACGGGATGCCCAAGGTCGAGGTCGCGGCACGCGCCGTCGCCAACATCGACCCCGACATCCCCGTCCACGCCATCCAGAACAGCATCCTGAACACCGACGCATGGATGACACTGCGATGCGCCGACCTGCTGTTCGGCGCGGTCGACGGCCACGCCCCTCGCTGGGCCCTCAACGCCCTCGCCGTCCAGTACGCCCGCCCCTACATCGACACCGGCGCGGAGATCACCGCGCACGAGTCCGACCCACTCGACGTCTCCGGACACGTCGCGACCGTAACGCCAGGCGGCCCCTGCCTCCTGTGCCTGTCCGGCTACAACCCCGCGGCCGCGTCCATGGAACTCGACCCGACCCTCGCTGTCGCCAAACGCAGCGCCGGATACCTCCACGACGCACCCGACCAGCCCACCCCAAGCGTGATCTTCCTCAACCAGGCCATCGCCGGCGTCGCCCTCGGCGAAGCCCTCAACATCCTCACCGGCTGGCACCGCACACGCCCCTACACCCTCATCGACCTGGCCGGCCCCGCCCTTACCGCCATCGACGCCGACCCCCAACCCGACTGCCCCGCCTGCGGCCCCGACTCACCCCGCGGCGAAGGCGACGCCACACCCCCACCCCACTTCGCACCACCCTCCCCACCCCCGCACCCCTGACCGACCCGACGCGAACGCAAGCGCGCGGCCCCGACCATGGGGCCGCGCGCTTTCATCTGCTCCGACGCGGCTCTGTTGAGCGCTATAAGCAGGCGGTACGAGAACTCAAGAGAGGCACCGCGACTTCAACCCGATGCAGTTTGTGGGCGCAGTAACTGGAATCCTCTCCGTCCCGGTATTCCTGGCGACATTCCAAATCGATGTGATTTTGGTTGACCACCTCTACCGACAACATGGGTTAGCCGAAAGAATCGCCATGTTTCAATCCGATGCGGTTTTGTAGGGCGCTGCGACTCTTTGACGCCTGATAGACGGCGTAGAGCGTCAGCGTTTCAGTTTCAATCCGATGCGGTTTTGTAGGGCGCTGCGACTTGAAAGGGGGGTCCATGCCGTATCAGGTATGGATGTTTCAATCCGATGCGGTTTTGTAGGGCGCTGCGACCTTGAACCTCATCGTGGAGATGCTGGACCACAGTTGTTTCAATCCGATGCGGTTTTGTAGGGCGCTGCGACGCTCACTTCCTCACGGTGCCCGCGTGAAGATGCCGGTTTCAATCCGATGCGGTTTTGTAGGGCGCTGCGACACCCCCTGAATTGGGTGGGAACACTGATTGAGTACCCCGTTTCAATCCGATGCGGTTTTGTAGGGCGCTGCGACCAGACGCTCTCACCTCCACCCATTGCGTGGTGGAGGGTTTCAATCCGATGCGGTTTTGTAGGGCGCTGCGACTCGTCGCGCTCGTCTTGCCGCTGGGTGGCATTCTCGTTTCAATCCGATGCGGTTTTGTAGGGCGCTGCGACGAGCGATAAATGATCGACGGCATCAGCCTGCGCGAGTTTCAATCCGATGCGGTTTTGTAGGGCGCTGCGACTCCATCCGTCTGCCCAAGGCCGCAACCGCTCTCCGTTTCAATCCGATGCGGTTTTGTAGGGCGCTGCGACAGTACCTCAAATTATGGGGGTCTGACCTGCGGGTTTGCAAGATCATGCGCCAACCTCCTTGGGCGCGATCTTGAAGTGACCTTGAAGATGATCTTCAGGACGTCGTTTGCGCAGGTCAGAGCGGGTTTTGGGGGTGTGCGCCAACCTCCTGACAATTCTTTGAATGGCCGAAAAGGAGTTCGTCCATCGGTTGTTGGTATGAGGACACGTGAGGGAACCGGCCGGACGACCCGGCTCGTGGAGCGACTGGCCAGTGATCGGGTGCTGTGGGCGGCGTGGTCGCGGGTGGCGGCCGGCAGCGGCATGGCCGGGGCGGACGGGGTCACGGCGGAGGTGTTCGGCCGCGAGGTCGGCCCCAGGCTGACGGCGCTGGCGACGCTGCTGCGGGAGCAGAGGTACCGGGCCCAGCCGCTGCGGCCGGTGCGGTCGATGCGGGGCGGCAAGCTGCGGACGCGTGGGTTGCCGACCATCTGCGACCGCATCGTCCAGCGCGCCTTCCTGAACATTTACGGGACCCGGCTGAATCCTGCCAGCTCCGTCAGTTTCTCATACCGTCCCGGACGGTCGTGGCTCAACGCGCTCGAGCAGGTGCAGCGGCATCGCGACTCCGGATTGAGGTGGGTTGCGCGGACCGACATCGCGAACTTCTTCGCCGAGGTCGACCACCGGCTTCTGCTGGAACAGGTCGCCGGGCGGATACGCGATCCCAGCGCCGCCGAACTCGTCCGTTCATGGGTGTGCGCACCATGGCTGATGCCCGAAGGCGTGGTGGAGCGCCGCAGAGGGCTGCCTGAAGGCGCACCGATCAGCCCGGCGCTCGCCGAGTTCTTCCTCTCCGATTTCGACCAGGAGGTGGACCGAAAGTCGGGCCGTCTGGTCCGCTACGCCGACGACCTGACCGTCCTGTGCCAGGGGCCGGATGAGGCCGTGAAGGCCCTGGCCGACGTGGACGGGGCATTGACCGCGCGAGGGCTGCGCATCAACCCAGACAAGACCTACATCGCCGACTTCGATTACGGGTTCACCCTGCTGGGATGGCGTTTCGTAGGAACCACCGCCCAACCGGCCAACGCGGCACAGGAAGGACGCTGAGATGGCGCTGATCAACGGTCGTCCGTTCCATGTCGTGGGCACCGGCTGCGTCGTCCGCCGGAGGGGTGGACGCCTGGTGGCGCTGAAGGACGGAGAACTGCGCGCCTCGGCGCCACTGACACAGATCTCCGAAGTGGTGCTGTCGGGACAGGTGGGAATCTCCACCCAGGCGATGCACGCGCTGCTCTCCCGGGACATCCCCCTCGTCCTGCTCTCGGGCACGGGACGGCCGCTGGGCAGAATGGAGCCGCCCGGCGCGGGCCATGTGCTCGCCCGCCGTCGGCAACTGGAACGGCACGCCATCGCCGCCGACCGGGTCGAATTGTCCCGCGTCCTGGTCGCCGGGAAGATCCGCAACCAGCATGTGCTGCTGCGCCGCCGCGCCCGGCGCGCAAACGACCCCGAACTGGTGTGGGATGCCGCCGCGCGGTTGTCGGCGCTGGAGGTCAGGGTCGCCGAGTGCGGTGACGTCGCCCAGGTCATGGGGGTGGAGGGCGGCGCGTCGGGTGTCTACTACCGTGCCTTCTCCAGCGTCCTCGACCCCGCTCTCGGCTTCGCCGGACGTGACCGGCGCCGCGCGGACGTGGTGAACGCCCTCACCAACTACTGCTCGGCCCTACTTCGCGAAACCGTTACCTCCGGCCTGCTCGCCGCGGGCCTGGACCCGTACGTGTCCTTCCTGCACACCCCCGCCCGCGGACGTCCGACCTTGGCGTTCGACCTCATGGAGGAGTGGCGGCCGGTACTGCTGGACTCCACGGTGCTGGCGCTCACGGGCCTGCGCGCGGTCACGACGGATGACCTGGAGGACGGCGCAGACGGCCCCTGGCTGTCACCGCAGGCCCGCAGCCAAGCCGTCACCCGATTTCACGCCCGGCTCGCCGCCCCAGCGCGCGGCTGGCCGGCACCGCCCGCGCGCCGCAGCTACGCCGACCAGCTCCGCGCCCAGTGCCTCGCGCTGCGCACCTGGATACTCGGCGAAGCCGAATCGTACGAGCCGTTCGCCTGGAGGTGATCCCGATGGCAGACCCGACCGATCGCAATTCCTGGACCGTGACGTTCGACGTCTCCTCCGACGCCGGACGGCGGGCGGTGAACCGGCTGCTGGCCGGATACGGCCCCCGCGTCCTGTTCACCGTCTACGAGATCGGCGCCGACGCCGCCGAACTGGACGACATCGTCAAGCAGGCGAGCGAGCATCTACGGCCGGGCGACCACCTGCTGGCACTGCCGAACTGCCCTCGCTGCCGGGCGGCGCATCGCGGCGGAACGGACGAGCAGGTCAACCCGCTCGGCTGGGTCGTTCCATGAACGGGCCGGTACTGGTCTGCTACGACGTATTCGACGACGGCCGCCGCGACCGGCTGCGCGCCGCGCTGGACGAGGTCGCCGACCGGTTCCAGCAGAGCGGCTGGCTGATCCCCGACGCGGCCGGCCTGGACGCCCACCGCGCCGCCGCCGCACTCGAAGGGCTGGTGGCCCCCGCCGACCGTCTCCGCATCTACGCTCCCTGCCCGGCGTGTGCGCGCGAGGTCCGGACCGTCCCACTGGGACCGCCGCTCGTCAGACCGGCCTGGATCGCGGACTGACCGGCGCACCGCGACCTCACTAGGGTTCAGTCAGACCCCGACGAGACGAAGGCCGAGGCCCGCATGCCCGCTCGCATCATCGTCCGCCTCGAACCCGCCGGCGGGCGCCCACCCGTCCCCCCGCCGCACACCGGGCCCGCCGTCAACGCCGTGTTCCTGGCCGCCCTGCGGGATACCGGCGAACGCGACCTGTCGTCCGCGCTGCACGATACGCGTCCCCCAAAACCGTTCGCGCTCACCCCGCTCCTGAACGAACGGGACCGCCGCGCGGGCGCCGCCGGCAAGCAGGTTCGGTTCGAGATCGGGATACTCGCCGACTCGCTCACCGCCCCTGTACTCCAAGCGCTGGCGGCGACCGGGGACGTGCGGGTGGCCCGCTGCCAGTACCGGATCGCGGCCGTCGAACTGGCCGGGGCCGAACCGTATCCGGAACTCCTCACCGCCGCAGCTCCCGCGGACCGGTGGACACTGCGGATCGCCACACCGGTCGCGTTCTTCACCGCCCGGGAAGAGGGCGCACGCCGCGTCCGCCCCTTCCCCGAACCCGAATGGGTCTTCTCCGACCTTTACCGCAAATGGAACGCCTTCGCCCCCGACACGGCCCTGGACGACACGACACCCCAGATCATCACCGAGAACCTCGAAATCGCCGACTACCGCCTCACGATGGGCGAGCACCTGCTCAAGGCCGGCGTCCCACCCGTGCGCGGCAGCCTCGGCCAGGTCGCCTACCGCATAGCCGACACCCGCCGCACCACGCCCGAGGCCCGAGCCTGCGTGGACGCGCTCGTCCGCTTCAGCGCCTACGCCGGCATCGGCGACCGCACCACCATCGGCATGGGCTACACCGTCCCGCAAGCCCGATGACCGAGCCCGAACATTACGTGCGGCGCGTCCGGGCCCGCCCCTACGGACCTCGCGAAGTCCTGGCCGGCGAAGTCACCGCCTGGTTCCACGGACCGTTCCTCGTCCTGGCCTTGACCGGCGGGACGGCGCTGACCGTCCGCGCCGACCTCCACGACGGTCCCATCGGCACCGATCTCATCGCCCTGTTCACCGAGGCCGAAGATGGGCGGGCGGCCCGCCTGCCGCGTCCCGGCCTGCTCGTCGGTGAGCGGGACTTCACCGACGAGATGCCGGCCGTGGTGCACCAGGTTTCGGTGCGACCCTCGACCGGAGGTGCCGTGCTCACCGTGGACACCACCGGACGGACGGCCGACGCGGTACTCAGCGCGCACGACGCCGGCCGCCTCGCCGAGGAGGTCCGCCGGTGGGCGACTTCGCGGTGAGTTGCTCCGACCAGTCCACGCCTGCGGCCGCCACCAGGATCGCCAGCCGCCGCACCAGGCGGCCCGCCGGTTCCGGTGCGAGCCCCAGCCTCTCCGCCGCCACCGCGATCGGGGCGCCGCGGCGGCCGGCACCGACCGCGCACACCGCCGCGACGACGGCCCGGTAGCCGGACCGCCGTGCCGCCCGCCGGGCGGGCTCGCCCTCGGCGGCATCGAGCAGGCGGCGGATCGTCGCCCGCGCCGCGCTGCGTCCGGCTGCGGTCTCCACCCGTTCCTGCGGGTCGGCGGCGGCCACGGCGGGAACCGCGGACCCGAGCTCTCCGATGTTCGCGGCGTAGAAAGCGGGGTTGACCTCGCGGAGCGCCCGCAGCGCGTCCCCCATGCGGCGGGAGGCGTCCGCGCGGGTCAGGCCGTGGCGTTCCCGAAGGTCGTCCGGTACCTCGAAGGGTTCGGCGACGCCGCGGCGGACCCGAAACACCGCGAGGATGAGCATGTCGAGCCCGGCGGCGTCTACGCGCAGTGGGGCGGCCCACACCGCCTGCCGCAGGTCCCGGTCGGGGCGCGCCGACGCGCCGCGGCGGACCGCGTCCGCACGCCGTACACGCTCCTCCAGGTGGCGCAGCGGATAGTGGACGAGTTGGGCGCGGGCGGCGCGCAGCCATGCCGGCTCGCCGTCCCGTCCGCCTGTCGCGAGCGGCCCGGCGAACGCGGCGGCGTCCTCATCACGGGCCCGCGGCGACATTAGGTGTTCGCGCAGCAGCGCCATCTCCCTGACCGGCTCTCCCGAGCGGGTCGCCGGGAGCGGGCCCGCCAGCGCGGTCCGCAGCCGGGCGAAGGCGTCGAACAGCAGGTCGTCGAGGGTCGCTTCGCACTCGGCGCACGCCCCCGTCCCTGCCGGGGCCCGGCAGGGCGAACCGGCATGTCGCGCTCGGCACAGCGGCCAGCGCGCAGCGGCGCGCAGCGCTGGAGCGACAAGGGTGTGGAACGCGGCGAAGGCGATCGCGTCATCGCGATCCGCCAGGTGGGCGACAGGCCGCACATAACCTCCCGAGGCAACGGAAAACCGGCCGCGTCGCCCGGTATGCGCCGGGTGACGGCGACCTCCTCGGAAGGCGTGAAGCCCTCAATGGTGCTCTTCGGCCCGAAGCCGTCGAACACGTTCCAGTATCCGGTGGCGGAATCAAGGGGTCAAGGGGCGGCGGCCTTCGCATGCCGGTCGAGTTCGGCGCAGACGTCCTCGAAGCGGATGAAGAGCGCCAGGTCATCTCCCGCAGGCCGGGGCGCGCCGACGCGCAGGTCCGTGATGGCGCGCGCCAGCAGCCGCAGGACCCGGGTCGGCTCGGGTGGTTCGTCCGCCTCGTCGTCGCCTCGGCGGAGCCGGTCGAGGAGATGGGCGTAGGGGGAGGTGTCGCGCAGGCCGACCAGTTCTCCCAGCGCCGGGGACCTGTCGACGGCATCCCGCCACAGGTCGGTGTTCCAGCCGAGCAGTCCCGGACGGACCATCTCGACGGCCATGTAGCAGGCGGGCCACGGCTCGTCCGCGAGCACCCGCGCTACCAGGGCCAACCGTTGTCGGGCGAGCCGGTAGCGTTCTTCCCGGCCGGCCTCCTGCGGAGCGATGTAGAGGTCGCGGTGCAACTCGCCGACCGCTTCGCGCACCTCGTCGAGGCGCTCCGAACCGTGGCCGAGGAGGCGCCACGCCGTCCGGACGTCCAACCGCCGCGCCGCACGCGCGGCCAGGCCCGCCAGCGCGGTGTCGGGCCCAAGCCGCCGCAGTACCCGGCCGCCGTCCCGGGCCGCCGGCCGGACGCCTTGGTCGCGGCCGAGCTCCACCATGCGCAGCGGGCACGCGGCCCGCAGCGACCATTCCACCCCGGCCGCGATCATGGCGTTCCCGATGGAGGCCGGACCCGGATTCAGGACCAAAACCACCTCGTCCACATCGCGCAGGCTGCCGGATCCCGCCCGGCCAGTCGGGCGGCCCGATGCTTCGAGCGCCTGCCAGATGCCGTCGCGTATCTGCCGCACATCCGGCGGCGGCGCGTCGTCGTCCGGCGGCGGCAGCGGCAGCGGACCCACGACCTGCGCCTCGACGGAACCGTCCATGCCGAGGGTGCGCACCCACGTCGCCAGCGCCTCCAGGGGCGCCTGGGTCTCCTGCGTGGCCAGCAGGCGCAGCCGGACATGTCCGGGACGGGGGAAGCGATCACTCCCGTACGACAGCCACTTGAGCACTTCGCGGAGCGCCTGCCTGCTCGGCTCGTCGTCCGCGCCCGACCGGAGGCCCATGGACATCAGCACCAGGATGTCCCCACCGCCTATGACGGGCCATGGGGTCATCTTGCGTCTTTTCAGCAGCTTCGGAACGAGATCGCTGCGCTCCCACCGGTCGGCCTGCTCGATGACCGTCCCGGGCAGCGCACCGATCCCCGGTTCGTCCAGGTGCGCCTTGTGGGTCGTGGCGGCGTCGAAGAGATCGGCGAACTGGCGGTCGCGCAACATGGCGACGCAGTCCCCGCCCGCCGCCGTCGGCAGCCGCGTCCGCGCCCGCTGAAGGACAGCCCGGTCGCCCTCGTCCCGGCCGCGGCGGCTGGTCAAGGCGGTCACCAACTCGCCGACCACGTCACGGGCGGCCGGGATCATGTCCTCGTTCTCGCGTTCGAACCGCTTGGCCAGCCGCTGGACGAACCAGGCCCGCAGCAACGACTGGTCGATCGCCTCACCCCTCGCGACCCGCTCGAAGAACGCAGCCTCCACGGCCAGGCCGAGCTCCTTCAGCTTGGTCAACTGACCGGCGTCCACTCCCGGGACGCCGCCGCGCCGCTCCGCCAGCCTCGCCTGGCCGATGTCCGCCCGCTGTCGAGCCGCCAGGAGGCGCCACACGTCGGCGTGCTCCGGGTCGAACTCGGTGAGCTCCTCCCAGAATCGATGCCGGAGCAACCAGTTGCGCAGCGGCTGGTCCGCCGTCACCAAATCTCCGAACCCGTACGGGACCCCTGACTCGTGCACCGGCATCAGGCCGACCGGGACACCGGCCTCCAGCGCGGCGAGCAACGCGCCCGCCCCCAGCGCGTACGAGCCCGAACCGGACGACACCAGACATCGGGCGGGCTCGACCTCCCGTAAGACGCGCGCCGCCGGACCAGTGCAAAGACGCATCGTCGGCTCCGCCACCTCAATGACCCGCACACGGTCAGGGGGAAAGCTCCGGCCGAAGAGTCCCGGCGTCGAACACATCAGCTCCCGGAACTGCCGGCCGTACACGGCGAACGTCTCCGTCCCCCGGACGATGCCGGTTGAGCGTAGCGAGCAACGCCACCCCGTCCACCTCGATGCCCACTGCGGCCAGGCCCTCGAACACTCGCCGCAAGGGGCGCCGCTGCAACCCGGTCGCGTCGGGCTGCCCCTCGAAGTCCACCGCCCCCGCACTCCGGCTGCGCGGCGGAAACCCCAGATCCCCGCCCCCCGACCGGATGAAACAGCCACACGTTGCCAGCACCCACCCGAGTCCTCCGCTCGTGCCGCCTCCCGGCCGTCAGGAATCCCGAACAGCGCACCGCCAGGTAAGCGATTTATCCGGCGTGCAAACCGATACGGGTTCGCCGGCTCCGATCGCACCTGTTTACCAAAAGCACAGGGCTCTGCTAACGGTTTCAATTCGGCACGACCTTCAGTTGTTCTTGGGAACTTCCTTGTAGATGTTCAACCCCCGGCCGCCGCCAGTGGCCGCCGGAAGGGATCTGCCGTGCCCTTCACGAATCTTCCCCCGATTCGTCCGCTCGTTCGCGGTGAACCATTCGTAGGCCAGTCCGCGGGGATCTGGCGGCACGGCACCCCCGTCGGCCATGTCCAAGGGACGCACGCGCGGGTAGTGCACCGGGAGATCTTGCACGCCTTCCGCGGCGGCGAGGAATGCCTCCCGCATCGCTTGCAGAGCTCGTGAGCCGCTTACCAACGACTCGAAGGTTTCGCGGATCCGGCTGATCGATGCCGATGGCTCGTTAGGCCGTGGCCCCGCGGAGAGATCGCGATAGTAGTCGACCCACTCGTCGGTCGAGTACAGCTCGGTAGTCGTTTCATCGATGGCAAGATGGACACTGCCGAAACCGAGGGGCTTGCCGAGACCCAACCGGTGATGCTTCTTACCGTCGAGCGTGAGCAGCCACAGCAGGGCTCCGAGTTCGGCGTCATCGAGGTCACGGACTTCGATGGTGAACGTGAACTCGGTGTCCTTGTTCACCCAGCCCCGCACCGAGCGGTTCTGGGAGTCGCGCTGCGCCTCCTCACCGGTCGCGAAGGCCCGGCCGTCCACCGTGAGGCTCGGGCGGCCGTCCACCTCGGACTCGATCTTGCGTGGTCGGCGGAACTCCCGATAACCCTTGCGGCCGACATTCTCCTGAGTCGGATCCTGAGACGGGTCCTGCCCAGACGTGTCGGCCCCCTCCCAGTAACCGACCTCATCGGCGACGCGCGCGTGGTGCCAATAGAACTTGCGCCCTCGGAGTTCAAGATTGTCCGCGCGATAGATCGCGTCCTTCATACGAGGCGGGTTCTCTCCTAGCGGCCTACCGGCTCTATGCCCAAGGTAGAAACGGGCCTGACTCGGCTTGGGCTGACCGAGTATCGCCAGCGGCAGGCCCTTGTTCTCGGCGAACACCGTCACCGCGTTCTCCGCGCTCGCGCATGCGACATCGCGGACCCGCAGACGTCCTCGATACGAGGCGGGACGGACGCTGGACCCTTCAGGGGCGACCCAGCCGAAGACGCGGTCCGCCGGCGACAACTTTGCGTAGGACGGCGCTGGACGCAGACTGTGGTCCAGCATTTCGGCCGGTGTCCGCGACGAGACGTCGCGCGGTATGGCCACCGGGTACAGGTTGACGATCCGCCCGCCTCGTTCGAGGGCATAGCACAGAGTGCCTGGCGCCAATGCCTTGCGGTCCTGCTGCCATAGATGCGGACTCCAGGCGAGTTTACCCGGTTCTTTCCCATAGCACTCGCCGGGACCGCGCGGCTGGCCCTGATCGTCCCTGCGCTCCCAGATCTCTTCTTTCGTGTGCGAGTCCTCATAGTTCTCTATGATCTGGTTCCAGCCATCCCGCAGTTCTTCGGTCAGCGGCTCGATACGCGGGGACTTGTATGTGAGAAACACTTGGGCATGATTCTTGTTAACCGCGTTGGGGCCGGTGAGAAATACGTATCCGAAGAGGAAGTCCTCAGAGTCGTAGGCAGCAGCGCCCGACGTGGTGGCGATCTCGACCACGGTTTCGACTCTGCGGCGTTCGTCGCAGCGAACCAGTACCTCATCACCGTGTTCTGGGGTCTGTTGCGTGTCGCGATACTTCAGTGGTGTATTTCGTCCGTAGAACGGTAGGCGCACCGCGTCGAGAAACTCCAACCTTTCGCCGTCGTCGGTCACCCGCACCGGCTGCATGCGCTGCGCCGCGCGACGCCAGCCGAGCGGCCGGGTGTGCGGGCCATCGTGGACGTCGAAGACTCCGAAACGCGATCCCGTCACCGCCTCGTAAGCGGAACGCAGCATGCCCTTGAGCGAGGTGGCCGGGAGATGCGGGAGACCCTTCCGGCACAGGATCGGATAGATGAGATGATCTTTGTTCTCCGCTGCGGGGACGGCGCGAGCGGAGTCCAGCAGGAGGAGTGGGGTCCGCACAGTGAGTCTGACACTGATGGCCCCCGTCCATCGGCTGGGATGGAGCCGATCATGGCCGAGAGGTCGTGATTCACGAAGGACTTCCGGGAGCTCCGCCTGCGGGAAGACGGGGACGAAGGTGTACGGGTTGAGGAAGGGGGCGTCGGAATCGGGCTCGTATTCGGTCTTCGGCTTCGGAGGGGCGTTCGTCGGCGCGGGCGTCTGCCGTGGCGGTCCCGGTCGATGCGGCGGCACGGCGGCCGTTTGCACATTTTGACGTCGCCGGTTCAGCTTCTTGCCCAGGTCGGCGGGGTTGAAGTTCGGTCCCGGAGTCTTGCGCGGCTGATCGGGCATCAGGAGTCCTCCGGGCGGGTGGGGCTGACGGGCTCGAAGCCGAGGAGGCGTTCCTCGGCGATGTAGGCGTTGCCGTGCATCGGGTCCACGGCGACGTATTCGCGGATGGTCACGCGGGCGTGGCCGGTCGTGATGTCGGCGGGTATGTCGAAGGTGCCGATTCGTTCGGCGGCGAAGGTCGTCCAGCCGTCGCCGGCAACGGCGGCAGCGCGGCCCCAGAGCAGGTAGCCACCGGCATTGGTGTCGACCGCGTTGAGGGGATCGGGTCGTTCGCTCAGCTCGTCCGGCAGTGCAGTGGCGTCCTCGGTGAGGACGACGGCGCGTCCCTGGCCGTCGCTGGCGTGGAGCCAGCGCAGCTCGCTGGCAGGTGAGAGGACCCGGGCTTCGAACACATCGTCCAGCTGGATCTCGCCCTTGCGCGATATGACCTCTCCCATGTCATCGAGAAGGGCCACGTGGTACCGGCGGGGGCTGGTGAGAAGCGCGATGCCACCGGACGGAGCGGCGTGCCGGAGCGCCCACGAGAGGGTGACACCGTTCGCTGCGGCCGAGTGCAGGGTCACCGGATTCACACGGTCACCTCGTCCAGATAGGTCTTCCATGCCTGGTTCAGGTCTCGGTCGTCCAGGGCTTCATGGAGCGAAGCACCGTTCGGCCATCGGTCGCCGGTGAGGGTGATCGGGGAGACCTTGATGTCTCCGAAACCGCGGGTGACCATTCCGCCGAGAGGGATGCGCTCGTTCTCCAGATCGCGTAGGACGAGCAGCAGCAGCGCAAGCTCGGCGTCGTGCTCGTCGCCCAGGCGACTGAGGTCGACGGTCAGGCGGAACGGTTCCCATTCGACTTTGTGCGGTTCGAGAACGCTGTAGAGCCGCCCACTCGCGGCCCCGCCCGTCCAACGGTCGATGGCCACATGGTCGGCCTGATCCATGCCGAGCGTTTCCAGAGCGTTCCGGTCGGCGTCCGACAGTTTCGGCCGCTCTTCGGGGACGGCGCCGGGCGGTGCGTCGGTCAAGGCCGTCCACACCTTGGACGGGATCTCGGTTCGGCTGACGCATTCGTGGGCAGTCAGTGCTCCCGCTCCACCTCCGCGTTTGCCTCGTCCCGAGCCGAAGAGTCGGCGGACGGTGGGTAGCTGGTCGAGTTGGGCGCGGAAGCTGTCGCTGTGCTCGCGCGGTGCCGCATCCTCGGCTGGACGGCCGGGTGCGCAGATCCCCCGTGCGGTGCGTTCGATGAACTCGGCGTGGCTGCGCAGGGCCCCCTTGATGGAGCCACCGGTGAGGGCGAGAGCGACGAACTCCCCGTTGAGGCGGGTGGTGAGCGGAAGTGTCCCGATGGCGGGACCTTCGCCGCTCTCCCTGACCATGACCGGCGCCGCAGGCTCCCAGTCGATACGGATCTTCAGCAGGCTACGTCTGTCGGGCAACGACGCGCCGCTCAGATGGGCTTGCGCGGGCCGGCCGTTCAACAGGGCCAGCAGGCCGGCAGGCTCGGTGAGGTTGTGTTCGTGCACCAACAGCGGTGACGTCAGCAAGGACACCGTTCCCAGGCCGCGGCGGGTCGCGGCACCGAGTGGGATCTCCTCGTCGGAGAGCGCCGCCAGCAGTGCGGCGAGTCGTGCCCGGTCGCTGTCGCGGTGTTCGGCAGTGGATTCGATGTCCATCTCGAAGCACAGGTAACTGCCACGCGGGACGACCATCCTGGTGTAGAGGAACTCGGGCGCGGCCGCACCGGTGAAGCGGTCGATGCCGACACCGTGCCGGGCGGGGAGGGTCACCGGGTCGATGGGGTCGATGGGCACGCCGTAGCCGTCGCTGCGGGTCGTGGTGGCGATGACGGCGTCGCGGATGACCACGCGGCTGGTGTTCCCGTCATTGGAGACACCGTCGGCGACGAAACCCCAGAGGTCTTTCAGCGCGTCGCGGCGGGTGTCGGTGCCGCGCATCCAACTGCGCAGGGCTCCGGCGAGGCTGGTCCCGGGAACGTAGACGCGGCCTTGGCCATCCGTGGCGAGCGGCAGCGCCTCGGCCGGGTCGAGCGCGATGCCGCCGACGTGCAACGGGGTTCGGACGCTCAGCCAACCGCGGACCCGGAGCCGCGTGTCCATCGGCCGTCCGGTGCGTTCCGTCATGACAGTGCCCTCTGTCCTTGGTGGGCGGCGCGGCGGGTGGAGGCGGCCAGGCAGGCGGTCAGGAGGGTGCGCAGCGCCTCTCGGCGCAGTTCGGCGGGCAGCGCCTGGTGGCCGTCGCTGGTGAGGCACAGTTCGGTGGTCGGTAAAGCGAGCAGGTCCCAGAGACGGTCTTGAGTGGTCAGCAGTTCTTCGAGCGCGGTGCGCACGTTGTCCTTGTCGGGCCAGCGGGCTGTGAGCCGGGCGATGCGCTGCCGGAGGGTTTCCGGGTCTTCGTCCAGCCGGTTCAGCAGGCCCCTCACGGCGTTGAGGCGGGACGCAGTCAGGCCGGCGAGAGGGCCGAGTACGCGGTCGCCGGTGGCCGCGGCGTGGAATTCGGCCTGTCGCCAGATCTCCGCCCGCCAGGCCGCCCGCTCGATGAGCCGTGCCTCGGCGTGCCCGTCCTCGCCGGGGTCGAGGAGATTCCCGGGGTCTGCGGGGGCGGCTTGGGCGCCGGTCCCGGGTTCCCACACCGGGGCGGTGGCTTCGATCGGTCGGGCGAGGAGCGAGTCGTTGAACCTGACCTGGCCGAACCCCTCGCCGCGCCGTTCCCCGACGCCGCCGAGTTCGACGGCGGCCAGGGCGTCCGGGCCGAGGCCGCCCTCGGTGATCTCGAAGGTCAGGCAGCCGCCCGCCGCGAAACCGAGCAGGCTGGGCCGGGGCAGCCCCCAGCCGACATGCCAGGAGTCGGTGCGCGACGTTTCATAGGAGGTCGGGACCCGGCCTCCGTCCCTGAGGACGGGCTTGAGGGCGAGGTTCGGCTGTCCCGCGTCGGCGAAGGCACCGCACAGCGCCCTCGCCAGGTCGATGGGGTCCGCGCTGGGTGCGAGCCGCCGGTCTCGGACAAGGACGTCCGACAGCAGCCAGACCCGCAGCAGCTCCCCCTTGCGCAGGGACGCGGCGGCCCCTGGCCGGGCCGGCCCGCCGTCGTACGGCCGGGAGGTGACGCAGACCGTCCCGTAGTCGTCCTTGCGGGACCGGCCGAGCCGCCATGTACCGGTCAGCCGGTCCTGCCAGCCCTGCGATAGCACTCCGGCCCGGACTCTCACCTCGGCGCCGAGCCGGGTCCCGGGTTCGAGCGCCCTGTACACGTAGACGCCGCCGAGGCTCTCGTCGGGCCGCTGCGTCGCGTCCTGGACGGTGTTGTGCATGCGGGTCACGAAGCCGGGTTTGCGGACCGCCGCGTCCCCGCCCGGCTCCGCGGTGACGTAGCCGGAGCGGAGCCGCTTGAAGATCGCGTCCTCGCCGACCGGTTCCTGTGCCATCCGGTTGATGATGCGGTCGGGGTCGTCCTTGGCCGCGGCGAGTACGCACGGCACCGGACGGCCGGGCCGCCCGTCCACCAGCGGCGTCGCGGGCGTCACCACGAGGTCGCCGCGCCGGGCGGCTGCGGCCGCTCCCTCACCCAGCCTGGACAGGACCTCGCGCAGCATGATCCAGCCGGGTGCGTGGTCACGGCCGCTCACCAGGTTGCCGATGGTGCGGTCATGGGCCAGCAGCGGGGTGATGAGTTCCAGCGTCACCTCGGCCCGCTCCCAGGACGTGCCCGCAGGCCGCGTCTCCGCACCGACGACCGGCCCGCGATCATCCGGATAGGGCAGATCGGCGGGAGGCTCCGTCAGCGTCGCCTCCAGACCGGCCGCCGTCGGGGGCATTCCGGTGCCGGACGGCTCCAGGCGGCACCGGCCCGCCCCTCTGCGCCGTTTCCCGCCGATGCCCTCCACCAGCACCGCCCCCGCCCACAGCAGGGCGAGCGCGCAACGCCGCTGGTCCGCGGTCAGCGGGCCGGGCAACTCGGCGCCGCCGACCAGGGTCATTCCGCCGCGAGCCATCTCCTCGTAACGGAGCATCCCCTCGAACGCCGCACCGGTCTGGGGGTCGATGGCGACTCCCGGCTTGACGAACGTCACCACCTCACGGAGCCGGGGACGGCCGGCCAGCACCGGCCCGAGCCGCCCCGGGAAGCGCAGCGGCCCGGACAGGACGAGCGCGGCCGGGCGCGGATGCCGGGCGCTCGGATCAGGGCCCTGCCCCGCCTCCTTGGCCGCGTGGGACGGCTGGCTGCCGAACAGGTACTCCACCCAGCCGTGCCAGGCCCCGGCCGGGCCGGAGTCCAGCGCGTTCGCGGCCACCTCGCAGGCATCCCGCCACACACCGATCAGCGTCTTGGCCGGAACGAACGGCAGCCCGTCCGCGTCGCGCTGCACCCGGCGGTCGATGTGGCCGTGCGCGGCGGTGCCGGTGCCGATATGCCAGTCGCTCAGCATCCGCAGGCGCAGCTTGATCTGCACGCTCATACCCGCGCCTCCCGCTCCTGTGGCGTGTCCGCGATCCGGGTATCGGCGGGGACGAAACCGATCGCGTCCATCGCGTCCAGCAACCCGGTGCGGGCGCCGCCGTCACCAGACCAGAAAAGCGAGCCGTCATCGCCGCCGAGGTTCTCGACGGTGCCGCCGCCGTCGCGGAGACGCAGGGCGAGCATCGTGAACCGCGCGTCGGCGACGTCCCTGCCGAGGAAGAGCCCGGCGCGCAGGTCGTGGGCCTGGCCGGCCGCCACGATCCTGTCGCCGTCCTCGTTCGTTCGGGTCAGCGTCCTGACGCGGCTCCGCAGATCGTCCCAAAGCCGGTGCTCGGACCAACCTTCGCCGTCGGCGCCCACCTCGCCAACCACATACGGCTGTGCGGTGAGGCGGGTGCCGTCCAGCAGCGTCGTCTCCGCGCGGAGCCGGCCAAGGTCGGCGAACGCGCTCTCGTAGAGGACGTGGAAGGACAGCGCGCACCGGTCCGGGCCCAGATGCGCCTTGACGGTCTTGGCCTCCTTCGTCAGACCCTCGGCGAGATCGGCCGTGCTGTGGAACGGGTAGTGCCGTTTGACGATCGCGACGCCCGCGCAGGCTCCCAGCAGCGAACGTCCCGCCTTGCGCAGCAGATCGCCGATCCTCGAGTCTGCGGCGGCGCAGTCGGCAAACGCGCGAAGATAACGCTCGGCGAACGGCAGGGCCATCGCGCCATCGCAGATGACGGTCAGGTCGTCGCCACCGAGCACCAGGGGGAGCAAAGGCATCTGCTCCGTCGCCGCCGGCCCCTTCCGCGCCTTCACGGGAGGGAACACCGGTCTGTCGTCGGGCCCGACCGTCCGTCTCAGCTCGTCCAGGGTGATGCGGACCGCTTTTTCGGCGCAGTCGTCCACGCCTGCGGAAAGACCGCGCAGTGCATCGACGTACTCGCGTGCAGGGGCCTGCTGCCCGATGATGGCGGTGAAGTCCTGGAAGACCTTTCCCAGACCGTTGCCGTCGGCGTGGACGACGGCCACCCAGTCGGCGCGTTCGGCCAGATGATCGACCGCTTCGCGCAGGCCGGCGCGGACTTTGGAGTCCTTCACCGTTTTGGAGAGGCCCATCTTGACCACCAAGCGGCCCAGCGCGTCTTCGAAGGAGTTCAGCTTGGCCAGGCTCGGCGCCGACCGGGGCTCCGGACGCGCCCCCTCGGCGAGGGTCACCGGCGTCTGGGCGGGGAGCCCGCTGGACGTGCAGCGCGCGGCGATCGGCAGCCCGGCGAACCGCATCTGCGGACCCGGCCTCGCCATCGCCGCGACGGGCAGCGCCTCCCGGGTCCGGAGGATCGCCTCCGCCAGACCTGCCGCGCGGTCCCACTCGACCGGGTCGCCGACCACCCCGCAGACGTCCAGGCCGGGGGCTTCACGCAACGCGCGGGCGGTAACCGCGGTCACCAGGTGGACCCCGTCCTCGCGGTCCTTGACCAGCGCGGTGATCCCGCCGGCGTTGGCCGTGATGACCTCAACCGGGTGCTCATCGATCCGACGGTCCCGGTCGGTGCTTCCGGTGACCTCCAGCAACGCATCATCCAGCCAGGACTCCTCGACACGCGTGATCAGGTACGAGGCGCCGACATTCTCACGCCGTTTGTTCGAGGAGAAGATGTAGCGCTGGTTTCCGGATGTTCCGATCACCACGGCGTGCACCTTCATGCATCCCCCGCCTTCCAACTGTCGCCGTCTCGCCCCGTTCTGATGGACGGGGCGCTCCCGCGCGTCCAACCCCCTGCCGGGCGGGCATCCCTCGTGTCGTCCATCAGACAGTTGTAGAACCCCCGGAGATGATTCAGACCCCTCAGCGCATTACGCCTTTCGCAGCGGAACCCTAATCGACACCACAGGCCGCGCTGTCCGGGCTTACCCGGGCGTCCTTGTCCTGAAGTGGTCGCGTACCCGTGTTTCAAGGGACGGTGATGTACACCTTTCACGCGGACGGGCCGGTTCCGGACACCGAATTGACAGGCAAAACCGACACGGGTGGTGGCAGTGACAGACCAGGATCGGCCGGAAGAGCCCCGGCTGACGGTGCTCGGCTCCCTCAACGGAGCCCAGGACACCGGAAAGCTCAAGCAGTCGTTCGTGGACGGCAGCGCCGAGATCGCCATCGGCGCCGCCGTCGCGAGCGGCTTCTTCGTGGAATCGGCCAAGACGCTGATCGCCGGGGACACCGCCGGACGCTGGTGGTTCCTCCTCGTCTGCTTCGTCGGGATCGGGCTTATCGTCTTCGGCTTCTGGCGACGCGAACAACTGCGGCGGCGGGTCCACATCGGAATCGTCGCCACGGCCGCGGACGCGGCGAAGGGCCTGGCGCACGCACGGCAGCTCGAGAGCCAGGCCGAGACCTACAGCCGCGCCTGGCCGGTGACAGTCAAGACCGGTGTGCGACTGCCGGCCGACGGCGGAACGGCACCGGACCTGGTCCAGGCACTCGCCGACAAGACGATCGAGGCGATGACGCTCGCCGAGCAGCTCTCACCCAACGCCGTCCAGATCAACCTGTTCCCGACCATGCGGCTGCACGTCGCGTTCCGCTACGGGGCCAGGTTGGGTCAGACGCACACCCGAGGCGTCATGGTGTACGAACCGCACCATGAGGGCGGCGCCCCGTCTCATTTCCCCGCCGCGCTGCTCAAAGCCACCGACTCGGCAGGCGGGCCACTCAACATCGACGGCATGCAGAACATCGACGGCGGCGACCCCACCGCCACCGCGCTCGCACTGGACCTGCAAGCACGCGGAGAAGCATTCTTCGCCCCCGTCCGGAAAACCTGCCAGGAGGACGGCATCGGCAACTTACTCCGCCTGAGCAGCCGGGTAAGCCGACTGCCCGAGAACACCGAAACCTTCACTGCGGCCATCGAACAGATCTGCCGTACCTGGTTCGAAACGCATCTACCGGACGGCGCCCGTACCGGCCGGCACGCCATCTTCCTCAGCGGCCCGGTAGCCATCGCCGTCGCCCTCGGCGCACGCCTGGCCTCCGCCGACCACGGCCGCTGGACCGCCTACACCTACGACGCCGCCAACAACACCTACGAACGCTTCCCGCCCTCACCCACCGCCTGATCCCGACAAAACGCAGGTCGCAACATATCTACTCCCATTAAAACCCTGAGAAGACTCGGCAGCCCACCAAGGGTCGCCGAGTCTTTCGCATAATTCGCCGCATTTCATCGAGGGCGTGAACCGGATGTGTCACGCCGTACAGTATCAATCCAATTCGGTTCTATCGGCGACATCGACCCACGGAAGAATAAGGGGCAGACAGCCGAGGCGCATTGCAACCCGAAGCAGTTTAGTTGAGCCCTGCGACTACAGCATCCCGGCCACCCCGACCTTCAGGGTCGGAGTTTCAATCCGATGCGGTTTTGTTGAGCCCTGCGACTATTCCTTATAGTCCTTCAAGAAAGGGGACTGAAGTTTCAATCCGATGCGGTTTTGTTGAGCCCTGCGACCCCCGTCAAGGAGGCGGCCACCCCGGGGGACAGTTTCAATCCGATGCGGTTTTGTTGAGCCCTGCGACTCCTGCCAAGTTGGGAGGACAGCGTGTCTTTGAACAGTTTCAATCCGATGCGGTTTTGTTGAGCCCTGCGACTGACATCAGAGAGATGACGGCTCGACACCTCGGTTTCAATCCGATGCGGTTTTGTTGAGCCCTGCGACCGTCAACGACGAGATGCCGTCCGTCACGGAGGCCAGTTTCAATCCGATGCGGTTTTGTTGAGCCCTGCGACCGCCAGCTTGGCTTCTGCAGGTGCGTGGATCAACAGTTTCAATCCGATGCGGTTTTGTTGAGCCCTGCGACTCGCTTTCCCCCACGCAATCACAGGTTCCCAAGTTTCAATCCGATGCGGTTTTGTTGAGCCCTGCGACAAGCATGACCGGACCGCAGACCGACAACCAGATCGAGTTTCAATCCGATGCGGTTTTGTTGAGCCCTGCGACCGGAAAGGCTGTAGCGGAGAGGATCATCTGGGAGGTTTCAATCCGATGCGGTTTTGTTGAGCCCTGCGACGGGGTACGTGATGCCTCGCAAGATGCCTCGCAAGAGGTTTCAATCCGATGCGGTTTTGTTGAGCCCTGCGACAGTACCTCAGATTGTGGGGGTCTGACCTGCAGGTTTGCAAGATCATGCGCCAACCTCCCTGGAAGCGATCTTGGAGAGGTGCTAGAAATGATCTTCGAGGTGAAGTTTGCGCAGGTGGGACCAGCTTCTGGAGGTGTGCGCCAACCTCTTCGCAATTTGCAGAATGGTCGAATGACGGCGCGCTGGCCACGTACGGGAGTGGAACACGATGGGGTGTCGGCGTCTTGACGGCTGAGCCGGGCACTACGGCACAACCCGTCAGGGGTGACTGGCTGGCGTCGGAGGCTTGTCATGCCGTTCCGGGCCCGGAACGGCCGTGGTGGCGCATACGACCCCGCAGCCGACGCCGGTCAGACGCAGTCACGGGTGTGGGACGCGCAGCTCGCCTACCATGTCGATCACATCGCCCATGGTTCCTTCCGATGGCTTGGCCTTCCCGCAACTGCCCACGCACCCTCCCAGTTTCCCACGTCATCCCCGACTCTCATAGCCTGTGCAGCCCCGAACCAGGGCGGTCCCTACGGAGGCCCGATCGAGGACCTGGAAGGGACCTGCGTCCGACGGCGAAGAAGCCCTTGATCAGCAACCCGTGTGGGGGCCGGAGCGGCGAGGGGCATCAGGACCCCCTCGCCCGCAGCGCCCATCTCCGAAGACCCTGGCAGTTGGCGTGCCGCCTCCACACTCCATCGTTTGTTTTGTAGACGTGCCAGTAGATGGCGCAGGCCTCGACGGCCCAGGCTTCCGCGGGTCGTAGGCGATGCCGCACATCGGGCTGAGGTCCAGGATCACCCGGACGTCGTCGCCGCACACGAAGTTCTCGTAGCAGTTGCCGCCGGACCGGACGGTGACGCGCGTGCGCTTGGTGTCGGCGGGCTTCTGGTTGGTTCGCCCACCCCCGGACGTCAGGGCCACCACATCACTGAGACGTCCCCGAACGTCCTCAGCCCGGCCGCACCCCCATTGCGAGACTCCGTCGACCCCAGGTGACCGGAGCAGCTGCGAGGACTTCACGCACGCGGCGCCAACGTCACACTGATCCCGCCAGCGGTACGGGCAACTCATCCCGGTCGACGAAGTCGTAGGAGGGTGAATCAGAAGGCGCCAGTAACTGTGGCAGCCCAGATGGTTGGTGTTGATCGATCCCTGATGGGTGTTCATTCAGCACGTCAGCCAGGGCCCTTACATCGTAGATCAATTGCAGACCCTTCGCCACCCCTATCTCACTTTAAGTTAAAGATAGAGTACTGATCGTGATAGTGTGGAGCGCAAACATGCGCAAAGGAGGTGACTAACGGCAGTCCGAGAGAGGTGTACGCGCCTGCCAACGTACGGGCGAACCCCTTCACGCTGTGCCTGGCCGGGCGCGGGTGAAGGCCCAGGGGGCCTCAGGCCCAGGGGGCCTCAGAGGCGATCGTGAGCTACAGATAGGAGGAGGAATGCAGTGGCAAAGATCCTGATCGGTAAGTACGAAGGGTCGATCTACGAGGAAGGAGACGGCTGGACGGGTGCCATCTCGCTCGGCTTCGCTTCGAGCGGCAAGCGCAAGCGGCTCAAGAGGAAGGGGAAGACCAAGACCGAGGTCCGGGACAAGCTCGTCAGCGCCGTCAAGGAGCTGGAGGCCGGCATCAAGAGCACCGCGTACTACACGGTCGGCGACGCGGTCGACGACTGGTTGTCCAAGGGGCTCAAGGGGCGCGACGCCCAAACGGTCACCACCAACCGCATCCTCGCCGAGAAGCACGTCATCCCCTATCTCGGCAGGGCCAAGCTCACCGAGCTGCGCGCCGACGACGTGGACGAGTGGCTCGACGGACTCACGGGCAGGCTGTCCACGCGCTCCCTGCAAGGAGTCCACGCGATCCTCAAGCGCTCGATCCGGCATGCGCAGGCCCGGGACAAGATCGCGCGGAACGTGGCGGAACTCGTCACGACGCCTCGCGGGAGGGCCGGGCGGCCGAGCAAGGCGCTCACGCTCGCCCAGGCCAACGCCGTCCTGGAAGAGGCCGAGTCGTCCCCGCTGCACGCCTACGTGGTGCTCAGCCTGATGGTCGGTATCCGCACCGAAGAGGCACGCGCTCTGCAGTGGGCGCACGTCATCGCCTGGGACGAGGAGAAAGAAAGGTTCCGGGCGGTGAGCGAAGCCGGCTTCGATCATGACCGGTTCGCCCTGTACGTGTGGCGCTCCGTGCGGATCCACGGCGACACCAAGACCAAGAAGTCCCGCCGCACCCTCGAGCTCCCCGCACAGGCCGCGGACGCCCTGCGCAGGCACCATGCGCGCCAGGCCGTTCAGCGCCTGAAGGCGGGTGAGGTCTGGCAGGACACCGGTCTGGTGTTCTGCACGAGGACCGGAACGGCCCTGGCCGCCGGGAACGTGCGGCGCAGCTTCCGGCTGATCACCTCGCGTGCCGGGATCGGTGAGGAGTGGACTCCTCGCGAACTCCGCCACTCGTTCGTCTCGATCATGAGCGACAGCGGGGTGCCGCTGGAGACGATCGCCGACCTGGTCGGGCACGCCGGAACGGCCGTCACCGAGAAGGTCTACCGGCACCAGCTGAGGCCCGTCATCACCAAGGGCGCCGAGACCATGAACACGGTCTTCGGTCAGAGCAAGTCCGCGTAAGTCTGGGAGCGGTGGCTCCCCGTTTGGCTCCCGGAGGGGCCTCAAGATCGAAAAAGGCCTCGGAATGATCTCCGAGACCTAGTCTGACCTGCTACAACGGGGTGGGCGATACTGGGTTCGAACCAGTGGCCTCTTCGGTGTGAACGAAGCGCTCTCCCACTGAGCTAATCGCCCGGGTGTTCCGACTTCGGAAACTCTAGCGCATGTTGGGGGGTGGTCGCGTGGCGAGTGCCGTCAGGTGGGGCGGGCGGTCGGGTGGCGGTGGACCCAGATGAGGTAGGTGGTCATGCAGACCAGGGCCCAGACCGCGAGGGTGATGAACGGCTGGGCGCGCTGGTGGCCCTGGAAGTAGATGGCGGTGTGCTGGGCGTCCACGGAGGCGCCGGGTGGGAGCCAGCGGCCGACGAGGCCGAGGGGGGACGGGAGGAGCGGCCAGGAGACGGCGCCGCCGGAGGACGGGTTGCCGATCAGGACCATGAGGCCCCAGGTGGGGAGCATGGCCCAGCGGCCGATGAGGACGTTGAACATCGTGAAGACCATGCCGCTGGTGAACATGGTGAGCGAGGAGATGGTCCAGGACTCGGCGAAGGGGAGCCTGAGGACGCCGAGAAGGTGGTCGACGACGGAGCAGATGGCCAGGCCGCCGAGGGCGGAGTAGGCGGCGGTGAAGGCGATGCGCTCGCCGGGGTTGAGGCCCTTGGCGTGCACGTTGAGCTGGATGGCGCCGACGAAGCCGATGATGACGGCGGCGAGGGAGATGTAGAAGATGGCGAGGCCCTGCGGGTCGGTGGGCTGGAGGGGCTTGATGTCGGTGACGGTGACGGGGACGCCGACCGACTGGCCGGCGGCCGGGGCCGCCTCGGTGAGGATGCGGGCGACGGAGGCGCCGGACGCGGGTGCGGTGGCGAGGGTCGCCTGCCGTCCGTTGAGGATGACGATCGCGAAGGCGCGCTGTTCTTCGATGGCGTCGGCGGCCCTGGCGTAGGTGGGGTACTCCTGGACGGAGAGGGAGGTGTCCAGGTGTTCGTCCAGGGCGTGCAGGAAGGCGGAGGACTGGCCTTGGCCCGTGACGGCGACGGGGATGTTGCGGGGGGCCGGGTTGGCCATGGCGTAGCAGTAGGAGCCTGCGAACAGGCCCGCCGCCGAGGCGAGGATCACCAGCAGGACGATGGCCGGCAGGTAAGGGGACCCGCGAAAGTCCGCCCACCGGTCACGCACAAGGTTCACACGGTCACGCTATGCGAGCCGGATGGTCAGGTCCAGAAGGTGGGGTCTTCGATCTTCCAGGGCAGCGTCAGGCCGTAGAAGGCCAGGTAGGCGGCCACCGCGGCGGCCACCACGACGGCGGTCACGGTGCCGAGGATGGTGTTGCGGCGGCGTTTGCGGGGGTCGAGGGCCTTCTCCTTGGCGCGGTCCGCGGCGGTCTTGGCGCGGTGGAGGGCGCGCTGGGCCCAGGCGAACTCGGTGGCGAGGATCGCGAGGCCGACGACGATGCCGACGAGGCCGGGGCCCGGGGTGACCATCATGATCAGGCCGCCGATCAGGACGGTCGCGCCGACGGTGAAGACGGCGGCTCGCCAGGCGGTGTTCAGGAGCGGGTTGCGTCGTACCCGGTCGCGGAAGCGGTGGAACAGTCCGGGTTCCTCCGGAGGCGGGGCGACCTTTTCTTCATTGATTGCCACGGATTTACCTTAATCCAGGTGTCGGGGGTGCGGGGACGCCGGGGAGTGCGCGGATCGTCCCGCATTGTGGGCACCGGTGCACCCACAAGATCCGCTTTTGCGCAGGTCAGACGCAGGTTTTGCTACGGTGAGATGGATCACAAACGCCGGGGACGCCGGAATGTTCCGCCGAGATCAGGCAGTTAGGCGTCATAGATCGCGGGGATGTCGGTGAGTGGGAGAACCACCCCACCGGAGTACCCCGCGAGCCAGCGGGACCGACGTTAGAGGGAATGGCCATGAGCAGCAGTACCACCGTCTCAGCGCAGCTGGGCCTTCGTCTCGTCGTCCCCGACCGCACGACCGTCCCCCTGCTCGCCGGGCTCGAGTACGCGGCCGACGACCCGTACGCGATCCGGATGGCCTTCTACGTGGGCGACGACGAACCGGTGGAGTGGATCTTCGCTCGGGAGCTTCTCACGGTCGGCATCGTGCGCAGGGTCGGGGACGGGGACGTCGAGGTCTGGCCGGCCGACGACGACGGCTCGCTCAACATCGCGCTGTCGTCCCCGTTCGGGGACGCGTTGTTCGAGGTGCCGCTGTCGCCTCTGGCCGACTTCCTGCACCGGACGTACCAGGCCGTTCCCGCGGGGGAAGAGGCCGAGTTCATCGACATCGACGCCGAGCTGGAGAACCTGCTCTGGCCGTCCTGACCCGGCCCGGGCCCGCTCAGCCTGACAGGCGCGCTATGTGGCGCATCTTGTTCATCGCGTCCAGGGCGGCGACCTTGTAGGACTCGGCCAGCGTCGGGTAGTTGAAGACCGCGTTGACCAGGTAGTCGACGGTTCCGCCGCAGCCCATGACCGTCTGGCCGATATGGACGAGCTCGGTGGCCCCGGTGCCGAACACGTGGACGCCGAGGAGCCGCCGGTCGTCCGGTGAGACGAGAAGCTTCAGCATCCCGTAGGAGTCCCCAATGATCTGGCCGCGCGCGAGTTCGCGGTAGCGGGAGACCCCCACCTCGAACGGCACCTTGGCCTCGGTGAGGGCGTCCTCGGTGCGGCCCACGAAGCTGATCTCGGGAATCGTGTAGATGCCGATCGGCTGCGTCTCGTGGATCTCCGAGACGGGCTCGCCGCACGCGTGGTGGGCGGCGAGGCGGCCCTGCTCCATCGAGGTGGCGGCGAGGGACGGGAAGCCGATCACGTCCCCGACCGCGTAGATGTGCGGGACCTCGGTGCGGTAGTCGTCGTCGACCTTGATCCGGCCGCGGTGGTCGGCGGTGAGGCCCGCGGCGTCCAGGCAGAGGTCGCCGGTCATGCCCTGCCGCCCGGCCGAGTACATGACGGTGTCGGCGGGGATGCGCTTGCCGCTCTCCAGGACGGTGATCGCCCCGTTCGGGAGGCGTTCGACGGACGCGACGGTCTCCCGGAACCTGAATGTGACGGCCAGGTCGCGCAGGTGGTACTTCAGCGCCTCGACGATCTCCAGGTCGCAGAAGTCGAGCATCCGCTCGCGGCGTTCGACGACGGTGACCTTGGTGCCGAGCGCGGCGAACATCGAGGCGTACTCGATGCCGATGACGCCGGCGCCGACGACGACCATGGTCTCCGGGATGCGGTCCATGTTGATGATGCCGTCGGAGTCGATGATCGTCCGGTCGTCGAAGTCGACGGTGTCGGGACGGGCCGGACGGGTGCCGGTGGCGATCACGATGCGGTCGGCGGTGACCTTCTGCTCGCGGTCGCCGGCACCGGCGATCCCGATCGCGTTGGGCTCCAGGAACCGTCCGGTGCCCGGCATCACGGTGACGTGGTTGCGGGCGAGCTGGCTGCGGATGACGTCGGTCTCCCGGCCGATGACGTGCTGGGTGCGCATCCCGAGGTCGGCGACGGTGATCTCGTCCTTGACCC
Source organism: Actinomadura chokoriensis (assembly GCF_041463665.1). Classification (GTDB taxonomy): domain Bacteria; phylum Actinomycetota; class Actinomycetes; order Streptosporangiales; family Streptosporangiaceae; genus Spirillospora; species Spirillospora chokoriensis_A. Next base: position 393,857 of record NZ_JAXCEJ010000003.1, read on the forward strand.
GGTAGCTCTGCCCGTAGAGCTCGCGCTGGTTGAGGCCGGTCAGGTACAGGACCGCCTCGCGCATCGTCTTGGACGGGATCGTCCCGGTGTTGATGCACACGCCGCCGATCATGTCGCGGCGGTCGACGATGCCGACCTTGCGGCCGAGCTTGGCGGCGGCGATGGCCGCGCGCTGCCCGCCGGGCCCGGACCCGAGCACGAGGAGATCGAAGTCGTTCACTCCCCCAGTCTGGCGGCAGGCGGGCGCCCTGATAAGGCCTTTCGCCGGACCGATCATGATGCGTCCAGTTCAGGCCGGGATCAGGGCGGGGTCAGGGCGGGATCAGGGCGGGATGAGGCCCTCGGCGAGCGCGTCCAGGCCCGCCTTGATGCGGTCGAGCGGCATGCCGCGCGTGCGCCGCTGGTGGAGGAACAGGTTGGCGGCGAGGGGGGCGAGGAGCGCGTCGGCGAGGTAGGCGGTGTCGATCCCCGGGCGGATCTGGCCGAGGAGCATGGCCAGGTGCATGTGGTAAAGCGCGTAGGAGCCGTCCCGGAAGCGGGCGCCGGGCGGGTCCGCCTCGGCCATGAGCAGCAGTTCCGCCTGCGCCTCGGTGCGGTCGGCGAGGGCGTGCAGGAACGCGCGGAGGCGCTCGGGCGGGGGCGCGCCGGGGCCGAGGGGCGGCGGGCCGTGGATGAAGGCGTCCTGGAAGTCGCGCTCGCGGTCGTCGATCACCGCGTAGACGAGCCGGGCGCGGTCGCCGAAGCGCCGGTAGACGGTGCCGACGCCGACGCCGGCGGCCCGCGCCACCTCGTCCATGGAGACCGCCTCGGCCCCCCGGGCCGCGATCACCTCGGCCGCGGCGCGCAGGATGCGGCGGCGGTTGAGGGCGGCGTCCGCGCGTTCGGCGGCCGGACGGCCCGCGACCGGCAGTTCCCGCATGTCGGCCTCCGTCCGGGGGATCCTGCTCGGGGGATCACGCTCCGGCAGGCTACCCGAGCCAGGCTCCGCTTCGAGGTTGTATCCGGAAGATTCTCCAGTTAATCTCGACCGGAGAGATTTCCGGTTATCGGGGGGGTGTTGTCGTGGCCTGGATCTTCCTGGTGATCGCGTCGCTGATGGAGCTGGTGTGGGCGACGGCGCTCAAGGAGTCGGACGGACTCACGAAGCCGTGGCCGACCGCGATCGGCCTCACGGTCGCGCTGCTCAGCGTCGTCGTACTGTCGCTGTCGCTGCGCACCCTCCCGGTCGGCACGGCCTACGCGGTCTTCACCGGCTTCGGCGCGCTCGGAGTGGCGGTGGTCGGCATGATCGCGTTCCACGAGAGCGCGTCGCCGGCCCGCGTGGCGTTCCTGGCGCTCATCGTCATCGGCGTGGTCGGCCTCCAGTTCGCGGAGAACTCCTAACCGTCTAGTCCCGGCGGAGACCGGGCAGAGTGAAGGCATGGCACGGGAGATGCTGGGCATCGACATCGGCGGTTCCGGGATCAAGGGGGCGCCGGTCGACCTGTCCGACGGCGCGTTCACGCGGGAGCGGTTCCGGATCGAGACGCCGCGCCCCGCCAGGCCCAAGCCGGTCGCGAAGGTCCTCGCCGAGATCGTGGACCATTTCGGCTGGGACGGCCCGGTGGGCGTCACCTATCCCGGCGTGGTGATCGACGGCGTGGCGATGTCGGCGGCGAACGTGTCCAGGCACTGGCTCGGGGTGGACGCCGCCTCCCTGTTCGCGGACGTCACCGGCCGGGAGATCACGCTGCTCAACGACGCGGACGCGGCCGGGGTGGCGGAGATGCGACTCGGCGCGGAACGCGGCCGGCGCGGCACCGTCGTCCTGCTCACGCTGGGGACGGGCATCGGCAGCGCGCTGTTCACCGACGGCGTCCTCGTCCCGAACACCGAGTTCGGGCACATCCAGATCAGGGGGAAGGACGCCGAGCTGCGCGCCTCCGCGAAGGCGCGCACCGAGGAGGGCCTCAGCTGGTCCAAGTGGGCGAAGCGGCTCAGCGAGTACATGACGCACCTGGAGGCGCTGATCTCCCCGTCGCTGATCATCGTGGGCGGCGGGGTGAGCCGGAAGTCCGATCGCTTCCTGCCGCTGATCAAGGGGGTGCGGGCGGAGATCGTCCCGGCGCGGCTGGTGAACAACGCGGGCATCGTGGGCGCGGCGATGGCCGCGGCCGCCGCGCATCCCGCGGAGACCGCCGAGCCGACCGAGCCGACGGAGCCGACCAAGCCCGCGCCGCGCGAGGTCCGGGCGGCGGGGAAGAGCGGCGGCGCCCGGCGTGAGCGCGGCACCGCCCGCGCCGCCCGCTAGTCCATCCGGAGCCGGACGGTCGCGATCTCCCAGGGGCGCAGCGCCAGCGTGACCGTCCCGCCGTGCACGTCGAGCGGGATGCCGGGGCGTCCGAGCAGGTCGACGCGGAGGGCCTCGGTGAAGTCCCCGCGCAGGACGGCCGTGGTGGGCTCGGCGCACTGGGCGACCATCCGGGTCTCGGCCCATCCGTCGCGGGAGCGGAGCGAGGTCATGACCACGCCGTCGCCGCTGATCGCGACGCCCTCCCGGGACTCCGGGACGGGCGCGGAGGCATGCCCGTAACCGGCGGCGGTGAGAAGGTCGTGGCGGTACGCCTCGGCGGCGCGGAGCACCTCGGTTCCGGGCCGTGCGCCCTCGTAGGGCAGGACCGCCATACCGACCGTCCGCTCGCCGCGGCACTGCGCCGCCGGAGTCGGGAGCTGCGGCCCGGCGGGCTGGTCCCGGTAGGCGTTGCGGTCCCGGGACAGGTACCCGACCGCGCGCAGGAGGGTGAGGGCCATCTCCCGTCCCGTGCCGGTGACCTCGTACTCGGTGACGTGCTCCAGCAGGACGGCGATGCCGCCCGCGGCGACGAACCCGGCCGCGGGATAGGTCGGCACGGGACGCTCCCCGAAGCCGCCCTCGGCCGTCAGCCCCCGCTCGGTGATCGCGAACTGGCCCTCGGCGAAGGAGGCGTCCGCCCGGCGCGGCAGGGACAGGTGCATCCGGACGCGGTGGTCGTCGCAGCGGTTGTCGAAGGTGACCCGCAGCCGCAGGAACGGCTCGCCGGCGCGCAGCTCGGCGCGGGTGGTGACGGTCACGCCGTCCTCGGCCTCCGAGCGCGTGTCACCCGGCAGGTCGCCGGACACCGGCCAGCGGTAGGTCCGGACGACGTCGAACGCGGCGACGAGCGGCCCGTCCGAGACGGGTCTCACCTCCACGGTCAGCGGGTCGCCGACGATCCGGTCGTGGGCGGGCGGCGCGTAGTTGTAGGAGTCCCCCAGGTCGCCGCCGTCCACGATGCGCCCGACGCCTTCGACGACCTGGCCGGACGCGGTGCGCAGACCGAGCGTGCCGTCGGCGTGCGCCTCGGCGCGCAGCAGCCCGTTGTCGAGGACGTTCCCGTCCACCGTGACCGGGCCTTCCGCGGCCCGCGCGGCGGGCACCGGCCGGACGGCGGTCAGCCCCAGCGGGGGCACCTCGACGAGCGCGGCGACGGTGCGGCGCGGATCGGCCAGGATCCGGACGCGCCACTCCCCCTCCGCGTCCCGCAGCGCCTCCCGCACGTCGCCGAGGTCGAACGGGACGTCGGCGCGGGACGTCACGTGGAAGGTGAGCGTGCGCTCCTCACGGGACACCGACCAGCCGCGGATCTCCTGCCCGAACAGCACCCGCCCGTACACCCGCTCCAGCAGGATCGGCAGCTCGGAAGCCGGATGGACGGCGTCGTCCAGCACGGTCGGCGCGACGTCGAGCGTCTGCACGGGGACCGGCCGCCCGTCTCCTGTCACGAGCCCCGGCTCGCCCTCGCACGGAATGTCCAGAGTGACCAGACCGGCGCGCGGGGCGGGGGAAGGGTTGAACACCAGGTGCGCGCCGATCGGGAGGGAGCCGGCCCGCTCGGCGGTGACGAGGTCGCAGACGGCGCGCCCGAGCTGCTCCGCCTCGGCCATGTGCGCCGCGACCTGCTCGGCGGTCTCGTCGCTGCCGCAGCCGGTGACCGAGTCGTGGCAGCTCGCCTCGATGAGCCGGCGCCACGCCAGGTCGAGGAACGTGCGCGCGTCGCCGGCGTGCCAGAGGGCGGCCAGCGGCTCGGCGTACCGCTCGACGAGCCGCTCGGCGCGTCCCATCAGCTGCTTGAGCCGGACGCGGGCGGAGATCACGCCGGGCAGGATGTTGGCGCGGGCGTGCGACCGCAGCTCGCCGCGGACGTGCGGCAGCCCGTCGACGGACGGCGTCGTCCCCGCGAAGTAGCCGGCGAGGGTGTCCAGCCGCATGCCGAGCCCGGCGGCGGCGACCCGGTCGGCGAGGTCGGCGGCGGGCGCGGTGTGGTCGGCCCCGTACATCGCCAGCAGGGGGCCGCCGTGCGGGGACCAGCGGCCCATCGCCTCGGCGAAACCGGCGACGCGGGCGGGCAGCGGCGACGGGCCGTCCCCGACCTCCTCGAACATCGACGCGGCGTTGCCGTAGCCGCCCTCGGGAAGGTACTGGGTTCGGATCGCCGTGCCGTCCGGCGCCTCCCAGGCGAACGCGCTGGCGCGGACCCGGTCGGGGACGCCGCGCCACACGCACGCGTGCTCGATCCCGGCGAACTTCAAGATCTGCGGCGTCTGCGCGCAATGCCCGAACTGGTCGGGCAGGTAGCCGACCATCATCGCGGCGCCCATCTCGCCCGCGCGACGCATCCCGAGCTCCAGGTTCCGGACGATGTTCTCCCCCGAGCACAGGAACTCGTCGTGGAGGATCTGCCAGGGCCCGACGGCGAGCCGGCCCTCTCGGACGAGCGCGGCCACCCGCTCGCGGCGCTCGGGACGGATCTCCAGGTAGTCGTCGACCGCCGCCATCTGACCGTCCAGCGTGAAGTGCCAGCGCGGGTCGGCCTCCATCCGGTCGATGACCCCGTCGAGCAGCGACACCAGCCGCAACCGGAAGCGCTGGAACGGCAGGTACCACTCGCGGTCCCAGTGGGTGTGCGGCACGACGACGATCTCCGGGCTCCCCGCCGTGTTCTCTACCCTCCCGTTTTCTACCCGCACAGTGCGATCACCTCGTTCTCGTGGGTCTCCAAGCGGTGCATGCCCGGGCGGTCCACCGGTATCCGGACGTGGTCACCGCGAACGGCGGCGCGTCGCCCGTCGGGCCGGACGAGCACGGCGCCGCCGGCGCCGATCGCGATCAGCTCGTCCTCGACGCGCAGCAGGACGGGCGCGTCCCGCCCGGCGGACACGGCCGTCCGGCCGGCCAGGAGGCCGCCGAGCACGTCGCCGAGCCCGTCCCCCGCGTCGTCGGCGAGGACCCAGGTGACGGGCTCGCCGAGGGTCTTGTGCTGGGCCGGGTCGTGGAAGTCGCTGCCGCCGAGGGGGACGACGCCGCCGGGGCGCCATACGTCCGCCCAGGCCAGCGGGGCGCCCCAGCGCCGGTCCCACCAGGACGAATGCCAGAGCTCGACAAAAGCCGGACGATCTCTCGCCGGCAGCGGGCGGCGCCAGGCGCAGTCGCCGCTCAGCGGATGGTTGATCGACATCAGCCCGCCCCGCGCGGCGGCGGACGCGGCCCAGTCGGCGCTCGGGCGCCGGAAGTCCACCCAGCCGGTGTCGCCGAGCACGTTCGCGTGCCCGAGGTCGGTGGTGACCTCCTGGCCTGGGAGCAGCAGGACTCCGGCGTGGGCCCCGGCCGCGGGCAGCTCGGGATGGTGGCTGACGGTGTTGTGGTCGGTGACCGCCAGGTAGTCGAGGCCCTGGGACGCGGCGAGGCAAGCCAGTTCGTGGACGGTGAGCGTCCCGTCGCTGTGGACGGTGTGCGAGTGCAAGTCACCGGCGAGCCATCGCATCCCACGCGGGGCGGGCAGTTCCCTGCGTGGTGGACGTTCCGGCCGTGGAGGCGGGGTCTCGGCCGCCCGAGGTGGAGACGACGTCGACGTGGTCACGGTGACCTCGTACGGGACACCGTCCGGCGGTATCCGGTGGAGGCCGAGCCAGACGTGCCATGTGCCCGGTTCCAGTTCCCCCGGCAGGTACCCGGGGGTCGCCCAATCCGCGCTTACCGTGTAGTGGTCTCGCGCCCCACCAGACCAACCACGGAACCCGTCCGGCCCATGGCAGCCCAGGTCGATGACGCCTCCGTCGTAAGAGAGCTCGACCGTGACCGATGCCGTGCCCGGCCGGACATCGAAGGGCAGTTCGCGGAGCCCCCGTTCCAAGCGGTCCTCCAGGCTCCAGCGCCCCCGATGCACCGTCATCCGTGTCCCCCGTCCAGCTGTGTGAAGACTTCCGGGACCACTTCTCTGATCAGGGGTCCATGAGCTCGGCGGAGCGGGCCGCGAACGCCTCCATCGCCTTGGCGGTGACGGGGCCGGGCGCGGCCGGGAGGGCCGTGCCGTCCACCGCGCGGATCGGCTGGACGTCGCGGGTCGTGGACGTCAGGAACGCCTCGTCGGCGCGATACAGGTCGTCCAGCGCGAGGTCCTCCTCCTCGCCGCCGAACCACTCCAGCGTCAGCGCGCGGGTCACCCCGGCCAGGCAGCCGGACGACAGCGGCGGCGTGACGAGCCGCCCGCCGAGGACGACGAAGATGTTGCTGCCCGTCCCCTCGCACAGGTCGCCGGCGGTGTTGCCGAAGATCGCCTCACCGCCGCCGCGCTCCTTGGCGTAGGCGAGCGCCAGCGCGTTCTCGGCGTAGGACGTGGTCTTCAGGCCGGACAGCGCGCCCCGCTCGTTGCGCGGCCACGGCACGACCGTCACGTCCGCCGTCGGGGGGAAGGGGTCCTGCGGCCCGACGATGATCGACATGGTCGGGCCCTCGTCGCCGCGCGCGGAGCCGAGCGGGCCGGGACCGCTCGTGTAGGTGATGCGCATGCGGGCCAGCGGCCACTTCGGCGCCGCGGCCAGCACTTCCAGGGCGCCCTGGGCGAGGGCGTCGTGGTCGGGCTCCGGCAGGCCGAGGCCGGCCGCCGAACGGGCCAGCCGGCGCAGATGCCGGGTCAGCGCGAACGGCTCCCCGTGCGTCGCCTTCACCGTCTCGAAGATCCCGTCCCCGACCAGCATGCCGTGGTCGAAGACCGACACCGTCGCCCGCTCGGGGTCGACCAGTTCCCCGTTCAGCCAGATCCTGGCCTGCGCCGTCACCGGAAGCCACCTCCCATTACAGTCCGCTGATGGCCCCACAGTACGGGCCCCGGCGGAGGGGTTCGAGTCCATCCGGCCGGCACGCCCGGGACGGCGGGAAGTTCAGGCCAGGACGCACCCGAACGTGTCGGAGAGCCCCGCCAGCCCCGCCTCCGTCACGACCAGCGCCCGCCGGGTCGTCCCCCGCTCGAACCAGCCCAACTCGATCATCCGGTCGGTCAGCGCCGCGCCCAGCGCCCCGTTCAGGTGCGGGCGCCGCTCCGTCCAGTCGAGGCACTGCCAGGCGAACCTCCGTCGCGCCTTCCGCAGTGCCGCCACGTCCAGTCCGAGCGCCGCCAGACGCTCCTCGCCCTTCTCCGTCACCTCGAAGGCGTCCTCGCCGTCGGGCTCGATCAGGCCGCCGTCCACCAGTGCCGCGAACAAGGTCACGCCCGCCGCACCGGCGAGATGGTCGTAGCACGTCCGGGCCGCGTGCAGCCGCCGCGCGTCCCGCGACTGCCGCAGGCTCCGGGGCCCCACCGGCGGGCCGATCCGCGACAGCGCCTCGATGAGCTGTGCGACCTCGCTCCCTTTGAGCCGGTAGTACCGGTGCCGGCCCTGCTTGACCACCGTCACGAACCCGCCGTCCAGCAGCCGGCCGAGATGCGCGCTCGCCGTCTGCGCGCTCACCCCCGCCGTCCGCGCCAGTTCCCCCGCCGCGAGCGGCCTCCCGTCCAGCAGCGCAGTCAGCATCGCGGCCCGCGCCCGGTCGGCCAGCAAAGCGGCGACCGGCGCGAAGTCCGCACTCAGAACGTGCTCCTCACCCATGCCGCCGACCCTAGACGCCGCACCGTTCGGCAGCCGTCGAAGCGTTTCTTCGGTCCCGCCGCGAAACCCGGTTTGGGGAACGGCCCCCGACGCGCTAAGGTCTTACCCGTCGCCGCAGGGCGCAAGCGGAAGTGGCTCAGGGGTAGAGCATCACCTTGCCAAGGTGAGGGTCGCGGGTTCAAATCCCGTCTTCCGCTCTGAGGGGCCTTTCAGGCTATGACCAGAAGGTCTCATTCTGGTGGAGTGGCCGAGAGGCGAGGCAACGGCCTGCAAAGCCGTGTACACGGGTTCAAATCCCGTCTCCACCTCAACGCCGTACCTCCCCCGGAGGCCACGGAAACGGGCGATTAGCTCAGTGGGAGAGCGCTACCTTGACACGGTAGAGGCCACTGGTTCAATCCCAGTATCGCCCACCACAAGATCCCCAAGCCGGACGGCACGTCCGGCTTGGGGATTCTGCATTTCCGGCCCCGATCACCGACCCGGTCCTCGACCCGGTCCTCGGGTCCTCGGTACTCTCGCCCGCTCAGGGGCCGCGTACACCGCCCCGCGTAGGCCACCTTGTGTAGGACGCTACGGCCCGGAGAACACCGAGGCGGCCGTGAGCACGTCGTGCGCGATGACCGGATCGCCGCTGGTCTCGGCGCGCACGCTCGCGGCGGTGCGGCGCCCTCCGGCCAGCAGGCAGAACTCGACGACGTCCATCCGGACCTGCGCGGACGGAACGTCACCTGCCGCCGTCCCGCCGAGCGGGATCGTCCACTGGCCGCCGCCCGGACCGTCCAGGACCAGCCGCAGCACCTGGTCCGGGTGAACGCGCCCCGTCACCGCGAGCGCCTTGGGCAGGCTCCGCACGCCGAAGTCGGCGATCGGGAGCAGGTGCTCGGCGGGCGGCGGCGGCAGGGCTCGGCTCGTGGCCCGGGCGATGTCGTCGGCGTGGATCCAGGTCTCGAAGGCGCGCGCCGTCACGTGGTGGCTGAGGCGCATCCGGACTCCGCCCACCTGGATCCGGCGGTCGGCGTCGCTCTCGCTCAGCCGGTCGCACAGGTCGTCCGCCTGCCGCCGCCACGCCCGGCGCGCCTCCTCGGGCGCGAGGCGGCGGCCGATCGCCTCCGCGGTGCGGGCCGGGATGTCGCCGGCGGTCGACTCACCGCCCGCGACCGCCTCGCCGAGCAGCCCGTCGGTGGCGGCCAGGTGCGCGACCAGGTCGCGCGCGTCCCAGTCTCCGGCGGCGCTCGCCGCCCACTCGGCCTCGCGGAGGCCGGACACCAGGGCGTCGAGCATCGCGACGACCGCGGCGTAGGGCCGGGCGAAGCCGGGCGCCGGGCGCGCCGGCGGACGCCGGGACAGTGCGGCGTGAAGCATACGAGCGCGCCGGTCCGGCGGAGACTCGGTCATGGTGCGCTCTCCTCCTCGGCCAGGGTGTCTGCGATGCAGCGCAGCCCGGTGCGGATCCGTGACTTGAAGGTGCCCTCCGGTAAGCCCAGCTCGAGGGCCGCCTGCCGGTACGTCCGCCCACGGTAGTAGGCCAGCTCGACCGCCTCCCGCAGGCGCTGCGGGAGGGCCGCCACCGCATGCCGTACCCGGACCTCGGTCTCGTCGGCGATGATCACGTCGATGATGGGGACGGCGGGTTCCGCGTCCTCGACCGCGTCCAGCAGGCGCCGCTGCCGCTCCTCCTTGCGGACCCAGTCGACCGCGCGCCGGTGGCTGAGCATGGCCAGCCAGGTGCGCAGGGTGCCGCGGCTCGGGTCGAAGGCGTAGGGGTTCTCCCACAGGTGGACGAACACGTCCTGCGTTATCTCCTCGGCGACCTCGCGGCGTCGCGTCACCTGCAGGGCCAGCCCGTGGACCAGGGACGAGAAGTGATCGTAGGCTTGCCGCAGCGCGCCGTCGTCCCCCGCCGCCAGCCGCTGCCTGAGCCGGATGTCCCCGTCCATCGAACCCCTCTCCCAGTGGGCCGGACGACACAGTCGTTGCCCTCAGGATTCGCCCGTCGGTGAGGACCGGATGAGCCCTGGCCGACAACGGCCGTTCCACGACTGTCTGTTTCCGTGGCCGTCCCCAGGCGGCATAATGCCCCGGCTCGATCAGGCTGCCGGACGGCGAGCATCCGGGCCAGGGGCCCGGATCCCGCCCTTCAGTCCGAGGCGGGCAGCGGTTTGGCCGCCTTGCGGGTCATGGGGGCGCCGTCGCAGCTCAGCTCGCCCGCGCCGGACGAGGTGCAGAGCAGCTCCAGGGTCTGCGCGGCGTTCACGTAGCGCTTGCCGATCTGGGTGACGGCCTCGCCCTCCGGCGGCGGGGCCGGGGACCCCTGCGCCGGGACCATCGGGCTCCCGCCGCAGGCGATCTCCGGCCGTTCCCCGGCGGGCGCGCGGACGACGATCACCCGGGTGGTGCAGACGGCGCTGGCGAGCTGGTCACCGGGACGCAGGGTCATGGCCGGTGTCCTTTCCGAGGAGGCGGTCGGTGAGCTGGGCGAGATCGTAGGACTGGCGGGCCATCCAGAATCGCAGGAAACCCGTCAGCGAGTAGCGCAGGAAGAGCGCCGAGCCCACGACGGACGCGGCGACGCCGCCGAACCCGAGGGCCAGGGCGTCCCGCTGGACGAGCGGGTCCCGGGTGCCGTGCGAGACGAGATAGGCCGCCGCGCACAGGGCGAGGCCGAGGACCATCAGCGCCGCGCCGGCGCGCAGCCAGAGGGCCGCCCGTCCGGCGGCCGGGTCGGGGATCTTCAGCTCGGCCAGTTCGCGGACGAAGCGGTCCGCGCGCGTCTCGGCCGGCTCGGTCGAGGTCATGGGGCACTCCCGAGGTAGAGGGCGGACAGTTCGGTGCGCAGCGCGTCGTCGGGGTCGCCGCGCCGTTCGACCCGGCCGCGGACGAGCACGGCCGCGTGGTGGGCGATGTCGAGGACGGCGGCCGCGAACTGCTCGACGACCAGCACGGCCACTCCCTGCCGGGCGATGTCGGCGACCTGCTCGTACAGGCCGCCGACGACCAGCGGGGCGAGGCCCATGGACAGCTCGTCCAGGAGCAGGACGGCCGGGTCGGTGGCGAGGCCGCGGGCGAGGGCGAGCATCTGCTGCTCCCCGCCCGACAGGGTCCCGGCCCGCTGCGCGGCCCTCCGGGCGAGGACGGGGAACCGCGCGAACGCGACCTCCTCGATCTGCGCGCGGGTGCGGCCGGTGAAGGTCATCATCAGCAGGTTCTCGCGCACGGACAGGTTGGGGAACACGCCGCGTCCCTCCGGGATGAGGCAGACGCCGGCGCGGGCAAGGTCGCCCGGGTCCGCGCCCGTCACGTCGCGGCCGCCGACGACCAGCCGCCCGGACGCCGCCGGGTGCAGGCCCGCGGCGACCCGCAGCGTGGTGGTCTTGCCCGCGCCGTTCGGCCCGAGCAGGGCCGTGACCTCGCCCGCGCGGACGGCGAGGTCCACGCCGTGCAGGACGGTGATCCCGTCGTGGGCGGCCCGCACCCGGCGCAGTTCGAGAAGCATCCGGCTCATGCGTCCCCCAGGTAGGCGGCCAGGACGGCCTCGTCACGACGGATCGCGTCGGGCGGGCCGGACGCGATGACCTTGCCGAGGTCCAGCACGTGGACCTCGTCGCATACGCCCATGACGAGACCCATGTCGTGCTCGACGAGGACGACGGCCGTCCCCTCGTCCGCGAGCGAGCGCAGCAGGGCGGCGAACCGCGCGGTCTCCTCGCCGTCCTGTCCCGCCGCGGGCTCGTCGAGGAGGAGCAGCCGGGGACGGGTGGCGAGCGCGCGGCCCACCTCGACGAGGCGGCCGGCGCCGGTGGGCAGCGTGCCGGCGGCGCTGTCGGCGATCTCCGTCAGGTCGAGCCGGTCGAGGATGGCGGCGACGGCGCTCGCGGCGCGCCGCCGCTCCGGCCCGAGCTCGGCGGCGACGAGCAGGTTGTCGCGCACGCTCAGCCGCCCGAACGGCTCCAGCCGCTGGAACGTCCGGGCCAGGCCGTGCCGGGCGCGGCGGGCCGGGCCCATCCGGGTGACGTCGCGGCCGCCGAGCACGACGCGTCCGGACGACGGGCGGCGCAGCCCGGAGACGACGTCGAACAGGGTGCTCTTGCCGGCCCCGTTGGGGCCGATCAGCCCGGTGACGCGGCCGGGCTCGGCGGTCAGACCGACCCCGTCCAGCGCCAGGTCGGCGCCGAACGCGACCGTCACGCCCTCAACCACCAGCGACGCCACGGGCCAGCACCTCCTCGTCCCCCGGACGCCATGCGCGCCGCACACCCCACCACTCCACCGGAACGTCGGGTTCGGGCGCGACCGTCCTGGCGTGCCGCGCCTCCGCGAGGGCGCGGAAGACCAGCGCCACGATGAGGGAGCCGCAGAACAGCGTCCAGCCGTCGATGGCGCCGGCGAGCCGCAGCAGCCAGGCCACCGCGAGCGTGCAGAGCAGCGCGGGCAGGACGATTCCGTCCCCAGCGAGCGGCTCCCACCTGCGGCGGAACATCGGCACGATCCCGTCGGGGTTGTGCCCGAGCCCCATCCCGGCGAGGCCGGGCAGGAGCGCGATGAGGTTCTGCGTCCACGGCGCGAGCCCCAGCAGCGCGTTCGGCGCCACGAGCGCCGTCCCGGCGAACAGGCCGTTGCCCACCGCGCCGAGACCGCCGATCACGGCGACCAGGAACAGCGGCAGGCCCGCCACGAGGTTGAACTGCTCCGGTGTGATCGACCGCTGCTGCATGCCGTAGAGCGCGCCGCCGAGCCCCGCGATGCCCGCCGCGAGCGCGAACACCGCAACCTTGGCGGCCAGCAGGTTCCCGCCGAGCGTCGCGTAGGCGGCCTCGCTGTCGCGAAGGGCGATGAGCCGCCGCCCGAACCGGCCGCGGCGCAGCACCGCGACCCCGAGCGTGGCGAGCGCGAGGCACACCGCGGCGAACACCGTCAGCTCCGCCTCGCCGTCGAGCGCGCGGCCGAACAGCGACGGGCCGGCCACCTCGACCGAGCCCTGTTCGAACAGCGCGACCCGCACCCCGAGCAGCTCGAACGTCGGCAGGGTGAAGATCCACCGGTCGAGGACGACGGCGAACGCGGCCGTCCCGAGCGCGAGGTACACCCCGGACAGCCGCAGCGCGGGAACCGCGATCAGCGCCCCCGCCGCCGCCGACACCGCGACCGCGGCGGCGAGCGCCCACGGCGATCCGTCCGCGCCGAGGTGCGCCCACACCACGGCTCCGATCCCCGCGACGCTGAGCTGGCAGAGGGAGATCTGCCCCGCGTACCCGGCCAGCGGGACGTACGACAGCGCGACCACGCCCAGCGAGAAGATCGGCGCGACCGTGATGAGGTCGGGTTCGTCCAGCACGGAGGCCAGCACCGCCCCGAGCAGGACGGTCGCGGCGGCGAACACGGCCGTCCCGCGCATCGTCGGCAGCGGGACCCGGCCGAGCCGCCGGTCGCGGCCGCGGAGCCGCCGGTGCGGGAACACCAGCAGCGCCGCGAACAGCAGCAGCGCGGGCGCCGCCAGCCGCAGCCCCGGAAGGTAGGCGTTCTGCGGCAGGTAGCCGGTCAGGTAGCTCTCCAGGCAGCCCACCACCACCGCGCCCCCGAACGTCAGCGGCAGGCTGCGCAGCCGCCCGAACACCGCCGCGGTGTACGCGCTGACGATCAGCAGCGAGAGCTGCGCGGCGTCCAGCGCGACGGTCGGCGCGATGAGGATGCCGCCGACCGCCGCGAGCTGCGTGCCGAGGATCCACGCGGCGCGGCCCGACCGGGCGGGGTCTCCCCCGTTGAGCCGGACCAGGGCCCGGTCGTCGACGGTCGCCCGCATCTCCGCTCCGGTGCGCGTCCGGTTCAGCAGGAACCACAGCCCCGCCGCCACGGCCACCGCGACGAGCATGGTCACGGCCTGGTGCCAGGTGACCGTGGCGGGCCCGATGTGGAACGGCTTCCGGTCGGCGAAGAACGTCGGCAGCGGGCGGGCGACGTTCGGGTCCCAGATCCAGCGGGCGGCGGCGATGAGACCGCTCAGCAGCGCGACCGTCATCACGAGCCGCTCCGCCTCGCCCAGCGCCTGGACGGGACGCAGCAGGACCCGTTCCACGGCGGCGCCGAACGCCGGGGCGAGCACGAGCAGCACCACGGCCAGCGCCACCGGGACGGGCCATCCCCAGCCGGCCGTGAGCTGCCAGTAGGCGAACGCCGCCAGCATGCCCGCCGCGCCGTGCGCGAAGTTGAACACGCCCGTCGTGACGTAGGTGAGCACCAGCCCGCTGCCGACGACCGCGTAGATCGCGGCGGTGCTCAGGCCGACGATGCCGAAGGTGAGGAACTGCTCCATCTACTTGACGTCGCTCATGCTCTTGCCGACGTCGGCGAGCTTCAGCGGCCTGCCGTACTGGCCCTTGTACTTGTACGGGGGCACGTCGCAGCGGTAGGCGCCCTTGTCGGGCTTGAAGTCGGCGGGCCGCCAGCCCTGCGGCGTCGCCCGCTCGACGTTGAAGCACTGCAGGGGCTTGTCCGCGGAGGTCAGGTCGACGGGGGTGAGCAGGCCGCCCGCCGTCCAGGCGCTCTCCTTGCGCGCGGCCTCGTAGACGCACTTGCGGGTCAGGGCGTCGCCGCAGGACGCGGCCGCCTTGGCGAACAGGAGCCAGGCCCCGAAGCCGCGCACCGCGGGCAGCGTCACCTGCGCCTTCGGCGCGTACCGGGCGTACAGCTCGGTGAGCTGCTTGGACGCGGGGTTGGAGGCGGCGTTCTCCAGCGGGTACACGCCGCTGAGGTCGGCGAGGTTGTTCTGCGCGCCGAGCGAGTTCGCGGCGAGCTTCAGGAACGCGGGGCCGTAGGAGTTGTTGTTGGCGTCGATCCAGTCGAGCTTGTAGCTCATCCCGGTGAGGACCTGCTCCAACTTGGCCAGGTCGGCGAAGCTGCCGTAGAACACGAGGCCCTTGACGCCCTTGCTCTTGACGGCCTGCGCGTACGGCGTCCAGTCCGTCGTCCCCTGCGGGGGGAACAGGCCGTCGTAGACGATCTTCGCTCCGGCGGCCTGGAGGCCCTCCTTGGCCTGGCCGCCCAGCACCTTGGTGACCGGGGAGTCGCCGCCCATGAGGCCGACGGCGCCGGCCGAGCCGGGGTAGCCCTCCTTCAGCAGCCAGTGGTAGTAGCCGCTGTAGCGGTTGTGGGACGAGCCGCCCGTCTGCGCGACCTGCAGGTCCGCGCCGTTCGCCTGGATCTGGCTGGTCTGGGCGGGGAAGTCGGGCAGCAGGCAGGACAGCCGCTCCTTGACGCCCATGCCGTCCAGCCCGGCGGAGCCTCCGGCGAGCGCGAAGTCCTCGCGGCAGGCCTCCAGCATCCGCTGCCGCACCTCCATGAACTTGGCGTCGCGCACGGTGGGGACGATCTTGCGGCCGTTGATCCCGCCCGCGGCGTTGCACCAGGAGGCGAAGACCTTGGCGAGGTCGAGGTACTCGGGGTTCTTGGTGTATCCCACGTCGCTGAAGACGCCCACCTTGATCTGGTCCGCCGTGACGCCCCGGGCGGGCGAACCGCTCGCCTTGCCGGGACCGCAGACGCCCTTCAGGTCGCCGAAGTCGCCCGTCACGGGCTGGCCGGCCCGGGTGGACGCGGGGGGTGTCTCTTCGCCGCCGGAGCCGCTGCGGCCGCACCCGGCGGCGATCAGGGCGACCGCGGCCAGGGCGGCGATGGTGGCTTGCGCTTTCACGGAGTCCTCCTCGGTGGCGTCCCCGACTGTAGGTGGAAACTAGCTTCTCACTTGAAGAGAATCAAAGATTCAAATTCTGCAAGCGCCGATATGCCTCGCTGCATCGCGTCCCGGTCGCCGCGGCGGCGCGTCCCGCGGCGGCCACCGCGGCCACCGGCGGAGGTTGACGGCACGGCGGCAAGCATGGAAACCTGACATCGCGAAAGTGAGAATATGCTTCTCATCAGCGGCCAGGAGGGAACCCGTGATGCACCTGCCCCCGCTGCCCGAGGACGAGTGGACCGAGGAGACGCGTGCCGCGCTGGCCGTCCTGCTGCCCGAACGCCGGCTCAATCCCCGCGGCGCCGGGGACGCGCTGGCGACGCTCGCCCGCCACCCCGACCTGACCAGGGCGTTCCTCACCTTCGGCAGGCACGTGATGCTGGACTCCACGCTGCCGCCCCGGCTGCGCGAGCTGGCGGTCCTGCGGGTCGCCCGGCGGCGCGGCTGCGCCTACGAGTGGGGCCACCACGTGAAGATCGCCGCGAGGCTGGGCCTGACCGAGGCCGAGATCGAGGGCGCGGGCCGCGGGGAGGCGGCGGGCGCGCTGGAGAAGGCGGTCCTCGTCGCCGTCGACGAGCTCGACGTCGGCTCCGAGCTGTCGGAGGGCACCTGGGCCCTCCTCGGCGAGCACCTCGACGAGCGCCAGCGGCTGGACCTGATCTTCACGGTCGGCGCCTACTGCCTGATGGCCATGGCCTTCAACACCTTCGGCGTCGAGCCCGAGAGCGAGAGGTAGAGACGTGCCCCACTTCGCGAAACCGGCGGCGGGCAGCTGGACCGAGCAGTATCCCGAGCTCGGCACCGGCCCCGTCGACTACACCGATTCCGTCGACCCGGCCTACTACGAGGCCGAGCGCGCGGCGATCTTCAAGCGGACCTGGCTGAACGTCGGACGGGTCGAGCTGGTGCCGAGGACCGGCTCCTTCTTCACCAAGGAGCTCGCGGTCGCCGACACGTCGCTGATCATCGTCAGGGGCAGGGACAAGGAGATCCGCGCGTTCCACAACCTCTGCCGGCACCGCGGCAACAAGCTCGCCTGGAACGACTTCCCCGGCGAGGAGGTCAAGGGGACCTGCCGCCAGTTCACCTGCAAGTACCACGGCTGGCGCTACAACCTGAACGGCGAGCTGACGTTCGTCCAGCAGGAGGAGGAGTTCTTCGATCTCGACAAGTCCGAGTACGGCCTCAAGCAGGTGCGCTGCGAGATCTGGGAGGGGTTCGTCTTCGTCAACCTGGACCCGGACGCCCGGCCGCTGGCGGAGTACCTCGGCGAGATGGCCAAGGGCCTGGAGGGCTACCCCTTCCACGAGATGACCGAGGTCTACACCTACAAGGCGGAGATCGGCGCCAACTGGAAGCTGTTCATCGACGCGTTCGCCGAGTTCTACCACGCGCCCGTCCTGCACCAGAAGCAGGCGGTGAAGGACGAGGCCGACAAGCTGCTCGGGTACGGGTTCGAGGCGCTGCACTACCAGATGTTCAGCCCGCACTCGATGATCTCGTCCTGGGGCGGGATGGCCCCGCCCAAGGACCCGAGCATGGTCAAGCCGATCGAGCGCACGCTGCGCAGCGGCCTGTTCGGCCCGTGGGACCGGCCGGGCATCGAGGGCCTCGACCCGCTTCCGCCCGGCATCAACCCGGCCCGGCACAAGTCGTGGGGGACCGACTCGTTCGAGTTCTTCCCGAACTTCACCCTGCTGTTCTGGGCGCCCGGCTGGTACCTCACCTACCACTACTGGCCGACGGCCGTCGACCGCCACATCTTCGAGACGAGCCTGTACTTCGTCCCGCCGAAGAGCGCCCGCGAGCGGCTGGCGCAGGAACTCGCGGCGGTGACGTTCAAGGAGTACTCGCTCCAGGACGCCAACACCCTGGAGGCGACGCAGACCATGCTGAAGAGCCGGGCCGTCACCGAGTTCCCGCTCAACGACCAGGAGATCCTGCTGCGCCATCTCCACAAGGTCGTCGGCGACCACGTGAAGGAGTACCGCGATGCCGCTGCCCGCTGAGTTCGCCGACCTGGAACCGTACGCGTCCTGGGCGCTGCCGACCGAACCGGAGCGGTACGCCAAGCGCCTCGCGAGCACGATGGAGGAGATGCAGGCGTTCTACGACGCGGCCCTCCCCCGCCTGGACGACGCGATCGCGCACTGCGACGCCCTGCCCTGGGACGACCTGCCGGACGACGCCCGCTCCCTGATTCACCTGATGCAGTCGCTGGTCATGGTGTCGTTCCCCGTCGAGGTGTGGAAGCAGCCCCGCGTGCCCGACAGCGGCGCCGCCTATTTGAACCTGATCGTGGAGCCCGTGGTCTGACATGCTGACGCTCAAGGCGGCCGGGCTTCTCGACGTGGACGCGGGCGAGATCGTCCGCCCGGGGATCGTGCGGATCGACGGCGACCGGATCCGCGGCGTCGGCGGCGACGCGGAGGGAGAGGTCCTCGACCTCGGCGACGCGGTCCTGCTGCCGGGCCTCATGGACATGGAGGTCAACCTGCTGATGGGCGGGCGCGGCGAGACGGCCGCGTACTCCCCCGTCCAGGACGATCCGCCGCTGCGGATGCTGCGCGCCGTCGGCAACGCCCGCCGCACCCTCCGCGCGGGCTTCACCACCGTCCGGAACCTCGGGCTCTTCGTGAAGACGGGCGGCTACCTGCTGGACGTCGCGCTCGCCAAGGCGATCGACGCGGGCTGGATCGAGGGGCCGCGCATCGTGCCGGCCGGACACGCGATCACCCCGACCGGCGGCCATCTCGACCCGACGATGTTCGCCGCGTTCGCGCCCGGGGTGCTGCCGCTGTCGGTGGAGGAGGGCATCGCCGACGGGGTCGACGAGGTCCGCCGGGCCGTCCGGTACCAGATCAAGCACGGCGCGCAGCTGATCAAGGTGTGCGCGTCGGGCGGGGTCATGTCGCACACCGGCGCGCCGGGCGCGCAGCACTACTCCGGCGAGGAGCTGCGCGTGATCGTGGACGAGGCGCACCGGCGCGGCCTGCGGGTCGCGGCGCACACGCACGGCGCGGAGGCGGTGCGCGCCGCGGTCGAGGCGGGCATCGACTGCATCGAGCACGGCTTCCTCATCGACGACGAGACGATCGCGCTGATGGTGAAGCACGGGACCTTCCTCGTCCCGACCACGTATCTGGCCGACGGCATGGACGTCTCCAAGGCGGCGCCCGAGCTGCAGGCGAAGGCGGCGGAGATGTTCCCGCGCGCCCGCGCCTCCGTGCGCGCCGCCTACGAGGCCGGCGTGCGCATCGCGGTCGGCACCGACGCCCCGGCGATCCCGCACGGCAAGAACGCCTGCGAGCTGGTCGCGCTGGTGAGCCGCGGGATGAGCCCGCTGGCGGTGCTGCGGGCCGCGACCGTCACGGCCGCCGACCTGCTCGGCGTCACCGACCGGGGGCGGCTCGCCGAGGGGCTCCTCGCCGACGTCATCGCCGTCCCGGGCGATCCGCTGCGGGACATCGCCGTCACGCAGGACGTGCGGTTCGTGATGAAGGGCGGGAAGGTCCATGTCCGCTGACGACCTCGCACGTGGCCGGTATTCGCAGTTCGGGAGAGTCAGAGTCTCATCTTCGATCGGCCACTGGTGATCGCTTGGCAGGCACCCTACCGGTGCCGTGCAGTAAGGTTCTGCCCATGGGGCAGAGGACGGATCAAGCGGTGAGCTCGACCAGCGAGGAGCCCGCCTGGAAGCAGCGCGCGGTCGAGCGGTCCACGAAGGCCGCGAAGCTTCGCGCCGAGCAGCGGGTCGAGCGGTTCCTCGACGCGGCCCAGGCGATCATCACCGAGAAGGGCACCACCGACTTCACCGTGCAGGAGGTCGTCGACCGCTCCCGCCAGTCGCTGCGCAGCTTCTACCAGCACTTCGACGGCAAGCACGAGCTGCTGCTCGCGCTGTTCGAGGACGCGCTCCGCCGGGCCACCGACCAGATCCGCACCGCCGCGTCCGGCCCCGCCGGCCCGCTGGACCGGCTCAGGGTCGCCGTGCAGCTGCTGTTCGAGCTCTCCCGGCCCGACCCGGCGGCGCGGCGCCCGCTGTTCACCGAGTTCGCCCCCCAGCTGCTGCTCTCGCACCCGGCGGAGGTGCGGGTCGCCCACGCCCCGCTGCTCGCGCTGCTGACCGAGCTGATGGTGGACGCCGAAGAGGCCGGCCTGCTGCGCCCCGCGATCACTCCGCGCCGGGCGGCGGCCCTCACGATGCAGACGGTCATGTTCGTCGCCCAGTCCAGCAGCGTCGCGGAGGACGAGAGCGCGAACCCGATCATCGCCGACGAGATCTGGGACTTCTGCGCCGTGGGGTTCACCGCCCAGCGCTGACGGCGAGACGCCCAGCGCTGGCGGCCGGGAACGCTCAGCGCTGACGGCCGAGTAGGGCGTCGGCGGCCGCGCCGGGGTCCTCGCGGCCGGCCGCGACCTCGGCGGCGAGGCGGTCGAGATCCGGATGGGCGCGCAGCGCCGTCTGCGCCATCGCGAGGATCTGCGTGCGGACGCGGGCCGTCCGCCGCGCCGGGGTGTCGGAGCGCCGGTGCGCCTCGACGGCCTCGACCAGGGCGGGCACGCCCCGGCCCGCGGAGGCGGCGAGCAGGAGAACGCGCCGGCCGGTCTCCGCCCGGAGTTCGCGGGCGGTCCGCTCGGCGCCGTCCCGGTCGGCCTTGTTGACGACCAGCAGGTCGGCGACTTCCAGCAGCCCCGCCTTCGCCGCCTGGACGGCGTCGCCCGCGCCGGGCGCGAGAACGACGATGGCGGGGTCGGCGACGGCGGCCACCTCGATCTCGGACTGCCCGACCCCGACCGTCTCCAGCAGGACGAGGTCGTAGGACAGGGCGGCGAGCACCCGGACGGCCGCCGGGACGGCCGCGGCGAGCCCGCCGAGATGGCCGCGCGTCGCCAGCGAGCGGATCAGGACGTCGGGGTTCGCCGCGTACGCCGCCATCCGGATCCGGTCGCCGAGCAGCGCCCCGCCGCTGTACGGCGAGGACGGGTCGACCGCCAGGACCGCGACCCGCAGTCCGCGCTCCAGGTACGCCCCGATGAGGGCCGAGACCGTCGTCGACTTGCCCGCGCCGGGCGGGCCCGTCACGCCCACGACGCGGATCGCGGCCTGCGGGAGCGCGGCCGTCACCTCCGCCCGCCGGTCGCCCTCGGCCAGGCTGAGCAGGCGTCCCGCCGCCCGGACGGATCCGGCCCGCGCCGCGCCGACCAGTTCCTCGACGGTCATCGCGGGGCGGGGACCTCGATGACGGCCGCCGACCCCATGCCGCCGCCCGCGCACATCGCGGCGACCCCGACGCCGCCGCCGCGGCGGCGCAGCTCGTGGACCAGGGTGACCACCATCCGCGCGCCGGTCGCGGCGACCGGGTGGCCGAGCGAACAGCCGCTGCCGTTCACGTTGACCAGTTCGGGGTCGAGGCCGAGCGCCCCGACGGTGGCGACGCACATCGCGGCGAACGCCTCGTTGATCTCGAAGAGGTCGACGTCGGCGACCGACAGCCCGGCGCGCGCCAGCGCCTTGGGGATCGCCTTCACCGGGGCCAGCCCGGTCTCGGCGGGGTCGACGCCCGCGGACGCCCACGCGCGGACGGTCGCGAGCGCCGGCAGCCCGAGCCGGTCGGAGGCCACGACCAGGGCGGCCGCGCCGTCGTTCGCGCCGCCGGCGTTCCCGGCGGTGATGCTGAACCCCTCGATCTCGGGGTGCAGCGGCTTCAGCGAGGCCAGCTTCTCCAGGGACGTGCTCCGGCGCGGATGCTCGTCCACCGCGAAGAGCCCGTGGCCGGTCTCGATGGGGACGATCTCCGCGTCGAACCGGCCCTCGTCGATCGCGCGGACGGCGTTGCGGTGCGAGCGCAGCGCCCACGCGTCCATCTCCTCGCGGGACACGCCCGCCCGGACGGCGGCGTTCCAGCCCACCGTGATCGACATGTCGAGGTTGGGGGCGTCGGGCCGGTCGGGGTGCGTGGGAGGGTGCCACGGGTCGACCCATTCCCCGTCGACCCGGAAGCGCGACCTCGGCGCGGTGGACGCCGAGTTCACGCCGCCGGCGATGACCAGTCCGTCCATGCCGGCGCGGATGCTCGCCGCCGCGGCCTGGACGGCGGAGAGCCCGGCCGCGCAGTGCCGGTTCAGGGCGAGCCCGGCGACGGAGGTCAGCCCGGCGGTGACGGCGGCGTGCCGGGCCACCACTCCGCCGCCGTAGAGCCCTTCGCCGAGGATCACGTCGTCCACCTGCTCCGGGTCGAGCCCGCGGGCGGCGGCGGTGACGACGTGGTGGGCGAGGTCGAAGGCGGTCGTGTCGCGCAGGGTGCCCTTGAACGCGGTCCCGATGGGGGTGCGCAGCGCGGAGACGATGACTGCTTCAGGCATGGACACTCTCTCCCAGTTGTGAGAATGCTATTCTCATATATCAAAGTCTCACTCGCAAGGAAGGAAAATTTCGATGCGCATCAGTGGATGCTCAGCGATCGTGGTCGGCGGGGCGGGCGGCCTCGGCGAGGCCACCGTCCGGCGGCTGCACGCGGCGGGCGCGAAGGTGGTCGTCGCCGACCTCGCCGACGAGAAGGGCAAGGCCCTGGAGGACGAGCTGGGCGTCCGCTACGTGCGGACCGACGCCACCGACGAGGGCGACGTCCGGGCGGCGCTGGCCGAGGCGGAGGCGGCCGGGCCGCTGCGGATCTCGGTGGACGCACACGGCGGCCCGGCGAGCGGCGGCCGGCTCGTCGGCCGCGACGGCACCCCCCTGGACCTGGACGGATTCCGGCTGACCATCGAGGTCTACCTGACCGCCGTCTTCAACGTGATGCGCCTGGCGGCCGCCGCCATCTCCCGCCAGGAACCGGTCGACGGCGCCCGGGGCGTCATCGTGAACACCGCGTCGATCGCGGCCTACGAGGGCCAGATCGGCCAGTTGCCCTACGCCGCCGCCAAGGGCGGGGTGGTGAGCATGACGCTCGTCGCCGCCCGCGACCTGTCGCCGGCCGGAGTCCGCGTCGTCACCATCGCTCCGGGGACGTTCCTCACCCCCGCCTACGGCAAGGCCGGTGACCAGCTGGAGGCGTACTGGGGGCCGCAGGTGCCGCACCCGAAGCGCATGGGCCGCTCCCCCGAGTACGCGGCGCTCGTCGAGCACATCTGCGAGAACGACTACCTCAACGGCGAAGTGATCCGCCTCGACGGCGCCCTCCGGTTCCCGCCGAAGTGACGCTCGGCGGTCAGGCGGTCAGGCGGTCAGGCGGTCAGGCGGTCAGGCGGGCGTGGCGGGGGCGGCGCCGGGCGCGTGGCCGTGGCGCTCCTTGAGGACGCGCCGCAGCACCTTGCCGGACGGCAGGCGGGGGATCTCGGGCACGAGCACGACCCGGCGCGGCCGCTTGTAGGAGGCGAGCCGCTCGCCGACCAGGGCGGCGAGCTCGTCCGGGTCGGCCGTGCCGCGCGGCTCGACGGCGGCGATGATCGCCTCCCCGTCGGCCGCGTCGGGGATCCCGAACACGGCGCAGTCGGCGACGGCCGGATGGCCGTGCAGGACGGCCTCGATCTCCGCGGGCGCGACCTGGAAGCCGCGCACTTTGATCATCTCCTTGGTCCGGTCGGTCAGCCGGAGCCGGCCGGACGCGTCGAGGTGGCCGACGTCCCCCGTCCGGTACCAGCCGTCGTCGAGGGCCTGCGCGGTCGCCTCCGCGGGCAGGTAGCCGGCCATCAGCGAGTCCGACCGCGCCTGGATCTCCCCGGTCTCGCCAGGTTCGACCGGCTTTCCGGTCTCCAGCGACACCACCCGCAGCGTCACGCCGGGAACGGCGCGTCCCGCACTGTCGAGCCGGACGTCCTCGATCGGGTTGCAGGTGATGACGGGCAGCTCGCTGGCGCCGTAGGCCGGCACCCAGCCGACGCCGGTGCGGCGGGTCACGGTCTCGGCGACGCTCGGCGTCACCGGCGTCGCGCCCCACAGAATGTAGCGCAGCGACGACAGGTCGTAGGACTCCAGCTCGGGATGGGACGCGAGCGCCAGCGCGATCGGCGCGACGGCCATCTCCACCGTGATCCGGTCGGCCTCGATGTGGTGCAGGACGGCGTCCAGCGCGAAGCGGCGGTGCAGGCGCAGCCAGGCGCCCGTCTCCAGCGCCGTGACGATGTTGAGCAGCCCGAGGATGTGCGAGGGGGGCGTGGCTATCTGGATCCGGTCGCGGTCGGTGAGGTCCAGCGCGTCCCGCCAGTGGCGGACGGCCGCGCCCAGCGACGCGTGCGTGTGCCGGACGGCCTTCGGCAGCCCGGTGGTGCCGGAACTGAAGACCAGCACGGCGTCCGCGCCGGGTTCGGGAGCGGGGAAGGGCCCTCCGCCGGGCTCGATCGGCTCGTCCAGGTGCACCATGGGCATCAGCTCGGCCAGCACCGGGTGGTCGCCGACGGCGTGGCCGGGCTCGGTGACGGCGAGGGCGTGCTCGGCCTCGCCGCGCTTCCAGGCGGGGCTGAAAAGGACGACCGCCGCGCCGAGCCGCCATATCGCGAGCACCGCGACCACGAACTCCGGCCTGGTGGAGGACATGAGCACGACCCGCTGCCCCGCGCGGACGCCCCGCCGCGCCAGGGTCTCGGCCAGCCCGTCGGCGAGCGCGTCGAGCCGGGAGCGGGTGAACTGCCGCTCCTCGAACACCAGCGCGATCGGTTCGGTCATCTCTCGGCCTTCGTCGTCACGTCGTCGTGTTCGCCGAGCTTAGGCGGTGGGCCGTAGGCGGGGTCATGGCCGGTCACGCGGATCGGGGTGCCGACCAGGCGGAAGCCGCCGGCCTCCACGACCGCGTCCGGGGTCGCGGCGAGGGCCTCCGGCAGCGTCCGGACGGCGGCGGCGGGGACGCCGAGCGGCCGGAGCCGCGCCTCCCACCCCCGGGCCGTGTCGGCGGCCAGCGCCCCGGTCACGGCGGCCAGCACCTCCTCGCGCCGGGAGACGCGTTCGGCCATCGTCGCGAAGCCCGCGATGCCGGCCTCGGCGGCGAAGGACCTCCAGAATCCGTCGTGGGTGACGAACAGCGCGAGGTACCCGCCGGCGGTGGGGAAGAGCTGGGCCGGGACGTAGTGGGAGTGCGCGCCGAAGGGGAGCCGCCGCGGTTCGGTCCCCTCGTTGAGGTAGGCCGACGCGCGGTAGTTGAGCTGGGAGAGCATCGCGTCCCGCAGCGACACCTCGACCTGTCCGCCGCGTCCGGAGACGAGCTGGGCGACGAGGCCGAGCGCGGCGGTCAGGCCGGCGGAGTTGTCGGCCGAGGAGTAACCGGGCAGGGTCGGCGGGCCCGCCGGGTCGCCGGTGAGCGCGGCGACGCCGGTGGCGGCCTGGACGATGTAGTCGAAGGCGGGCTCGTCGGGCGCGGAGAGGCCGTACCCGGTGAGCGCGACGCAGACGATCCGCTCGTTCCACCGGCGGAGGACGTCGTAGGTGAGCCCGAACCGGCGGATGGCGGACGGCTTCAGGTTGACCAGGAGGGCGTCCGCGTCGGCGGCCATCTCGTGCAGGCGGCTCTGGCCCTCCTCGGTGGACAGGTCCAGGCGGACGCTGCGCTTGCCCCGGTTGAGGCTCGCGAAATAGGCGTCGCTCACCTGCCGGGAGAGGTCGCCGCCCGGCGGTTCGATCTTCGTGACCTCGGCGCCGAGGTCGGCGAGCATCATCGTGGCGTAGGGGCCGGCCAGGATGTGGCCGACCTCCAGGACCCGGACGCCGGCGAGCGGCCCGCCCGTCATCGCATCTCCGCCGCGAGGGCGGCGATCATGTCGCGGGTCCGGTGCTTGGAGGCGACGAGTTCGTCCCGGCCCTGGCCGATGGGGAGCAGCCGCACGGAGAGGTCGGTGACGCCCGCGTCGGCGAACCGCCGGAACCGCGCGGCGATGGCCGCCTCGTCGCCGGCCGCGCACAGGTCCCCGACGTCGCGGGCGTCGCCGCGGTCGAGCAGCCGCTGGTAGTTCGGGGAGGTCTCCGCCTCTCCGAGGATCCGGTTGGCCCGCTCGCGCGCGGCGTCGACCTCCGTGGGCCTGCACAGGCAGACGGGGATGCCCGCGACGACCCGGGGCGCGGGGCGTCCGGCCTCCGCGGCCGCCTTCGTGATGCGCGGGACGACATGGTCGGCGACGGCGCGCTCGTCCGCCATCCAGAGCACGGTGCCGTCCGCCCGCTCCCCCGCGAGGGCCAGCATCACCGGGCCGAGCGCCGCGACCAGGACCGGCAGGCGTCCGGCGGCGGCGAGATCGAGCGGGTTGTGCACGGTGAAGGTCTCGTTCTCGACGTCGACCGGGCCGGGGCCGCGCAGCGCGGCGTCCAGGACGTCCAGGTAGTCGCGGGTGAAGGCGGCCGGCCGGTCGTAGGGCAGGCCGAGCATGTCCCGGACGATCCAGTGGTGGGACGGCCCGACGCCGAGCGTCAGCCGTCCCCCGGAGGCCGCCTGCACGGACAGCGCCTGGCGGGCGAGCGCGATCGGGTGCTGCGCCTGGACCGGGACGACGGCGGTGCCGAGCTCGATCCGGGAGGTCCGCGCGCCCATGAGCGCCACGGCGGTCAACGCGTCGAAATCGCTCGGTATCTGGGGTATCCACGCGGTGTCGAGGCCCGCGTCCTCGGCCCACCCCACGTCCTCGATCATCCGGGTGACCTTCCGCGCGGAATCGCCGCGCTCCGGCCCGATCATCACACCGATCCGCACGATGCCTCCTGGTTCCCCGCTCCGGTCAGGGCGCGCACCTCGGCCACGAGGACGTCCAGCGGCGTGCCCGTCGGGAAGACGGCCGCGGCGCCCGCCGCCTTGAGCCGGGGCACGTCGGCCGCCGGGATCGTCCCGCCGACGACCACGGTGATGTCAGCGGCGTCGGCGGCCCGGAGCGCCTCGACCGTCCGGGCCGTCAGCGCGAGATGCGCGCCGGACAGGATGCTGAGGCCGACGAGGGCCACGTCCTCCTGCAGGGCGATCGCCACGATGTCGTCGACGCGCTGGCGGATGCCGGTGAAGACGACCTCGAAGCCCGCGTCGCGGAGCGTCCGGGCGACGATCTTGGCGCCGCGGTCGTGGCCGTCCAGGCCGGGTTTGGCGATCAGTATCCGAGCGGGTGCCGGAGGCGCTCCCGGAGGCGTGGATGGTCGTCCCCCCTCGTAGGGCGCGGCGGGCATCAGAACACCACCGGTTGCTGGAACTCGCCCCAGACCGCCTTCAGCGCGGCGACCATCTCGCCGACCGTGCAGTAGGCGCCGGCGCAGTCGACGAGGAAGGGCATGAGGTTGCCGGAGCCCTCCGCGGCCCTGGACAGGTCGGCGAGGCGCGCGCGCACGTCCGCCGCGTCGCGGTCGGCCTTGACACTGGCGAGCCTTTTCAGCTGCCGGTCGCGGCCCTCGGCGTCCAGTTCGTAGGTCTGGAGTTCGGGCGGCGGCTCGTCCGAGGTGAAGCGGTTGAGGCCGACGACCGGACGCGTGCCCGCCTCGACGTCCTGGTGGAGCCGGTACGCCTCGTCCGCGATGAGGCCCTGCAGGTAACCGTCCTCGATCGCGCGGACCATGCCGCCGTGCCGGTCGAGGTCGTCCATGATCTCGGTGATGCGGGCCTCCGTCTCGTCGGTGAGGGCCTCGACGAAGTAGGACCCGCCGAGCGGGTCCGCGACGCGGGCGATGCCGGTCTCGTGCGCGAGGATCTGCTGGGTACGGAGCGCGAGCGTCGCCGACTCCTCGCTGGGCAGCGCGAACGGCTCGTCCCACGCGGCGGTGAACATCGACTGGACGCCGCCCAGCGCGGACGCCATCGCCTCGTAGGCGACCCGGACGATGTTGTTGTGCGCCTGCGGCGCGTACAGGGACGCGCCGCCCGCGACGCAGCCGAACCGGAACATCGACGCCTTGTCCGTGGACGCCCCGTACCGCTCCCGGACGAGCGCGGCCCAGCGCCGCCGTCCCGCCCGGTACTTGGCGATCTCCTCGAAGAAGTCGCCGTGCGTGTAGAAGAAGAAGGAGATCTGCGGGGCGAACCGGTCGATGGTCATGCGCCCGCGGGCCAGCACTGTGTCGCAGTAGGTCACCCCGTCGGCGAGGGTGAAGGCCATCTCCTGGACGGCGTTGGCGCCCGCGTCGCGGAAGTGCGCGCCGGCCACCGAGATCGCGTTGAACTTCGGCGCCTCGTCCGCGCAGAACTCGATGGTGTCGGCGATCAGGCGCAGCGACGGCTCGGGCGGCCAGATCCACGTGCCCCGCGACGCGTACTCCTTCAGGATGTCGTTCTGGATCGTCCCGGTGAGCTTCGCCCTCGGCACGCCCTTGCGCTCGGCGGCGGCCACGTAGAAGGCCAGCAGGATCGCGGCCGTGCCGTTGATCGTGAAGCTCGTGCTGATCCTGTCGAGCGGGATGCCGTCGAACAGGATCCCGGCGTCGGCGAGGGTGTCGACCGCGACGCCGACCCGGCCGACCTCGTCGGCCACCTCCGGGTCGTCGGAGTCGTAGCCGCACTGGGTCGGCAGGTCGAGCGCGACCGAGAGGCCGGTGCCGCCCTGCTCCAGCAGGTAGCGGTACCGGCGGTTGGACTCCTCGGCGGTGCCGAACCCGGAGTACTGCCGGAACGTCCAGAGCCGCCCCCGGTACCCCGACGGGTAGTTGCCGCGCGTGAAGGGGAAGCGGCCCGGGTCCGGCGGCTCGGCGCGCCGGTCCGCCGGTCCGTAGACCGGCTTGAGCGGGATGCCGGACGAGGTCTGGGCAATCTGCGGAAAGGTCTGGGCGGAGGTCTGGGCGGAGGTCTGCGGGGAAGCCTGGGCGGGGTCGTTCATCGCGGCAGCCGGTCCTTCATGATCTTGCCCGTCTCGTTCATCGGAAGCTCGCCGAGGAACTCGACGTACCTCGGCGTCGCCGAAGCGGCCGGCCGCGCTCAGCACCATCCGCGGGATGCTCTCCCAGCTCATGCCGAAGCCCGATTCACGCCGGCACCCGGCTCAGACCGACATCAGCCGGGCGAGGTTGCCGCCCATGATCTTGGCCTGGTCGGCCTCGCTGAGCCGGCCGAGCGCGTCGACGTAGGAGACCGGGTCGGCCAGGCCCTCGGGGTGCGGATAGTCCGAGCCGAACAGCACCCGCTCGACTCCGATGAGGCCGGCGAGGTCGGCCATGTCCTCCTCCCAGAAGGGGCTGACGTGGACGGTGCGCTTGACCGCCTCGACGGGGTCCTCGCCGAACGCCTCCGGGGCCTTCTTGTACACGTCGGCCAGGTCGGTGAGCAGCGGCTCCACCCAGGACGAGCCGTTCTCGATGACGGCGATCTTCAGGTCGGGGAACCGGGTGAGCAGGCCGTGCGCGGCCATCGACCCCACCGCGTCCGTGACCGGCCGCCACTGGCTCAGCATCCGGAAGGCGTTGGTCTGGAACGGCAGCATCTCCGAGCCGCGGCCCTCCCAGTCGTTGCTGTACCGGCTGTAGCCGCTGTCGGAGGAGTGCATCCCGATCACGACGCCCTCGTCGACGACCCGCTTCCAGAACGGGTCGAACTCGGGCAGCGCGAACGAGCGCGGGCCCCGGTACCCCGGCACCGGCGCGGGACGGACCAGGACGGTCTTCGCGCCGCGCTCCAGGCACCAGTCGAGCTCGGCGATCGCCTTCTCGACGACCGGGAGGCTGATGACCGGGGTGGTGAAGATGCGGTCCTTGTAGTTGAACGACCATTCCTCGTGCAGCCACTGGTTGAGGGAGTGGACGACCACGTGGATCAGGTCGGGGTCGTCCCGCATGCGCTCCTCGATGAGGCTGGCCAGCGTCGGGAACATCAGGGTGCGCTGGATGCCGAGGTCGTCCATCAGCTCCAGGCGCGGGCCCGGCTCGCGGAAGGCGGGGATCGAGCGCATCGGCTCGCCGAAGATCTCCCGGCGGCTCTTGCCCTCGGGGTTGCCGACCCGGAAGTACTCCTCCATCGCGCCCGGGCGGGCGACCACCTCGAACGTCGGGTTCGGGATGTAGTCGCTGATCACGCCGCGGATGGCGATCTTCGTGCGGCCCCGGACCTGCACGTACTGGATCGCGCCCGCGTACTGCTTCGGCAGGTGCCTGGTCAGCGCCTCCTCGGTCTCGTACAGATGGTTGTCCGCGTCGAACAGCGGATAGGGCAGCACGCGCGATGGCATGAGATCCTCCCTTGCTTGTTGCGAGAAGCTTATTCTCGCATATCACCTATGGCAATATCCCGACGGAGCGCGAACTTGCGGACCTTGCCGCTGGCGGTGCGCGGGAAGTCGTCGACGACGTGCAGTTCCTCCGGCCACTTCTGCCTGGCCAGCCCGGCGCGTTCGAGATGGGCGCGCATCTCGCCGAGGGCGGGGGCGGGGCTCCCCGGCCGCAGCCGCAGGACGGCCGCCGCGTGCTCGCCGAGCCGCTCGTCCGGGGCCGCGACCACCGCGACCTCGGCGAGGCCCGGCATGCCGAGGAGCGTGTCCTCCACCTCCAGGGCGCTGATGTTCTCTCCCCCGCGGATGATGATGTCCGACTTCCGGTCGGTGATCGTGAGGTAGCCGTCCCCGTCGATCGCCCCGATGTCGCCCGTGCGGTACCAGCCGTCCTCGTCGAAGGCGGCCTCGGTCAGCGCCGGATCGGTGTAGCCGAGGCACAGGTCCGGCCCCCGGCTGAGGATCTCCCCGTCGCCCGCCAGGCGGATCTCCACGCCGGGCAGGACGTCGCCGTCGGTGTAGAGCCGCTTGCCCTCGGGCGCGGTGTAGCGCGAGCCGGTGGTCGACGGATGCTCGGTGCTGCCGTAGGAGCGGAACACGGTGATGCCGAGCCGCGCCAGCCGCGTCGTGACGGCCGCCGGGACCGCCGCTCCGCCGAGCCCGGCGTACCTGATGTGCTCGAGATGGCCGGCGGTGAAGTCGGGATGGTCCAGGAGGCTCGTCATGTAGTAGGCCGCGCCGCCGCCGACCGTGAGCCCGTCCCGCTTCATCAGCGCCAGCGCCTGCGCCGGGTCCCACACGTCCGCGAGGTTCACGGACGTGCCGTCGAGGACGGGGATGAGGAAGGCGTTCACCATCCCGATGAAGTGGCCGACCGGCGCGGACGTGAGCTGGCGGCCGCGGTCGGGCGGGTACAGCCCGGCGAGCTGGCGCGTCTCGAACCCGAGGGTCTGATGGCCGTGGACGACGCCCTTGGGGTCGCGCGTCGTCCCCGAGGTGAACGCGATCAGCGCGGGCGCCGCCGGGTCGGTGCCGCTCCGGGACAGGCCGGGCACGGGGTCGGGCAGCGGGTCGGCCGCGAGCAGCTCGTCGAAGTCGCGGCCCACCACCCCGACGATCGGGACGTCCGCGCACAGGTCCGCCTGGAACCGCGCGCGCCCGAACCGCTCGGCCGCCACGAAGACGCGCGGCTCGACCGACTCCAGGATGTAGCCGACCTCCTTGCGCCCGTAGAAGTGGACGATCGGGACGACCGCCGCGCCGAGGAACGCCGACGCCCAGAACACGGCGGCGGCCTCCATCCAGTTCGGGAGCTGGAAGGCGACCACGTCACCGGGGCCCACGCCGCGCTCGCGCAGCCCGCCCGCCAGCCGGCGCGCGACCAGTTCGACGTCGGCGAAGGTCCCGCTCCACGGCCGGACGGCCGAGTGCACGCGGAACGCGGCGCCGGGGGCGGCGGCGAGGCCCGCGGCCAGCAGGTCCCCGATCGTCTCCCCGGTCCACCAGCCCGCCTCCTCGTAGCGCCCGACCAGGTCAGAGGGGATCGTACGCATGGCGAGAGCCTCCACTTCTCCAGGTGAGAATTGTAATCTCTCAAAGTGAGAGGGTAAATTCCATCCCATGGTGCGAGATCACGGCTTCCATCCGGTCCGGGTCACGCGGATCGTCCGGGAGACCGCCGACGCGCTCACGTACGTCCTGGACGCCCCGTTCCCGTACCGGGCCGGCCAGTTCCTGACGCTGCGCGCCTGCGGGACGCTGCGCAGCTACTCGATGTCGAGCTCGCCCGACACCGACGGCGAGCTGATGACGACGGTGAAGCGGGTCCCCGGCGGCCTGGTCTCCAACTGGATGCACGACCACCTGGCCCCGGGCGACCTCGTCGAGGTCACCCGCCCGGCGGGTGTCTTCTGCCTCCGCGAGACCGCGGCGCCGCTGGTGGCCTTCTGCGGCGGCAGCGGTATCACCCCGGTGATGTCGCTCGCCAAGAGCGCGCTGGCCACCACCGACCGCCGGGTCCGGATCCTGGCCGCCGACCGCGACGCCGGGTCGGTCATCTTCGCGGACGCGCTGGCCGGGCTGGCGCGGCGGCACCCGTCCCGCTTCGCGATACGCCACCACCTGGACGCCGACGACGGATTCGTCACCCCGGACGTCGTGCGCGAGTTCGCGGGGGACGACCGGGACGCCGACTTCTATATCTGCGGCCCCGAGCCCTACATGGAACTGACGGAACGCGCCCTTCTCTCCCACGGGATCGCCCCCGGGCGGATCCTCATCGAGCGCTTCACCCCGGCGGCGGAGACGACCGCGGAGACGGCCGGGGCCCCCGCCGAGAGCGAGCGGGAGGGCACGATCACCATCGTCCTCTCCGGCAAGAAGCACACGGTCCCGCAGCACTCCGGCGAGACGTTCCTGCAGAGCGCGCGCCGCGCGGGGCTCAGCCCTCCCTTCTCCTGCGAGGCGGGGAACTGCGCCACCTGCATCGCGCAGGTGACCGATGGCAAGGCCGGGATGCGGGTCAACAACGCCCTGGAGGACGACGAGGTCGCCGAAGGATGGGTGCTCACCTGCCAGGGCGAGCCGGCGAGCCCCCACGTGACCGTCGTCTACGAGGACTGATCGCACGACACCGAGAACAGGAGAACGCCCCATGGTGGACCTCGAAGTGGACGGGAATCTGGCGGTCATCACGATCGACCGGCCGGAGTCCCGCAACGCGATCGCGCCGGCCACCATGGGCCAGCTCGCGAAGGCCCTCGACGCGGCGGCGGGCACCGGCGCGCTGGTCATCAGGGGCGCGGGCGACCGGGCGTTCGTCTCGGGCGGCGACCTGAAGGAGCTGGCCGCGATCCGGACCCGCGAGGAGGCGTCCGCCATGGCCATGCGGATGCGGCGGATCTGCGACCGGATCGCGTCCTTCCCCGCCCCGGTGATCGCGGCGCTGAACGGCCACGCCCTCGGCGGCGGCGCGGAGGTCGCGCTGGCCGCGGACGTCCGCGTCGCGGCCGCCGACATCAAGATCGGGTTCACCCAGTCCAAGCTCGCGATCATGCCCGCCTGGGGCGGCGCGGAGCGGCTCGCCGCCCTGGTCGGCCGGAGCAGGGCGCTGCTGCTCGCGGGCACCGGCGCGGTGCTGGACGCGGCCGAGGCCGAGCGGGCCGGGCTCGTGGACCTGGTCGTCCCGCGGCCCTCGTTCGAGGAGCGGTGGCGCTCGCTGGCGGCGTCGCTGGCCACGCCGTCCGCGCGCGAGACCAAGCGGGTCATGGCGGGCGCCCTCGCTCCCGCGGAGGCCGCGCTCGCGTTCGCGGACCTGTGGGTGTCCGACGAGCACTGGGAGGCCGCGGAGCGGGCGATGAACCGCGGCCGCCGTTAGCGGGCGGACGCCGCGGCCAGGGTGGTGAGCGCGGCGTCCAGGGCGCCGAGATCGCAGCCGGCCTCCGCCGCCGCCTTCCGGACGACCTCCACGTCCTTGCCGAGGAAGCCGCCCGCCGCCTCGGCGAACGCCGCGACCGAGCCGCGCGCGGCGACGCCGGTCAGCGCGCGGCTCGCGGCGCTCCCGGACGTGAGCGCGCCGAGCAGGACGGCCTCGTCCACACCCAGCCGGCCGCCGAGCCGGACCGCCTCGGCGAACAGTCCGATCTGGGCCGCGAAGAGGGCGTTGTTGACGAGCTTCACGCGCACGCCCCCGCCTGCCGGGCCGACGTGCAGCACGGGGTCGCCGTAGGCGGAAAGAGCCGGCCGGACCTGGGCGACGGCCTCGTCCGGGCCTCCCACGAAGAGGGTGATCCGGCCCGCCGCGACATCGTGCGGCCCGCCGCTGACCGGGGCGTCGATCACGTCGACGCCGTGCCGGGCGGCGCGGGCGGCGACGGCCTCGATCGTCCGGGGGCTCGCGGTGGTGTGGACGACGAGCGCCGACCCGCTCGGCATCCCGGCGAGCAGCGCGTCCCCGAGGCACACGTCCCGGACCTGTTCGTCGGTGAAGACGCACACCAGGACGGCGTCGGCCCCCGCACCGGCGTCCGCGAGGCCGGCGACGGGATGGGCGCCCTCGTCCGCGAGCGCCCGGCGGGCCTCGGCCGTCCTGCCGAGCACGCGGACCTCGTGGCCCGCCTCGATGAGGCGCCGCACCATCGGACGTCCCATACGTCCGGCCCCGACGAACCCGAGCCGCATCGCGCACCTCCAGCGGTATTGACCATCTCCTAGAGCGAAATTAGCATTCTCAATCTCAGAGAGCGAGGTGCAAATGACCGGCGCCGAGGCGCGGTACCGGGTCGTCCAGTGGGCGACCGGGAACATCGGCGCCCGCGCGCTGCGCGCCGTCATCGAACATCCCCGGCTGGACCTGGCCGGCGTCCGCGTCCACACGGCCGCCAAGGCCGGGCGGGACGCGGGCGAGCTGTGCGGGCTCGGGCCGACCGGCGTCACCGCCACCCGCGACATCGGCGAGATCGAAGCGCTCGGCGCCGACTGCGTCCTCTACATGCCGCGCGCCTGCGACGTCGGCGAGGTCTGCCGGCTGCTGGAGTCGGGCGCGAACATCGTCACGACCAGGGGCGAGTTCCACCATCCGAGCAGCCTCGACCCCGCGCTCCGCGCGCGCGTCGAGCGGGCGTGCGAGCGCGGCGGCACCTCGATCCACAGCACCGGCAGCAGCCCGGGGTTCGTCTCGGAGGCCCTTCCGCTGGTGCTGACCTCGATCCAGCGGCGGCTCGACGGCCTCACGATCGAGGAGTCCGCCGACCTGTCCCGGCGGGACTCGCCCGGCCTCCTCTTCGACGTGATGGGTTTCGGGAGGCCGCCGTCGGCGTTCGACGAGGGCAGGCTCTCGCGCGGGCGCACGAGCTTCGGCCCGTCCCTGCGGCTCGTGGCCGACGCGCTCGGGATGCCGCTCGACTCCGTCGAGGCCGGCGGGGAGGTGGCGACCGCCCGCCGCCGGGTCGAGATCGCCGCCGGGGTCCTGGAGGCGGGCACCGTCGCGGCTCAGCGGCTGACGGTGTCCGGGATGCGCGGCGGCCGGCCGGTGCTGCGCTTCCGGGCCGCGTGGTACTGCACCGACGACCTCGACCCGGCCTGGGACGTCCGCGCCACCGGCTGGCACGTCAGGGTGGACGGCGACGCCCCGCTCGACGTCGACCTCCGCTTCCCCGTGCCGCTGGAGCGGATGGCCGCCGTGTCGCCCGCCTACACCGCCAACCGGGCCGTCAACGCGGTGCCGTTCGTCTGCGCCGCGCCTCCGGGCATCCGCACGACCACCGATCTCCCGCACATCCTCGCGACGCTCGGCTGAGCGTCCGGCCAAGGGTAGAGGCATGTTCTAATTTGCGATAATATCATTCTCGCAAACGCATCACGGCATGCTCATCCACCCCTCGCCCCTCCGCGACCCCCGCAAGGAGGCCCATCGTGAGCGACGTCGATCCGGCCGCCCCACCCGGGCCGGTGCGCCCGCCGGACGGGGGCCGCGGATGAGCGCCGCGCCCGCCGCCGCCCGCTACGCCGGGACGCGGGTGCCCCGCGTCGAGGACCCGCGCCTGCTGACCGGCCACGGCACCTTCGTGGACGACGTGGTGCGGCCCGGCATGCTGCACGCGTGCTTCGTCCGCAGCCCGATGGCCCGGGCCCTGATCACCGGCGTCGACGCGTCGGAGGCGCTGGCCCTCGACGGCGTCCACGCGGTGTTCCTCGCCGAGGACCTCAACCCCGGCGTGCACGAGCAGTGGTACACGCTGGTCGGCCGCGACGTCCCCGACACCCCCCGGCCGCCGCTCGCCGAGGGCGAGGTCCGGTTCGTCGGGGACCCCGTGGCGCTGGTGGTGGCCGCCGACCGGTACCTCGCCGAGGACGCGGCCGAACTGGTCGCCGTCGACTACGAACCGCTGCCGCCGGTCGCCGACTACGTCGACGCCCGCGACTCCGACGAGCTGGTGCACGCCGGGTACCCGGGCAACCTCGCCGGCGAGCTGGCCGGTCCCCCCTTCGAGGAGCTCGCCCCCGTCTTCGACGAGGCGGCGCTGGTGGTGCGGGAGACGATCTACCAGCAGGCCTACGTGCCGGTGCCGATGGAGACGCGCGGCATCGTGGCGGAATGGTCGGCGTCCACCGGCGAGATGTCGATCTGGACGGGGACCCAGTCGCCGCACGAGGTGCGGCTGTTCTGCTCCCGGCTGCTCGGGCTGCCCGAGCACCGGGTGCGGGTCGTGATGCGCGACACCGGCGGCGGTTTCGGGCAGAAGGTCGTGCCGCAGCGCGAGGACATGTGCGTCATGCTCGCGGCGCGGAAGGTGCCCGGCGCGCTGAAGTGGATCGAGGACCGCCGGGAGAACCTGATGTCGGCGGGGCAGGCGCGCCACGCGCACGCCGACGCCCGGATCGCCCTGGACTCCGCGGGCACGATCCTGGCCGCCGCGATCGACTACACCGAGGACGTGGGCGCCTACCCGGTGCCGTGGCCGGTCGGGAACGCCGCGGCCGTCGGGATGTTCTTCCCCGGCCCGTACCGGGTCCCGCGGGCCACCTGGTCCACGGCCTGCGTGTTCTCCAACACCTCCGGGCGCAACGCCTACCGCGGTCCGTGGCAGTACGAGTCGCTCGCGCGGGAGGTGCTGCTGGACGAGGCGGCCCGCCGGCTCGGCATGGATCCCGCCGACCTGCGCCGCCGCAACCTGCTCCGGCGGGACGAGATGCCGTACTTCAACCCCAACGGCATGCCCTACAGCGACATCACGCCGCTGGAGACGTTCGAGCAGGCACTGGAGATGCTCGACTACGAGGCCTTCCGGAAGGAGCAGGAGCGGGCCCGCGCGGAGGGCCGCTACCTGGGGGTCGGCACGTGCACCTACGTCGAGCCCACCACGGCCATGGTGACGCTGCACAGCACCGAGG
This sequence comes from Actinomadura chokoriensis, assembly GCF_041463665.1. Taxonomy (GTDB): domain Bacteria; phylum Actinomycetota; class Actinomycetes; order Streptosporangiales; family Streptosporangiaceae; genus Spirillospora; species Spirillospora chokoriensis_A. The sequence goes on from NZ_JAXCEJ010000003.1 coordinate 430,545, forward strand.
GCGCCACGATCAGGATCGAGCCGTCCGGCAAGGTCAACGTGTACGTCTCGGGCGGGTCGGCGGGCAACAGCCTGGAGACCGCCGCCGTGCAGCTCACCGCCGACGCGCTCGGCGTGGACATCGCCGATGTCGGCACCGTCCAGGGCGACACGGCGGTCACCCCGTTCGGCGGCGGCACCGGCGGCAGCCGGTCGGGGTCGATGATCGCGGGGGCCGTCGCCGAGACCGCGTCGGTGCTCCGCGAACGGATCACGGCGATCGCCGCGCACCGGCTGGAGGCCGCCGCGGAGGACATCGAGCTGGCCGGCGGGCGGGCCGCGGTCCGCGGCGTCCCCGGGTCCGGCCTGCCGCTCGCCGAGATCGCGCACCTCGCCTACTTCCAGCCCGGGGAGCTGCCGCCCGGGGTGCCGGCGGGGCTGGAGGCCAGCGGCCGGTACCGGCCGGAGAGCCCGATCATCTGGGTCAACGCGACGCACCTGTGCACCTGCGAGGTCGACGTCGCGACGGGCCGGGTGACGCTGCTCCGGCACATCGTCAGCGAGGACTGCGGCCCGATGATCAACCCCAGCGTGGTGGAGGGGCAGATCGCGGGCGGCGCCGTCCAGGGGATGGGCGGCGTCCTCTACGAGCACCTCGCCCACGACGACGACGGCAACCCCGTCACCACGACCTTCATGGACTACCTGCTCCCCACCTCCGCCGAGGTGCCGGACATCGAGTACGGCCACATCGAGACGCCCGCCCCGGGGCCCGGCGGCTATAAGGGCGTCGGCGAGGGCGGCGCGATCGGGGCACCGCCCGCGGTGGTCAACGCGGTCGCCGACGCCCTCGCGCCGTTCGGCGCGCGGATCACCCGCCTGCCGCTGACACCGGAGCGGATCGTCTCGCTTGTGCGGGGAGAGGACGCATGAAGCCGGCGCCGTTCGCCTACCACGCTCCGGCCGGCGTCGCCGAAGCCGTCTCCCTGCTCGCCGACCTCGGCGAGGAGGCCAAGGCCATCGCCGGCGGGCAGAGCCTCGTCCCCATGCTGGCCCTGCGGCTCGCGGCCTTCGAACACCTCGTCGACCTCGGGCGGGTGGCCGGGCTGAGCGGCGTCGAGCGGCGCGGCGACGACCTCTGGATCGGCGCGGGCACCACCCAGGCGGCGATCGAGCGGTCCGCCGACGTCGCCCTGGACGTCCCGCTGCTGGCCCGCGCCACCCCGCTGATCGGGCACTTCCAGATCCGCAACCGCGGCACCATCGGCGGTTCGCTGGCGCACGCCGACGCCGCCGCCGAGTACCCGGCGGTGGCGCTGGCGCTCGGCGCGCGGATCGAGGCGCGGTCCCCGCGCGGCACCCGGACCGTCCCCGCCGACCGGTTCTTCACCGACCTGTGGACCACCGACCTCGCCGCCGACGAGCTGCTGACCGGGGTCGCCTTCCCGGTGTGGCGCGGCCGGTGCGGGTTCGCGGTCGAGGAGTTCGCCCGCCGGTCCGGCGACTTCGCCATCGCGGGCGCCGCCGTCGCCGTCGAACTGGACGGCGACGCGCGGATCAGCCGGTGCGGCATCGGCCTGTTCGGTCTCGGCTCGACGGCCCTGCGCGCCACCGCGGCGGAGGAGGCGCTGACCGGCTCCGCGGCGGACGGCGTCACCGCCGAGGACGTCGGGCACGCCGCCGTGTCGGCGCTGGAGTCCGTCCCCGCCGACCTGCACGCATCCGCCGACTACCGCAGACAGGTCGGGGCCGTCATCGTGGCGCGCGCCTGGCGACGGGCCCTCCAGGAGGCGAGCAATGCCTGACGTCGACGTCCAGATGCGGGTCAACGGCACGACGCGGCGCGCGGCCGTGCCACCCCGGCTCACCCTCGCCGACTTCCTGCGCGAGCGATGCGGGCTCACCGGCACGCACCTCGGCTGCGAGCACGGCGTCTGCGGGGCGTGCACGATCCTCGTGGACGGCGAGGCCGTCCGCGCCTGCCTCGTCTTCGCCGTCCAGGCCGACGGCACGGAGATCACCACCGTCGAGGGCATCGCCGCGCCCGGCGGCGAGCTGTCGCCGGTGCAGTCCGCGTTCCGCGACCACCACGGGCTGCAGTGCGGCTTCTGCACCCCCGGTTTCGTCGTCTCGGTCACCGCGTTCCTGCGCGACAACCCCGACCCCACCGACGAGCAGATCCGCAAGGGCCTGGCCGGGAACCTCTGCCGCTGCACCGGATACCAGGGGATCCTCAAGGCCGTCCGCGCGGCGGCAGCGCAGGCGGCCGGCGGCGCGGACGTCCTGGAGGACTCCTGAACCCGCTCGTCCCGAACTGCTCCGCCGCCGGCGCCGCACGCCCCGTCGACGCCGGCTCCTCCTCACCCGAAACGAGGTAACGATGGCTGGAAGGCTCGAAGGCAAGGTGGCCTTCATCACCGGTGCGGCGCGCGGCCAAGGCCGCAGCCACTGCGTCCGCATGGCCCAGGAGGGCGCGGACATCATCGCGATCGACATCTGCAAGCAGATCGACACGGTGCCCATCGCGATGTCCACCCCGGAGGACCTCGACGAGACGGTGGCGCAGGTGAAGGCCCTGGGCCGGCGGATCGTCGCCGCCCAGGCCGACGTGCGCGACTTCGGCTCGATGAAGGCCGTCGTCGACGACGGGGTGACCCAGCTGGGCCGGCTGGACATCGTCGTGGCCAACGCCGGTCTCGCGGCCGACGGCGCCCCGATCCAGGAGATGGACGAGAAGCTGTGGCGCGACTCGATCGACGTCAACCTGACCGGGGCCTGGCTCACCACCAAGGCGTCCGTTCCGCACATCATCGAGGGCGGCCGGGGCGGAGCGGTCGTGCTGACCAGCTCCGTGGGCGGGCTGAAGGCCCATCCGTTCGTGGGCAACTACGTCTCCGGCAAGCACGGCATGGTCGGGCTCATGCGCACCCTGGCCGTGGAGCTGGCGGAACACGGCATCCGGGTCAACTCCGTCCACCCCACCCAGGTGAACACCCCGATGATGATGAACGACCTGACCTACCGCATGTTCCGGCCCGACCTCGAGAACCCGACGCAGGACGACATCGCGCCGATCTCCAAGATGATGAACACGCTGCCGGTCCCGTGGGTGGAGCCGGAGGACATCGCGAACGCCGTGCTCTTCCTCGTGTCGGACGAGGCCCGCTACATCACCGGCGTGACCCTCCCCGTCGACGCGGGGTCCATGCTCAAGTGACGTGAGAGGGCGCGGGCGGCGCGCGGGCCGGCGGGCATCGGGGGCCGCCGGCCCGCGTTCGGGCCGCGTCAGCGGCGGGGCCTGTTCCGGGGCAGGCCGAGGTGGCGCTCGGCGATGACGTCCCGGAGGATCTCGCTGGCCCCGCCGTAGATCGTGCTGACGACGGCGGCCCGGAAGTCGTACTCGAACTTGCCTCCGGCGGGAGCGCCGGGCGCGCCCGGCGCCAGGATCCCCGCGGCGCCGAGGATGTCGAGGGCGTCACTGTAGTGCCGCTGGGCGGCCTCGGTGAAGAAGAGCTTCCGCATCGTGCCCTGGATGCCCGGCACCCCGCCCTTGGCGGCGTCCCACTCCACCCAGTGGCCGAGGAGCCTCGTGACCTCCTTGTCCACGGCGATCCTGCCGATCCGTTCGGCGACGAGCGGATCGTCCAGGACGGATGTGCCGTCCGGGCGGCGGGCCTCGCGCGCCCAGGCGGCGAGGTTCGCGGCCATAGCGGGCTTCTCGATCGTCCCGGGGCCGCCGACGCCCCGCTCGTAGGTCAGCGCCACCCTCATGACGCTCCAGCCCGCGTCGGCCTCGCCGACGAGGGCCGAGCCGGGGACGCGCACGCCGGTATAGAACGTCGCGTTGGTGACCTGGCCGCCGAGCGTGCGGATCGGCCGGCGCTCGTATCCGGCGGCGTCCGTCGGGACGAGGAACATCGACAGCCCCCGGTGCTTCGGGGCCTCCGGGTTCGTCCGGGCGAGGACGAAGACGTGGCTGCACACCTGCGCCGTGCTCGTGAACATCTTCTGGCCGTTGAGGACCCACGCGTCGCCGTCCCGGACGGCGGTCGTCTTGGCCGCCGCGACGTCCGAGCCGGAGTCGGGCTCGCTGTACCCGAGCGCGACCAGCAGCTCGCCGCGCAGCGCGGCCGGGATGTACCGGCGCTTCTGCGCCTCGGTCCCGACGTGCGTGATCGTGTGCATCACCATGTACGTCGTCGACCAGCCGTCGACGTGCAGGTCCCGCCGGGCGATCTCCTCGAAGACGGCGCGGGCGAAGCCGGGATCGACATCGCTCCCGCCGTACTCGGGCGGCCACCCGGCGGCGAGGATCCCGTCGCGCGCGAGCAGCTCGTGCAGCGCCATCGTCTGGTGGCAGCCGCCGTCCTGCTGCTCCTCCACCCACTCCGGCCGCACGTTGGCATCGGCCCAGGCGCGCGCCGCGTCCCGGTGCGCGGCCAGCCGGTCGGACTCCCAGAAGTCCATCGTCGAGCCTCCTTCACGCCGTGGCGGCGGTCTCGTCGTAGAGGCGGCGCGGCAGCTCGGCGTACGCGGCCCTGCGGTCGCCGGCGACCAGGGGCCACGCCTTGGCGCGCCGGAAGTACAGCTGGATGTCGTATTCGAGGGTGTAGCCGTAGCCGCCGTGGACGTGCAGGGCGTCGGACGCCGTCGTGAACGCGGTCTCGCCGGCGAACAGGAACGACATCGTGGCCAGCGTGCCGGCCTTCGCCAGGTCGACGTCGTGCGCCCAGGCCGCTTCGTAGGCGAGCAGCCGGGCGCCCTCGATGGCGGTCGCGTTGTCGGCCATGCGGTGCTGGACGGTCTGGAAGCCCGCGACGGGGACGCCGAAGGCCCTGCGTTCCAGCGCGTAGTCCCGGCCGAGGTCGAGGGCCGCGGAGGCGAGCCCGACCAGTGCCGCCCCGGTCAGCAACTGCCAGTGGTGCACCGCCCGGCGGTGCAGGGCGAGGGCCGCCGGCCCGGTCGCCAGCACGATCGCCTCCGCCGGGTCCACGCGGCGGTCGGCGACGGGCATCGCGCCGAGGTTGGGGACGGCGGGGACGGGCTCGCCCGCCGTCCGCACCAGGACGAGCCGGTCGTCCTGGAGCGCGACGACCAGATCCGCCACCGCGCCCGCCGGGACCAGCCGGGCGGCGTCCCCCTCGACCGGGCGCAGCGCGGGCGTCGCCAGCAGCTCGCCGGTGACCGCGGCCGATACCAGTGGTTCCGGGACGGCGTCCCCCGGAAGCGACGCGAGGAGGTTGTTCGCGACCGCGGCCTCGATCAGCGGCACGGGCGCGAGCGACCGTCCGAGGACCTCGGCGGCGACGGCCAGCTCGACGAGACCGGCGCCCCCTCCTCCCCTGTCCTCGGGGACGGCCATCGAGGCCAGGCCCAGCTCCACCACCTTGCGCCAGAGGGCCGCGTCGAAGCCGAGCGGCTCCGCGTCCCGCACGACCGCGGGCGGCGACTCCTTCTGGAAGAACTCGCGCAGGGCGGCGCGCACGGCCTCCTGCTCGTCGGTGAGATCCAAGTCCACGAGTGCCAGCCTCTCAAATCTGAGAGTGACATTCTCGCACGGCCCCGCCTCGCGGGTACACCGCGCGGCGCGAACTATTATGAAAGTATGTGCACACTCACCTACGCATACGGCACGGAAGCGAGGAGGCCCAGTGAGCGAGCCGGCCACCCAGGCGGCCAAGCCCGCCGATGACGCGCCGCGCCCGCGACGGCGTCTCACCGCCGAGGCCCGCAAGAGCTCGATCCTGGCCGCCGCGCGGCGGGCGTTCACCGAGACCGGCGACATGAACGGCACCACGATCAAGGTGATCGCCGAGCACAGCGGCATCAGCGAGGGCGTGATCTACCGCCACTTCGAGAGCAAGGACCAGCTCTTCTTCGAGGCCGTCGTCGAACCGCTCAAGCAGGCCGTGGACGAACTGGTCGCCGCCACCGCCGACATCGACCGGCACGAGCCGCTGACGCCCGAGCGCCAGGTCAGCACGATGGCCGGACTCTACCGGCAGCTCATCTCGACGCTGGTGGAGATACTCCCGCTGCTCGGCCTGGTGCTGTTCGGCGACCCCGAGGTGGCCCGGCGCTTCTACCGGGAGAACTTCGCGGTCGCCATGGACCGCCTCGCGGAGGCGTGGCGCGAGGTCGAGGACAGGTACGGCTTCCCGCTCGAGTCCCCCGACATCTCGGCGCGCGCGGTGATGGGCATCGCGCTCATCCTCGCCCTCGAAAGCCGGCACCGCGGCAAGTTCGACCGCGACCGCGCGGTGGCCCTGATCAGCGAGGGCACCGTGAAGGGCTTCTTCCCGACCATCGAGCCCGCGGGCCGGAACGCCTGACCCGGCGAGCCGCCCGCCGGGCGGGTGCGGGGACGTTCAGCGCCACCACGGCGGCCGTCATGAGGCCTCATGAGCCGTAACTAAGTGAGTATTCTCTTTCGTCGCTCCGCATAGTAGCTTCGGCGCATGGCATCGGCGACGGTGAACGGCCTCACGGTCGGCTACGAGGTGATCGGCGAGCGCGGCCGGCCGTGGGTGCTCACGCCCGGCGGCCGGGACGGCAGGGACACGCCGGGCCTGCGGGAACTCGCGTCCGCGCTCGCCGAGCGCGGCCACCGGGTGCTCATCTGGGACCGCCCGAACACCGGCGAGTCGGACGTGTGCTTCACCGGCGCCTCCGAGTCGGCGATGCAGGCCGACGTCCTGGCGGGACTGCTGGCGCACCTCGGCATGGCGCCCGCGGTGATCGCCGGCGGGTCCGGCGGTTCGCGGGTCTCGCTGCTGGCCGCGGCCCGCCACCGCGAGGTCGCGGCGGCGCTCGCCGTGTGGTGGATCAGCGGCGGCGTCTTCGGGCTGCTGAGCATCGCGAACCACTACTGCGGCGGGTCGATCCGCGCGGCGTGGGAGGGCGGCATGGAGGCCGTCGCCGCCCTGCCGGAGTGGGCCGAGGTCCTCGAACGGAATCCGGGCAACCGGCAGCGCCTCCTGGAGATGAGTCCGGACGAGTTCATCGCGACGCTCGAGTGCTGGATGGCCGCGTACTGCCCCCGCGAGGGCGAGCCGGTGCCCGGCCTGCCGGACGCGGAGGCCCGCTCCCTCGGCGTTCCCGCGCTGGTGTTCCGCAGCGGCGCGAGCGACGTCCACCACCGGCGCGAGACCTCCGAGCACCTGGCGAAGCTGCTGCCGGACGCCCGGCTCGTCGAGCCGCCGTGGGGCGACGGGGAGTGGCACGAGAGGCAGGCGGCGCGCACCGCGGGCACGGCTCCCGGCCTGTTCGTCCGCTGGCCCCTGCTCGCCCCGATCCTGCACGAGTGGGCGGCCGACGTCCTCCCCGCCTCCTGAAGGGACGGCCGTGGCAGCGGACCCCAGCACAAGCGACCCCAGCACGAGCGACACCGGCACGAGCGCTACCGACACAGGCGACATCAGCATCGCGCGCCGGATCCTGGACCTCGCCGGGCGGCGGCCCGACCGGGTCGTGCTCCGCCACCTCGGGCCGGACGGCAGCGAGACCGCGTTCACCTGGCGGGACCTGGAGCGACGTTCCGGCCGCCTCGCCGGCGCGCTCGCGGCGCGCGGGCTCGGCCTCGGCGGCGATCACGACGGCCTCGGCGCGGCAGCGGTCCGCGGCGCGGTCGATCTCGTGGGCGACCTTCTTCGCGTTGAGCTTCCAGACGTTCTCCGACGAGCACCGCGGCGCGCTCGTCGAGGCACGCGGCGGCTGACCCGAGAAGCAGGGGCAGACCGGAGGACGAGTGGCCGACCGGACGAGGGCGCGACCGGACGAGGGCGTGGAACGCGTCAGCCGGAGGTGACCAGCCGGCCGGGCAGTTCACCGGTCAGCTCGTCGTGGTCGACGAGGACCCGGCCGTTGACGATCGTGTAGGCGTAGCCGCGGGCACGCTGGACGAACCGGTTCGCCCCGAGCGGGAAGTCCGACACCATCTCCGGCGTGTGCAGGTAGAGGCCGTCCAGGTCGAGGACGTTCAGGTCGGCGAAGTTCCCAGGCGCCAGGACGCCGCGATCGGCGATCCCGAACAGGTCGGCGCCCTCCAGCGTCAGCTTCCTGACCGCCCCGCCGATGTCGAGCAGCCCCTCGTCGCGGACCCAGTGCTTCAGGAAGTAGGTGGAGTTGCCCGCGTCCATCGTGAGGGCCACGTGGGCGCCGGCGTCGGCTACGCCCACCACGACGTCGGGGTTGGTGATCATCTGCGCCACCGCGTCGAGGTCCTGGTTGAGCACCGGGTAGTAGAGGAGCCCGAGACCGCGGGTCTCGACCGCGTAGTCGAGGAACGCGGCGGCGGGACCGGTGCCGCGCCGGGCGGCCTCGGCGGCCAGGCTGTTGTCCGGGCGCACGTCGTAGTCGGCCGAACCCGGGGGCATGAGGTAGAGCTTGGCCGGGTCCTTCGGCGCCAGCGGACCCGACGCCTCGACGGGGCGCTCGGCCTCCTCGATGAGGCGGCGCCGCACGGAGGCGTCGGACAGCGCCGCCAGACGCTCCTCGAACGTCCCGGCGGTGAACTCGGCCCAGCCCGGCAGGGTGTCGTAGGGCATCCGGCCGGCCAGCCCGTAGACGATGGCGCTGCCCCGCACCGCGGTCATCGGGCGCACGTCGGCGCCGCGGCCCCGGGCCTCGGCCACCCGGTCCATCACCCAGGACCAGAGGCCCGGCCGGCGGTCGCTCTGCATGATGGAGAACGCGAGCGGACGGCCCGACGCGCGGCTCACCTCCTCCATCCACGCCATCTCGGCGACGGAGTTGCGCCGCTCGGCGCCGTCCCGCTCACCGATGCGGGGCACGACCTGGAAGGTGCCCCTGCCCCGCTCGGCCATGGCGCCGGCGATGGCCGCCAGCTCGGCGGGCGACGCGTACGTGCCCGGCACGGGACGGCCGTCGGGCACCGTGTGCATGAAGGTGCGCGAGGTCGAGAAGCCGAGGGCGCCGGCGTCGACGGCCTCGGCGACGACGGCCGCCATGGCGGCGACGTCCTCGTCCGTGGCGGGCGACTCGTCGAGGGCACGCTCCCCCATGACGTAGGAGCGCAGGGCGCAGTGGCCGACCAGGCCGCCCGCGTTCACGCCGAGGGCGCGCCGCCCGAGGGCCTTGAGGTAGTCGCCGTAGCTCTCCCATCCCCAGTCGAGGCCCGCCATGATCGAGCCGGCCGGGATGTCCTCGACCGACTCCATCATCGCGGCCAGGTAGCCCTCCCGGCCGGGACGGACGGGCGCGAAGGTGACGCCGCAGTTGCCCATCACGACCGTGGTGACACCGTGGTGGCAGGACGGGGTCGCCGCGGGGTCCCAGAAGAGCTGGGCGTCGAGGTGGGTGTGGACGTCGATGAACCCGGGGGTCACGAACCGGCCGGCGGCGTCGATCTCGCGGCGGCCCCGGCCGCCGACCTCCCCCACCTCGGTGACACGGTCTCCGTCGACGGCGACGTCGGCCCGCCGGGGCGCCGCGCCCGTCCCGTCCACCACGTCGCCGCCGCGGATCACGATGTCATGCATGGCTGCGTCCTTCCGGCCGGGCAGCACGGTCCTGCCGACGCTAACAGAGCGGGTATTCACTAACAATAGCGTCTTCGCGCGAGAGAGTAGGCGTTCACTTTGCTAGGGTGGCCGCAGGCTCGGGCGCCGCCCGGCCCGACGGCTCGCTTCGGGAGTGATCGTGGGATCGATGGACGGCCGCGTAGTGATCGTCACCGGGGCGAGCCGGGGCATCGGGCAGCGCATCGCCGAGCGGTTCGCGGCCGAAGGAGCCGCCGTCGCCCTGGTGGCGAGGACGGCGGCACCGGGCACCTCCGCCCTGCCCGGGTCGCTCGACGAGGTCAGGGAGCGCATCCGGGCGAAGGGCGGCCGGGCGGCGGCCCTCCGCGCCGATCTCACCGCCCCGGAGGACATCGAGACGATCGTGGCGCGCGCCGAGGACGCGCTCGGCCCGGTGGACACCCTCGTGAACAACGCGGGCGTGAACTTCTACGGCCCGGCCCTCGACGTCCCGGCGCGCCGCTACGCGGTGATGTTCCAGATGATGGTGCACGCCCCGTTCCGGCTGTGCCAGTTGGCGGTCCCCGGCATGGTGCAGCGCGGCCGCGGCTGGATCCTCAACATCACCTCGAAGCAGGGCCGCCATCCGCTGGGGCCGCCGTACCCCGACTGGGCGAGCGACGGCTGCGTGCCCTACGGCATGTGCAAGGCCGCCCTCGACCGGCTCACGACCGGCCTCGCCGCCGAGGTGCACGGCTCGGGGGTGAGCGTCAACTCCCTCGGGACCTCGGGCCTGGTGATGACGCCCGGCGTCGCCGTGGTCTCGCCGCACACGCCCGAAAACGTCCCGGTCGAGGACGACGGCGCCATGGCCGAGGCCGCGCTCGGACTGTGCCGTGCGGCCCCCGGCAGCGTGACCGGCCGGATCGCCTACAGCATGGAGTTCCTCGGCCGGCCCTTCCCCGAAGGACCGTGGGCCCTGTCCTCCACTTTCTAGATCTGTCCTCCACTTTCTAGATCTGTCCTCCACTTTCTAGAGCCGTCTCGCCACTTCCGAAGAAGGAGAGCGCCAGATGCAGGTCACCGTGGATCCGGACCGGTGCCAGGGTCACGCCCGCTGCTGGGAGATCTGCCCCGAGGTCTTCTCCCTGGACGAGCAGGGCCACGGGTCGGTGACCGTCGAGGAGGTGCCGCCCGAACTCCAGGCGAAGGCGCGCGACGCGGCGCGCAACTGCCCCGAGCGCGCCATCACCGTCCGCTGAGACGGCTGTGGCCGCCCCTTGAGCGGGACGGCCACAGCGCGAGCGGTACAAGCAGGGCGCGGATACGGGCAGGGCGTCAGACTCCGATGGTGGCGGGGTCGGCCGGGGTGAAGTCGTAGACCCGGGCGGCGTTGCCCATGGTGATCTTGTACTGGACGTCCTCGGGCAGGTCGCCGAGCCACTTGTTGGCCATCTGCACCGTGTCGGGCCAGGTCGAGTCCGAGTGCGGGTAGTCGCACTCCAGCATCACGTTGTCCTCGCCGATGACGTCCAGCAGCCGCAGGCCCGCGTGGTCTTCGATGAACGTCCCGAAGACGTGGTCCTTGAACAGGCGGCGGATGTCGGTGTCCAGGTCGAAGCGCGCCTCGCCCTTCGCCTCGCCGCGGTCGTGGGCGGCGTTCATGCTGATGTCGAAGCGGGACGCCCAGAACCGCTGCTTGTCGATGACCTGCTCGGCCCGCTCCAGGAAGTACGGGATCCAGCCGATCGAGCCCTCCGACAGCGCGATCCTCAGGTTCGGGAACCGGGTGAAGTTGCCGCTGAACAGCCAGTCCAGCAGCGTGCCCGCCTGGTTCGCCGCCGCGGAGTAGGCCATGAACGCGAGCGTCGGCATGTCGTCGGACGTCCGGATCAGGTTCGAGGACGACCCCACGTGCATCGAGATGACGAGGCCGGTCTCGTCGCAGGCGCGGAACAGCGGGTCCCAGTGGTCGGTGTGGATCGACGGCAGCCCGAGCTTGGTGGGGTTCTCCGAGAAGGCGATCGACTTGGCGCCGCGCGCGGCGGTCCGCTCGATCTCGGCGGCGGCGGCCCCCGGGTCCCACAGCGGGATGATCATCATCGGGATGAACCGGCCCGAATGGGCCTCGGCGAACTCCTCCAGGATGAAGTCGTTCCACGCCCGCACGCACAGGAGCCCGAGTTCCTTGTCCTTCGCCTCGTGGAAGACCTGCCCGCAGTAGCGGGGGAACGACGGGAACAGCATCGACGCCAGCACGAAGCCCTGGTTCATGTCGGCGACGCGGGCGGCGGGGTCGTAGCAGCCCGCCCGCATCTCGTCGTAGGTGATCGGCTCCGGTGAGAACTCCTCCCGCCTCTTGCCGGCCACCGCATTCAGGCCGATCGTCGCGATCTGGCGGTCCTCGTAGGCCCAGAACTCCGAGTCGCCGTCCCGGACGATGCGCGGCCCGGTGTCGCGCCACCGCTCCGGGAGCCGGTCCTGCCACAGCCCGGAAGGCTCGATGAGGTGGTCGTCGACCGAGATGAACCAGTTGAACGACATGGAGAGCTCCCAACTGCTCCGCCGTATGAAAGCGAACGCTCACTACATAGTAGACAGCGGCCCGTCCGCACGCCAGGGGCGCCCGCCGTCCGGGGGCCGGCGGTACCGCTCGGCGAGCAGCCCGCGGTGCGCGGCCGGGGAGCCGAAGAGCGAGCGGTTGAGCGCGGCGCGCTTGAGGTAGACGTGGACGCCGCTCTCCCACGTGTAGCCCATGCCTCCGTGCAACTGCATCGCCTTGCCGACGATGTCCACCGCGGCGCCGCACGCGTACGCCTTGGCCATCGAGACCGCGGCGGCGGTCCCGGGGTCGTCGAGGCCGGCGTGGGCCAGCTCCCGCACGGCGGCCGAGACGAGCCGCCGCGCGACGGAGACCTGGACGAGCATGTCGGCGCAGGCGTGCTTCACGGCCTGGAACGAGCCGATCGGGCGGCCGAACTGCTCCCGGACGCCCGCGTACGCGACGGTCGCCTCCAGCATGGCCTCGCTCAGGCCGAGGCTGTCGCAGGCGACGGCGACCGCCGCGCGCTCGGACAGCCTGCGCACGGCGGCCTCCGGGTCGGCGCCGAACCGCCGCACCGACGCCGCGGCGACCTCGACGCCGTCCGCCGTCACGTGCCCGAAGCGGCGGGTCGCGTCGAGGACCGGCCGGGCGTCCACGGCGAGCCCGGCGGTCCCCGCCTCGACGTCGGCGAGCACGAGCGCGCCGGCGGCGTCGCGGGCGGGCAGCAGGAGCCGGCCGGCCTCGCTCGCGTCGGGAACGAACTCCGCCCGGCCGTGCAACCGCGGCCCGCCGGGCGCCGGTTCGATGCGGAACGGCGCGGCGCCGGCGCGCTCGTGCTCGCCCGGCAGCGCGACGGCCACGACGGCGTCGCCCGACGCGATCCGGCGCAGCAGGGCGTCCCGGCCGGGTCCGGGCTCCAGCAGGCCGAGCGCCCCGGCGCCGAGGACGGCCGTGCCCAGGTACGGGCCGCACGCCGCCGCCCGTCCCATCTCCTGGAGGACGACCGCGACCTCGGCGAAGGTGGCGCCCGCGCCGTCCAGCGCCTCCGGCGCCTCCAGGCCGAGCCAGCCGGAGCCGGCGGCCGACCGCCAGTCGATCAGGCCGCCGGGAGCGGCCTTCCCGAGCAGGTCGCGGGCCACCGCGCGAAGCTCGTCGTGCAGCTCGGAGAGGTCGGCGGGCATCAGGTCCCCCTCGGCTCTCGGGGCAGGCCGAGACCGCGCTCGCCGATGATCGTCCGCTGGATCTCGCTCGACCCGCCCGGGATCGTCCACTCCCAGGAGCCGATGAAGTCCAGGACCCAGGCGCCCGACTCCCACCCGCTCGACAGGGGCTTGCGGAGCTCGGTGTGGGCGGCGAGCCCGGCGATCCCGGCCCCGAAGTCCATCATCCGCTGGAGCAGCTCGCTGTAGTACAGCTTCACGATCGAGGCGTCGGCCGGACCCGCGGCGCCGGCGTCGACGCGTTCCACCAGGTCGCGGCAGAGCGCCCGCAGGCCGGTGACCTCGGTCTCCAGCATCGCGAGCCGGTCGCGCACCGCCGCGTCGTCGATCGGGCACTCCCCGCCGGGCCCCGGCCGGGCGCACGTCTCCAGCAGGCGGCGGAAGCCGGCGTTGCCGAGCCGCTCGGCCAGTTCGAGCATCGTCATGCCTCGCTCGGCGCCGAGCGTCCGCTGCGCCACCCCCCAGCCCGCGTTCACGGGCCCGACGAGCCGCTCCGCGGGGATGAAGACGTCGTTGAGGAAGATCTCGCAGAAGTGCGACTCCCCGGTCGCCTGGCGGATGGGACGGACGTCGACGCCGGGCGCGCGCATGTCCATGAGGAAGTAGGAGATGCCGCGCCGGGCGGGCGCCTCCGGGTCGGTGCGGGCGAGCAGCAGGCACCAGTCGGCGTGCAGCGCGCCGCTCGCCCACAGCTTCTGCCCGTTGACGACATGGCCACCGCGCTCGGCGCGGGCGGTCGTCCGCAGGCTCGCCAGGTCGGATCCGGCGCCGGGTTCGGAGAAGCCCTGGCACCAGACCTCCCCGTCGAGGATGGCCGGGAGGTGCCGCCGCCGCTGCTCGCCGGTGCCGGCCGCGAGCAGCGTCGCGGCGGCATGGTGGATCCCGACGAAGGCGAGGACGGGCCGCGGCGCGTCGTGGGCGGCGAGCTCCTGGTAGAGGACGACCTGCCGGGCGACCGGCATGCCACCGCCCCACTCCGCCGGCCAGTGCGGGACGGCGTAGCCGGCGCGGCGCAGTTCCTGGAACCACGCCTGCTGGAAGCCGACGAACTCCGCGTCCGGCACTCCCGTCTGCGCGGGCCGCCAGCCGGCGGGGACGTGCTCGCGGCACCACTGCCGCACGGCGGCGCGGAACTCGCCGAGGTCGGCGGTCGCGTCGCCGGCCGGGGCCGTCATCGCCGGCCCGCCTGCCGCCCGAGCGCGAGCAGCCGCTCCCGATGCTCGGCGGACCGCATGGTGGCGGCCTCGGCGGCGAACCCGGCCTGCAGGGGGCCGGCCAGCGCCTGCGAGAGGAACATGTTGACCACCCGCTTGGTGCCCGCGAGCGCCTCCGGCGGCCGCGCGGCCAGCCGGCCGGCGAGGCGCCTCGCCTCCGCGAGCAGGTCGCCGGGGGCGACGGCGCGCGTGGCGAGCCCCAGCTCGACGGCGGTGGCCGCGGGGATGCGGTCTCCGGTGAAGAGGTACTCGCGCGATCTCAGGATGGGGGTGAGCAGCGGCCAGAACGCGGCGCCGCCGTCCCCGGCGACCAGGCCCACGGCGACGTGCGGATCGGCGAGGTGCGCGGTCTCCGACATCAGCACGACGTCGCACAGGATCGCCACGCTGCAGCCGAGCCCGACCGCGGGGCCGTTGACCGCGGCGATCACGGGCAGCGGGAAGCGGAGCATCTCCTCGATGATCTGGGCGCCCTCGCGGATGCTCTCGTCGCGGGCGGCCGGGTCGTCCAGGAAGGAGGTGATCCAGCCGAGGTCGCCGCCCGCGCTGAACGTCCGGCCGGCGCCGGTGAGGATCACCACCCGTGCCCCCCGGTCCGCGGCCAGCTGCCGCCAGACGTTCGCGAGCGCCCAGTGCAGGCCCGGGTTCACGGCGTTCAGCTCGACGGGCCGGTCGATGGTGACCGTGCGGACCGGGCCGTCCGCCTCGACGGTCATCTCCTCGGGAAGGTCGTACTTCACGGCGTCAGCCCCTCGGGGACGGCGGAGAACAGTCCGGTCAGGCCGCGGCGGCCGAGCCGGCGCGTCAGGTGGTCGCGGGTCGCGGACAGGCCGGACGGCAGCCGCCGCAGCGGGCGGCTGTAGCGGGACAGCCACGACAGGGCCGCCTCGTCGCAGAAGCCGACCGCGCCGTGCACCTGGTGCGCGACGCGGAAGACGACGTCGGCCGCCTCGATCGCCGCGAGCCGGAGCGCGAGCGCGTCGTCGAGCGCCTCGTCACGGCCGTCCTGGACGCTCCACAGCGCGTACCTGGCGAGCATCTCGACGCCGCTGCGCTCGACCTCGGCGTCCGTCAGCTGGAACTGGACGCCTTGGAACGTCGACAGCGTCCGGCCGAACTGCTCCCGGACGAGCACGTGCTCGCGGGCGAGGTCGATGGCCCGGTCGAGCATCCCGAGGAGCGTCCAGCACGGCAGCACCAGCCCGAGTGCGACGTCCCCGGTCCCGTCCGCGTCGTCGCCGTCGAGCGGGCGCAGGTCGAGTTCGGCGACGAACGCCGACGTGCGCGGCGGCGCGTCCGGCGGGCGGGCGGCGGCGCCGCTGCGGCGACCGCCCAGCGTCACCGCCGCCCAGCGCAGGTGGAGGCCGGCCACCGCGCCCGCGGGCCGGGAGTCCGCGACCACGACCAGGCCGTCGACGTCGAGGCCGGCGGGCCGCGACAGGCGTTCCGCGACCGGGTACGGGACGGCCCGGTATCCGGCGCTGCGGCACAGCGCGGCGGCCGCCTCCAGCTCGTCGGCGTCGCCGCGGGGGTCGAGGTCCCACGCGCCGAGCCCGGCGAGGACGGGCGCGACGAGGTGCTCCCGGCGGCCGGGCTCGCGCTCGGCCAGCCGGACCAGGCCGTCTCCCCCGGCCGCCTCGATGGCGCGCAGCGCCTCCCGCCCGTACTCGGTCGCCTCGGCGCTCAGCTCGATGTTCACGACGCCGCCCTGTCCGGGGTGAGCAGGGCGCGGGCCAGCAGGATCCGCTGGATCTCGATGCTGCCCGAGGCGACAGTGGCGGCCTGCGAGTAGCGCCAGTGGTCCTCCACCGCGAGGCGGAACCGCCGTGCCGCGTCGCCGCCGGGCGGCGCGAGCCCGGCGATCTCCATGAGCACCTCGGCGCTCTCCTGGTCGAGCCGGGTCACGGCGATCCGGTAGGCCGCCGCGTCCCCCGGCCGCACCGTGCCCCGGCTCTGCAGCGCCACCACGCGGTAGGCGAGCAGGCGGGCCCGGCGGCAGTGCGTGAGCATCCGCGCCCACCGGCCCCGCAGCTCCGCCGGGAGGCCGCCCCACTCCTCGCCGAGCACGTCCGGCGCGGCCTGCAGCAGCCGCTCGCAGCGGGCGTAGCGGGCGATGCCCACGCGCTCGAAGGCCAGCACCTCCTGGACGACCTTCCAGCCCTCGTCCACGGTGCCGAGGACGTCGGCTTCGGTCACCCGGAGGCCGTCGAAGAAGACCTCGTTCAGATGGTGCGGGCCCATCATGCAGTCGATGGGCCGTACCTCGACCGCCGGATCGGACATCGGCACGAGGAAGATCGTCAGGCCCTGCTGCCTCCGCTCCCCCGTCGAGGTGCGGGCGAGCAGGAAGCACCACTGCGCCATCGTGGCGTACGACGTCCAGATCTTCTGGCCGGAGACCGCCCAGCCGTCGCCGTCCCGCCGGGCCGCCGTGCGCAGCGACGCGAGGTCGGACCCGGCGTCCGGCTCGCTGAAGCCCTGGCACCAGATCACCTCGCCGCGCGCGATCGGCGGCAGGTGCCTGCGCCGCTGCTCCGCGGTGCCGTGCCGCATGATCGTCGGCCCGACCCAGTTGACGCCCATGTACTGCGCGCCCCTCGGCTCGTGGTGCGCCCACATCTCCTCGCGGACGACGGTCTGCTCCCACACCGAGGCGCCGCGCCCGCCGAACTCCTCCGGCCAGGCCATGCACAGCAGGCCGCGCCCGGCGAGCGTCCGGCAGAACCGCTGGGCGACGTCCAGGTCCGCCGGGTCGCCGGTGAACGCGCCGAGGAAGTCCGGGGGGACGTGTTCCGGCACCAGCCGGCGCAGCTCCGCGCGGAGTTCCGCGCCGGCCTTCCCCATCGTGAAGTCCATGGCGGGACGGTAAGCAATCATTATAAGGATTACAAGTCTTGCGATATTCTCTCGCCCGGCTAGACTCCCGCCATGCCCGTCGCGCAGCACCGCATCGCCGAGACCGTCGCGGCGGAGCTGCGCGCCCGCATCCTGGCGGGCGCCGACGGCTACCGGCTCCCCACCCAGGACCAGCTGGTCAAGGAGTTCGGCGTCAGCCATCCGTCCGTGCGCGAGGCGCTGCGGATCCTGGAGACCGAGGGCCTCGTGACGGTCCGGCGCGGCAGCGTCGGCGGCGCCGAGGTGCACCGCCCCGACGGGTCGACGGCCGCCTACCACCTCGGCCTCGCCCTCCAGGGCGGCCGCGTCACGCTCGGCGACCTCGCCGCCGGGCTGCGGGCGCTGGAACCGATGTGCGCCGCCCAGTGCGCGGCGCGGGCCGACCGGAACGAGACCGTCGTCCCGGCGCTCGGCGCCAACGTCGAGGAGTCCGCCGGGCTGGTCGGCGACGGGGTCGCGTTCACGCGGGTCGCCCGCGAGTTCCACGACATGCTCGTCGGGTTCGCCCCGAACGCGACCGTCCGCTACGTCGTCAGCAGCCTCGTCGCCCTCTGGTCCGTCCAGGAGGAGGCGTGGGCGGAGGCGCTCACCAGGCAGGGCGAGTATCCCACCAGGGCGAAGGCGGAGAGCGCCGTCCGCACCCACCGGCGGATCGTCGAGGAGATCGCGGCGGGGCGCGCGGACGAGGCGGAGCGGGTGGCCCGCGCCCACCTCGCCGCCACGCAGTCGCTGCTGCTCGACCGGTTCGACGACGGCGTGGTGAACGTGTCGTCCGCCGCGTCCCGGCAGGCGATCCGCTCCGGCCGGCACCTGCGGGGCTAGCGGGCGGTCCAGCCGCCGTCGATCACGATCGTCTGCCCGGTGACGTACCGCCCGGCGTCGCTCGCCAGCCAGAGGACGGCCCCCGCGAAGTCCTCGGCGGTCCCCTCGTCCGGGAGCGGGGTGTTGCGCCGCAGCCAGGCGCCGGAGCGCTCGTCGTCGTACATCGCGTCTGTGATCTCGCTGCGGAAGAATCCGGGGGCGACGGTGTTCACGCGGACGGAGTGCCGCGCCCACTGCACGGCCAGTTCGGCCGTCAGCCCCGACAGCCCGCGCTTGCTCGCGGCGTAGGACGCCTGCGGGATGCCGGGGACGCCGACGTGGCCGCTGATCGACGACACGTTCACGATCGATCCGCGCCCGGCCGCGACCATGTGCGGGAGGACGTCCTGGCACAGCCGGAACGGCGCGACCAGGTTGAGCTCCAGCGTCCGGCGCACCCCGTCGAGGGGCTCCTCCTCGGCGGGCGTCCTGTTGACGAAGTCGCCGGCGGCGTTCACCAGGATCTCGGGACCGCCCAGCTCGGCGGCGACCCGGGGGACGACCTCCGCCACCCGGTCGCCGTCCAGCAGGTCGCAGGCGACCGCGAGACCGCCGATCTCGCCGGCCAGCTTCACGAGCCGGTCGCGGCGCCGCGCGACGACGGCCACCCGTGCCCCGGCGGACGCGAGCGTCCGGGCGAGCACCTCGCCGAGCCCCGACGACGCCCCCGTCACCACCGCCACCCGGCCGGTCAGGTCGAACCGCCGCAACGCCTCTGGCACGCCGGAATCCATCGTGGCCCTCTCCTCCGGTGCTAGACGATCACGGTCCGCACGCCCTCGGCGCGGGACGTCAGGGCGAGGCCGTCGTTGATCTCGTCGAGCCCGATGCGCCGGGAGACCATCGAGCGCAGGTCGAGCCTGCCGGCCTCGGCGAGGCGGATGAACCGCGGGAAGTCGCGCAGGATCTGGGCTCCGCCGACGACCGAACCGGCGAGGCGCTTGCCCGAGAAGACCGCCTGGAGGGCCGGCAGCGTCAGGGTCGCGCCCGCCGCCGGCATGCCGACGAGCGTCACCGTGCCCTCGACCCGCACCATGTCGAAGGCCTGGACCATGAGCTCGGGACTCCCGACGACCTCGAAGGCGTAGTCGGCCCCGTGCCCGCCGGTCAGCTCCCGGACCTGCTCGACGGGGTCGCCCGCCGCCGGGTCGACGATGTGCGTGGCGCCGGCGCGGACGCTCGCCTCGCGGCGTCCGGGCACCGGGTCGACGGCGACGATGACCGCCGCGCCGGCGATGCGCGCCCCCTGGACCACCGACTGGCCGACGCCCCCGCAGCCGATCACCGCGACGCTGGAGCCGGGGACGACGGCGGCGGTGTTGAGGACGGCGCCCACCCCGGTCGTGACGCCGCAGCCGAGGAGGGCGAGCTCCTCGTCCGGGAGGTCGGTCTCCACGGGGACGACGGACGCCTCGTGCACGACCATGGCCTCGGCGAAGGTCCCGCAGCCGCAGAGCGCGGCGGCAAGGCGGCCGTCGCCCAGCTCGAACCGGGGCGCGGCCTTCACCACCGGGTTGAGCTCGCAGTGGTTGGACATGCCGTCGACGCACCGGCGGCAGTGACCGCAGGCGGGCGAGACCGACGCGAGGACCCGGTCCCCGACCCGGACCCTGCGCACCTCCGGCCCGGTCTCCGCCACGATCCCGCAGCCCTCGTGCCCGGGGACGATCGGGAGCGGCAGCGCGGTCCGCCCTTCGATCACGTTGAGGTCGGTGTGGCAGATGCCGCTCGCGGTCACGCGCACGAGGACGTCCCGCGGCCCCACGTCCGGTACCGGAAGATCCTCGACCACGAGGGGCAGGCCGGCCGCGTGGGCGACGGCGACCTTCACCGCGCGGCCACGGGGTCGGGCAGGCCGAGCAGCCCCGCGGTGTTCCCCCTGAGCACCTTGCGGGTGATCTCGGCGTCGCAGCCGGCGAGCCGGGGGAGGTAGTCGCGGGGCTCGCGGAGCCCTTCGGGATGCGGGTAGTCGGAGCCGAACAGCACGTGGCCGGCGCCGATGGCGTCGATGAGCTCGTCCACGTCGTCCTCGGGGAACGGGCAGACCCACAGATGCCGGGCGAGGGCCTCGCTGGGGCGAGCCGGCAGCTCGCCCCCGATCATGGGTCCGCGGCGGCCGAGCGCGGCGGCCTTGTCGACCGTCTTGAAGAGCGGCTTGAGCCAGCTGGAGCCGTTCTCGATCGAGACGATCCGCAGGTCCGGATGCCGGCCGAAGAGGTTGTGCAGCGTCAGCGCGATGAGCGTGTCGACGACGGGCCGCTCGGTGTTGCAGAGCGCCCACTGCAGCGGGGACTGCAGGTGCGAGGGATTGGCGGGGTTCTCGGACCAGTGCGTGCCGTAGAAGTGCTGGTAGCCGCTGTTGGACACGTGGAACACGACGGGAACGCCCGCCTCGGACACGGTGGCCCAGAACGGGTCGAAGACCGGGTCGGCCGGCGAGCGGCCCCCCTGCGGGCCCGGGCAGAGATAGACGAGGCGGGCGCCGGCGTCCATGACCCGGCGCAGCTCGGCCATCGCGCGGTCGATGTCGACCAGCGACAGCATCGGCACGCCGAAGACCCGGCCGTCGGCGCCGTACCCCCAGTCCTCCTCCAGCCAGCGGTTGAACGCCCGGAGGCTCGCGTAGGAGAGCTCGACGTCGTCCCTCATGTCGTACTCGACCGCGACGCCGAGGGTGGGCAGCATGATCGTGGCCTCGAGGCCCTGGTCGTCCATCAGCGCCAGCCGGGCCGGCTTCTCGGTGAACTCGGGGTGGTCCCGGGCGTTGATCACTTCGCGGTGCGTGAACCCGTCGGCGACCCCGCCGGCGAACAGTCCCTGGAGCGCGCCGGGGGCCGAGGCGTGGTCGCCGGGCATGACGCTCATGAACGTCCGCCGGCCGCGCAGGAAGATCCGCCCGAGGCCGTCGGCGCCGCGCTCGACGCGGACCGTCTCGTCCTTGAACCGCGCCTCGATGTGGCGGGAGAAGCAGTCGTCGGGCTCGTAGTAGTGCCCATCGGCGTCGATCAGCCGATACTCCAACACGGTGCACCTCCGGACGGCCCGTCGGCCGGGCGCCGGCCGGGCGACGAAGTCCGTTAGCAAGTGAGTACTCAGTTATTAATGTCCCATCGCGGGCTTCGGCGTGTCAAGGAGTGGGCCGTCCAGCGTCGCGAGGAGCAGGTGCGTGTCCTGCTGGAAGACCCTGATCTCCGCGACGAGCCCGCCGGCGAAGGAGAACAGCTCGACGACGTCGACCGTCGCCGCGCGGCCCGTCCTCCTGGCCGTCCACGTCTGCGTGGTGATCTGCACGACCGCGCCGCCGCACCCGAGGACGCGCGGATCGGCGATCGTGCGGTCCCAGTGGGCCGCGAACGCCGCGCCCATCTCCCCCATGCCGGCGCGGCCGCGGTGCCAGCCGCCGTGCGGCAGCGACTCCGGCTGCTGGATGCGGAACTCCGGATGGAGCAGTTCGAAGGCTCCGTCGACGTCGCCGGCCTGGAACCGGCGCGCCATCTCCTCGACCAGCTCGACGCCGTTCACCCCGGTCCGCCTTCCGCCTGCCGCGCGATCTTCGCCGCGAGCAGATCGTCGATCTGCGCGCGGCCGAGGCCCAGCTCGGCGAGCACCTCCACCGTGTGGTCGCCGACCCCGGGGAGCATCAGCCGCGGGCCGCTCCCGGCCGTGGGGCCGCCGCCGCCCGCCGGCCCGCACCGCAGCAGCGGGCCGATCTGCTCGAAGCGCCCCCAGTCCGGGGTCTCGTACGCGACCACCCGGCCGAGCCGGCGGTTCACCGGGTCGTCGAGGACGGCGCGCCGGAAGCCGTCCCGGTCCAGCGGCTCGATCGGCTCGGCGAGCAGGCCCAGCCCGCGCAGCCGGTCCGCCCACGCAGCCGCCGGCGCCGTGGCGAACGCCGCTTCGAGCACCGCCTCGGCCTCCCGCGCGGCGGCGTCGGCCGCACCGCCGCGCAGCGGCGCGTAGCCCGCCGGAAGCCCCCGGGCCTCGGGCAGGGCCGCCAGCCGCCGCCATCCCTCCGGGTCGGGGACGACGAGCGCGAACCAGCCGCCGTCGCCCCCCTCGTAGATGCGGTAGCCGGGCCCGTAGCCGGTCTGCCGCGCGTCGAGTTCGGGGCCGCGCACCAGTTCGCCGCCGCGCAGGAACACGCCGCTCTGCAGCAGCATCCCGGCGCCGAGCAGGCTCGTCGCCACGCGGCGTCCCGCGCCGTCCGCCGCGCGGGCGTACAGGCCGGCCAGCACACCGGCGGCGGCGACCCATCCCCCGGTCATGTCGATCGGGATCCAGGTCGCCGCCAGCGGAGGGTTGCCGGCGCCGCCCACGGCCCGTTCGAAGCCGGTCACCGCCTGCATGAGCGCGTCGTTGCCCGGCAGCGCCGCCCGGCGGCCGGACGCGCCGAAGGCGCTGGCGTGGCAGTAGACCGCGTCCGGGTTCAGCCGGGCGACGGTCTCCTCGTCGATGCCGAGCCGCTCGGAGACCCCGACGCGGAAGTTGTGCAGGACGACGTCGGCCCACCGCAGCAGGCGCTCGACGGCGGGACGCGCCTCGGGCGCGCCGATGTCGAGAGCGAGGCTCCGCTTGCCCCGCTGGCACGCCGCGACGGCGTACGCGGCGGCGCGCATGGCCTCGCCGCCGGGCGGTTCGACCTTGACGACGTCCGCGCCGAGGTCGGCGAGGATCTCGGCGGCGAGCGGGCCGGCGACGAAGGCCGAGAAGTCCGCGACGCGCAGGCCGGCGAGCAGGCCCGCCGCGCCGCCAGGGGCCGGCGCGGCCGTCCGGCCGGGGTCGCGCGGCGCGGCGCCGAGCGGGAGCACCGAGATCGGCGAGCCGACGAGGACGTCCCGGTGGTCCCCGTCCCGCCGCTCGACGGCGAGCCCGATCTCGGCCAGATGCGGGTCCGCCAGCGCCTCGCCGGGCCCGAGCACGGGCTCGCAGGCGACACCGGCCTCCCGGAGGCGCCCGACCCATTCGTCCCGCGGCCGGGTCGCGAAGAACGACACCCAGCGCGCGGCGCGCTCGCCGAGCCTCCCGGTCATCTGGTCGGTGTAGTAGCCCTCGGCGCTGGGCTCGTCGCCGAGGACCTCGATCAGCTTCGCGTACATCCCCTTGCCGCCGAACCACACCTGGATCAGCTCGCCGTCGGCGCAGCGGTAGAGGAAGTTCGGGAACGTCGAGCCCTTCTCCCAGTAGCCCTCGATCTCGGGTGCGGCGCGCTCGGACCGGCCGATCATGCATCCGAGCGTGGCGAGCATCCCGTCGTAGAGGGAGGCCTCGGCCCAGCCCCCCGCGCCCGTCCGCGCGCGGTGGCGCAGGAGGGCGAGCACCGATCCGGTGAGCAGCGACGCCGTGCCCATGCCGGACGCCCGGACGTCGACGAAGATCGGACCCGGCCGGTGGCCGGCGAGCTGGGTGCAGAACCCGGCGCTCGCCTCCACCAGCAGGCCGAAGTCCTCGACGGCGCCCTTGGCGGTCCGGCTCGGCCCGCACCGGGCGTGGACGAGGGACGGGTTCGCCGCCCGCAGGTCGCGGTAGCCGAGGCCGCGCCCCTCCACGAGCGCCTCGGGTCCGTAGGCGAGCACCACGTCCGCGTCGCGGAGCAGCGAGAACACCTCGTCACGGTCGTCGGTGGCAACGATCCTCTTGTCGCGGTGCCAGGCCCGGCTCCACGTCAGGTCGCGGTCGATGGGCGCGGGCTCCGTGCCGACCACACGGACGACGTCGGCGCCGAGGCCGGCGAGGAGCATGCCGGGGACCCCACCGGCCGGGCCGAGGCCGAGGTCGCTGGTGCCGGCGGCGAGTTCGACGACCGAGAGGCCGGCGCACGGCGATCCGGCGGGGGCGCTCACCGCGCTGCTCCGCCGACGGCCAGGCGCGGGAGTACTTCCTCGGCGGCGAGCGTGATGATGCCGAGGGTGTCCTCGTGCGCGGCCGGAGAGACGATGATGTGCCGGGCTCCGGCGTCGACGAACTCCTGGAGCCGGACCGCGACCTCCTCCGGTGTTCCGGCCGGGGCGATGCGGTCGAGCATGGCGCGCGGCTTGCCGCCGTACGCGCCGCCGAGGAACGCGGCGACGTCGTCTCGGGCGCGGTCCCCGTCACGGCGGATCGAGCAGTACACGTACGCGGCCCACTCGAAGCCGGTCAGGTCGCGTCCGGCGGCCCGCGCCTCGTCCCGGATGGTGCGCACCGAGCGGCCGTAGGCGCCCGGCGACACCAGGTAGGGCATCCAGCCGTCGCCGAGCCGGGCGGCCCGGCGCATCGCGGGCTCCTTGCGGCCGGACACCAGCAGCGGGGGGCCGCCCGCCCGCATCGCCGCCCCGGCGGCCCCCGGCGGACGCACCGGGCGCAGCTCGGCGTCGTCGAAGCCGAAGAACTTCCCCCGGTGGGTGACCGGCCCGCCCTTCCAGAGCGACCGGAGGACCTCCATCGCCTCGTCGGTCCGGGCGCCGCGCTCGGCGACCGGCACGCCGACGGCCTCGAACTCGGCCCGGAACTCCCCTCCGACGCCCACGCCGACCGAGACCCGCCCGCCGGACCGGGAGTCGAGGTCGGCCAGCTGCTTGGCCGCGATCACCGGATGGTAGAGCGGCAGGACGAGGACGGCGGCGCCCACGCGCACCCGCTCCGTCCAGGCGGTCAGCAGGGCGAGGCGGGTGATCGCCTCGCCGGTCGCGCTCGGCGGCAGGACGTGGCCGCCCTGCCAGAGCGACCCGACCGGGAGGCGTTCGGCCGCGGCCAGCCAGTGCCGGTCCGGCTCCGGGATCGCCGCCGCTCCGAGGATGATGCGATCGTCTGGCAACCCGGGCTCCTTCGCGAGTGGTGCTCGGGCCGGCGCCGGACAGCACCGACGGGCCGAAGATAGCAAAGGCTCACTTTCTTATGGAAGCACGTATAGTGAGCGAACACTTCCTTTGTTTGCCCGTTTGCCGGCCCGGCCCGCCGAGGGGACGCATGGACGCGACGACAGGGATACCTCCCGCCGTCACCGAGGAGACCGAACCCTTCTGGGCGGCGGCCCGGGAGGGGCGCCTGGTCGTCGAGCGCTGCTCCTCCTGCGGCGCCGAGTCCTTCCCGCCGCGCGGGATCTGCCGCCGCTGCCGGGCCCGGACGATGGAGCCCGCCGAGATCACCGGCCCCGGCCGCGTCTACAGCTTCACCGTCAACCACCAGCGCTGGCTGCCGGGCCTGGAGGTGCCGTACGCGATCGTCCTGGTGGAGTTCCCCGGCCGTCCCGGCGTGCGGGTGGCGGGCCGGATCCGCGGCTGCGCGCCGGAGGAGACGGCCATCGGCATGCCGGTCGCCGTCGGCTTCGAGCCCGGCCCCGGCGGCTTCGCCATCCCCAGCTTCCTGGCCGTCCCGGACGGCGGCGGCTCGTGACGGGGGCGATCGTGGGGGGCGGCGGCCCGTGAGGGGCACCGAGCTGTTCGAGCGCCGGGCCGTGATCTCCGGGATCGGCCAGTCCGCGATCGGCCGCCGGCTCGACCGCTCGGGCCTGCAGCTCACGCTCGACGCCGTCCTCGCGGCCGTCGAGGACGCCGGCCTGACGGTCGGCGACATCGACGGCCTGGCCATGTTCCCGGGCGGCGGCGCGGCGAACCTGCCCGGCTACGCGGGCGGCAACCTCTACGAGGTCCAGGACGCGCTGCGGATCACGACGACCTGGCGGCAGGGCGTGGTCGAGGGGATGGCGCTGCCCTTCTACGGACCGGCCCAGGCCGTCGCCACCGGCCAGGCGCGCCACGCCGTCATCTGGCGCACCGTGAAGGAGGGCAGCGCGGCGCGCGCCGCCGGGGGACGTCCGGCGTACGGCTCGACCAAGCCCGCCGCCGAGGGCCCGCTGGCCTGGCTGCTGCCGATCGGGATGCTGTCGCCGGTCGTCCAGGTCGCCCCGTACGCCACCCGCTTCATGCACGAGTTCGGCGTCACCCGCGAGCAGCTGGCCTGGATCCCGCTGACCCAGCGGGCGCACGCCGGGCTCAACCCGGACGCCGTGTACCGCGCGCCGCTCACCCTGGACGACTACCTCGGCGCGCGCATGATCTCGTCGCCGATGTGCCTGTACGACTGCGACGTCCCGGTCGACGGCGCCACCGCCATCGTCGTGTCGGCGGCCGAGACGGCGCCGGACCTGCGGGCGCCGGTCCGCATCGAGGTGATGGCCGGGGTCGTCGAGGGACGGCCGTCGTGGGAGCAGTGGGAGGACATGGGCCGGGTGGGCCACGGCGCCGCCCGCGCGATGTGGGCGCGCACCGGCCTGCGTCCCGGGGACGTGGACGTCGCGCAGCTCTACGACGGCTTCACCATCGAGGTCGTGTGGTGGCTGGAGGCCATGGGCTTCTGCGGGACGGGCGAGGCCGGCGCGTTCGTCGACGGCGGCGAGCGCATCGCCCTCGGCGGCGAGCTGCCGCTCAACACCTGGGGCGGCCAGCTGTCGGGCGGCCGCCTGCACGCGGCGTTCGGGCACACCGCCGAGGCGGTGCGCCAACTGCGCGGCGAGGCCGGCGCGCGGCAGGTCGCGGGCGCGCGGGTCGCGGCGGTGACCAGCGTCGGCGGCATCGAGGCGGGCGCGGCGCTGCTGACCGGCTGGTAGCGGCGGGCAGGGACGACACCGAAGGGATCGCGAGATGGCGGAGCGGGCGGGACGGGTCGAGGGCAAGGCGGCGATCGTGACGGGGGCCGGGTCGACGCCCGGTCCGGGGATCGGCACGGGGAAGGCGACCGCGGTCGCGCTGGCCCGGGAGGGCGCGAGCGTGCTGCTGGTCGACCTGCACCCCGAGCGCGCCGAGGAGACCCGGCGGATGATCGAGGACGAGGGCGGCAAGGCCGAGGTGTTCGCCGCCGACGTCACCCGGGCCGCGGGCTGCGAGGCGATGGTCCGCGCGGCCGTCGACGCGTTCGGGACGGTCGACGTCCTGGTGAACAACGTCGGCCGCGCGGCGCTCGGGACGGTCGTCGACACGAGCGAGGAGGACTGGGACCGGGCACTCGACATCAACCTGCGGACGGCCTTCCTCGCGTCCAAGTACGCCGTGCCGGTGATGGCCGCGCAGGGCTCCGGCTCGATCGTCAACATCGCGTCGATCTCGGCGCTGCGGGGCGACGGGACGGTGGCGTACTCGGCGGCGAAGGGCGGCCTGATCGCCATGACGATCGACATGGCGTACTCGCACGGACGGCAGGGCATCCGGGTCAACGCGATCGCGCCGGGCCACATCACCACGCCGATGGTGCTGTCGGTGACCGCGCCGGGACCGCGCGCGGAGTTCATGAACGCGATGCGCTCGGAGGCGGGCCTGCTCGGGACGCCGGGCGACGGCTGGGACGTCGCCTGGGCGGCCGCGTTCCTCGCCGGCGACGAGGCGCGGTGGATCACCGGCGCCGTCCTGCCCGTCGAGTCCGGCGTGCTCAGCGTGACCCCGCTGATGATGGCCCCGCACCTGCGCGCCGTCCCCGAACCGGGCGCAAGCCGTCGCGCCGTCCCGTGACCGTTGCGCCGTCCAGGGCGCGACCCTAGAGTAAGTGAGTGAACGCTTCCTAACAGTCGGGCGGAAGGAGCCACGCGCCATGGCCGACCAGGACGCGGCAGGAGTCGCTCTCTGCGAGCGGTACGCGGTCGCCGACGTCGACTCCCACATCATCGAACCGGCCGACCTCTGGACCTCGCGCGTCTCCTCGAAGTGGGGCGACCTCGTCCCCCACGTGCGGTTCCACGAACGGCGGCAGGAGGACTACTGGTACATCGGCGACCGGAAGCTGTACGGCGCCGGCGCCTTCGCCCAGGCCGGCTGGCCCGAGTTCCCGCCCTCCCACCCGAAGCGGCTCTCCGAGGCGCTCCCGGCGGCGCTCGACCCGAAGGAGCGCCTCGCCTACATGGACAAGGTGGGCGTCTACTACCAGCTCATGTATCCGAACATCCTCGGGTTCCACAGCCACGTGTTCCTCAACCAGATGCCGCGCGAACTGGCGACCGAGTGCGTCCGGGCCTACAACGACTGGCTCGTGGAGTTCTGCTCGGCCGACTCGCGGCGGCTGATCCCGATGATGATGCTCCCGTTCTGGGACATCGACGAGTCCGTCGCCGAGATGAGGCGCGCCCACGAGATGGGCCACAAGGGCGTGCTCTTCGCCGCGCGCTACGACAAGGTCGGCCTCCCCCGGCTGGTCGACGACTACTGGAAGCCCCTCCT
Source organism: Actinomadura chokoriensis (assembly GCF_041463665.1). Lineage (GTDB taxonomy): Bacteria > Actinomycetota > Actinomycetes > Streptosporangiales > Streptosporangiaceae > Spirillospora > Spirillospora chokoriensis_A. The sequence goes on from NZ_JAXCEJ010000003.1 coordinate 458,918, forward strand.
CGGCCAGGCCCAGGAGATGGGCCTCAGCATGAACTTCCACGTCGGCTTCCTCGCGGCTCCGGAGGACCTCAAGGGCGCCGTCGACCAGTCCAAGAAGCTCGACTTCACCCGGGAGAGCTCGCTGGTGCTGCTGGGCAACGCCCAGAACATCGCCGAGGTCATCCTGAGCGGCGTCTGCCACCGCTACCCGGACCTGAAGTTCGTCTCGGTCGAGAACGGCGCCGGGTGGCTGCCGTTCCTCGGGGAGACGATGGACTGGCAGTGGCTGAACGTCGGCGCGCACAAGGACTACCCCGACCGGATGCTCCCGAGCGAGTACCTGCGCCGGCAGATCTTCGGGATGTACTGGTTCGAGCGCAAGTCGGTGCGGGCGGTGATCGACGAACTCGCCGACAACCTCATGTTCGAGACCGACTTCCCGCACGCCACGAGCCTGTCCCCCGGCCCGGCCTCGGAGTCGCCGAGCCCGCGCGACGTCATCGAGGAATCGCTCGCCGGGCTCTCCGACGAGATCGTGGGCAAGGTGCTCCAGCACACCGCGACCAGGCTCTACGGTCTGGAGCCCCCGGTCCGGAGCTGACCTTGCGTCCGGGCGACCGGCGTCGCCGCCGGCCCGCCCCGGTCACAGGCGGGCTTCGACCGGCATCGACGCCGCGGGCGACGCGCCGGCGTCGAACGCGCGGATCATGGCGTCCTGGGTGAACGATGCGAGCAGGCGCCCGTCCTCCGTCAGCACCTGGCCGCGGACGTGCGCCATGCCCGCACCGGCGTAGGCGCTCTCGTGGTGGTAGCGGATCCAGCCGTCCCACTCCACCGGGTCATGGAAGCTCACCGCGATGGCCAGGGGCGCCGTCGAGAGCGTGCGATGCGCCTGGGACGTGCCGACCCCGGGATGCGGGCGCATCGCGGTGGAGATGGACAGGTGACCGGTGAAATGCGCCAGCAGCGCGCGGCGCAGGTCATCGCGGTCCGGCACGGTGTCGTAGCGGAGCCAGGCGTCCAGGGTCGGCGGTCCGACCTCGTCGGGACTGTTGTGATCGCGTACGCCGTCGAGGCGCAGCTCCCTGCCTCGCAGCGGCATGCGGACGGGATACGCGGCGTCCGGTCCGGCCACCGGCGGGCCCGTCCACCGGTCATGCCGGATCACGTCGGGATGCGGACGGTCGAGCAACACGTTGGCGGCCGCGCACGTCCGCTTGCCCTGCCCGACGGTCACGGCGGCGCCGGCGAACGAGCGTCCCGCACGCACCGGCGCGACGGTGAACTCCAGCGGGCGTTCCGGGTCGGCGGCGGACACGAACATCGCGTGCGCCGAACGCACCGTCCGGCCGGGAAGGGCCTTACCCGCGGCCACCAGGCACTGGGCCAGCATCTGGCTGCCGTCGACCACCCGCCGTCCCCCGCCGTCGCTGTCGCCCAGGAAGCGGTTCGGCGCTTCCTCGGCCGGCGCTTCCTCGACCGGCGGGACGTCGAAGATGGCGATCATCCGGTCGAGCGACGACTCCGTCACGACCGCACACCCGCGAAGATCCCCTTGCCCATCGCCACGCGGACCGCCGTCACGGCTCATCCTTCTTCGGCGACGCCGAGGGCGACGCGCTCGGCAGCGGCTTGCCCTTGAGGTCGGTCGCCGACTCGTTGCCCACCGAGAGGGTCTCCGGCGCCTTCGAGACCAGCCAGCGCCCGCGTTCCCTGGCGAGCTGGAAGCGGATCACCGTGCCGGTCAGGTTCGAGATCCCCTTGCTGTTGGTGACCTTCCCGTTCAGCTCGACGATCACCGAGGCGGACGTGCCGGCGAGGTCGGCCACGTAGACCCGGGTGACGCGGGACGTCCAGACGAGCTTCCCGCCGGTGATGATGGCCGAGATCGTGTCCCGACTCTGCTCGGCCTCGTCGGCCAGCTTCACGGTCATCACCGACGCCTGCCGGTTCAGGTACCGGTCGACCTGCCGGTAGTCGTAGTTGTAGAGGGTGTTCGCGATCTCCCCGGCGCGCACGGCCACCTGCCGCCGCGGCGCGTCCTCGTCCGCACTCGTCACGCGCCCGGCGAAGAACCCCGAGGCGCCGACGGCGGCGGCGACCAGTACCGCCAGAGCGGGCGCCGCCCAGCGGCGAAGCCGCCCCTTCGCGGGCCCCTCCGCCTCGGCGGGCTTCTCCGCTTCGCCGGACTTCTCCGCTTCGGCGGACTCCGCTTCGACCGCGGGCTCGGCCTCGTCCTTCTCCTGCTCCTCGGCCTTGTCCTGCGCCGCACGCCCGTCCGCCGCCTCCTCGTCCGCCGCGTCCTCGGCGGGGTCGGCCGGGCTCCTCCCCGGATCCGCCGGGATCCGGGCGCCTTGCAGCAACCGCTCGAACAGCTCCCGCAGGTCGTCCTCGTACTTGGGCTCGACCCGCGTTCCAGGCTTCTTCGCCGGTTCGGACGTCATGTCAGGCTCCAGGGGTGCGTCGGCGTAGGCTCCGCCAGACGACGACGAGCGTCCGGCGGGTGGTGACGATCAGGATCGCCAGTGCGATCAGCGGCGGGAGGTAGATCAGCCACGGGCTGGGGCCCGGGTCGTCCTTCGTGCCGGAGGTGTTGCGCACGGCGACGCCGTCCGTGGTCGCTCCCGCGCCGGACGTCGTCGGCGACTCCGTGCCCTTCGCCGCCGCCCCCTTCCTCGGTGATGGCACCCGCACACCCGCGCACGCCGGGACGGAGCCGACGTCCGGGAGGGGCTTCAGGTTCCGGTACTCGGGGGCTGGCGCGGGCTTGTCGCCGGTGACGACGAAGTCGATGTGCAGGCTGGCCGGCTCCTCGTCCGGCGGGGCGACCATCCTGAGCACTTCGGTCATCTCCGTCGCGTGCGACTCGGCGTATTCGAGCGACTTGATGGACCGGTCGTCGAGGATGACGGGCATCACGGTGCCCAGGTTCTTGAGCGTGCAGTCGTTCTGCCGCCGGGTCTGCGACAGGATCGCGTCGAACTTGCCGAGCAGCCCGGGAGCCTGCTCGGTCAGCCGCCTGAGCTCCTCGTCGTTCTGCGCGAGCGCGTCCATCACGCGGGAGAAGTCGTCGAGCCCTCCCGCCAGCTCGCCCCGCTTCGCGGTGAGCAGGGTCGTGGTCGTCGTCAGCTCGCCGATCAGCCCGTCGAGGACCTCGCTGTTCCTGGCGAACGTCCCGGTGAGCTGCCCGGTCCCGTCCACCATCTTCTGCAGCGAGTCCGACCGCCCGTCCCAGCCGGCGGCCAGCTCGCGGCTGACGGTCCGCAGGTCCGCCGCGTTCAGGCCGGTGACCGCTTCGTTGGCGGCGGTGAAGAGCTCGTCGTAGGACGCCGCGACGCTGGTGCGGGCCAGCGGGATCACCGCGCCGCGGCGCATCGGCGGGCCGCCGGTGGCGCCGGGGGGCAGTTCGAGGCTGACGTACGGCTCGCCGATCGCGGACTTGCGGCCCGCGACCGCGACGGCGTTGCCGGGAATGCGCTGCCCGCGGTCGATGTCCAAATCGGCGACCACCTTGCGGCCCTCCAGCCGCACGGAGTGGATCCTGCCCACGGCGACGCCGAGGTAGGCGACGTCGAAGCCCGGCTGCAGGCCGGGCGACGACTCGAACTCGACGCCGAGCCGGTAGTAGCGCTCCGGGAAGTTCAGCGTGACCACGTTGCCCAGCGCCCAGCCCGTCAGCAGCAGGCCGAGCAGGCAGAAGACGACGAGGTTGACGACGATCCGCCGGGTCATGCCCCCCGCCTCTCCATCAGCCTGTTCAGCGAGGTGATGAGCTGGGCCGCCTGCGGCGGGCCGGTCGCGCCGCCGGCCTTCTTGGACACGACCGGTTTGAGGACCGGATAGGTGAGCAGCTGGCCGTTGAAGACGCCCTTCGGAAGCCTGGTGACGAAGTTCTCCATCTTGGCGATGAGCTCGCCCAGGTTGGAGTTGTCGGCGGCCACCGTCCGGAGCAACGGGCCGAGCTGCCGGACCATCTGCCGGATCTCGGTGAGGCGCCCGAGCAGCACCGTGTCGTCCATCGCCCCGACCAGGTCGGTGATCTTGTCGAGCGTGTCGATCATCTCGTCCTTGTTGCGCTCCAGCACGCGGGTCGCCTCGGCGAGGCCGCCCGGAAGCCGCGCGAGCTGCTTCTCGTTCGCGGCGAGGGTGCGGCCGAGACGGGCGAAATGCGTCACGGCCGAGTCCAGCCGGGTCCGCTGCGCGGCGAACAGCGCGACCAGGTCGTTGACCTGGCCCGTCATCGTCGCGAGCTGCTCGCCCCTGCCGCCGAACGCGGCGGCGCCGGCGTCGACGATCGTCCCGACGTCGCCGGCGGAGACCGCCTCCAGCAGCGGCGCCGCCTTGCCCACCACCTGCTCGAACGCCGGCACGACCCGGGTGGAGGCCAGCACGGTGCCCTCGGGCAGGAAGGGCCCGCCGTCCAGGCCGCCGCGCGGCGGGAGGAGCCCGACGAAGTTCTCCCCGAGCAGCGAGGTGATCGACAGCTCGGCGGAGGTGCCCTGCGGCACCTTGAGCCCCTTCTTCAGCGACATGGTCACCCGGACCCGCGAGGACGCGCCGGTGCCGATGAGCCGGATGCCGGTCACCGTGCCGATCCGGACGCCGTTGATCTGGACGGCGTGCCCGACGGCCAGGTTCTGCACGTCGGTGAAGTCGGCCGCGAGCCGCATTCCGCCCTGCGGCGACCCGGCGGTCTGGTAGGAGCAGCCCGAGGCGGCGAGCGTGCCGGCCAGCACGGCGGCCATGATCATCTGCTTCACGACGGCATCCTCACTCGCAGTTCGACCACGGCGGCGGCAGGCAGGGGACGTTCTCGTCGACCGACGGCTCCCTGAGCGCGGCCGCCAGGTAGCCGCGGAGCACGTTGTCGAGCGCGACCCGGCTGGTGAACGCACGGGTCTTGTAGTTGGTCATGTTCTGCGAGCCGTAGACCAGCGGGCCGATCGCCCGGACGAACTGCGCCGTCTGCGCCGAGTTCCCCTTCACCACCAGCGAGATCTGCGCGATCGTGCCGAGGTCGGAGACGAGCTTCTCCTGGTAGTCGGTGATCAGGACCTTGCCGTTGCGGACCAGGTCGGCGAGCGACCTGATGAAGGCGGCGATCTCCCGCCGCTCCCCGACGAGCGCGTCGCTGACCGTCGCGAAGTCGTCGATGAGCCTGGTCACCGTCCGCTGGCGGCTGTTGACCTGCCGCGCCAGCTTGTGCAGGTTCTCGGCGACCTGCAGCAGTTGCCGATCCTGGCCCGCGATGGTGCTGGTCAGGTCGGCGGTCTGCTGCAGCGCCCGGTTGAACGCGGTGCCGTTGCCGGAGAGGGCCTGCGCCCCGTCGTGCAGCAGCTTGTTGGCGTCGGCGAGGTTGAACGACTTCAGCAGGGTGGTGAAGGACTTCAGCGCCTGGTCGACCTCGACCGGGACCTCGGTGCGCCCGACGGGGACGACCGCGTTGTCACGCAGGCGGGACGTGCCCGGCCGCCACGCGGGCGCGAAGGTCAGGGTGCGTTCGCCGATCAGGCTGAGCGGGACGATCGCGGCGCGGGCGTCGGCGGGCAGCGGGACGTCCTCGTCGATCGAGGCGACCACCTTGACCCTGCCGTCCTGCTGCGGGGTGACCGATTCGACCGTTCCGACGCGCATGCCCATCACCTGGACCTGCGACTTCGGGTAGAAGGCCACGGCCTTGGTGAAGTAGGCCGTGACCCGGTAGGCGCCCGCGCTCCCGCCCGCCGGCAGGGCGGTGCATCCCGCGGCGAGCGCGCAGGCGGCCAGGACGGCGGCGAGTGGACGCCGGTGGTGGATCAGGCGGCGGATCAATTGCCACCTCCGGTCACGTCGGGCGGGGCGGGGGTGACGTCGGGGTGCGGATAGTTCGGCGGCAGGTAGCTGGGCTGCGGCCCGAGGAGGCTCGGCTGGAGCGGGCCGATGCCGGCGATCGAGCCCTCCAGCCAGCGGCCGTTCGAGTTGGTGGTCTGGCTGAGCTGCAGGGCCGCCGGGCCGAGCCAGGCCAGGGCGATGTTGAGGTTCTTGAGGCTCCCGCCGTCGCCGAGGTTCCGCAGCACATCGTGCATGTCGTCGAGCAGTTTCCGCAGGTCGGCGCCATGCTTGGAGATCACCTGGTCCAGGGTGCCGACCGCCCTGGAGCCCTTGCCGAGAGCGGTCGCGAGCTCGGTGCGGCGGCGCGCCAGCACGTCGAGCAGCTCCTCGGCCTGCTCCAGGAGGGTGGCGAGCTGCCGGTCCTTGCTCGCGAGGACGGAGGTGAGCCTGCCGCTGCCCGCGATGATGGCCTGCACCTCGGGTGCGCGTTTGTTCAGCGTGGTGGTGAGGGTGTCGAGGTCGGCCAGCATGGCGGCCAGTTCCTTCTGGCCGGGCAGCCTGATCCCCGCGGCCTCCTTGAGGACCCTGTCGATCGACTGCGTGTCGAGCCTGGTCACCAGGCCCGTCGAGGAGTTGATCGCCTGGTTGAGCGTGTAGGGGATGCTCGTCCGGTCCAGGGGGATGCGGCGCCGCGACTCCGGCACGCTGCTCAGGTAGGGCCGGACGACGGGGCCGGACAGCTTGAGGTACTGCCCGCCGAGCAGGTTCGCGGCGCGCACGTCGGCGCGCGTCTGCGGCCCCAGCTTGATGCCGCCGTGCACCTTCCACCTGACGATCACGTGCCCGCGGGCGAAGTCGGGCCGCACGCTCTCGACCCGCCCGATGCGGACCCCGGCGACCTGCACGTCGTCGCCGGCCTTCAGCCCGCCCGCCCCGGCGAACACCCCGGTCATCGCGTAACCGCGCTCGCCCAGCCCGAGCGCTCCGTAGGCGTAGGTGAGCAGGAGCGCGATCGCGATCCCCACCACCCCGACCACGGTGACGCGGGTGGTGCGGTATCCCCGGTAGGTCCGGCCGGCCATCAGCGTCCACCCCCGGCGTTCGCGGCGTTCAGCAGGAACAGCGACGCCACCTTGGCGAACTCCGCACGCTGCGCGGCGGTCATCTTCGGCGTGCCGTCCGTGCCGCCCCCGCCCGGGACCTGCGCGGGCGGGAACGGCAGGACGGGGGTGAACGGGCACGGGTCCTGGAGTTCGCTGACGCTGAGGCACACCATCGCCGAGCGGACGAAGTGACCGCCGTCCATCACCGACAGCAGTGCCTGCAGCGAGGCCGGAAGACCGTTGACGATGCCGCTCAGGACCTTCATGTTCGTGCGGGCGATCTCCAGCAGGTCCTTGGTGGAGGTGACGATCTGCCCGAGTTCGCGCGTGCTGCCGCCGATGGCCTGGTCGAGGTGGCCGCTGAACCTGCTCATCCGCACCAGCGCGGTGTCGAGGGTCGTGCCGCTGGACGCGAACGCCCGGGTGAGGGACTGCAGGTTGTCGACCACCTCGCCGATCTGCTCGTCCCTGGTGGCGACGGCGTCGGTCACCGTCCGGTAGTCCTTGAGCATCTGGTCGATCGTGGCGCCGCGCGAGCCGAAGGTCTCCAGCAGCAGGCGCAGGTTCTTGATGATCTGGTTGATGTCGCCCTGGTTGCCGTCGAGCGCGACGGAGAAGGACTGCAGGATCTTGTTGAGCTGGTCCGGGTCGAGGCTGCCGGTGAGCGGCCCGAGGCTGTTGATCACCGCGCCGAGGTCCACCGTCCCCTTGGTGTGCTTCACCGTCGCGCCCGGCGCCAGCAGCCGGGGGCTCGCGCCCGGGTTCAGGTAGAGCTCCCGCGCCCCGACGAGGTCGCGCCACCGGACCTCCGCCACCGAGTCGGCCGGCAGCCGGACGTCCTCGCGCACCGACATCGTGACCCGGGCCCTGCCGGACGTCACGGCGATGCCCCGCACCCGCCCGACCGTCGCGCCCCGCACCTTCACGAGATCTCCCTCCCTCAGGCCGGAGACGTCGTCGAAGTTGGCGGCCAGCCGGTAGGACCGCTGGAAGTCGGTGCCCATGATCTTGACGGCCAGGTAGCCGGTGAGCGCGATCGTGAGCACCGCGAACAGCGCGAAGCGGACGGTGGCCCGGCGGCTCGGCCCGCCGGCGCCGCCGCGGCGCGGCCGGCGCACGAGGCTGCGAAGGCCCATCATGGTCCTCCCCCGCCCGGACGGCCCGGGAGCGGCTCGGGGGCGGGCGCGCACAGCCCGAGGATCGAGGTGCAGAGCAGGTCGTCGACGTACAGCTGCACCGACTCGGTGGACAGGACGGTGCCGTGCGGGCCCTTGACCTTCAGCAGCCCGGCCACCTGGTCGAAGAAGGCGCCCGAGGCGGTGATGAACTGCGGGGTCGTGGCGCGGTAGCGGTAGCCGACGTCGATGGCCGGGACGACGCTGGAGATGATGGCGCCGGGCGCCTCGGGGTTCGCCCGCAGCAGCGAGGCGATCTCGGTGGACACCCGGCTGGTGCGCTTCAGCGTCGCGTTGAACGCCGCGGGGTCGCTCACCAGGATCGGGTCGATGACGTTGAGCGCTCGGGTCAGCCGGACGATGGCGCCGCCGCTGTCGTCGAGCGTCGCGCTCAGCGCCGCCGTGTTGCCGATCAGCGTCCGCAGGTTGCGGATGTTCCGGGTCGACATCGCCAGCAGCGTGGCGCTGTCGTCGATGGTCCTGGCCAGTTGCGGGCCGCGGCCGTCGAGTCCTTGCGAGAAGGTCCGCAGGATGGTCGAGACGTCGACCGGATCGATCGCGCTGAGCAGCTCGTGGGCCGGACCCGCCATGTCGCTCAGCTCCGGCGGCACCCGGGTGCTGGTCACGGTCGCCCCCGCGGGCAGGTAGGGGCCGGACTCCTCGCCCGTCCCCGGCACCAGGTCGATGAACTTGGGGCCGAACACCGACAGGGGCTGGATCGCCAGCGAGCCGGTCGACGGCATCCGGAAGCCCTTGTCGAGCCGGAACCGCACCCGGACGGCGCCGCCCCGGTCGAGGGTGACCTTCTCGACCCGGCCTACGTTGATGCCGCGGATCTTCACGTCCGACTGGTCGTCCAGTCCGGGGCCGACCCGGGTGAAGACGGCCTGGTAGTAGGTCGCGTCCGGATGGCTCTGCCGGACGCCGAGGTAGCCCGCCAGGGCGCCGGCGGCGATGGCGCCGGCGCCGAGGAGGCTGAACAGCCGCCGTGATCGGGGCGACAGGTCGCTGTTGTTCATCGGATGCCCACAGCGTGGAAACCCCGTCCTTCAGGGCGTGGAGGGAACGCGGAACGGTGCGGCACAGCGGCCTTCTGGGTTCCCGGCTGAAGGCCCGTGAGGCCGACCGCCGCAAGGACTGGATCGAGAAGACCAGCACGGATCTGGCGCGCCGGTTCGACGTCATCGCCGTCGAAGACTTGAACGTGCGGGGCATGACCGGGTCGGCGCGCGGCACCCTGGAGCGCCCCGGCGTCAACGTCCGCGCCAAGGCCGGGCTCAACCGGAGCATTCTCGCCAGCGGATGGGGGCGGCTGGTCGCCAGGCTGGAGCGCAAGGCCCCCGGACGCCTGGTCCGGGTCGATCCGCGTTACACGTCGCAGACCTGCAACGCCTGCGGGCACCGCGCACCCGGCAGCCGTGAGAGCCAAGCGGTGTTCTGGTGCGTGGCCTGCGGGCACCGGGCCAACGCCGACCTCAACGCCGCACGCAACATCCGAGACACCGCCGTGGGGGGCACGGTGGCCGCGCGGGGAGGCGGGGCACCGGCCCGGCCCGTGAACCGTGAACCTCAACCCACTCTCCTCTCTTCGTAGCGGAAGGGTTGGAATCCCCGCCTCCAGGCGGGGGAGGACGTCAACCGGTCAGGCTCACCGTCCCGCCCTGGCCCCAGAAGATGTAGGAGAGCAGCAGGTTCACCATGACGATCGCCACCATCGACTCGCGGATGGCGCGCCCGGTGGCGATGCCCACGCCCACCGGGCCGCCGGCGGCGGTGAAGCCCCGGTAGCAGTGGATGACCATGATGATGAAGGCGAAGACCACCACCTTGACGACGCTGTAGAACACGTCGATCGGCGGCAGGTAGAGGTGGAAGTAGTAGTCGTAGATCCCCGGGGAGACCCCGAAGAAGCCGACCGAGATCAGCTTGGTGGCGAAGAAGGCGGCGAACAGCGCGATCAGGTGCAGCGGGATCAGCGCGATCAGCGTCGCGACGACCCGGGTGGCCACCAGGTACGACAGCGAGTTGATGGCCATGGCCTCCAGCGCGTCGATCTCCTCGGAGATCCGCATCGCGCCGATCTCGGCGGTGAAGGCCGCGCCGAGCTGGAAGATCAGCGCGATTCCGGCGATGATCGGGGTGACCTCGCGGACGTTGGCGTAGCTCGCGACCAGGCCGACCAGCGACTGCGCGCCGACCCGCTCCAGGCCCGGCACCGCCTGCAGGCCGACGGTCGTGCCGGTGAAGAACGACATGAAGAAGACGACGAACATCATGCCGAGGCCGACGACAGTGGCGCCGACGCCGGCGACGATGTCCGACACCTGGCGGAACACCGTCCTGAGGTGCCGTCCGCGCAGGATGTCCACCGCCGTGATGTGGAGCAGCCGGCCGACGAAGATGAGGAAGTCGTTGATGCCCTCGGCGGTGGGGCGCACCTGGATGGCGGCGGCGAGCCGGCGGGTGCGGGGGGAGATGGGCAGCATGCGGTCACACCTTCACGTCCGGGGCGGGAACAGCACGTAGGCGAGGGTGGAGATCACGTAGTTGGCGGCGAACACCAGCAGCGCGGCGATGACGACCGCCTGGTTGACCGCCCGGCCCACCCCGTTGGGCCCGTACGCGCAGTTCATGCCCTTCCAGCAGGCGACCGAGGCGGCGATGAAGCCGAAGACCCATGCCTTGAAGAGCGTGATCACGAGGTCGGACAGCCGCAGCAGCGACGTCGCGCCGTCGAAGTACGAGCCCGGCGTGACGCCCTGCTGCACCACGTTGAAGTAGTAGCCGCCGACGACGCCGGCGAGGATCACGACCGAGCACAGCATCGCGCCCACCGTGCTGGCGGCCCACAGCCGCGGGGTGACCAGCCGGTGGATCGGGTTGATCGCCATGACCTCCATGGCGTCCAGTTCGTCGCGGATCCGCCGGGCCCCCATGTCGGAGGTCATCGCCGACCCGCCGGCCCCGGAGATGAGGAGCGCCGCGGCCATCGGCGCGACCTGCGTCACCAGCGCCTGGACGACCGCGGCCCCGGTGCCGGACTGGGCGCCGATCTGCCGGACGATCTGCCCGACCTGCAGCGAGATGGTGCCGCCGAGGGGCAGCGCGATGAGCATGACGGGCAGCGCCGTGACCCGGGCGATGAAGTAGCACTGCTCGATGTACTCGCCCCACCACTGCCGGACGTTCCAGGTCTTGCGGAAGCCCTCGATCGTGGTGACGAAGAGGACCCCGATCTGGTGGACCGTGCCGTCCGCCCGCCGCCGGAGGAAGTCGCGGCCGGCCGCGACGCCCCGGCCGGCCCGCGGGCCGATGCCCGGCGATGCCCCGCTCGATCCCGCCATTCAGCGCTCCCGGCCGCGTCGGACCTTCCGTGTGGGCCACGTCACACCCGAGAAGGTCGCGACAGCATAATCAGTTGATCACGGCGTTGTACATAAGTAAGTGAGTGTTTGTTCGCGTTTCACCCGATGGTGATCGGCAGGGTCTCCCAGCCCCGCATGGTCGAGGTCGGCGCGAGCCTGACCTTGTCCCACTCGACGTCCCACTCGGGGAAGCGCCTGAGGATCTCCTCCAGCGCGATCCGGCCCTCCAGCCGCGCCAGCGCGGCGCCCAGGCAGTAGTGCACGCCGTGGCCGAAGGTCAGCAGCTGGCCGTTCGCGCGGTGGATGTCGAACCGGTCGGGCTCGGGGTAGCGCCGGTCGTCCCGGTTGGCCGCGGCCACGATGAACAGCATGGCGCTGCCGGCCGGGACCGTCCGGCCGTGGAACTCCACGTCCCTGGCGACGTACCGGGCGATGGAGTGGCCGGTCGGCTCGTAGCGCAGGAGCTCCTCGATGGCGCCCGGGATCAGCGACGGGTCCTCGACGAGCTCCCGGCGCTGGTCGGGATGCCGGGCCAGCACGGACCCGCTCCATCCGATGAGCCGCCCGGTCGTCTCGTTCCCGGCGCCGGCCACCACCGTGACGTAGGTCAGCACCTCGTCGCGGGTGAGCTTGCGCGTCGTGCCGTCCTCGTCCTGGAACTCCGCGTCGAGCAGCTCGGTCATCAGGTCGTCGGAGGGGTTCTTCGCCCGCCAGTCGATGTACTCGCCGATCATCTCGTTGCTGAGGACGGCGCCCCCGCTGAGGTCGATCTGCCCGCCCTCCTCGGTCCGCAGGAAGTCGTCGACCGTGTCGCGGATGGACGCCTGGTCGGACTCGGGTATCCCGAGCAGCATGCCGATGACGCGCATCGGCATCTCGGCGCCCACCTCCGCGATGAGGTCGAACCCGTCCTCGCCGACCAGCGGGTCGAGGACGCGGGCGCAGAACCTCCGGACCTGCGGCTCCAGCTCGGCGATCCGGCGGGGCGTGAAGACGCGGGCGAGCAGGCGGCGGTGGATGTCGTGGATGCGGGGGTCCTCGAAGATCAGCGTGCCCGGCGGGATCTCCATGCCGGACTGGACGATCTCCAGGATGTTGCCCCGGGCCGAGGAGAACGTCTGCCAGTCCGGCAGGCCGCGCTCGATGTCGGCGTACCGCGTCAGCGCGTAGAAGTCGTGCCGCTCGTTGTAGTAGAGCGGAGCCTCCTCCCGGAGCCTGCGGTAGACCGGATACGGATCCTTGACAAGGGCGGGGTCGTAGGGGTCCCAGTAGACCGTGCTGTCGGTGCTCACGTGCGTCCTCCGGCTCCCGCTCCCAGCCCGGCGCGAGGCAAGGCCATACTCCAGATCAGGCATCGATGTATCCGATTTTGAGAGTAGCGTTCTCACATTAGAGACGAAGAAGCCCGCATGTGGCAAGGGTCTCTTTCGTGCGAATCGGGGGCGGGGCCGGGCCGCGAGGGGCTATGCGATGCGCACCGGCAGCGAGTCCCAGCCGCGGACCGTGGACGTCGAGGCCAGCCTGGCGCCGCCCTCGTCGACCTCCCACTCGGGGAAGCGCTTGAGGATCTCCTCCAGGACGATGCGCCCCTCCAGCCGTGCCAGCGCCGCGCCGAGGCAGAAATGGATGCCGCGACCGAACGTGAGGGGCTGGTTGAACTCCCGGTGGACGTCGAAGCGGTCGCCGTCCGGGTAACGCCGGTCGTCGCGGTTGGCCGATCCCACGAGGAAGAGCATGGCGCTGCCCTCGGGCACGACCCGGCCCCGCACCTCGACGTCCCTCGCCACGTACCTCGCCGTGTGGTGGGCGGGCGGCTCGTAGCGGAGCAGCTCCTCGATGGCGGCCGGGATGAGCGAGGCGTCCCCGGCCAGCTCGCGCCGCTGGTCCGGGTGGTCGGCCAGCACCTTCCCCGTCCAGCCGATCAGCCGGTTCGTCGTCTCGTTGCCGGCCCCGGCGACGACGCTCACGTAGGTGAGGATCTCCTCCCGGGTGAGCCGGCGGCGCGTCCCGGTCTCGTCCTCGAACTGGGCGCTGAGCAGGTCGGTCATGATGTCGTCGGACGGGTTCTTCGCGCGCCACTCGATGTACTCGGCGAACATCTCCATGTGGGCCATGAAGTCCGAGGGGTCCATGGGCTGCCCGGCCTCGGTGCGGAGGGTGTCGTCGACCTGGTCGCGGATGCCCTCCTGGTCCTTCTCGGGGATGCCCAGCAGCATCCCGATGGTCCGCATCGGCACCTGCGCGCCGAGGTGCGCGATGAAGTCGAAACCGCCGGAGCCCACCAGGGGGTCCAGGCTGCGGGCGCAGAAGGCGCGGATCTTGGGTTCGAGCGCCGTCACCTTCTTCGGTGTGAACACCCCGGACAGCAGCCTGCGGTGGACGGTGTGGATCGGCGGGTCCTCGAAGATGAGCGTCCCCGGCGGGATCTCGACCCCGGCCTTGATCAGCTCCAGCATGCCGCCCCGCCCCGAGGCGAAGGTCGCCGGGTCGGTCAGCCCCCGGTCGACGTCCTCGAACCGGGCGACCGCGTAGAAGTCGTGCTGCTCGTTGTAGTAGAGCGGAGCCTCCTCCCGCAGCCGGCGGTACACCGGGTAGGGGTCGGCGTTGACGGCCACGTCGTAAGGGTCGTAGTACACGCCGGTCGCGTCGGTGACGGTCATCCCTGTCCCTTTCCCTGAACGGCGCTCGCCGCCGAAATGAGCGCGCCGGGGGCGACCCCGGCGATGTCACGGCCGCCGGAGCGGGTCGCCACCCCGTTGACCCACGTGTGCTCGACGCCCGTGCTGCGCACGATGAGCCGGTCGGCGCCGCCGGGCTGGTCGGCCACCCGTTCGATGGGCGTGGTGCCGACCGTCCGCGGATCGAAGGCGACCAGGTCGGCGTGGAAGCCCTCCTTCACCAGTCCGCGCCCCGCGATGCGGAACGCCCGGTGAGGATGGCCGGTCAGCCGCCAGACGGCGCGCTCCAGCGTGATCGCCTCGCGCTCGCGGACCCAGTGCCCGAGCAGGTGGGTGGAGAAACAGGCGTCGCAGAGCTGGGTGGCGTGCGCGCCGGCGTCGGACAGGCCGAGCAGCGTGCGGTCGTCGGCGAGCAGCTCACCGACCTCGTCGTCCCCGTCGTTGTCCAGGACGATGCGGAACCGCGTGGCCATCCCGTCGCTCAGCGCCAGGTCGAGCATCAGGTCGAAGGGCGTCGTGCCCCGGTCGCGCGCCAGCCGGTCGAGCGGGATGCCGATCGCGTCCCGATGCGCGCCGGTCTCCTCGACGCTGGTCTTCGGCCAGCGGTGGCTCCAGGTCTCCAGCGTCGCCTCGCGCGCGCGGCCGCGCCAGGACGGGTCGCGGTAGAGGTCCGCGCGCTCGGCGCGGGGCCGGGCCAGCACCTCCTTCCAGGCGTCGATCTCCGCGAGCGGTCCCGGGTCGGCCATGCCGATCTGCATGACGATCGGCCGGCAGGCGATCTGGGGATAGACCTCGCCGGGCAGCGCGGCGGCGCGCTCGACGGTGCGGAGCGCGGCGCCGGGCCTGTCGGCACGCGCCACCAGCGCGGTCCAGGTGACCGGGACTCCGTGCCGCACCGCCAGCTCGGAGAACTGGCCGATGAACATGCCGGGGCCGATCGACACCTGGACGATGCCCCTGCCCAGCTCGCCGAGCACTGACGCGATCTCCTGCACCTCGTCGGTCTCGGCGAACCGGCTCGGCACCGGACGGCCGTAGGCGCCCTGGTGGGCGGGCTGCCGCGAGGTCGAGAAGCCGATGGCGCCGGCCTCGACGGCCTCGCGCACGACCCGGCGCATGGTGGCGATCTCGGCGGCGGTGGCCGGCCGCTCCTCGCCGCCGACCACGTACAGGCGCAGCGGCGAGTGGCCGATGAACGCCCCGACGTTCAGCCGCTTGCGCCGCCGGTCGATGGCGGCCAGGTACTCGGGGAAGGTCTCGAAGCACCAGTCGATGCCGGCGTCGAGCGCCTCCATCGACATCCCCTCGACGTTCTCCAGCGTGCGCACGACGGTCTCGCGGTGCGCCGGGAGCGTCGGCGCGACGCCGAACCCGCAGTTGCCCATGACCACGCTCGTCACACCGTGCCAGCTGGACGGTGTGAGGTCGCCGTCCCAGAGGATCTGCGCGTCGTAGTGGGTGTGGACGTCGATGAAGCCGGGGGCCAGGACCAGCCCGTCCAGGTCGACGACCTCGGTGCCCTCGCCGGGCGCGAGCTCGCCGGGCGCGCGGACGGCGGAGACGCGGTCGCCCTCGACGGCGACGTCGGCGGGCCGGGCCGGGCCGCCGGTGCCGTCGATCAGCGAAGCCCGGCGAAGGAGCAGGTCCATCGGCACTCCGATCGGTTCCGCTCGCGGCGGCGCCGCGGCCGCCGCCGAGCTTCGAACAAGTGAGCCTTCACATACTTGCGCTAGCGTAGCGGGCGTTCACTTACTTTGCTATGGTGTGGCCTCCTGAGCCGATCGCGGGAGGCAGCGTGGACGGCCGGCTGATGCACCGCCGCGGGTTCTTCGTCGACGGCGCGTGGGCGGCGCCGGCCGGCGGCGACCGGCTCGGCGTCGTCTCCCCCGCGACGGAGGAGGTCGTCGGCGAGGTCCCGGCCGCCACGGCGGCCGACATCGACCGTGCGGTCGGCGCGGCGCGCTCGGCGTTCGACGACGGGCCGTGGCCGCGCATGGCACCGGCGGAGCGGGCCGAGGTCCTGGCGCGGGCCGCCAAGGTCCTGCGCGGGCGCGAGGCCGACATCGCCGGGATCACCGTCGAGGAGACGGGCTGCGCCGTCAGCCAGGCGCCGCGCGCCCAGACCGGGATGGTCGCCGCCCTGTTCGACTACTACGCCCGGCTGATCACTGATTTCGAGTTCGAGCGCGAGGTCGTCGCCGGTGACCGCACCGGCCTGGTCACCGCCGAGCCCGTCGGGGTCGTCGCGGCGATCGTCCCCTGGAACGCCCCGGTCACCCTGGCCGCCTGGAAGACCGCGCCCGCGCTGGCGGCGGGCTGCACCGTGGTGATCAAGCCCCCGCCCGAGGCCCCGCTGAGCAACTTCGTCCTGGCGGAGGCACTGGCGGAGGCGGGGGTGCCGCCGGGCGCGGTCAACGTCGTCCCCGGGGGCCGCGAGATCGGAGAGCACCTGGTGACGCACCCCGGCACCGACAAGGTCGCGTTCACCGGGTCCACCGCGGCCGGCAAACGGATCATGAGCCTGTGCGGCGAGCGGGTGAAACGGGTCTCCCTCGAACTCGGCGGCAAGTCGGCGGCCATCGTCCTCGACGACGCCGACGCGCCCGGCCTCATGCCGGGCCTCGTGGCCGGCGCCATGCACCTCTCCGGGCAGGTCTGCGGGGCCCACACCCGCGTCCTGCTCCCCCGGTCGCGCTACGCGGAGGCGGTCGAGGCCGCCGCCGCGGCGGCCTCCGCCGTGCCGGTCGGCGACCCGCACGACCCTGCCACCGTCGTCGGGCCGCTCGTCGCCGAGCGACAGCGCGAACGGGTCCTCGGCTACGTCTCCCTGGCCGAGGACGCCGGGGCCCGGGTCGCGGCGGGCGGCGGCCGCCCGCCCCACCTGCCGCGGGGGTGGTACGTCGAGCCCACCGTCCTGGCGGACGTCGACAACTCCATGCGGACGGCCCGCGAGGAGATCTTCGGCCCCGTCCTCTGCCTGATCCCCTACGACGGCGAGGACGAGGCCGTCCGCATCGCCAACGACTCGCCGTACGGCCTGTCCGGCGGCGTGTGGACCGGCGATCCGGCGCGCGGCCTGCGGGTCGCACGGCGCGTCCGGACCGGGAGCATCGCCGTCAACGGCAGCTACCCGCCGTTCCCGCTCGTGCCGTTCGGCGGTTTCAAGGAGTCCGGGCTGGGCCGCGAGCTCGGCCCCGAAGGGCTGCGGAGCTTCCTCGAACCGCGCAGCATCGGGCTCCCCGCGTCGCTCCGGTCGGCGAGCCCGTGACGGCGCCGTCCTCCCCGCCGGGCCCTCGGTCGGACGAGGAGTTCCTGCCGGCGACGCTCGAACGGGTCCATCCGTGCCCGGCGCGCTCCGACTACGTCGAGGTGTGCTTCACGACGCCCGGCGGCCCGTTCAAGTGGTGCTTTCCAGAGCCGCCGCACCGCCGGGAAGGACCCGGCGGCCCGCTCGCGCTGACGCTCGGACGCTACGGCGTGCAGGCCCACGAACTGCCCGACGGCGCCCTCGGGCCCGCGCTGCCGAGCTCCTCGGCGCTGCCGATGATCCTCGCCGGGGCGGAGGTCCGCGTCGCGCGCAGGCTGGTCTCCGCAGGCTGACGCGGAAGCCGCGCCGCCTCGGCCGGCCCGCGACCGGCCTGCGACCGGCCTGCGACCGGCTAGGCCGAGAGGACCTCTTCCCGGACCGCGAGGAACCAGGACTCGCGGAAAAGGTCGCCACGGACGGGTCCGGGAAGGTTCTCCCGGAACCACTCGATCCTCGCCCGCAGGCCCGCCACATCGTCGAAGTAGACCTCGTTCACGGCGTCGTACGGCCAGGCGACGCGCGGAAGCGGGTGGTTCTGCACGTAGGCGAGGCCCTTGACCAGGTCCGGGATGGCAGCCTGCCCACCCTGCTGCCCACCCTGCGACCCGCCGACCCGGCCGGAGTGGCCGCGCCACCGTTCGGAGAACTCGGCGGGGGTCAGCCCGGCGGCCCGCACCGCGACGGCCATGTGCTTCAGCTTCTCGCCGCCGTCCCGCCACCGCCGGTCGAGCCAGCCGGAGCCGCGCATGACGGACTCCTCGGTGACCAGCACCGGGCTCCGGACCGGGTCGGCGACGCGATCGGCCCGGCGGGACAGCCCGCCCGGGCCGCCGAGCCATCCCTCGAACCGCCGCAGGTGACCGGCGTCGGCGAACCACTCGACGGCGAGCCCGTCATGCCTCGGCTCCGGTCCGGTGAGGTCGGGCAGGGTCGTGCACACCGCCACCCGCGACGGCCTGACGCCCGGCGGCGCGTCCACGGCGCCGGCGGCCACGTGCCGCCAGACGGCCGGGAACCGCCCGGCGGGCACGTCCGTCCGCCTGGTGACGAACTCGATCCGTTTGATCACGTGCCCGCCCCTTCGACGGCCTCGCGCCAGGCGGCCACGGCGTCCTCCTTGATCGGGCCGTAGCCCTTGATCGACATCGCCGAGGCGGCGGCGCGGACCAGCGCCTCGTACGGCACGGCGGACGGCACACCGGACGGCGGCCCGACCATCTCGCCGATCAGCCGCTCGTACTCCTGGACGACCGCCCGCTCGGTGCGCCGGTCGGGGTGCGCGCCGAAGACGTCCAGCGGGGTCCCCCGCAGCCGCCTCATCCGGGCGAGGACGGGGAAGGCGAGTGCGTAAGGCCAGGTCAACGGTAGTTTCCGGGTGAGGCCGAGCCGGCGCAGCAGCGGCGGGTGCAGGTGGTAGGTCACCGAGTACGGGCCCTCGATCCCGAGGTCGCGCGCGATCCGGCCGTAGTCGGCCTTCAGGTGCAGGCGGGCCACCTCGTACTCGTCCTTGTAGGTGAGGAGCTTGAACCACGATTCGGCGACCGCGCGGGTGAGCGCCCAGTCGTGCTCCGTCCCGTCCCGCCGCGCCGCCCGCTCGACGAGGTCGAGGAACCGCTCGGCCCGCCGGACGTTCTGGTAGTCGATCGCCTGCGCGGCGCGCCGGGTGAGGTGTTCGCGCAACTCTTCAGGCAGATCGCGCTTCCCGACCAGCCCGGCCGCCGTCGCGAGGGCCTCCCGGGACGGGTCGAAGATGGCTCCCTGCCCCTTGCCGCCGGCGCTCTCGGCGGCATCGAGGGCCGCCTCGACGGCCGCGGGGTCGTGCATCGCCCACCGGCCCCACTCGAACGCCTCGCGGTCGGCGGCGGACGCCCTGCCCCGGCGCCCGATCGCCCGGTCGACGTCGGCCAGCGCGACCGGCAGGCCGCCGAGCTGGAACGCCGCGCCGAGCAGGACCACGTTCGCGAGGAGGTGGTCGGCGAAGACCGCCTCGGCGATGCGCCCGGCGTCGAGGAAGACGACGCGGTCCTCGCCGACCGTCTCGGCGATGGCTCGTTCGAGGCTCGGGACATCGGGTGAGCCGAGGTCGCTCTGCAGCATCGCCGCGGTGGGCGTGACGCCCCGGTCCACGACGGCGATCGTCCGGCCGGGACGGACCTTGGCGAGATGGTTCGCGGCGGCGGCCTGCAGGATGTCGCCGGACAGGTAGAGGTCGGCGCCGCCGCCGTGCACGCTCGCCGAGCCGAGGGCGTCCCTGGTCTCGGCGAGGTGGAGGTGCGAGGCCACGGCGCCGGCCTTCTGGGAGAGCCCGGTCTGGTCGATCCCCCCGATCGCCAGCCCCGCGGCCTCGGCCGCGGACGCGATGAGGCGGTTGGCGGTGACGACGCCGGTGCCGCCGATCCCGGTGAAGTAGATCCCGTACCGACGGTCGATCGGCGGCGCCACAGGGGCCGGCGGCGAGCCCGGTGGCGGCTTCGGCCGCCCCCGGGGCCGGTTCCGGGCCGGGGCCCGCGTCCCGCGCCGGCCGCGGCGCTTCGGGGTGATGGTCACGAACGACGGGCAGTCGCCGTCGAGGCAGCTGTAGTCCCGGTTGCAGGACGGGTCGTGGATCCGCCGCTTCTCGCCGAACTCGGTGGCGTGCGGCAGCACCGACAGGCAGTTGCTCTTGACGCCGCAGTCGCCGCAGCCCTCGCACACGGCCTCGTTGACGACGACCCGGTGCGGCGGCTCGGCCAGCAGCCCGCGACTGCGCAGCCGACGGGACTCGGCCGCGCACCGCTGGTCGTAGATGATCGCCGTGACGCCGGGCACGCGCCGCAGCTCCTCCTGCACCTGCGGCAGCCGGTCGCGGCCGTGCACCCTGACGCCCGGCGCCCAGCGGGCCCCGCGTCCGTAGCGCGCGGGGTCCTCGGCGCAGACCACGATCCTGCGGACGCCCTCGGCCTCCAGCGCCCGGGTCAGCGCGGGGACGTCCATCAGGCCGGTGACGTCCTGGCCGCCGGTCATGGCCACGGCCGCGTTGTAGAGGATCTTGAAAGTGATGTCGGCCCCGGCGGCCACGCTCGCCCGGACGGCGAGCGTCCCGGAGTGGCTGAGGGTGCCGTCGCCGAGGTTCTGGACGAGGTGCGGGTCGGCGACGAACGGCGCGAGGCCGATCCACGGGACGCCCTCGGCGCCCATCGGGGTCGGCGGGAGGCTCCGCAGGCCCGCGTTGCGCGCCTCGAAGTACATGATCCCGTGGCAGCCGACTCCGCCGCCGGCCAGCGCGCCGTCCGGGACGAGCGTGGACCTGTTGTGCGGGCATCCGCTGCAGTACCCCGGCGCCCGCGCCGGGAGCGCCAGCAGCGGCAGCCGCGTCCGCTCCGCCGGTCCGTGCTCGGCCGGTCCGTGCTCGGCCGGTCCGTGCTCGGCCGGTCCGTGCTCGGCCGGTCCGCGGTCCCGTCGCGGGCCGAGCGCGGGCATGACCCGGGTGAGGATCGCGGCCACGGCGGCGGGGTCGAGCTCGCCGACCGACGGCGCGAGGACCTGCCCGGAGCGGTCGCGCTTGCCCGCGACGGGCACCCGGCTTCCGGCCTCGTGCAGGACGCCGCGCAGGTGCGTCTCGATGAACGGCCGCTTCTCCTCGATGACGACCAGCTCGTCCACCGAGCCGGCGAACTCCAGGACCGTCTCCTCCACCAGCGGGTACGTCATGCCGAGCTTGAGGATCCGCACGCCCGCGCCGGCCAGGTCCCCGGCGCGGACTCCGAGGTCGGCGAGGGCCTGGACGACGTCGAAGTAGGTCTTGCCCGCGCACAGCACGCCGAGGCGCGCCCCCGGCTCCGCGCCCACCACGCGGTCGAGCCCGTTGTGCCGGGCGTAGGCGCGGGCGGCGCGGAGCCGGTGCTCCACCACCAGCGCCTCCTGGTCGGGCACGGCGTGCGGGCCGATCCTCGCGAGCGGCCGGTGCCGCCACGGCCGGCCGTCGACGATCACCCAATCCGGGTCGCTCGGGGCGTGCCGGGCGGGATCGAGGTCGACGGTGCCGATGCCGTCGGCGACCGCCGTGACGATCTTCAGACCGACCCACGCCCCGCAGTACCTGGAGAGCCGGAAGGCGTGCACGCCGAGGTCGATCACGTCCTGCTGGTCGCCGGGGAACAGGACGGGAACGCAGGCGTCCTCGAAGGCGTGGTGGCTGTCGCAGGTCAGCGTGGACGACTTGGACGCCGGGTCGTCTCCGCAGAACATGACGACGCCGCCGTTCGGTCCGGCGCCCATCGCGTTCGCGTGCTTCAGCGCGTCCCCGCTGCGGTCGAGTCCCGGGCCCTTGCCGTACCAGGCGCCGGCGACGCCGTCGACGCCGTCGTAGTCGACGGCCGCGCCCATCTGGCTGCCCCAGACGGTCGCGGCGGCGAGTTCCTCGTTGAGCCCGGGCCGGTGGACGATCCGGTGCGCGGCGAGGGCGTCGCCGAGGCTCTCCAGGGCCAGGTCGAAGGCGCCGAGCGGCGAACCGGGGTAGCCGGAGACCATCGTGGCGGTGGTCAGGCCGTCCCGCTCGTCCAGCCGTTGCCGGAGGAGCAGCAGGCGCGCGAGCGTGTCGACCCCGGTGAGGACCTCCCCCGGTCCGGGGCGGGGAGAGTCGGTCACGGGTGGACCTCGGGGTTGACGTAGGCGAACTTCCCGCCCTTGATGACGGCCCGGCGCAGGGCGGGGCGCTGCAGGACGGTCACGTCCTCGGTCGGGTCGCCGTCGACGATGACCAGATCGGCGAGGAAGCCCTCCCTGACCTCGCCGATGTCCAGCCCGGCGACGTGCCCCATGTTCCGGGTGGCCGTGTGGAGCGCCTCGACCGGAGTCATGTCCACGAGTTCGACGTACCGCTGCAGTTCGGCGGCGTAGGTGCCGTGGCGCGTCCACTGGTGGCCGAAGTCGCCGCCGGACAGCAGCCGTATGCCGGCCGCCTTCAGCTTGTGCAGGCCGTCCACCTGGGATCGGAACTCCTCGTGGTAGCCCGACGCGTCGATCCGCTCGGGGGTCATGCCCCACGGCTCGGCGTGCCCGCTCACCATCGCGTAGAGGTAGTGCAGGCCCGGGCAGACCCAGACGTCGTCGCGCCGGGCCTCCAGCGCGCCGAGCGCCTCGTCGTCGAGGAAGCACGCGTGATGGATGATCCGGACCCCGGTGCGCGCGGCCATGGCGACGCTCGCCGACCCGCGGGCGTGGACGGTGACGAACGCGCCGTGCCCATCGGCCTCCTCGACGGCGGCGAGCAGCATCTCGTCGTTCATGTAGACGTCCTCGGACGGGTGCTCCGGGACGACGCCGTCCCCGGAGATGAAGAGCTTGAGCGACCGGACGCCCATGTCGCACTGCCGGGCGACGATCTCCCTGAGCTGCCGGGCGTCCGCGGCGACCTCCATCAGCTCGCCCTCGGACCCCAGCCCGCCGGCCTCGGCGATCATCGGGCCGCCCGGCACGATGCGCGGCCCGGGGATCAGGCCGCGCTCGATGCCGTCCCTGGCGAGCAGGTCGTCGAGCGGCTGGGTGGTGCCCGCGCCGATGATGAAGGTGTAGCCGCTCTCCAGGAACGTCCGCACCACCGCGGCGACGTCGAGCATGTGGGCGCCCGCCGGCGCCGCCGCGACGCCGGCGTGGTCGAACACGAAGTCCAGCGGCCAGCTGATGTGGGTGTGCGCGTCGCCGAGGCCGGGCAGCACGGTGGCGCCGCGCAGGTCGGCCACCCGGGCCGAGGCCGGGTCGACGTCGAGCCGGCCCGGCGCGACGCGGGCGATGCGGTCGTCCTCGATGAGGACGTCACCGTCGAAGGGTCTCTCGGCCGGATCGCCGGAGCAGGTGAGCACGCGAGCGTTCCTCAGCAGCGTCCGCTCGGTCATGGGGCGGCCTCCTCCCCGGTCACCGCCCGAGGCGCGGACCGGGCGTGAACGTGATCGGCAGCGTGAGCGGCGAGCGGGTCAGGCCGCGGTGGTACTCGATCTCCGCGCCGTCCCGCAGCCGGAGGTTCTCCAGCCGCGGCAGCAGCTCCTCCAGCGCCACCCGCAGGTTGAGGCGGGCCAGGTTGGAGCCCGCGCAGCGGTGCGGCCCGGCGCCGAAGCTGAGGTGCCGGTTGCGCTCGCGGTCGAGGACGACGGAGTCGGGGTCGGTGAACTCGCCGGCGTCCCGGTTCGCCGAGGCCCAGTGGATCAGGACCTTGTCGCCGCGCTTGACGGCGTGGCCGCCGAGTTCGGCGTCGCGCACCGCGGTGCGGCCGACGGAGACGAACGGGGGGTCGATCCGCAGCAGCTCCGGGACGGCGCCCGCTATCAGCTCCGGTCTCTCGCGCAGCAGGGCGGGGATCTCCGGCCGCCGGCAGAACCGCTCGACCATCAGCCCGAGCGCGCCGGCCGTGGTCTCCAGCCCGCCGAGGATCAGCAGCTGGATCGTGCCGATGACCTCGTCCTCGGTGATGGGGCGGCCGTCGATCTCGGCGTTCAGGACGGCGTCGACGACGTCCCCGCGCGGCGGCCCGGCACGCCGGCTCGCGGCGAACTCCTTGATCCACGCGTAGAGCCCGAGCCAGCACTCGCGCTGCTCCGGGTCATCGGGGACCGACGACTTCGACGCCAGGTAGGCGACCTTCTCCAGGTCCTCGGCGGGCGCGTTCAGCGCGAGCTCGAAGAACGCCAGGCTGGGCAGCGGGCGGGCGAAGCCGTCCATGAACTCGCACGCGCCGTCCTCGACGAAGCCGTCGATGAGCCGGGTGACGAGGTCGCGGGTCGCCTGCTCCCAGCGCGCGACCGCGGCGGGGGTGAAGTGCGGGTTGATCAGGCGCTTGAAGACGCGCTGCTCCGGCGGGTCGGCCTCGACCGGGAGGTTGCGGACGACGCCCTTGCGCCCGGTGATCGCCAGGCCGTGCGCGGAGCTGTAGACCGTCCAGTCCTGGGCGACCTGGAGGGCCTCCTCGTACGTGGAGACGACCCAGAAGCCGCCGTGCCGGTCGCTGCGGCCGACGGGGCACAGCTCGCGCATCCGGGCCATCGTCGCCGGCATGGTCGCGGCCAGGTCGGGAGAGAGATGGTCGAAGTGCCGCAGGCACCAGTCGTCGGGCAGGGGGCCGGGCGGGGCGCCGGGCTCCGGGGTGCTCTGGTCCATCGCTCCCCCTGGGTGCAAGGTGAGTGCTTACTTCCAGCATAGTGAGTGAACGCTCTTTTATGTAGGGCGCCGCGTCGTTACAGTGACGGGCATGTCGACACTCCCCCGCGCCGGGGCGGCGGCGCCCTCCTTCCTCGCCGGCCGGCCCGGGAAGCTGCTGATCGGCGGCCGGTGGGCCGAGGCGGCGTCCGGCCGGACCTTCCCGAGCGTCAACCCTTCGACCGGCGAGGTGATCGCCGAACTCGCCGAGGGCGGAGCCGAGGACGCCGGCCGGGCGGTCCGCGCGGCGCGGGCGGCGTTCGAGGGGCCCTGGGGACGCATGAGACCTCGGGAACGCCAGGCGCTGCTCTGGGCGCTCGCGGACGCGGTGGAGGAGCACTACGACGAGCTCCACCTCCTGGAGGTGCTCGACATGGGCCTTCCGGTCGGCCGTCCGAGATCCGGCAGGACGCCCCCGTGGGAGGCGGAGGTGCTGCGCTACTTCGCCGGATGGGCCACGAAGATCCACGGCGAGACCATCCCGAACTCGCTCCCGGGATCGGTGCTGAGCTACACGCTCCGGGAGCCGGTGGGCGTCGTCGCCGCGATCGTCCCGTGGAACCGGCCGATCAACAACGCGATCTGGAAGATCGCGCCGGCGCTCGCCACCGGGTGCACGATGGTCCTCAAGCCCGCCGAGGAGGCGGGCCTCGCCGCGCTCCGCATCGGCGAGCTGGCCGCCGAGGCCGGCCTCCCGGACGGCGTGCTGAACGTCGTGACGGGCTTCGGCGCGGCCGGCGCGGCGCTCGCCGAGCACGACGGCGTCGACAAGGTGGCCTTCACCGGGTCCACCGAGGTCGGGCAGAAGATCGTCCGGGCGTCCGCCGGGAACCTGAAGCGGCTCTCGCTCGAACTCGGCGGGAAGTCCCCCGACGTCGTGTTCGCCGACGCCGACCTCTCGCGCGCGATCCCGGGCGCGGCCATGGGCGTGTTCATGTTCTCCGGCCAGGTGTGCTGCGCCGGCACCCGCATCTACGTGGAGCGGCCCGTCTACGACGAGTTCGTCGAGGGCGTGTCCGCGTTCGCCGACGGGCTGAAGGTCGGCGACAGCCTGGACCCGGAGACGAAGATCGGACCCGTGGTGTCGGCCGAGCAGCTGGCGCGCGTCACCGGGTACATCGACCTGGCCGGGAAGGAGGGCGCGCGCACCGCCGCCGGAGGCCGGCGCGTCGAGACCGGCGACCTCGCCAAGGGGTACTTCGTGGCGCCCACGGTCCTCACGGACGTGCGGGACGACATGCGGGTGGCCCGTGAGGAGATCTTCGGCCCGGTCGCGTGCGTGCTCCCGTTCGACTCCGCCGACGAGGTCGCCGCCCGGTCCAACGACACGTCCTTCGGGCTCGCGGGCGGCGTCTGGACGCGCGACATCGGCAAGGCGCACCGGCTGGCCGGCGAGCTGCGGGCCGGGACGGTGTGGGTCAACTCGATGCTGCTCATGGACCCCGCGGTCCCGTTCGGCGGCTACCGGATGAGCGGTTACGGCCGCGAGATGGGCGAGCGGGCGCTCGACGAATACCTGAACGTCAAGTCGGTGTGGATCGACACCCACTAAAACCGAACCCGACGCCGAGCCTGGCGACCTCACTCTGACCGGCGCTCCCCGGCGGCCCGGAGCGCCGCGGCGAACCCCCGGTGCAGGTGCTGGGGGGCCGGCTCGTTGCGCCCGAACACGACCGTGTCCAGCAGGCCGCTCCGGGCGCCGGGCTCCGTCCGGGCCGCGACCCAGAAGTCCTCGCCGTCGACGACGGTCTCGCAGATCCACGGCGCCATCTCCACGACCTTCTCCCGCTCCTCGTCGCTCAGATCGGGGCGCAGGTAGGCGGTGTGCACGACCTCGGACGTCCGCGCGTCGACCGGGAGGATCTGCCACAGCTCGATGTGCCGGCTGTCCAGCGTCAGGCTGGTGTTGGGGAAGAGCGCGTACTGGTAGCTGAAATGCCGGCCGGCGTCACCCCACTCCTCCTCCGGCACGCCCCGCAGCTCGTCGATCGACCGCAGTGCCGAGCAGTTGCGCAGGTGCCGCCCGAACGGGTCGAACGTCAGCACGCCGCCGTAGGCGTACGTCGCCAGCGTCCGCCGGTGCAGGACGTTGAAGTGGTAGTTCTCCCGGAAGGTGTCCAGCGTGACCTTCCAGTTGGCGCCGACCCGGTGGACGTGCGGATCGCCGTGCGGCTCCCAGTCCGCGAAGCCGAACATGGACAGCTCGTCGGCGAGCCCCGGCCCGAGGTAGTCGTCGACGTCCGGGACGGGCCCCGGCCGGAGGCGGCCGATGATCAGCCCGTGGCCCTCCGCGACCGGGAGCTCGACCAGGCCCTTGCCCTCCCGGCACATCCCCTCGAAGGCCTCGCCGAAGGGAACGCGGTCGAGCCGGCCGGTCAGGTCGTAGGTCCAGGCGTGGAAGGGGCAGGTGAGCCGCTTAGCCTTCCCCGCCCCGTCGGCGACCCGCACGCCGCGGTGCCGGCAGGCGTTCGCCATCGCCCGCACCCGTCCCCCGGCGTCCCGGGTCAGCAGGATCGGGACTCCGCACAGGTCGACGGTCCGGTAGGTCTCCGGCCCCGGCAGCGCGCCCGACAGGCACAGGACGAGCGGCTCGTCGCGGAACAGGACCTCGACCTCTTCCGCGTGGCTCTCCTCGGAGTAGCCGCCGGTCGGGAGTTCCAGCACGGCGTCGGCGAGGTCGGTCGTGCGGTGCTCGATGTGGTCGAGCAACCGCCGGGCGAGGCTGCGGTCCAGGGCTTCCTTGTCCACGTCCGGCTCCGGAGATCCAATGTGAGTGAATGCTTGCTCTTCACGTTATGAGAACCGTATTCTCATTCTCATGGAGAAGACAAGCTTTGTGGTAGATGCAGATTCTCATTGGTGCGAGCACCCTGATCTGTTCACCAGCATCGCGCCGGCCTCCATCCGCGACCGGGTGCCCCGTGTGGAGGAGGTCGACGGCCAGAAGATGTGGGTGTTCGACGGCCACCCGATGGGCCGCTTCAGCGCCGGCGGCGTCGTCGGGCGCGACGGTGCGAAGGCGTCCGCCGACCTGGCGCTGCACCACTGGGACCACGAGGAGATCCACCGCGGAGCCTGGGACCCGAAGGTCCGCCTGCAGGTGATGGACGAGTCCGGGATCGACGCGCAGGTCGTCTTCCCCAGCACGATCGGCCTCGGCGGCCAGGGCTTCAACGCGGCGAGCGACCGGGATCTGGCCCGGCGGACCATCGAGCTCTACAACGACCGGCAGGCGCAGATCCAGGAGGAGTCGGGCAACCGCCTGCTGCCGCTGCCGCTGATGCCCGCCTGGGACGTCGGCGCGTGCGTCGCCGAGGCCCGCCGGGTGGGCGCCCTCGGCGCGCGCGGCATCAACATGACCTCCGACCCGCAGGACCTCGGCGCCCCCGACCTCGCCGACCGCGCCTGGGACCCGTTCTGGGAGGCGTGCACCGAGCTGCGGCTGCCGGTGCACTTCCACATCGGCGCGAGCGTCACGTCCATGACGTTCTACGGCAAGTACTCGTGGCCGTCGCATCCGGCCGACACCAGGCTGGCCCTCGGCGGCACGCTGCTGTTCATCGGCAACGCGCGGGTCGTGGCCAACGTGATCGTCTCGGGCATGTTCGACCGCCACCCCGATCTGAAGATCGTTTCGGTGGAGAGCGGCTGCGGCTGGGTCCCCTTCATCCTCGAAGCGCTCGACTACGAGATGACCGAGAACGCGCCGGGGGACCTGGCCAAGCTGAAGAAGCCGCCGTCGGAGTACTTCCGCAGCAACCTGTACGCCACGTACTGGTTCGAGTCCAACCGGAACAGGCTGCCCGCGCTCATCGAGGCGGTCGGCGAGGACTCGATCATGTTCGAGACCGACTTCCCCCACCCCACCTGCCTCTACCCGAACCCGCTCGCGGCGGTCGAGGAGAAGATGGCCGGGCTGTCGGAGCGGGCGCGCACCAAGATCCTCGGGGAGAACGCGCGCGCGCTGTACCGGCTCTAGCCCCGGGCCCTCCGCCCCGAGCGCCACCCGGAGGGCGGCGGCGGGGCGGCGTCAGGCGTGGTTGGACGAGCGCAGCAGCTCGACCCCGCGGAACAGCTCGACCGCCCCCTCCGCGGCGTCCGGGACGGCGACCGCGGCCAGGGCCTGGGCCTTGAACGCCCGCGCCGCGAGGCTCAGCCGGTAGCGCACCGAACCGGCTCCGTCGCTCGCCTCCCCGGGCCTTTGGTGGCCCCAGACCCGCACCTCGCCCATGTCCTCGTCGACAGCGCCGAGCACCATCCGCCGCACCCGCGGGTCGGAGTCGTACAGATCCGCGTGGACGGCGACCGCCTGCGACCGCGGGGGCCGGACCGGCGACGCCAGCACCGGCTCCAGGCTGGCCACGCGGGCCCCGAGGATCCGCAGCGGCCGGGCGTCGGCGTGGTCGGACCGCAGCACCGTGACGTCCCAGCCCGCCATCCCCTGGTCGAACAGCCAGCCGCCGGTGAACCGCACCACCTCGGTCACGTTCGGCGAGACCACGACCAGCCGGTGCCTCAGCGTGCGTCGGACGGCACGGCGAGCTGCCGGGCGAGCGATTCGATGTACTCCGTGCACACCTCGGCCAGCGGAATCGAAGGGTCGAGCAGCCATGATGTCTCTATCCCGTTGAGGAAGGCCATGATCTCCACGGCCTTCACGGCCGGATCCAGGTCGGTGCGGTACCGGCCGGCGCGCTGACCGCGCCGGATGCTCTCCGCGACGGCGTGGAGCGAGAACTGGTAGCGGTCGAGGAACCGGTCGTGCAGCGGAGCCTCCGGGGCGAGGCTCTCGGCGAGCAGCACGACGAACATCCCGACCAGGTCCGGAGTCTGCCGGAGCCGCTCGCCGTAGCCCCGCAACTCCGTGACGACGTCGCCGAACGCGTCGACGTTCTCCGCGTCGTAGCTGTCGCGGGCGTCCAGAACCGCGTGGAGCAGTTTCTCCTTCGACTCGAAGTGGTGCAGCAGCCCGGCCGGGGTGACACCGGCCTCCCGGGCGATCTGCCCCAGCGTGGTGCCGCGCGACCCGTTGCGAGTGAGCAGCCGCTGCGCGACGGCGAGGATCCGCTGCCTGCGGTCCTCGCCCTTCGCGAAAAGCGCAGCGTACGGCCGTTGATCGGGCACGTGATCCCCCTCCGGAAACCAACTGAACGCATAGTAGGTCGTTGCCCATCATGTGACAAGGGTCACTTTCGGGCCTCGCCTACCCCAGTCCGGCGGCCTCCGCGAGGACGAGCCGGCGCTGCCCGATCAGGTCGCGCGGACTGTTCCAGCCGAGCACCCCCACCACCCGGCCGCGGTGGCTGTAGGCGGCCACGAACTTCCGCTCGGCCACGTCCCCGCACACCACGGTCGTCACGGAGTCGGGTGGGAAGACGCCGTACGCCTGGATGCGGGCGTCGTACTGGTCGGTCCAGAAGTACGGCACGGGCGCGAACGGCCGCGCCTCGCCGAGGACGCCCGCCGCCACGGCCATCCCCTGCTCCGTGGCGCTCTGCCGGTGCTCCACCCTCATGCGGACGCCGAAGCGGGGGTTGTGCCAGGACGCGACGTCGCCCGCGGCGTAGATCCCGGGCGCGGCGCGGCAGCGGGCATCGCATTCCACGCCGTCGCCCAGCGGCAGGCCCGAGCCCGCCAGCCAGCCGGTCGCGGGAGCGGCGCCCACGGCGACGACGACCACGTCGGCGTCGAGCTTGCCGAGCGTTCCCGCGTCGCGCAGTTCCGCCCGTTCCGGTTCCCAGGCGCCGGTGAGGATCTGCTTGGACAGCGGCGGCCGGTCGTAGGGCGGGCGCCGCTCGTCCCCGATCGGCGTCAGCTCGCCGCCGTACCCCTTCTCGCGCAGCGCCTCGGCCGCGGTCAGGCCCGCCGCCGAGGCGCCGACGATGACGATCCGCTCGGGCACGGGCGTCATTCCCGCACCGTGATCGCCCGCGACGGGCACAGCGACATGGCCAGCCGCACGTCGGCGGCCAGTTCCGCGGGCGGGCTCGGCTGGAGCAGCACGACCAGGCCGTCGTCCTCACCCTGGTCGAACACGCCCGCGGCCGTGATCACGCACTGGCCGGCCGCGATGCACACGTCCCGGTCGACGGTCACCCTCACGAAGCGGGCCTCACTCGCCGGCCGCGGCGGCCACGGCGGCCTGGGCGCGGGCGTGGTAGGCCTTGAGCTTCTCGGCCGGCTCGATGATCTGGTGACTGCGGGAACGGATCGACACGTCGTGCCCCGCCGCCGACCCGCGCAGCGCGCCGACCGTCGCCTGCTCGCGCGGGACGTGGGCGAACGGATCGAAGGAGTACCAGCGCATCGCGTTCTCGTGGGTCATCTTGCGGATGTCCTCGTCGGGCACCGCCTCGCGCTCCAGGACCGCGTGCAGCTCCTCGGGCGCGTCCGGCCACATCGAGTCGCTGTGCGGGTAGTCGGCCTCCCAGCAGATGTTGTCGATCCCGATGTCGTGCCGCAACCGCACCCCGAGCGGGTCGCTGATGAAGCAGGTCAGGAAGTGCTCGCGGAACACCTCGCTGGGCAGCCGCCCGCCGAAGTCCTGCAGCGTCCAGGTGGCGTGCATCTCGAAGGTGCGGTCCACCCGCTCCAGGAAGTAGGGGATCCAGCCGGTGCCGCCCTCCGACAGCGCGATCCGGATGTCGGGGTAGTTCTTGATCACCCGGGACCACAGCAGGTCCGCCGCCGCCGACACGATGTTCATCGGCTGCAGGGTGATCATCACGTCCGGTGGGCCGTCCGCGGACGGCACCGCCAGCCGCCCCGACGACCCGATGTGCACGTTCAGGACGGTCCCGGTGTCGCAGAGCGCCCGCCAGAGCGGGTCCCAGTGCTCGCTGTGGAAGCTCGGGTAGCCCATCACGGCCGGGTTCTCGGTGAAGGTCAGCGAGTGGCAGCCCTTCCCGGCGACCCGCCGCACCTCCTCGGCGCACAGCTCGGGGTCCCAGATCGCCGGCAGCGCCATCGGGATGAACCGTCCCGGATACGCCCCGCACCACTCGTCGATGTGCCAGTCGTTGTACGCCCGCACCAGTGCCATCGAGAAGTCGGAGTCGTCGGTGGCGAACAGCCGCGCGGCGAAGCCGGGGAACGAGGGGAAGTTCATCGACGCCAGGATCCCGCCGGCGTTCATGTCCTTGACCCGCTCGTGCACGTCGTAGCAGCCCGGCCGGATCTCGTCCAGCCCCTGCGGCTCCAGGCCGTACTCCTCCTTCGGCCGCCCCGCCACCGCGTTCAGCGCGACGTTGGGCATGACCGCGCCCCGGAACGTCCACACGTCGGTGCCGTCCTCGCGGTGCACCAGTCGGGGCGCCTCGGCCCGGTACCGCTCCGGCAGGTGGTTCACGAACATGTCCGGCGGCTCGACGATGTGATCGTCGACGCTGATCAGAATCAGGTCGTCCTTCTGCATGACCGTCTCCTTCCGTCCGAGGGCGACAGAAGGAAACTATCTTCTCGTGTGATGAGAATCAAGCATTCAAAGTTGGGTAACGACAGCTTGTACTGGTCAGTGAACAGCGGACACGTTCGGGAGATATCATTCTCTGAGAAGGTGAACAATCATTTCGCGGTCGTCCACGAGACGGACGCGCTCAGGCGCAGGATGCGCACCGGCATCCGGCAGTTAGGTTTCGATGTGACGCAGAAGGATGTCGCCGTGACGGCTTCGAACGAGGAGCCCCTCTGGAAGCAGCGCGCCGTCGAGCGGTCCACGCGGGCGGTGAAGCTGCGCGCCGAGCAGAAGGTCCAGCGGTTCCTCGACGCGGCCCAGGCGATCATCATCGAGAAGGGCACCACCGACTTCACCGTGCAGGAGGTCGTCGACCGGTCCCGCCAGTCGCTGCGCAGCTTCTACCAGCACTTCGACGGCAAGCACGAGCTCCTGCTCGCCCTGTTCGAGGACGCGCTCCGCCGCTCCACCGAGCAGATCGCGAGCGCCGCGTCCGGCCCCGCCGACCCGCTGGAGCGCCTCAAGATCGCCGTGCAGCTGCTGTTCGAGCTGTCGCGCCCCGACCCGGCCACCAAGCACCCGCTGTTCAGCGAGTTCGCCTCCCAGCTGATGATGTCGCACCCGGACGAGGTGGCGATCGCCCACGCGCCGCTGCTCGCGCTGTTCACCGAGCTGACGGCGGGCGTGGAGGCGGCCGGCCGGCTGCGCGCCGGCGTCCGGCCCCGGCGCGCGGCCGCCCTCGTGATGCAGACCGCCATGTTCATCGCCCGGTCCCACTCCGCGTCCGGCGAGAACGTCCACCCGCTCACCGCCGAGGAGGTCTGGGACTTCTGCGCCGGGGGCGTCTCCGGAGAGATCCGTCAGGTCTGAGACGCCCCGAACTCCGAGAGCAGGACGCGGCGCAGCAGCTTCCCGGTGTCGGTCCTCGGCAGCTCGGGACGGAACACGACGGTGTCGGGGGTCTTGGACGAGCGGAGCCGCTCCTTCACCCACCGCCTGATCTCGTCGGGGTCCCCTTCGCCGACGACGACGGCGACGAGCCGCTGCCCCCATTCGGGGTCCGGGACGCCCAGCACCGCCGCCTCGGCGACGCCCGGGTGCGCCACCAGGACGTCCTCGATCTCCGCGGGCGCGATGTTCTCGCCGCCCCGGATGATCGTGTCGTCGGCCCGTCCCTCGATGAACAGGTAGCCGCCGTCGTCCAGGCGTCCCCGGTCGCGGGTGGCGAACCAGCCGTCCGCGTCGAGGACGGTCCGGCCGCCGTACTCGCCGGAGATCTGCTCCCCCCGCACGAACACCAGCCCGGTCTCCCCGGGGCCGGCCAGCTCGCCGTCCTCGCGGCGGATCTGGAACTCGACACCCGGCAGCGCCCGGCCGACCGACCCGAGCCGCTCCCGTTCCGCCGGATCCGGCGAGGACAGCGCCGTGCGATGGTCCTCGGGCCCGAGGACGGCCACCGACGAGGCCGTCTCCGTCAGCCCGTACGCGTTGACGAACCCGGTGCCCGGAAAGACCCGCAGCGCGCGTTCGATGACGGGCCGGGGCGTCCGGGCCCCGCCGTAGGCCAGGCTGCGCAGCGTCGGCGTCCCGGCGTCGCCGCCGGGCGCCTCGGCGACGATCCGCGCCAGCATCGTCGGCACCACCAGTGCGTGCGTGATCCGCTCCCGCCGCACCGTCTCCAGCCACTCCCCCGCGTCGAACGCAGCCAGGTAGACGATCCGGCGGCCCGTGTAGAGGTTGCTCAGCAGGTTCGCCAGGCCCGCGATGTGGTACGGCGGGACCGCGACGAGCGCAGCGTCCTCCTCGTCCGCCGATCCGAACTCCAGCGTGTTCAGCACGTACGCCATCAGATGCCGGTGCCGCAGCACCGCCGGCTTCGGCTCCGACGTCGTGCCGCTGGTGTAGAGGATCACCGCCACGGCGTCACCGTCGGCCGGCGCGTCGGCGGTTCCCGGCACCGGATCGGCGAGCGGCGCCGCCGCCAGCTCCTCCAGGTCACCGGGACGCAGGACCAGCGCGTCCGGATGCCGGTCCAGCAGGGCGGCGAGCTGGCGCTCGCCGAGCCGGTAGTTCACCGGGACGAACGGGACGCCCGCGAGCGCCGCGCCGAACAGGGCGATCGGATAGCCGGGATGGTTGGTCCCGAGATACAGGACCGCGGGGTGGCGCTGGAAGCGCCGCGCGGCGGCGCCCGCGAGGGCGAGGAGCTCGGACGCCTTCAGCGACCGGTCGCCCGCGGTCACCGCCGTCCGGTCCCCGGCCGAGACCGCCATCTCCAGGATCATGGTGATGTTCACCGGGGGCGCTCCATCAGCGGGGGTGCTCCATCAGGGCCAGGGCGGCGTCGGCGGCGGCCAGCACCGCACCCGGCGACGCGCCCGCGGCCTCGGCGAGGTCGGCGACCAGCCGGGCGTCCTTCTGCAGCAGCGGCCCGGCGAGGGGGGCCAGGTGCTCCAGGGTGCCGCCGGCGCGGGCGATGCTGCCGAGCGCGAAGCTGTTGCCGCTGCCGTGCGACAGCACCTCGGCGAGCCGTCCCGGTTCGACGCCGAGCGCCACGCCGAGCGCCACAGCACCGGCGGAGGTGGCCAGGTTCGCGGTGAACAGGACGTTGTTGAGCAGCTTGGTGACCTGCCCGGACCCCAGCGGGCCCAGGTACACGATCGGGTCGGCGTAGGAGGCGAACACCGGCCGGCACGACTCGACCGTCGCGGGGTCGCCGCCCGCCATCACCAGCAGGCGCCCTTCCTCCGCCGCCGGGCCGCCGCCGCTCACCGGGGCGTCGACCAGGGCGACCCCTTTGCTCTCGGCCTCGGCGGCCAGCCGGCGGCACGTGCCGGGATGGACGGTGCTGTGCACCGCGATCACGCCGCCCTCCCGGAGACAGGAGAGGACGCCGTGCTCGCCGCCAACGACCTCCGCCACGTCCTCGTCGTTCACCACGCACACGCAGACCAGGTCACTGGCCGCCGCCAGCTCGGCAGGCGTGCCGGCGACCTTGGCGGGAGTGTCGGCGAACGGCTCCAGCGAGGCCGGGCGCCGCGCCCACAGCGTGGTCTCGAAACCCGCGCCGATGATCCGGCGCGCCATGGGGGCGCCCTGGCTGCCCAGTCCGATGAACCCCACCCGCATCAGCTGTCCTCCCAGTCGAATGATCGCGGTCTCGAACGGCTCACTGCTTCCTGAGACGGTTCTTCATCCCGTCGAGCACCCCGTCGCGCTGCAGGAGCACGGGGAAGCCGCCGACGCTGAACGCGTTGCCGTGCCCGGTCTGGTGGGTGTCGAAGACCGACTGGATGGCGGCGTAGAAGCCCTGGACGTCCAGGGTCTGGTTGACGGCCCGCTTGGCCTGCCGCAGCGCGAACGGGTGCATGCGGGCGATCTGGGCGGCCAGTTCCATCGCGGCGCCGTCCAGCTCCGCGACCGGCACGACGCGGTTGACCATGCCGACCTTCTCGGCCTCGTCGGCGGTGATGGCGCGCCCGGTGAACAGGATCTCCTTGGCCTTGCGCGGCCCCAGCTCCCAGGTGTGGCCGTGGTACTCCACCCCGCCGATCCCCAGATGCAGGACCGGGTCGGAGAACTCCGCGTTCTCGGCCGCCACGATCAGGTCGCAGGGCCAGCACAGCATGAGGCCGCCCGCGATGCACTTCCCCTGCACCGCCGCGATCGACGGCTTGGGCACGTTGCGCCACCGCAACGAGTAGCCCAGGTAGCGGCGCGCTTCGATCTTGTAGAGGTCCTCCAGCGTGAACTTGTCCGGCGCGGGGCCCGAGCCCTTGATGTCATGGCCGGCCGAGAAGTGCCTGCCGTTGCCGCGCAGCACGATCACCCGCACCTCGT
Source organism: Actinomadura chokoriensis (assembly GCF_041463665.1). GTDB lineage: Bacteria > Actinomycetota > Actinomycetes > Streptosporangiales > Streptosporangiaceae > Spirillospora > Spirillospora chokoriensis_A. Next base: position 494,796 of record NZ_JAXCEJ010000003.1, read on the forward strand.
CGTCCGCCTCGGCCCGCGACCACGCCGCGTCCAGGTCGTCCAGCAGCGACATGCTCTGGGCGTTGGCCGCCTCAGGGCGGTTCAGCGAGATGACCGCGACCCGGTCCTCGACCTCGTACAGAATCTGGTCCGTCTCCGCCACCGGTCTCTCCTCATGTGGTCGTCGGGGCAAGGTCATCGGGGCAGGTCGTCGGGGCAGGTCATCGGGGCAGGCCGAGGACGCGCTCGGCGATGATGTTGCGCTGGATCTCCGACGTCCCGCCGGCGATCGTCCCCGCGAAGCTCCGCACGTAGCGGTCGAACCAGCTGGAGGTGAAGACCTCCAGGTTCATGTGGTTGTACGGAGCGGTCCGCCCGGGATGCGGCAGCGCGTCCTCCCCGCGTTCCTCGAAGGCGTGCAGCGCCGCGGCCTGCACCGCCTCCGAGCCGAGCAGCTTGAGCACCGACAGTTCCGCCGGGTCCCGGTCGCCGCCGAGCTGCCGGTAGCCGAGGAGGCGGAGGGCCTGCAGGTCCATCTGCAGCGTCGCGTACCACTCGGCGTCGCTGGGCGCGTCCCGGATCAGGTCCTCCATCCGTTCGGCGAAGCTCAGCCACAGCAGGTTCCGCTCGTGCCCGAGCGACCCGTGGGCCACCCGCCAGCCCCCCTCGAGCGGGCCGATCAGGTTCTCCCGGGGCACCCGCGCGTCGGTGAAGAAGACCTCGTTGAAGTCGACGTCGTCCTGCCCGACGATCGAGGCGAACGGCCTCCTGACCACTCCCTCGGTCGCGGTCGGGACGAGCAGGACGCTGATACCCCGGTGCTTGGGTGCGTCGGGGTCGGTTCGCACGAAGGTCAGCAGGACGTCCGCGTGGTGCGCCCCCGACGTCCACACCTTCTGCCCGTTCACCACGAAGTGGTCGCCGTCGAGCGCCGCACGGGTGCGCAGCCCGGCGAGGTCCGACCCGGCTCCCGGTTCGCTCATGCCGAGCGCGGCCGTGATCTCCGCCCGCAGGATCGGGACGGCCCACCGCCGCTTCTGCTCCTCGGTCCCGAAGCTCAGGATCGAGGCCGCGATGATGCCGACGCCCTGCGGGTTGAAGCTGTGGTAGATCCGGCGCCGCGACAGCTCCTCCAGGTGGACGAGCTGCTGCGGCAGCGTGGCGTTCCGCCCGCCGTACTCGGGCGGGTTGCCGGGCAGCAGCCAGCCCGCGTCGAACAGGGTGCGCTGCCATCGCCTGGCCCACTCCGGCACGTCCGCGCTCGACCGCGGCCGGGGCACGGCCTCCGCCTCGCTCGGCAGGTGCGCGTCGAGGAAGGCGGAGAACTCGGCGCGGAACTTCTCCAGGTCGGGGTCGGTGGCCAGCTTCATCCCAGCAGCGCCCTTCTGTGCACCGATGCCGTGCCGAGCAGCAGGTCGCAGGCCTTGGCCCGCTTGAGGTGGACCTGGAGCTCGTTCTCCCAGGTGAAGCCCATGGCGCCGAAGAGCTGCAGGCCGTGCTTGAACACCACGCGCTGGCACTCGCCCGCGGCGGCCTTGGCCATCGAGGCGGCCCTGCCGCGGCGCGGGTCGTCCTCGGCGATCGTCAGTGCCGAGAAGTAGGCCAGCACCCGGGCCCGCTCGATCGCCACGTGCATGTCGGCGGCCTTGTGCTTGACCGCCTGGAACGAGCCGATCGGCACGTCGAACTGGACCCGCTGCTTCACGTGCTCGACGGCCATGTCCAGGATGCGGCGGCAGCTGCCGACCGTGGAGATCGCCAGGCCCATGAGCGTCAGGTCGGGGACGCCCGCCACGAGGCCGGGCGCGTCCACGTGAGCGACGTGCAGACCGTGGGCGAAGGTGTCGACGCGCTCGGCGCGGACGTCCGTGCCTTTCACCACGGAGACTCCGTCGCGGGTCAGCAGCGCGATCTCGTCGGCGCGGTCGGCGTCGAGGACGTAGCGTCCCGTCCCGTCGGACACTCCGGTACCGGACCCGTCGGGGAGCCGTCCGGCGAGCGGCGCGAACCAGGTCACCGTGGCCAGGAAGGGCGTCGGGTCGGCGGCGTACGCCAGCTCCTCCAGGACGATCGCGAGCTCCACGGGCGGAGCCTCCAGCCAGCCGAGTTCCAGGTACTCCTTCCAGAGCCGCTCCTCGGGAAGCGACCGCGACCTGGCCACGGTCTCGCGGACCATCTGCTGGAGGAGCCGTTGGTCCTCGTCGAACTCGAACTCCACCAGCGACCTCCAGGGGGAAGCGTGCCGTTCGCCCGGCCCATGGATGGAGAATAGCATTCTCCAAAGTCGTAAGTAAGAGTCTCAAACTTGCTGTTCGACCGTCTTCGGCTCGGGCCGCCAGAACGTCGCGAGCAGGCCCGCCGTCGCGACCGCGGCCACGCCGAGCGCGACGCCGCCGCCCGCCCAGCCGTCCAGCACGATCCCGGCGGCGTCGTCCACCGACCAGTTGCCCGGGCCGAGCAGCGCCAGGGCCAGCGAGACCACCGCCAGCACGAGGACGTACTCGTAGCCCTCCTTGAAGACGAAGAACCCGTTCGGGCGGTGCGCGAGGATCCCCGCGACCAGCATCACCGAGATGACCGCCGCGCAGGCCAGCGGCGTGAGGAAGCCGATCACCAGCAGCGCGCCCGCGCCGATCTCGGTGACCACGCTCGCCCACGCCTGCACCCTCCCGTGCCGCAGGCCGAGCCCCGAGAACCAGCGGGCGGTGCCGTCGATGCGGCCACCGCCCACCCAGTGATTGACCCCGTGCGCGATCATCGTGACGCCCAGCACCGCGCGTACCAGCAGCAGGGCGACGACCTCGGCGTCCATCTACCTCACCTTTCCGGACGTCACGCGTCCGTCCTGAGCAGCATCACTCCGCTGGGGGTGAGACCGCCGCCGCTGACCGCGGCGACCCGCGCTCCGGGCACCTGTCTCGGCCCACCCTCGCCGCGCAACTGTACGACCGCCTCGTGCACCAGGCCCATACCGTGGGTGCGTCCGTGGGAGAGCTGGCCGCCGTGGGTGTTCAGCGGCACGACGCCGTCGCGCGCGATGTTCTTGCCGCCGTCGAGGAAGTCCCGGGCCTCGCCGATGCCGCAGAAGCCGAGCGCCTCGATCCAGGACAGGCAGTTGAAGGTGAAGCCGTCGTACAGCTGCGCGACGTCGACGTCCGAGGGGCGCAGCGACGTGCGCGTCCAGAGGTGCGCGGCCTGCGCGAGGACCTGGGGTTCGTGGGTCAGCGTGCTCTGGTCCCATTCGAGCCGCTCGATGATCTGGGTGCCCACGGCCTCCACCAGGACGGGCGGCCGGGCGAGGTCCCGCGCGGCGTCCCTCGCCGACACGATCACGGCCACCGCGGCGTCGCACGGCACGTCGCAGTCGTAGAGCCCGAACGGCGTGGTGATGGTCCTGGCCTGGAGGTAGTCGTCCATCGTCAGCGGGTCGCGGTAGATCGCGGCCGGGTTGAGCGCCGCGTTCGCGCGCTGGTTCAGCGCGATCCAGCCGAGCGTCTCGCGCGTGGTCCCGTAGCGGTGGAAGTGCCGCTGCGCGGTCTGCGCCAGGGTGTGCGCCGCCGACACCGCGCCGAACGGCAGCAGCGAGTCCATCATCCCGCCGCGCCCGGACGGCGGCGCGATCCTGCCCGCCTTCACGAGCTCGTTGTAGGTGGACTCCCAGATGGTGCGGAAGCACAGCACGTGCCGGGCCATCCCGGAGGCCACCGCCAGCATCGCCCCGATCACCGAACCGCCCGGCCCGAAGGTCTCGCCGCCGCCGTTGTACCAGGTCGGCCGGATGCCCAGGGCGTCCTCCAGGGCCGTGACCCCGCCCTCGCCGAACCCGCTGAGCTGCCCGGCCCCCGGCCACGTCGACAGGCCGTCGACATCGCTCATGGCGAGCCCGGCGTCCGCGACGGCCCGCTCGCACGCGTCCACCGTCAGCGCCAGCGGGGGACGCATCTGGCGGCGCCCGACCCGCGACGACCCGATGCCGGTGATCGCGACCTTGTCCTCGAACTTGTCCGCGGTGACCATCGGGCGGACGTGCCGCCACATCTGCCCCGGCTCGATCTCGTCCCGCGGCGGCGGAGCCGGTTCGCCCTGCTCGGCCGCGGGCCGGAACAGCGGCAGCCAGACGTCCCCGTGCTGCTCGAAGACGACCTCCATCCGCATCCCCAGCCGCAGCTCGTCCGGGTCGCACTCGACGGCGTTGGTGGTGAGCCGGACGCGCGGGTCCTCCTCGATCGCCACCTGCGCCACCACGTAGGGCGCCGGCAGTCCGGGCAGGCTGAACCGGTGGTTGACGGTGAAGCCGATGAGCGTCGCGCGCCCCGACACGGCCCGCACGCCCATCTCGCGCCCGCGGCAGTACCGGCACACCGGCCGCGGCGGATGGATCAGGGCCGCGCACGACCCGCAGTCCTGGACGCGGAGCCGGCCGTCGGCGCCCGACGTCCAGAAGAACTCGTTCTCCAGCGTCACCTGCGGCAGGGGTCGCCCCGGCGCTCCGGCCACGTCATCTCCTCACACGGGTCACGGCTTATCCGGTCATCCGGCTCGTCCGGTCGTGGGTCGTGTCCGGACCGGCGGGATCAGCGGTCGATCTCGGCCTGCGCGCTCCGGACGGTGACGGGTTCGGCGAGCCGCTGCTCGTCGCAGATCCGCTGCAGGTCGTCCAGGGTCTCCTCGAGCCCGGCGCCGAGCCGCTCGCCGGGGGTGAACGTCGCCGGCAGGTTCCGCATGCCGTTGATGATGCCGATGGTGTCGTAGTGCACCGCCCCCTCGGGGTCGCACGCGAAGTCCGGCATCCGGTCGAGCACCTGGACGAGCATCCGCTTGAAGACCGTGCGCGCCAGGTTCGAGCCGATGCAGCGGTGGATGCCCAGGCCGAAGCTGTTGTGCCGGTTGTTCCTGCGTGCCAGGTCGACGGTGTGCGGGTCCGGGAAGGCCGCCGGGTCGCGGTTGGCCATCGCCCACGACAGCCACAGCCGGTCCCCCTCCTCGAACCGGGTCCCGGCGAGCTCGCAGTCGGCCGAGACGGTGCGCCCGTCACCGGGGGCCGGCGTGTAGAAGCGCAGGAACTCCTCGGTCGCCGAGTCGAGCAGGGTGTCGCGCTCGCGGCTCAGCCTCGCCCGCTCGTCCGGATTCTCCGACAGCCACTCCAGCGCATGGGCGGTCAGCGCCGTCGTCGTGTCGAAGCCGCCCCCGATGATCAGGGCCAGCACGCCGAGGAGTTCCTCGTCCGGCGGCGTCCGGCCGTTGATCCGCGCGGTGGCGAGCGCGTCGACCAGGCCGGGACGGCGGCTCTCCCGGATCTCCACCAGCATCGCCCGCAGGTCGTCCAGCATCTCGAACATCTGGGTGAGGACCCGGTCCATCTCCGGAGAGTCGGGCGGCGTGTAGATCGAGGCGTGCGCCGGCTCGTTGTAGATGGCCCACTTCTTCAGCGGGATGCCCATCAGCGCCATCGTGACGACCGCCGGCACGACGTTGGCGAAGTCCTCGACGAAGTCGATCCGCCCGTCCTCGATCCGCTCGTCCAGCGCGGCCCGCACGACTTCGTCGATCAGCGGGATCCAGCGCCTGATCGCCGCCGGGGAGAGGTAGGGGTTGAGCGCCTGCCGGTAGTGCCGCTGCTCGGGCGGGTCCATCTCCAGGAAGCCGCCCCGCGTCCGAACCGGCGGCGTCGGGATGAGGATGCCGGTGTAGCCGCGCTTCTCGTTGTCTATGTCGTTGTCGTTGGAGAGGTATTCGGCGGCCGTGGCCAGCTCGAAGACCTCGCGGTTCCCGGCGGCGACCCAGTGGCCGCCGTAGGTGTCCGTCCAGGCGATGGGGCACTTCTCGTGCATCTCCCGCGTGATCGCTTCGAACCGGTGGTGGTAGTCCGGCGCGTGCCGGTCGAAGTGATACCGCTCCATCAGAGCTTCGCCTGCCCCCGCATGCGCGTGACCGGCGCGGCGAGCTGCTGCTCGTCGCAGACCTCCTGCAGCTTGGCGAGCGTCTCCTCCAGGCCGGCGCCGAGCGGCCTGCCCGGGGTGAAGGTCGCCGGGAGGTGGCGCATCCCGTTGATCACGCCGACGGTGTCGTAGTGCACCGTGCCGGCGGGGTCGCACACGTAGTCCGGCATCCGGTCGAGCACCTGGACGACCATCCGCTTGAACACCGTGCGCGCGACGTTCGAGCCGATGCAGCGGTGGACGCCGAGGCCGAAGCTGTTGTGCCGGTTGTTCTTTCGGGCGAGGTCGACCCTGTAGGGGTCGGGGAACGCGGACGGGTCCTTGTTGGCCATCGCCCAGGACAGCCACAGCCGCTCGCCCTCCTTGAACTGGACGCCGCCGATCTCGCAGTCCGTGGAGAACGTCCGTCCGTCGCCCACCGCCGGGTTGAAGAAGCGCAGGAACTCCTCGGTCGCCGAGTCGAGCAGGATGTCGCGCTCGCGGCTCAGCCTCGCCCGCTCCTCCGGGTTCTCCGACAGCCACTCCAGCGCGTGCGCGCTGAGCGCGGTCGTCGTGTCGAAACCGCCGCCGATGAGCAGGCCCAGCACTCCGCGGGCGTCCTCGTCGGACGGCTTCCGGCCGCCGATGTCGGCGTTGACGACCGCGTCGATCAGGCCCGGCCGGGGGTTCGCCTTGACCTCCTCCATCTGCTCGACGAGGTTCACCATCATCGCGATGTGCATCTCGATGACCCGCTGCATGTCGGGCGAGTCGGGCGGCGTGTAGATCGCGGCGTGCGCCGGCTCGTTGTAGACGACCCAGTTCTTCAGCGGGATGCCCATCATGGCCATCGTCAGGACGGCCGGCACGATGTTGACGAAGTCGTCGACGAAGTCGATCCGCCCGTCCTCGATCCGCTCGTCCAGCGCGGCCCGCACGATCTCGTCGATCACCGGGATCCAGCGCTTGACCGCCGCCGGGGAGAGGTAGGGGTTGAGCGCCTGCCGGTAGTAGCGCTGCTCGGGCGGATCCATCTCCAGGAAGCCGCCGCGGCCGGACCGCTTGGCCGTCGGGATGGAGATGCCCACGTACCCCCGGCGCTCGCCGTGGACGTCGTGGTCGTTGGACAGGACGTCGGCGCGGGTGGCGAGTTCGAAGACCTCACGGGCGCCGGCGGCGACCCAGTGGCCGCCGTGGGTGTCGGACCACGCGACGGGGCACGCCTCGTGCATCTCGGTGGTGATCTCGTCGAATCGTTCGCGGTAGTCCGGTGCGTGCTTGTCGAACTGGTACCGGGCCTTCTTGCGGTCTCCGTCGTTGACGACGTCTTCCGTGCTCACGGCGTTTGTCCCTCCCGGAGGGGCTTGAGGCTGGAGTACGACACCCGGACGCCAGGTGATCCCTAGAACGTGGAGATCGCCCGTTCCGGGCAGGAGTTGACGGCCTCGACGACCTTCGACTCGAGCTCCGGCGGGACATCCTCCTTGACGACCGTCGAGTGACCGTCGATCTCACTGGGCTCGAAGACCTCGGGAGCGATGATGGAGCAGAGCGTGTGGCCCTGGCAGCGTTCCGAGTCGACCCGCACCTTCACGGCGTCCTCCCTGTCGCGATTGGATCGGTGTTCTTCGCCGGGTTCTCAGACCCGGTAGCCGTGCCACCTGAGATAGCCGCCCGCGTCGACGCGCATCTGCATGCCGGTCACGAAGCCGGCCTCGTCCGACGCGAGGAAGACCACGGCCTTGCTGATCTCCTCGGGCTCGACGTAGGGGACCTTCATGGCCTGCTGGACGTAGAAGGCCGGTTCGGCGTCGGCGCGGGTCGGGTTCTCCAGGTCGGGGCGGAACGACCGGTACATCGGCTCGCTCTGCAGCATCGGGGTGTTGCAGTTGGTCGGGTGCACCACGTTGGCGCGGATCCCGCGTGGCGCGAGGTTGGTCGCCAGCTCGTGGACGTACTCCGCCAGCGCGCGCTTGGTGTAGGCGTAGCCGGTGCCGCCGGGGTTGTTGCCGGGCTCGCCCTGCGCCATCCCCTGGGGCATGAGCGCCGCGGCCGAGCCGGTCGCGATGATGGACGCGCCCTCGGTCAGGTGCGGGATCGCGACCTGGATGGCGTTGATCGTCCCGATCAGGTTGACGTTGACGACGTCGATCCAGGCCTGCATCGGCGGCTCCCCCCGGAGCGGCGCGATCCCGGCCTGGGCCACCACGACGTCGACCTTGCCGAGTTCCGCGATGCCCTGCTCCAGCGCGTCGCTCAGCCGCGCGGCGTCGCGCACGTCGGCCTGGACCGGCACGCAGCGCCGGCCCTGCTCCTCGATCAGGCGCGCGGTCTCCTTGAGGTCGTCCGGGCTCGCCATCGGGTAGCCCACGGTCTCGTAGTCCTGGCACCGGTCGACCGCGATGATGTCGGCGCCCTCCTGGGCCAGCCGTACGGCGTGGCTGCGGCCTTGGCCGCGCGCCGCGCCCGTGATGAAGGCGACCTTGCCCTGAACGCGTCCCATGCGCGCTGTCCTCTCTCATCGTGATCAACGGCTCGGCGGGAGCAGGTGGCGGTTACCGGCGGGATTCGGGCGCGACAGCCCGACGATCTTGGAAATACGCCTTTCTTGAATGAGAACCATACTCTCAAAAGCACATCCTTCGGAAGGCCCTGCTGGATGTTGATTTACGAATGAGGAGAATGTAGTTTCCACCTCACTACACGAGGAGGCCGCGATGGGATCTCAGGACACGACCGCGCAGGTCGCGGACACCGGGGAGGCCGGCGGGGCCGGCACCGCGCGGGCCGCCGGCAGGCGCCTTCTCATCGATGGGCGACTGGTGGACAGCGAGCGCAGGCTCGCCTCGCTGAACCCCGCCACCGGTGAGTTCCTCGCAGACGCCCCCGACGCGACGACAGCCGAGGCCGAAGCCGCGGTGGCGGCCGCCCGGCGGGCCTTCGACGCCACGGACTGGTCGACCGACGTGGAGTTCCGGATCCGCTGCCTGAACCAGTTGCACCGGGCGCTGACCGAGCAGCGCGAGGACCTGCGGGAACTGACGATCGCGGAGGTGGGCGCGCCCCGCTCGCTGACCCACGGCCCGCATCTGGACGAGGCGATCGAGATCGTCCGGTTCTACGCGGACCTGCTGGAGGAGTATCCGCTGACCGAGGAGCTGGGCGAGATCGAGTCGCGCGGACGGCGCCACCGCCGCTGGGTCGAGAAGGAGGCCGCGGGAGTGGTGGCCGCGATCGTGGCCTACAACTTCCCCAACCAGCTCGCGCTGGCCAAGCTGGCCCCCTCGCTCGCCGCCGGATGCACCATCGTGCTGAAGGCCGCCCCGGACACCCCGCTGATCACACTGGCGCTGGGGGAGCTGATCGCCGAGCACACCGACATCCCGCCGGGCGTGGTCAACATCCTCTCCTCGTCCGAGGTCGCGGTGGGCGAGGTGCTCGCCACCCACCCCGACGTCGACATGATCACCTTCACCGGCTCCACCGCCACCGGGCGGCTGATCATGGCGGCGGCCGGCCGCACGATCAAGAAGGTGTTCCTCGAACTCGGCGGGAAGTCGGCCATGGTGCTGCTCGACGACGCCGACTTCGCCACCGCGGCCATGTTCGCCGGCTTCATGGTCTGCTCGCACGCGGGGCAGGGCTGCGCGATCACCACCCGGCTGCTCGTGCCGGCCGACCGGCACGACTCGGTCGTCGAGCAGGTCGCGGCCACCATGGCCGGCGTGCCCTTCGGCGATCCCGCCGACGCCAAGAACTTCATGGGACCGCTGATCAGCGAGCGCCAGCGCGACAAGGTGGACGCGATGGTCCAGCGTGCCGTGGCGGACGGCGCCACGCTCGTGACCGGCGGCGAGCGCGTCGACCCGGGCTTCTTCTACTCGCCCACCCTGCTCGCGAACGTCGACCCCGACAGCGAGATCGCCCAGGAGGAGGTCTTCGGGCCCGTCCTCGCCGTCATCCCCTACGCCGACGAGGACGACGCCGTCCGCATCGCCAACAACTCGATCTTCGGCCTGTCCGGCGCGGTGTTCAGCGCGAGCGACGAGCGCGCCATCGGCGTGGCGCGCCGGATCCGCAGCGGCACCTTCAGCATCAACGGCGGCAACTACTTCGCCCCCGACGCGCCCTTCGGCGGCTTCAAGCAGTCGGGCATCGGCCGGGAGATGGGCCGGGCCGGGCTGGAGGAGTTCCTGCAGGCGAAGACCTTCGCGACGGTGGTCGCGTGAGGCCGCTCGAAGGGATCCGCGTCCTCGAGGTCGCGATGTACGGGTTCGTCCCGTCGGCGGGCGCCGTGCTCGCCGACTGGGGCGCCGACGTCATCAAGGTCGAGCACGCCGTCACCGGCGACCCGCAGCGGGGGCTGCGCCGGACCGGCACCATGGTCGTCGAGGGCGACCCGAACCCCAACGTCGAGCACGCGAACCGGGGCAAGCGCAGCATCGGCCTGCACATGGGGCGCCCCGAGGGAACCGAGGTCCTGCTCGACCTCGCCCGCCGCGCGGACGTGTTCCTGACCAGCTTCCTGCCCGGGGCCCGGCGCAAGTTCGGCATCGACGTGGACGACATCCGCAAGGTGAACCCGGACATCGTCTACGCGCGGGGCAGCGCGCTCGGCCCGCGCGGGGTCGAGGCCGAGCGCGGCGGCTACGACATGACGGCGTTCTGGGCGCGGGGCGCCACCGCGGCCAGCCTCACCCCGGCGGGCGTCGAGGGAATGGTCCCGCCGCCCGGCCCCGCCTACGGCGACACCATCTCCGGCACCAACCTCGCCGGCGGCATCGCGGCGGCGCTGCTCAGGCGCGAGCGGACCGGTGAACCGTCCGTCGTCGACGTCTCCCTGCTCGGCAGCGGCGTGTGGGCGATGGGGCACGGGATCGCGCTGTCCCTGCGGCTCGGCGAGCCGATCGTGCCCGGCCCCCTCGGCGCGCACGGGTCGCCGCACAACCCGCTCACCGGCCTGTACCGCACCGCCGACGGCCGCTACCTGAGCCTGGTCATGCTGCAGCCCACGAAGTTCTGGGCGGACGTGTGCGAGCACATCGGCCGGCCGGAGCTGGCCGATGATCCGCGCTTCGCGACCACCGAGCTGATCGCCGCCAACACCGGGGCGGCCGTGGAGATCCTGCGCGAGGCGATCGCCACCCGCACCCTCGCCGAGTGGACCGAGCGCTTCGCGACCCTGGCCGGGCCGTGGGCCCCGGTCCAGGACTCCCTGCAGGTCGGCGACGACCCGCAGGTGCGCGCCAACGAGTACCTCGTCCGCGCCGGGGAGCTGGAACTGGCCGCCAGCCCGGTGCAGTTCGACGTCACCGCCCCCGGCCTCGGACCGGCGCCCGAGTTCGCCGCCCAGACCGAGGAGATCCTCCTCGAACTCGGCCTGGACTGGGAGCGGATCATCGCCCTGAAGGACGCCGGCGCCGTCGCCTAGGAAGTGAGGAGCCACGTGAGCGAGAAGGCCGCGCAAGCCGAGGTCGCCGAGCTCGACCTCACCGATGTCGATCACCGTGTGGGCAGGCCGGTCGGCGGCGGGCAGCTGTGGGATCCGTGCAGCGCCTCCGACATCCGGCGCTGGGTGATGGCCCTGGACTATCCCAACCCGCTGCACTGGGACGAGGAGTTCGCCCGCGACTCCCGGTTCGGCGGCGTCGTCGCCCCGCAGTCCATCGCGGTGGCCCTGGACTACGGGCACGGCGCCCAGCCCGCCTGCGTCGGCCGCATCCCCGGCAGCCACCTGATCTTCGGCGGCGAGGAATGGTGGTTCTACGGCTGCCCGGTGCGTCCGGGCGACAAGCTGTTCCAGGAGCGGCGGTTCCACGACTACAAGGTCGTGGAGACCAGATTCGCCGGCCCCACGATGTTCTCTCGCGGGGACACCGTGCACCGGAACCAGCACGGCGCGCTGGTCGCGCGGGAGCGGTCGACCGCGATCCGCTACCTCGCCGCCGAGGCGGAGAAGCGGGGCATGTACGACGACCGCGTCGGCGAGGTGCGGCGCTGGACGAGCGACGAGCTGGCCGGGATCGAGACCGCGCGCCACGACTGGCTCATGTCGAACCGCGGCGGCCTCTCGCCGCGGTTCGAGGAGGTGAAGGTCGGTGACACGCTGCCGCGCCGCGTGATCGGCCCGCACAGCATCGCGAGCTTCACCACCGAGTACCGCGCCTTCCTCTTCAACATCTGGGGGACCTTCCACTGGACCGCGCCGGACGGCGTCGAGGACCCGTGGATCAACCAGGATCCGGGCTGGACCGAAGGCTTCGGCTTCGACGAGGACGGCGCCAGGATCGACCCGCGAAAGCGCGACGGGCTCTACGTGGGCCCCTCGCGCGGCCACATCGACAGTGACAAGGCGAGCCGCGTGGGCATGGCGCGCGCCTACGGCTACGGCGCGACGATGGGCGCCTGGTGCACCGACTACCTCGCCTACTGGGCCGGCCACGACGGCATGGTGCGCCATGCCAAGGCGGATTTCCGCGGTCCCGCCTTCGAGGGCGACGTGACCTGGTTCGACGCCGAGGTGGTCGGCAAGCAGGCCGGGTCGGCGTGGGGCGTGCCGCTCGTCCAGGTGCGGCTGCGCCTCAGCGACCAGGACGGCGGCGTGCTGGTGGACTGCACGGCCGAGGTCGAGCTGCCGTTCTAGCGGCCGAGAAACGATCTGAGAGGTGGGCCGATGGACGCCAAGCCGACATCCGGATCCGGCCCCGGATCCGCACCCGTCCCCGCGCCTCTCTCCGCGCCGGCGCCTTCGATCGTGTCGGGCCTGCCGCTCGCCGCCGAACCGGGGCTGGGCACGCTCACGCTTCCCGGTTTCCTTCGCGAGGTGACGGCGGAGTACGGCGAGCGGGAGGCCCTCGTCCACCGCACGCCCGAGGACGTCACACGCTGGTCCTACTCCGAACTCTGGGACCGCGCGGTCGAGGTGGCGTGCGCGCTGCGCGCGTGCGGCCTCGGCAAGGGCGAACGCGTCGGCGTCCTGATGACGAACCGCCCCGAATGGATCGCGTCAGTGTTCGGCGCGTCCCTCGCGGGAGGCGTGGCCGTCGCGCTCAGCACGTTCTCGACGCCTGCGGAGCTGGAGCACCTGTTGCGGGCGTCGTGCGTTTCGATGCTGCTGTTCGAGCGGAACGTCCCCAAGAAGGACTTCGCCGCGGTGCTGACCGGGCTGGAACCGGAGATCGGCAAGGCCGCGCCCGGCGCGCTGCGGTCGTTGAGCTTCCCGTTCCTGCGCCGTCTCGCGGCGGTCGGCGAGGCGGGGCCGGACGGCGCGATCGAAGGCTGGGCCGCCTTCCTGGCGCGGGGCCACGACGTCCCGAGGGAACTGGTCGAGGCCACCGCGGCGGCGGTACTGCCGAGCGACCCGGCCGCGCTCTTCTTCTCCTCGGGTTCCACCAGCAAGCCGAAGGGCGTCCTGAACGCGCACCGCGGCGTCGCCATCCAGCTGTGGCGGTTCGGACGCATGTACGGATTCGGCCCGGAGGACGGCGTCCGCAGCTGGACCGCCAACGGCTTCTTCTGGTCCGGCAATGTCGGCATGGTGCTCGGCGCCACCTTCTCCAGCGGCGGGACCGTGGTGCTGCAGCAGAGCTTCAACGCGGCCGAGGCGCTGGAGCTGATGGAGGCGGAGCGGGTGAACTGCCCGATCGCCTGGCCGCACCAGTGGGCGCAGCTGGAGGCCGCGCCCAACTGGGGCGAGGTGGATCTGAGCGGCCTGCGGTTCGTGGATCAGGGCACCGCGCTCGCGCGTCACCCGACGGTGTCGTCCACCTGGTCCGAGCCGGGGCACGCCTTCGGCACCACGGAGACCTTCACCATCGCGACGTGCTTCCCCGCCGGCACGCCGGAGAACGTGCACGGGGGCAGCATGGGCGAGGCGCTGCCGGGCGTGACGCTGAAGATCGTCGATCCGCTCTCGGGCGGCGTCGTCCCGCGCGGCGAGCGCGGCGAGATCTGCGTCAAGGGGCCCACGCTCATGATGGGCTACCTCGGGCAGCCGCTCGACGAGACGCTCGATGACGAGGGCTTCTTCCGCACCGGCGACGGCGGTCACCTCGACGGCGCCGGCCGCCTCTTCTGGGAGGGCCGGCTCACCGACATCATCAAGACGGGCGGCGCGAACGTCTCGCCGCGCGAGGTGGACGAGGCGATCGCCGGCCATCCCGGCGTCAAGGTGACGCAGACCGTCGGCGTCCCCCACGAGACGCTGGGCGAGGTCGTCGTCGCCTGCGTCGTGCCCCACGCGGACGGGAGCCTCGGCGCCGCGGAGATCCGCGCGTTCCTGCGGGAACGGCTGGCGAGCTACAAGGTGCCCCGCCACGTGGTCTTCCTCCGCGAGGACGAGGTCGCCCTGACGGGCAGCGCGAAGATCAAGACGAGCGAGCTCCGGGACCTGGTCGCCGCCCGCCTGCGGGCCTAGACCCGATCGGCCCAGCCCTCCCCCGGACGCCGGGACCGGGCCCTGGCCAGCGCCGAGGGGCCGGCGGACGCCTCGGCGAGCGCGGCGGCGGCCGCTCCCCGGCCGAGGGCGGCCAGCCCCAGCAGCAGGTGTTCGCAGCTGACCGGGCGCCCGTCCTCGGCCGCCAGCTCCTGCGCGGTCGTCAGGACCTTGCGGGTGCGGGGCGTCCAGGCGAACCGCTTGGCCGCCTGGGACGCCCCCACGGTCAGCGAGCTCTGCACGCGCCGCCGGAGCGAGTCGGCCGGGACGTCGAGGGACGACAGGAGCCGGACCGCGCTGTTGTTCTCGGCCAGGAGGCCGCAGAGGACGTGCTCGGTGCCGATGACGTTGTTGCGGTGGCGCACCGCCGCCTCCTTCATGTGCGCGACGGCGGTGCAGATCTCCTCGGCGAACTCCTCCGGTTCGCACCTGCCGCCGGCCGCGCGGTACCGCTGCTCGACGGCCTGGCGGCTGACGCCGAGCGCGGTCCCGATCTCGGCCCAGGACCGGCCGTGCAGGCGGCACTGCTCGACATGGTCGTCGACGAGGTCGTCGGCCAGCGCGCGAAGCCGCTCGGCCACGCCGGCCGCCGCCGCGAGCCGGCCGATCCGGTCGGGCCGCTCCCCCGCGCCCGCCTCCTCGCAGGCGCGCACGGCTTCGGCGACGAGTGCGTCGAGATCCGGTGGTGCCACCCCACAAGAATCGGTCGCCGATTCCGCTTTGTCAACGCCTCCTTGACAGTTCTGGAAATGTCAACGACGCCTTGACGGAACAGTCCGGTCGAAATGGCGGATCGTTGCGGACCGCCAATATTGATCAAGGCGAGCCTTGACGCTCGCAGTTCTCCATGGAAGCATCATTCTCAGCTCGGAAAATATCGTTACCACTCCTCAGCTCCATTGCGCGCAGCCGGAACGACCGCGTGTTCCCCTGTGCGTTCTCATCGGCACGGGAGACTCCGCCTTGACGCACGGGACGCGCTATACCGGCGCCACATCGATCGAACTCGCCGAGGGGTGGAGCCTGGAGCGGCTCACCCCGCCGAGCCGGCTGTTCGGCGCGAACGGCCTGCGCACCGGACCGGACGGCAGGATCTACGTGGCGCAGGTGGCCGGCAGCCAGATCAGCGCCTTCGACGTCGGCACCGGCGAACTGGAGACCGTCAGCGCGCAGGGATCCGACATCGTCGCGCCCGACGACGTGGCCTTCGACGAGCGCGGCGACCTCTACGCCACCGAGTACTACGACGGGCGCGTGAGCGTGCGCGGCGCCGGCGGCCGGACGCGGGTCCTGCGCGACGACGTGCCGGGCGCGAACGGCATCACCTTCCACCGGGGCCGCCTGTTCGTCGACGAGTGCCGGATCGGCGGGCGCCTGCTGGAGATGGACCTCGAGGGCGGCGCCCCGCGCGTCCTGCTGGAGAACCTGCCGATGCCCAACGCCATGGAGTTCGGGCCTGACGGCAAGCTGTACTACCCGCTCCTCGGCACCAACGACATCTGGCGGATCGACCCGGACGGCGGCGAGCCCGAGCGGGTCGCCGGGGATCTCGGCGTCCCGGACGCGGTCAAGTTCGACGCCGAGGGCCGCATCATCTCGACCCAGGTCGCCACCGGGGAGGTCCTGCGGATCGATCCCCGCAGCGGCGAGCGCACCGTCCTCGCCACCATCGCCCCCGGCCTGGACAACCTGACGTTCGTCGGGAACCGCCTCTTCGTCTCCGGTTTCACCGGGCACATCACCGAGATCCTCGGCGAAGGCCGGACCCGGGCGGTGCTGCCGGGCGGCCTGACCTGGCCGCTGGACCTGACCGCCGGCGGAGACGGCACCGTCTACGTCGCCGACGGCACGTACTTCTACGCCCTCCCGCCCGGCGGCGAACCGCGGACGCTGGGAATGCTCTTCAGCCCCGGCTGGCCCGGCTACATCCGCGGGGTCACCGCCGCGGGCGACGGCGAGTTCGTCGTCACGACGTCCCTCGGACAGATATCCCGCTGGCGGCCCGCCGCCGGCGAGCACGTGGTGCTGGCGGGCGAGAGCGTGCCGTTCGACCAGCTCTACGGCGTGGCCACGGCGCCCGACGGCGCGGTGGTGGCCGCCGAACTCGGCACCGGACGCGTCGTGTCCGTGCGCGGCGGCGAGGTGACGACCCTGGCCGCGGGGCTGGACCGCCCGATGGGCGTGGCGTTCGACTCCGACGGCACCTGCCTGGTCTCGGAGTCCGGCGCCGGGCGCGTCGTGGCGGTCACCGGCTCCGGCGTCGACACCGTGGTGGACGGCCTGGAGGCGCCGCAGGGCATCCTGGCCGCCGACGGAACGCTCACGATCGTGGACGCCGGCGCCAAGACGCTGGTCGAGGTCGACCTGAACGCCCTGGCCGACGGCCTCGGCGGCAAGGCCCGGACCACGATCGCCCGCGACCTGCCGGTGGGCGCCCCGCTCGGGGAGCCGCCGAAACCCCTCAAGGGGCTGATGCCTTTCACCGGGCCTCAGGGCCTGTTCGCCGGCATCGCCGCCGGGCCGGACGGCGCCCTCCTCGTCTCCGCCGACGCCGAGGGCAGCGTCCTCGCACTCCGCAGGACGAGGTGAGGCGGGATATGGACCACGGCTTCCTCGGGATGGACGGACGCGTCGTCATCGTCTCCGGCGCGGCCGGCGGCGGCATCGGCACCACGGTCACGGAGACGGTCGCCCGCGCCGGGGCGACGGTGATCGCGGTGAGCCGCTCCCGGGAGAACCTCGACACGCACATCGGGCCCCTGGTGAGGGGCGGCCTGCCGGTCGTGCCGATCGCGGCCGACGCCGCCACCGACGAGGGCATCGAGGCCGTGCTGGAGTGCGCCGGCCGGGCGGACGGCGACCTGTACGGGCTCGTCAACGTCGCGGGCGGCGCGGCGCCGGCGGACTGGATGCCGTGGACGCGGGTGACCCGCGAGTCCTGGCGGGCGCTGCTCGCCCAGAACCTCGAAACGATGTTCTTCATGAGCCGGGCGGTCGCCGGGGAGCTGAGGTCGCGAGGCCGGCCGGGCTCGATCGTCTCGATCTCCTCGATCAGCGGCATGAACACCGCGCCGTTCCACATCGGCTACGGCACGGCCAAGGCGGCCCTGGTGGCCGCGACCCGCACCATGGCCGTGGAACTCGCCCTGCACGGCATCCGGGTGAACGCCATCGCACCCGGCGTGACCGCGACGCCCGCCTCGCGCACCTACGTCGAGGAGGATCCCGCCCGGGACCGCCGCGCCATCGCCATGGGCAGGCGCGCGCGGCCGGAGGAACAGGCGGGCCCGATCCTCTTCCTGCTCTCGGATCTGTCCTCCTACATCACCGGGCAGACCATTCTGGTGGACGGCGGCCTCAATCTGAAATGGAGCTGGCTGGATTCCGACAACACCTCACTGTTCCTCAAGGACGAGTCGTTCCGCGCGGAGATCACGCGCTTCTGATTCCCAACCATACCGAGGATCTCCTGACATGGGCCGGAGAATGTCATGAGCGAGACCACCGAGAAAGTCCAGGAAACGCGTTCCGCCGGGGAACTGTCGGAACCGCTGACGATCGGCGTGGAGGCGTACATCTCCGAGGAGTACGCCCGCGCCGAGCGCGACCGGCTGTGGGCCAAGGTGTGGCAGCAGGTCGGCCGGGTGGAGGAGCTTCCCGAGATCGGCTCCTTCCTCACGTACGAGATCCTCGACGACTCGTTCATCGTGGTGCGGACGGCGCCGGACAGGTTCCGCGCCTACTACAACGTCTGCTCGCACCGCGGACGCCGGCTCGTCGACACCCCGCCCGGCGCGCGCGACGCCCGCGGGCGCGGCCGCCGGTTCGTCTGCGGTTTCCACGGGTGGCGCTACGACATCGACGGCCAGTGCACCTTCGTGGCCGAGCGCGAGGACTGGCCGTGCGGGCTGACCGACGAGCGGATCGCCCTCAAGCAGGTCAAGGTCGACACCTGGGGCGGCTGGATCTGGATCAACCCGGATCCGGACTGCGAACCCCTGCGGGACTACCTGGAACCCGCGGCCACCCTGCTCGACCCCTTCCACCTGGAGAACATGCGCTACCGGTGGCGCCGCTGGCTCGTCTTCGACTGCAACTGGAAGACGGCCCTCGAAGCGTTCATGGAGACCTACCACGTCCCGTACACCCACCCGGAGTTCAGGCCGTTCGGCGCCTTCCTCGGCTGGGCCAGGGTGCAGGGCAGGCACAGCAACATCGGCTACGACGCGCCCAAGGGCATGGAGGAGAACCAGGCGAAGATCCGGGTCGGCGACGGCCCCGACGCCCGCGTGTCGACGGCCGAACTCCAGAACTTCACCTGGGCGAACGCCAACACCAACACCACCGAGACCCTCGTCGACGTCGCGAACCGGCTGGTCGACGAACTGCCGGAGGGGACCCCGCCCGACCAGGTGCTCAGGTACTGGCTGGAGACGTCCCGGCGCGAGGACGCGGCGCGCGGCGTCATCTGGCCGACCGTCGATCCCGAGACCGTCGCGAAGAGCGGCACCGCCTGGCAGATCTTCCCCAACTTCCAGATCGGGCACGGCCTGAACAACATGCTGTGCTACAGCGCCCGGCCCTACGGCTACGACCCCGACAGGTGCGTCTTCGAGGCCGCCGTCTACGAACTGTTCCCGCCCGGCGGGGAGCCGGAGACCGAGTGGGTGTTCACGCCGCAGGACGACCCCGGCTGGCGCACCGTCCTGCCGCAGGACTTCTCCAACATGGCCGCCGTCCAGCAGGGCATGAAGGCGCGCGGCTTCTCCGGCCCGAAGCCCAACCCCTACCGCGAGCGCAGCGTCGTGAACCTGCATCACAACCTGGCCCGGTACATGGGGACCGGCGCACCGCGCGATCTCGCCTGACCCCCGAGGACTCCGGACAATGCAGCATTGCGAACCGACGCGGACGCCCGAGATCGACCACGCCGCCCTCAGGGCGAAGTACCTGGCCGAGCGCGACAAGCGGATCCGCCCCGAGGGGCAGCGGCAGTACATCGCGGCGGAGGGCGAGTTCGGGGAGTTCCACGAGGCGGACCCGTACACGCCGGCCCTCCCCCGCGCGCCGATCTCACAGGACATCGACGTGGCCGTCCTCGGCGGCGGCTTCGCGGGCCTCATCGCCGGGGCCCGGCTCGCCCGGGCCGGTGTGGCCGACTTACGGATCATCGAGCACGCGGGCGACTTCGGCGGCGCCTGGTACTGGAACCGCTACCCGGGCATCCAGTGCGACACCGATTCCTACTGCTACCTGCCGATGCTCGAAGAGACCGGCTACATGCCGAAGCAGAAGTACGCCTTCGGCGACGAGGTCTTCGAGCACTGCCGGCGCATCGGCGAGCACTTCGGCCTCTACGACAGGGCGGTCTTCGGCACGCTCGTCCGCTCGCTGGAGTGGGACGAGGAGATCAGCCGGTGGCGGGTCGGCACCGACCGGGGCGACGACATCCGCGCCCGCTTCGTCGTCATGTGCCAGGGACCGTTCAACAAGCCGAAACTCCCCGGCGTCCCCGGCATCGCCGATTTCAAGGGCCATACCTTCCACACGGCGCGCTGGGACTACGGGTACACCGGCGGCGACATGAGCGGCGGCCTGGACGGGCTGGCCGGCAAGCGGGTCGCCGTCATCGGCACGGGGGCGAGCGGGGTCCAGGTGATCCCGCACATCGCCCGCTCCGCGGAGCACCTGTACGTCTTCCAGCGCACCCCGTCGTCCATCGACGAGCGGGGCGACGTGCCGACCGACCCCGGCTGGGCGAGCACGCTGAAGCCCGGGTGGCAGAAGGAGCGGCAGCGCAGCTTCCACACCGCGGCGTTCGAGGCGTTCGCGCCGGGCGAGCCGGACCTGGTCTGCGACGGCTGGACCGAGGTCAGCCGCAACCTCGCCGCGTTCCTGGACGCCACCGACGGCTGGGCCGCGCTGGCCGACCCGGCGGCGTTCCTCGAACTGCGCGAGCTGCGGGACTACGAGGTGATGCAGCGGCTGCGCGACCGCGTCGACGCCCTGGTCGAGGACAAGGACACGGCCGAGGCGCTGAAGCCCTACTACCGGTTCCTGTGCAAGCGGCCGTGCTTCAACGACCAGTACCTCCCGACCTTCAACCGCCCGAACGTCACGCTCGTCGACGTCTCGGACACGAGGGGCGTGGAGCGCGTCACCGAGCGGGGCGTCATCGCCCGCGGCGCCGAGCACGCGGTCGACTGCATCGTCTTCGCCAGCGGCTTCGAGATCACCACCGACCTCGACCGCCGCCTCGCCATCGAGCCGTTCACCGGCCGCGGCGGCCTGTCGCTCTACGACCACTGGGCCGACGGCTACCGCACCCTGCACGGCATCACGAGCCACGGCTTCCCGAACCTGTTCTTCACCGGGTTCGTCCAGGGCGGCGTGACCGCGAGCACGACGGCGATGTTCGAGCAGCAGGCCGTCCACATCGCCTACATCGTCAAGGAGGCGCTGGCACGCGGCGCCTCGGCCGTGGAGCCCACCGCCGAGGCCCAGGACCGGTGGTGCAAGACCGTCAAGGAGACCGCGTTCGAAAGCAACGTCACGTTCAACCGGGAATGCACGCCCGGCTACTACAACAGCGAGGGCGAGCAGAGGCAGCGGTCACACCTCGGCGAGCCCTACTGGCTCGGCTTCTACGCCATGGAGGAACTGCTGCAGGACTGGCGCGACTCGGGCGAGATGGACGGTCTCGTCCTGGACGGCGCCCCGGGAGGCAGTGCCGATGGCTGAACTCAGGTTCGACGGCCGCGTGGCCGTGATCACCGGGGCGGGCCGTGGACTGGGGCGCGCCTACGCCCTCCTGCTCGCCTCGAAGGGAGCGAAGGTCGTCGTCAACGACCCCGGCGTCAGCCTGCGCGGCGAAGGCGGCGACACCGGCCCCGCGGAAGGGGTCGTCAAGGAGATCGCCGCGGCCGGTGGCCAGGCCGCCGCCTGCACGGAGTCCGTCGCGACGGCCGAGGGCGGGCGGGCGGTCATCGAGTCGGCGCTCGACCATTACGGGCGGATCGACGTCCTGGTCCACAACGCCGGGATCCATCGCCCTGCGCCGCTGGCCGAGATGACCTACGAAGATTTCGAGGCGGTCCTGGACGTCCATCTCCGGGGCGCCTTCCACGTCGTCCGGCCCGCGTTCCCGCTGATGTGCGAAGCGGGTTACGGACGGGTCGTGCTGACCTCGTCGATCGGCGGGCTCTACGGCAACCACAAGGTCGCCAACTACGCCGCCGCCAAAGCGGGCGTGATCGGCCTGTCCCATGTGGTCGCGCTCGAAGGGGCCGCGGCGGGCGTGAAATGCAACGTCATCGTTCCCGGCGCGCGGACGAGAATGGCCGAGGGGATCGACACGTCGGCCTACCCGCCCATGGATCCGGAACTGGCGGCCCCCGCCGTGGGCTGGCTCGCGCACGAGTCCTGCTCGATCACCGGGGAGATGCTGGTGTCGATCGCGGGCCGGGTGGCGCGGGCCTTCATCGCCGAGACGCCGGGCGTGCACCGGCCGTCCTGGACGATCGAGCAGGTCGGCGAGCAGCTCGGCGCCGTCCGCGACACCGGCGATCCCTGGATCCTGCCGATCGTCCCCTCCGCCCACAACGACCACATCCGCGACAGCTTCGCGATGGCGGCAAAGGACTGACACACCATGGCGGTAAAGGTCTACGAGCGCGTTCTCGACCTCTTCGAGGCCGAGGGCATCGACACGATCTTCGGGATCCCCGACCCGAACTTCGTGCACCTGTTCCATCTCGCCGAGGAGCGCGGCTGGACCGTGGTCGCCCCGCACCACGAGGCGTCCGCCGGGTTCATGGCCGAGGCGGTGTCGCGGATGACGGGGAAGGCCGCGGTGTGCGCCGGGACGCTCGGCCCCGGCATCGCCAACATGGCGCCCGCCATCATGTGCGCCAAGGTGGAGAACTCGCCGGTCGTGTTCCTGGCCGGGCAGCGCGCACGGATCACCGAGCAGCGGGTCCGCCGCGGCCGCATCCAGTTCGTCCAGCAGGCCGGGCTGTTCGAGCCGTCGGTGAAGTACGCGGCGAGCATCGAGTACGCCGGCCAGACCGACGAGATCGTCCGCGAGGGGCTGCGCAGGGCGCTGACGGGAGGGCCGGGGCCGGTCTACATCGAGTACCCGTCCCACGTGATCCAGGAGGAGCTCGACGTCCCGCCGGCGCTGCCGCCCGCCGCCTACCGGCTGACCGGCCAGCAGGCCGGCCCGGACCGGATCGCCGAGGCCGCCGGGCGGATCCGCGCCGCCGAGCGTCCGGTCCTGCTCGTCGGGCACGGCGTCCACACGGCCCGAGCCGCCGAGCCGGTCAGGGAACTCGCCGAGCTGATGGCCTGCCCGGTCGTCCAGACGTCCGGTGGCACGTCCTACATCAAGGGCCTGGAGGACCGCACGTTCCCGTACGGCTTCTCGCCGGCGGCGATCGAGGCGGTGGTGACGTCCGACCTGTGCCTCGCCATCGGCACGGAGCTGGGCGAGCCGGTCCACTACGGGCGGGGCCGCCACTGGGTGGAGAACGAGGCGAACCGCACCTGGATCCTCGTCGAGCAGGACCCCGAGGCGATCGGCGTCAACCGGCCGATCGACGTCCCGCTGGTGGGCGACCTGCGCGCGGTCGTCCCGCAGCTCGCCGGCGCGCTCAGGGACGCGCCGCGCAGCCCGTCCCCCGACCTCGACGACTGGATCGCGCGGGACGCGGCCCGGCTGGCGGACCTGGCTGCGACGGCCCCCTCCGGCACGTCCCCCGTCCACCCCGCGCGGCTGATCGTCGAGGCCACCAAGGTGTTCCCGGCGGACGGCATCATGGTGCGCGACGGCGGCGCCACGACCATCTTCGGCTGGACGTACTCGCAGGCCAAGCCGCACGACGTCCTGTGGAACCAGAACTTCGGCCACCTGGGCACGGGGCTCCCCTACGCCATCGGCGCCGCGGTGGCCGACGGCCGGAGGCGGCCGCTGATGCTGATCACCGGGGACTCGTCGTTCCAGTTCCACATCGCGGAGCTGGAGACGGCCGCGCGGCTCGGCCTCCCCCTCGTCTGCGTCGTGGCCGTCGACTACGCCTGGGGCCTGGAGGTCGGCGTCTACAAGCGCACCTTCGGGCAGGGCTCGCGGGAGACGGGCACGCACTGGAGCACGGCGACGCGCCTGGACAGGGTCGCCGAAGGCTTCGGCTGCCATGGCGAGTACGTCGAACGCGACGAGGACATCGCTCCCGCCATCAAGCGCGCCTACGCCAGCGCCAAGACCGCCGTCGTCCACGTGGTGGTCGACCCGAAGGCGAACTCGGAGGAGATGCCGAGTTACGACGAGTTCCGCACCTGGTACGCGGAAGGAATGCAGTGATGCGCGAATACCTGAAGTTCTACATCGGCGGCGAGTGGGTCGACGCGCTCGGGCCGCACACGATGGACATCGTGAACCCGGCGACGGAAGAGGTCTGCGGGCGGGTGGCGGTCGGCTCGGCGGCCGATGTGGACCGGGCGGTCGCCGCCGCCCGCAAGGCCTTCGCGGGCTGGTCGGTCACCGGCAGGGAGGAACGCCTGGAGGTCCTGCGGAGCATTCTGGACGAGTACCAGAAGCGCGGCGGCGACCTCGCCGCGGCGCTGACCGAGGAGATGGGCGCGCCCGCCTCGCTCGCGGGCGGCTTCCAGGTCGGGCTCGGGGCCGGGCATCTCGCGAAGGCGATCGAGGTGCTGGAGGACTTCGCGTTCGAGGAGCGGCGCGGCGCCACGCTGGTCGTCAAGGAGCCGATCGGCGTCTGCGGCCTGATCACCCCGTGGAACTGGCCGATGAACCAGATCGCCGTGAAGGTCTTCCCGGCGCTGGCGACCGGCTGCACGATGGTGCTGAAGCCGTCGGAGCGCTCGCCGTTCACCGGGCAGATCATGGCCGAGATCCTGGGCGCCGCGGGCGTTCCCGCCGGCGTGTTCAACCTCGTCCAGGGCGACGGTCCGAGCGCGGGCGTGCCGCTGTCCGCCCATCCCGGCGTGGACATGATCTCGTTCACCGGCTCGACGCGCGCCGGGATCGAGATCGCGCGTAACGCGGCGTCCGGTGTCAAGCGGGTGACGCAGGAGCTCGGCGGCAAGAGCCCGAACATCGTCCTGGACGACGAGGACCTCGCCGCGAACGTCGCCGCGGGCGTCGCCACCATGATGGGCAACTCCGGCCAGACGTGCAGCGCCCCGTCGCGCACGCTGGTGCCCGCGGCGCGCATGGGCGAGGCCGTCGCCGCCGCCCGGGAGGCCGCGGAGCGGGTCACCGTGGGCGACCCGAACGGCGACGTCGTGATCGGCCCGGTGGTGTCGGCGTCCCAGTTCGAGAAGATCCAGGCTCTGATCCAGAAGGGCGTCGACGAGGGCGCCACCCTGGTCGCCGGCGGCACCGGACGGCCGGACGGGCTGGAGAAGGGCTACTACGTGAAGCCCACGGTCTTCGCGAACGTCACGAACGACATGACGATCGCGCGCGAGGAGATCTTCGGGCCGGTCGCCACGATCATCGGCTACGACGACGTCGACCACGCGGTGGAGATCGCCAACGACACCGAGTACGGCCTGGCCGGGTACGTGGCGGGCGCCGACCTCGACCAGGCCCGTGCCGTCGCCCGCCGGATCCGGGCCGGATGGGTCGCGGTCAACGACGGGTTCGACTTCGGCAGCCCGTTCGGCGGCTACAAGAAGAGCGGCAACGGACGCGAGTGGGGCGAGTTCGGCTTCCACGACTACCTGGAGATCAAGGGCATCCTCGGTTACGCACCCGATGACGCCGCCTCCTGACGCGCGGCCGGGCCCGCTGGCGGGGGTGCGCGTCGTCGACCTCACGGCGATGGTCATGGGCCCGTACTGCACGCAGATCATGGCCGACATGGGGGCGGACGTGATCAAGATCGAGCCGCCGGGCGGCGACAGCACCCGCCACGTGTCGGTCGGGCCGGAACCGGGCATGAGCGGCGTCTTCGCCAACGTCAACCGCGGCAAGCGCAGCGCCGTCCTGGACCTGCGCACCGGCGGCGGCAAGGACGCGCTGCGCGCGCTCGTCGAGCAGGGCGACGTGTTCGTCCACTCGATGCGCGCGAAGGCGATAGCCGGGCTCGGGTTCGGCTACGAAGAGGTGGCGGCTCTGAACCCGTCCATCGTCTACACCAACTGCTACGGCTACGGCCGCCGCGGCCGGAACGCAGATCTCACCGCCTATGACGACACGATCCAGGCGGAATGCGGCCTGCCCTTCGTCCAGCAGCGGCTGACCGGTGCGGCCGGCTACGCCGGGACCATCATGGCGGACAAGGTCGCCGGGCTCACGGCCCTGTACGCCACCATGATGGCGCTGTTCCACCGCGAGCGGACCGGCGAGGGCCAGGAGGTCGAGGTCGCCATGTTCGAGACCATGGCCGCGTTCATGCTGGTCGAACACGCGAACGGCGCGATGTTCAGCCCTCCCCTGGGCCCGGCCGCCTACCCCCGCGCGGTGACGCCCGACCGGAAGCCGTACCGCACCAGGGACGGCCAGATCTCCGCGCTGGTGTACAACGACAAGCAGTGGTCCGCGTTCGTCGGCGCCGTGCGTCCGGCATGGGCGGACGAGCGCTTCGCCACCCTCCGGCAGCGGGCACTCCAGATCGACACCGTCTACGCCCTGCTCGGCGAGACGTTCCTGGAGCGCACCACGGAGGAATGGCTCGAACTGCTCCGGTCCCTGGACATCCCCGCCGCGCCGGTGCGGACGCTCGACGAACTCTTCGACGATCCGCATCTGCGCGACGTGGACTTCTTCGAGACGGTCGACTCCCCGAACGGCCCGGTGCGCTTCCCCGGCCCGCCGGCCTGGTTCTCCAGGACTCCCGGGCGCGTCGCCGGCCCCGCCCCGAGGCTCGGCGCCCACACGGCGGAGATCCTGGACGAGACCGGCCCGGGACGGCCGCGATGACCGTCCCCGGAACGATCGCCCAGGTGCTGGACGCCGCGCTGGCGTCGCGCCCGGACGCCCCGGCGGTCGAGGCGGCCTCCGGCGCGTGGTCGTACGCCGAACTGGACGACCGGGCACGGCGGGCGGCGGGCGCGCTGTGGTCCCTCGGGGTGCGTCCCGGCGGCCGGGTCGCGGCCTGCCTGCCCAACGACCTCGGCATCGTCGCCGCCTTCCACGGCGCGCAGCGGATCGGGGCCGTCTGGGCGGGGATCGGGGAGGCGCTCTCGGCCGGCGAGCAGCAGGAGCTGCACGACCTCGTCGACGCGAGCGCCGTCCTGGCCGGACCGCGCTGCCGGGTGGAGTCGGAGAACCGCGTCGACCCGGACCGCTGGGCGGCGCTCATGGCCCGCGACGAGGCGGCGCCCCGGCTGGAGGTGGGCATCGACGCGCCGGCCGGGATCGCCTTCACGAGCGGGACGTCGGGACGCCCCAGGGCGGTCGTGCACAGCCAGCGCAACCTGCTCCTCCCGGGCGCGGTCCTCGTCGCCGCCCGGCGCTGGGGACCCGGGCTGCGCAAGGGCGACAGCTTCCCGCTGACGATCCTCAACCTCATGGTCCTGTCCACCCTCCTCACCGCGCAGGCGGGCGGCTGCTCGGTGATCATGGACCGGCGGGACGCCGGCGGGGTCGCCGACTGGATCCGCGCGCGGGGCGTGACGGTCTGGAACGGGGCTCCCGCGCAGCTGCACGACCTCGCCCGGCGCCCGCACCTCGACCTCGGCGCCCTCCGGGAGGTGTGGAGCGGCGGAAGTGACACGCCGGACGCGCTGCGCGGGGCGTTCGCCGATGCGCACGGCCTGGTCCCCCGGGCGACCTACGGCCTCACCGAGGCGCCGACCGTCGTGTCGATCGATCCGCCGGGGGACGCGTGGCGTCCGGGGACGAGCGGGCGGGTGCTCCCCCACTACGACGTCGCCGCGTACGACGACGACGGCCGCCGCCTCCTGGCCGGGGAACTGGGCGAGCTGCGGCTGCGCGGTTCCTCCGGCGGCCCCTGGGCGGGGGCGTGGAAGCCGATGCTCGGGTTCTGGGAGGGCGGCGGCATGCGGCCTGCGGCGTCCGGCCCGATCGCCACCGGCGACATCGGGACCGTGGACGGCGACGGGTGGCTGACGGTCCTGGACCGCAAGAAGCTCGTCATCATCAGGGGCGGCGCGAACGTCTACCCGCTCGAGGTGGAACGGGTGATCGCGGCGCACCCGGACGTCGCCGGGGCCGCCGTGTGCGGGGTGCCCGACGAGCGGCTCGGGGAGCGGGTGGCCGCGGTGGTCGAGAGCGCCGGTCCGCCGCTCGACTTCGCCTCGCTCGCCGGGCTGTGCCGGCGCGAGCTGGCGGCCTACAAGGTCCCGGAGATCTGGTCGCAGGTGGACGCCCTGCCGGTGAACGCGATGGGCAAGGTGCAGCGCGCCGGGTTGCCGGAGCTGGCCGTCCGGCACCGGCGAGTATGAAAACGATGTTCTCATAATCGAGAACTATGATTACACTAGCGGGAAGCCTTGTACTGCAACGACCGGCTTGGAGCGCCCGTGACCGACCTGTGGAAGGACCTTCTCGACTGCCTCGACCTGCGCACGCCGCCGGAGGAAGGCGGACGCGACGCCGCGATCACGGTGTTCGAGGGCGGCAACCAGCAGCTCACCTACCACAGGCTCTTCGGCGGGCAGCTGCTCGCGCAGTGCGTCCGCGCGGCGTCCCTCACCTGCCCTGGGAAGTCCGTCAAGTCGCTGCACGTGTTGTTCCCCCGTCCGGGCGGCTCCGACGAACCCGTCCGGTACGAGGTGGAGCGCCACCACGAGGGCCGCTCCTTCGCGACGCTGGCCGTCACGGCCCGGCAGTCGGCGGGCGTCCTCGCGACCGCATCGGTGTCCATGCACGCCGTGGAGGACGGGCGCGACCACCAGACGGCCGCCGCCGTCCCGGCCGTCCCCGGGGCGGAGCGGAGCGTGCGGTTCGACCTGCTCCCCTTCGCGACGAGGTCGGCCGCCGACCTGGACTCCCCGAAGCCCGAGCCGGCCGAGTTCGAGCTCTGGATGCGCACACCGCCGGTCGATCCCGGGCTGGCGCCCGCCGTGACCGCGTACGCGACCGACCTGACCCTCATCGGCACCGCGCTCCGCCCGCTCGACGGCGTCGGCCAGCGCGACGCCGGCCGGGCCTTCACCTCCGGCGTCACCTCGCACACGCTGTGGTTCCACCGGCCGTTCCGCACGGACGGCTGGCTGCTGCTCCGCCAGCACAGCCCGATCGTCGCGCACGGCCGCTGCTTCGGCCGGGGGGACGTCCTCACCGAGGACGGTTCGCTGGTCGCCTCCTACGCCCAGGAGGCGCTCCTCCGCTTCACGCAGTGAGCGTCACCGCGCGCCGCCGGTTTCGAGGGTGCCGAGGGTGATCGCGCGCTCGGGGCATTGCCTCGCCGCCCGCTCCACGAGCCCGGCGACGTCCTCGGGGATCTCCTCGACCGTCACCTCGGAGTAGCCGTCGCCGGTCAGGGCGAAGACGCTCGGGCACGTGACGACGCACACCCCGTGCCCCGCGCAGCGCTCCGGATCGACCGACGCCCTCACGAGGCGTTCCCGGCGGGCGTGAACTCGACGTGGAGGCTGGTGAGCCCGCGGAGGATGAACGTCGGGATGTACTTGTAACGCCGGTCGCCGGCCGGGCCGTGCTCGGCCTCGTCGATCCGGATGTCGGCGGTGCGGTCGAGCAGCCGGCTGAGGCTGACCACCGCCTCGGCCCGGGCCAGCGGGGCGCCCGGGCAGCTGTGGGGTCCGCGGCCGAACGCGACGTGGCTGCGCGCGTTCGCGCGCTCGATGTCGAAGGCGTCGGGCTCGGGGAACCTGCGGGCGTCCCGGTTGGCGGCCGCGTTGAGCAGCATCACCGTGGTGCCCGCCGGGAGGTCGACGCCGCCGACGGTGACCGGGACCCTGGACAGCCGGAAGTCGCCGCGCACCGGGCTCTCGTACCGGAGGGTCTCCTCGACGAGGTTCGGGATCAGGTCGCGGTTCGCGCGCAGCCGCGCCTGGAGTGCGCGGTCCTCGGCGATCAGCATCACCGCCGTGCTGAGCAGACGGACCGTGGTCTCCTGCCCCGCGGCGAACAGGTTGGCGGCGACGCGCACCACGTCGATCACCTCGGGGGTGCTCCCGTCGGGGAAGGCGGCCGAGGCGAGGCCCGTCAGGACGTCGCCGCGCGGGCTGCGCCGGCGGTCCTCGATGTACTCGCCGAACTTGCCGTAGAGGTACTCGAGGGGCGAGTGCTCCAGCGCGTCGCCCTCCTTGCTGCTGCCGATCACGCTTCCGCTCAGCAGCGCCTGCCGGAACTCGGCGTGCTCGGACTCGGGGACGCCGAGCAGGGCCGCGATGACGAGCATCGCGAACGGGGACGCGTACTCGGCGTTGAACTCGCAGCGGCCGCCCTCCAGCGCCTCGTCGTACTGGCGGTCGGCGAGGCGCCACATGAACTCCTCGTTCTCCTTCAGCCGCCGCGGCGTGATCATCCGGGACAGCAGGCCCCGGTGAGCGGTGTGGAGGGGCGGATCCAGCGTCGGCAGCTGGTCGCTGAACGGCAGGTCGTCGCGGTGCTCGGCGATCAGCCCGGAGACGTCGTCGCCCTCCAGCGGGACGGGGAAGCCGGGGAAGGGGCCGGTGACGGAGACGCAGGACGAGAAGCGTTCGACGTCGTTGTAGATCGCGACGGCTTCGTCGTAGCCCGTGACCATCACCACGTCGTGGTGCCTCTCCCGCCGGACCGGGCACTCGCCGCGCAGGGCGGCGAGGTAGTCGTACGGGTCGTGCAGGACCTCGTTGTTCGTGAAGAAGTCGACGGCATCGATGTCGGTCATCGCTCTCGTCCTTCCGCGAGCGGCTGCGGCCGGCGCGGCGCCGTGCAGATCCCGTGATCGGAAACTACATTCTCATATAAGGGAAACCAACCATACAATGACGAGAACGAGTGACGCGAACGGAAGGGAGCCCCGCGTATGATCGCGAAGACGGCCGGCAGGACCGCAGTCGTCACCGGCGGAGCCTCCGGCATCGGCCGGGCCATCGCCGAGCGGCTGAGCGCCGACGGCCATCGGGTCGCCACCCTCGACCTCCACCCGTCCGGCGAGTCGGGGTACAAGGCCGACGTGACCGACCGCGCCCAGATCGACGAGGCGCTCGCCGGCATCAGGCGGGAGTTCGGCCCCGTCACGATCCTGGTGAACGCCGCCGGGCGCGACGGCTTCAAGCGCTTCGCCAAGCTCTCCTTCGAGGAATGGGAGCAGATCGTCGACGTCAACCTCCACGGCACCTTCCACTGCATCCAGGCGGTGCTGCCCGACATGCTGGAGGCCGGCTGGGGACGGATCGTCAACATCTCCTCCTCCAGCACGCACTCCGGGCAGCCGTTCATGGCGCACTACGTGGCGGCCAAGTCGGCCGTCAACGGCCTGACCAAGGCGCTGGCCCTGGAGTTCGGCCCGAAGGGCATCACCGTCAACGCGATCCCGCCCGGCTTCGTCGACACCCCGATGCTGCGCGGCGCCGCCGAACGGGGATTGCTCGGCGGGACGGTCGAGGACCACATCGGGCGCACCCCCGTCCGCCGCGTCGGGCTGCCGGAGGACATCGCCGCGGCGGCGTCCTTCTTCGCCTCCGAGGAGGCCGGCTACATCACCGGCCAGATCCTGGGCGTCAACGGCGGCCGGAACACCTGACCCGTCAGGTGTCGCACGCCACCCCGTCCCCGTCCCCGTCCAGGTCATAGATGTCGCTGCCCACGACCCGGACCGGCCCCCGCACGTAGGCGGGCCCGTTGCCGCTGCCGCCCGCACAGTCGACATCGCTTGCGATCGGGACGCAGGCGCCGCTGTAGTTCGGATCGCAGTCACGGGCCTGCTTGGCGCCGACGGCGATGATCCGGGCCACGGGAGCCTTTGTGATCTTCATACGGATCAATTTCCGGGACGTCTCCGCGCCATTGGCATAAGTGACCTCGTAGGTCAGGGTCCTGATACCGGTGACGCCGCGCCTGCGCACCCTGGTCGTGCCTGCGGGGAGCGTGGGGTCGTCCACTTTCCGCGTTCTGTAAGCGATCTTTCGCGTCTCCGTGACCGTGCGCCTGTCCACCGCCGGGCTGGTCGCGGTCGACGGACTCGCGCTGGTGGCGACGCCGGTGGGCTTTCCGGAGGCCGCGACCTCGACCGGCGGTTCGGCCGCCGGATCGCAGGCTCCGAGCGACAATAGGACACCAGCTACTAATACCCCCAAAAATGCACGCCTCATAATTTCCCCCTTTGTTGGAGGAAATCATGCTCGCTCCGCGGATTCCCGGTCAACGCGGGGGCGGGCCGTTTGTGGTCAGGTGGCCTCGGCGCCGGCCAGCAGGGAGCGGTGCCGTTCCATCAGGTCGATGATCGGGCGGGCGGGGCGGCCGGTCAGGCGTTCCACCGTGTCGGTGAGAGGTTCGCCGAAGCCGGCCCGCGGGGAGACGCCGAAGGAGACGATCATGCCCCGGACGTCGTCGGGCACGCCGGCCTCGCGCAGCCCGGCGTCGAAGGCGTCGTCGTCCACGCTCTGGTAGGCGACGGGGCGGCCGGAGACCTTCGCCGCCAGGGCGGTGAGGTCGGCGAAGCTGAGCAGTTCGGGACCGGTGATGTCGTAGGTCGCGCCTGCGACCACCGGCTTGCCCCCCACGGAGGCAAATTCCGCGCCGACGCCCTGGCCAAGAAGCTACCGAAGCGGGCCTGGCAGAAACTCTCCGCCGGTGCCGGAGCCAAGGGGCAGCGCTTCTACGACTGGGCACTGGCCGACA
>NZ_JAXCEJ010000004.1:0-387221 GCF_041463665.1 Actinomadura chokoriensis
CCGGTAGGAGTTGTTGCGCCGCACCTCCCGCCACACCGTCGACCGGTGCCGGCCGATCACCTCCGCGATCTGCGGAATCAACCGGCCCTCACCGAACAACACCTCAATCTGCGCACGCTCACCAAGCGTAAGACGACGTCCTGGCACAACAAGATCCTTCCAGAAGGACCTCGTTGCAACAGACACTAGAAACCGCCCGCGCTCATACCAACAACACGCCGCAAGTCGACGCACCGGTGAACCTTGGTGGACACCGCACTAGTCGGCGCAGCGGCTGTTGAGCAACACTCCTGATCGTCGGATCGCCATGCTCGGAGTCGGTGAGCTGTTCACCGCCGAGCGGCCGCTGCTGTCACGGGGCCTTCTATAGCGCGTGGGGGCCGAAGCGTCCCCAGGCGATGACTGCCGCTGCGATCAGCAGAACCGCGTTGAGCACGATCGCTGTGGACTCTTTGCGTCGCAGGTGGGTGAGCGCGGCCAGCGCCATCAGCAGAGCTAGGCCAGTGGCCGCCAGTGGGGTGAGGATCGGGACGAGGCCGGTGGCGGCGGGAAGGATGAGTCCGAGCGCACCGGCCAGTTCGGCGAGCCCGATGAAGCGCACGGTGTGGGTGGAGAAGTCGGCCGTCCAGGGCAGCTTGGGTTCGAGCTTGTCCTTCGGCTGGGCCGAGGTCATCGCGCCCGCGGCGCCGAACAGCGCTGCGAGTGCCGCCTGCAGGATCCACAGCAGCAGGTTCATGTCTGGGTTTCCTCATCGTTCAGGGGGCAAGGGGTTCGGGGGCGGGAACCCCGGATGGTGGCGTTCGGGCGGGCGTGATGCCGGCCGGTGTTTGCCCGCTACTACGGCAGGCTCGTGGCCTCGGGAGAACACCGGCTGGCTGATGCTTCCTAGGCGTTGCGGCGCAGCGTGAACCAGAAGGTCGGCACCGGGTTGGTGCCCGGTGTGACGTCGAGTAGTTCCCAGCCGGGGAACCTGGCGCGGAGCTCGTCGGCTGTGACGCCCGCCGCCCACGACGTGATCTCGGTGGTCGGATTGCCGAGCGGCTCGGGGCCGTACCCGAACATCAGCAATCGTGCTCCGGGAGCGGCGCGGTGCGTGAGCCCGGCGGCGTAGGCGTCGCGGCGGTGCAGCGGGATCCCGCAGTAGCAGCTCAGGTCGAAGAACAGGTCGAAGGGGCCCGGCACGTCCTGCTCGTCGAGGCGGGTGGCGTCTCCGTGCAGTAGCCGTACTGCCGCTCCTGCCGCCGCAGCCTTCTTTCTGGCCTGGTCGACGGCTCGGTCGATCAGGTCGACGGCCGTCACCTCCCAGCCGTGCCGGGCGAGGTAGATGGCGTTGGTCCCCGTACCGCAGCCGAGTTCCAGGGCGCGGCCAGGCGGCAGCGCGCCGCGCCCTTCTACCAGGGCGACGAGCTCAGGCGGCGTCACGCCGGTGTCCCACGGTGGCTTGCCGGTGCGGTAGAAGCCCTCCAGGGCGCGGTGGACGGACTCCTCCTCAGGGTCTCGTTGGGTTGGGGCCAGGTCCGGTTCCGGCTTCCGGGTGGCGTTGGACTGGTCCATCGTCTCCTCCAGAAATATAGAGTTGAACTTTAGTGACGTACTCTAGAGCTATGCTCCCAATATGGACAAGGTCAAGCGGCCGGACAAGCGAGCCGAGGGCTCCCGCCGCACCCGTGAAAGGGCCATCAAGGCGGCTCGCGAGCTGTTCGTCGCGCAGAGTTACGGAGCGACGAGCCTGCAGGAGGTCGGGGACCAGGCGGGCGTGGCCGTCCAGACCGTCTACTTCGTCTTCGGCAACAAGCGCACGCTGTTCAAGGACGTCGTCGACACATCCATTGCCGGGGACACCGAACCGGTCGCCACCATGGATCGTGAGTGGTTTCGCGCCGCGTGCGCCGAGCCCACCGCAGCCGGGCAATTGCGCACGTCCACGGCACCCGCGAGATCCTGGGCCGGGTCGCCCCGATCATGCCGCTGATCGCGGCCGCCGATCCGCAGATCGCCGCGCATTGGCCCGACGGTCC
Source organism: Actinomadura chokoriensis (assembly GCF_041463665.1). GTDB lineage: Bacteria > Actinomycetota > Actinomycetes > Streptosporangiales > Streptosporangiaceae > Spirillospora > Spirillospora chokoriensis_A. The sequence continues at coordinate 2,019 of NZ_JAXCEJ010000004.1, forward strand.
CGATCCGCGCTACACCGTGCAGTACGCCGCGGCCCAGACGCTGGCCGGCAAGCCCGGTGCCCGCTCAGACGTCTCCGTCGCGATGGCCGCCGACCTGCTGTTCGGGCCGCTCAGCCCGCAGTACCTGCTCTTTGTCCAGGATCGCGGCTGGTCGCCGGACGAGTGGGAAGAATGGGCCTACACCACTTTGACCGCCCAACTCTGCACCGCCCCTGCGGCAGGCCCGGATCGCTGGGACAGGCGTGACCAGCACGACCACCTTCCAGAAACCCCGTGATTCCTCACCCTGCCGCCAGAACACCCGGCAGGGTGACCCACACGCCGGGCAGCCCCCCACCCGCTAGGTCCGGGTCACAAGAGCCTTCGCCTATCCATCGACACTTCACCGTCGCTGGATCTCATCAACATCGCCGCCCACGCAAACCCCGTCCAAGGCACTGGCCGTCGCATCGGCGCAGCCGACGTCGAGGAGATACGGGAGGTGACCCACGCCTTCCGGATTCTCGACAACCGGCTCGGCGGTGGGCATGTTCGCGGGCACGTGGTGGAGTACCTGCCTGATGGCACGAGGTCCGAGTGCCATAGGAGTGCCAAACGATCAAAAGGCTGGTTCCGATTTACCCGGAACCAGCCTCTGACCTGCGTTGATCTGGTGGGCCTAGGTGGACTTGAACCACCGGCCTCATCCTTATCAGGGATGCGCTCTAACCGACTGAGCTATAGGCCCGGAGTGTGCCGCCGCCCCTGGCGGCGCAACGAGAGGTTACCTCATCTGGGCGGACAACCGGAAATCGATTGCCGGGCGGCGGCCGGGCGGGGCTACTCGGCCTCCTTGAGGGTGACCTCGACGCCGCCCACCAGGTCGGCGGCGAGGTTGTAGATGACGGAGCCGACCGTGGACAGGGCGGTGATGAGCAGGACGTTCAGGGCGCCGACGAGCACGGTGTAGCCGAACACGCGGACGAAGGAGAACCAGTTGCCTGCGTCGACGCTGCCGGTGGCCTCACCCGGATTCTTGGTGAGGCTGTTGACCGTGTCGCCGATGGCGTCGAACACGCCGAGGCCGGACAGGATCACGTACAGGACGATCACGGCGACGAGCAGGACGACGAAGCAGACCAGCGACATGACGAAGCTGAACTTCATCACCGACCACGGTTCGAGCCGGGCCAGCTGGAGCTGGGCCTTGCGCGCCGGCTTGCCGCTCGAGGGCTTGGACGAGTTCGTCGGCGCCACGGCGCTGGAGGGACGGTCCTTGAGGACGGTGCCGGCGAAGCCGCGGCCGGGGCCGCCCGGCCCGGCGGGGGCCGCGGGCCCGGCAGGCCCGGAGGGTCCGGAGGGGCGGGGGGACGAGTTGCCGGGGGACGCTTTCGCCGCTTTGAACGGCCTTGCGGCGTTCTCCGTACGTCCTGCCGAGACCGAACCGGGCGGCTCGGCGGGTTTGGCCCAGCCCGCCGAGCCGGAGGAGGACGAGGACGACGAGGGAGAGGGGGGTGACGGCGGCGAGGGGGAGGACGACTCGGCGGGGTCCTTGACCGGGGCGATCTCGGGGCTGTCGGCGTCCTTCGCCGGCTTGTCCTCGATCTTCGCCAGGTCGATCCTGGTCGTGTCGGAGCCCGACGGAGTCTCCGAAGCGTCAGAGTCGGCGGCGGACCTGTCCGGGTCGATGTCCACGGTCGTCTCGTCCCGCCCGGACTTGGCGGACGCGGCGGCCACGGTCTTGCCCGATTTCGACCCGGACTTGGACGAGCCGGGCTTGGCCGCTCCCGGCTTGGCCGACCCGGGCTTGGCCGACCCGGGCTTGGCGCCGGGTTTCTTGCCGGCGCCGCCCGTCCCCGGGGAGGCCTCGCCGGACGGCCCGCCCTCGTTCTTGCCGGGCTCGGTGCTCACGTGTCCTCCTGGCCTAGCGGCTCGGTGACGATGCGGGGTACATCACTCACCGTCGCCCCCTTCGCCGTCGTCTGAGTCCTCCATGGACTCTACGTTCCTCGCGATGGCCACCACGCTGTCCCCGTCGGCGAGGTTCATCAGGCGGACGCCCATGGTCTGCCTGCCGGACTGCTTGATCTCCGCGGCGGTGGTGCGGATCACGCCGCCGTTCGACGTCATCGCGAACACCTCGTCGTCCGGGCCGACCATCAGGGCCCCTACCAACATCCCGCGCGATTCCACGATCTTAGCGGTGAGGACCCCCTTACCCCCACGTCCTTGGAGCGGGTACTGGTCGACCGGGGTGCGCTTGGCGTAGCCGCCCCTGGTGGCGACCAGGACGTCGTCCTCGCCGTTGTGCACGACGAGCATGTTGAGGACCTCCTGGTCCTCCTCGAAGCGCATTCCGATGACGCCGGAGGTGGCGCGTCCCATCGGCCGCAGCGACTCGTCGTCGGCGCGGAACCGGATGGCCTGGGCGCCGGTGGAGACCATCAGCAGGTTGTCGTCGGCGGAAACCAGCCGCGCGGCGATCACCTCGTCGCCCTCGACGAGGTTGATGGCGATGATGCCGCCGGTGCGGGGCGAGTCGAAGTCGCGCAGCGCGGTCTTCTTGACGCGGCCCATCTTCGTCCCGAGGACGAGGTAGGGCGCGACGTCGTAGTCGCGGAGGTCCATGACCTGGGCGATGCGCTCGTCCGGCTGGAAGGCCAGCAGGTTCGCGACGTGCTGCCCGCGGGAGTCGCGGCTGGTGTCGGGCAGTTCGTACGCCTTGGCCCGGTAGACGCGGCCCTTGTTGGTGAAGAACAGGATCCAGTTGTGGGTCGAGGTGACGAAGAACTGGTCGACGATGTCGTCCTGCTTCAGCTGCGCGCCGCGGACGCCCTTCCCGCCGCGCCGCTGCGCCCGGTACAGGTCGGTCTTGGTGCGCTTGGCGTAGCCGCCGCGGGTGATGGTGACGACGACGTCCTCTTCGGCGATGAGGTCCTCGTACGACACGTCCCCGTCGAACGGGATGATCTCGGTGCGCCGTTCGTCGCCGAACTTCTCCACGATCGGGGCGAGCTCGTCGGCGACGATCTGCCGCTGCCGCTCGGGCGAGGCCAGGATGTCGTTGTAGTCGGCGATCTCCGCCATGAGCTTGTCGTACTCGTCGGTGATCTGCTGGCGTTCCAGCGCGGCGAGCTTGCGCAGCTGCATGTCGAGGATGGCCTGCGCCTGGATCTCGTCGATCTCCAGCAGCCGCATCAGGCCCTGCTGCGCCTCCGAGGCGGACGGCGAACGCCGGATGAGGGCGATGACCTCGTCGATCCGGTCGAGGGCCTTCAGCAGGGCGCGCAGGATGTGGGCGCGCTCCTCGGCCTTGCGGAGCAGGAACCGGGTGCGGCGGACGATGACGTCGATCTGGTGCGCGACCCAGTGCCGGACGAACTGGTCGACGCGCAGGGTGCGCGGCACGCCGTCCACCAGGGCGAGCATGTTCGCGCCGAACGTCTCCTGCAGCTGGGTGTGCTTGTACAGGTTGTTCAGGACGACCTTGGCGACGGCGTCCCGCTTGAGGACGATGACGAGCCGCTGCCCGGTCCGGCCGGACGTCTCGTCACGGACGTCGGCGATTCCGTCGAGTTTGCCGTCCTTGACCCCGTCCGCAATCTTGAGAGCGAGGTTGTCGGGGTTGACCTGGTACGGAAGTTCGGTGACGACGAGGCAGGTGCGGCCCTGGATCTCCTCGACCTCGACGACGGCCCGCATGGTGATGGAGCCGCGGCCGGTGCGGTAGGCCTCCTCGATGCCCTTGCGGCCGACGATGAGGCCGGCCGTCGGGAAGTCGGGGCCCTTGATCCGCTCGATGAGCGCCTCGAGCAGTTCCTCGTCGGACGCGCCGTAGTTGTCCAGGTACCACTTGACGCCGTCGGCGACCTCGCGCAGGTTGTGCGGCGGGATGTTCGTCGCCATCCCGACCGCGATGCCGGCGGACCCGTTGACCAGCAGGTTCGGGTACCGGGACGGCAGGACGTCCGGCTCCTGCGAGCGGCCGTCGTAGTTGGGGGAGAAGTCGACGGTCTCCTTGTCGATGTCGCGCAGCAACTCCATCGCGAGGGGCGCCATGCGGCACTCGGTGTACCGCATGGCCGCGGCGGGGTCGTTGCCGCGCGAGCCGAAGTTGCCGTTGCCGTCGACCAGCGGGTACCGCATCGACCAGGGCTGCGCGAGACGGACGAGCGCGTCGTAGATGGCGGAGTCGCCGTGCGGGTGGTAGTTCCCCATGACGTCGCCGACGACGCGGGCGCACTTGAAGTAGCCGCGGTCGGGCCGGTAGCCGCCGTCGTACATCGCGTACAGGACGCGGCGGTGGACGGGTTTGAGGCCGTCGCGTACCTCGGGCAGCGCGCGCGCGACGATGACCGACATCGCGTAGTCGAGATAGCTCTTCTGCATCTCGACCTGGATGTCGACCGGTTCGATCCGTTCGCCGTGGTGGCCGCCCTCTGTGGTCACGTCCGTCACTCTCAAAACCTCTTCTGCTCGGTGGGAAGCTCAGCGGGGAAGAAGTGCGCCTGCCTTCGCGGGCCGGGCCTGCGGGAGCCGTGGGAGCGAGCCGCGGGGAGCCCGGCGCGGGCGCGCACCTCAGATGTCGAGGAAGCGCACGTCCTTGGCGTTGCGCTGGATGAACTCCCGGCGGGGCTCGACCTCCTCGCCCATGAGCACGCTGAACAGCTCGTCCGCCTGGGCCGCGTCGTCCAGCTGGACCTGGAGCAGGACCCGGTTGTCGGGGTCCATGGTGGTGTCCCACAGCTCGTTGGCGTTCATCTCGCCGAGGCCCTTGAAGCGCTGCACCTGGTCGCGGGGCCGGGGGTCGCGCTTGCCGGCGGCGATCCCCGCCTCGATGATCGCGTCGCGTTCGGCGTCGGAGAAGGCGTAGTCGGCCTCGGTGCCCCGCGCGTCCCACTTGATCTTGTAGAGCGGGGGCTGCGACAGGTACACGTGGCCGGCCTCGATCAGCGGCTTCATGAACCGGAACAGCAGCGTCATCAGCAGCGTGTTGATGTGGTGGCCGTCGACGTCGGCGTCCGACATCAGGATGATCTTGTGATACCGGAGCTTGGTGATGTCGAACTCGTCGTGCACGCCGGTGCCCAGCGCCGTGATGATCGCCTGCACCTCGTTGTTCTTCAGGATCCGGTCGATCCTGGCCTTCTCCACGTTCAGGATCTTGCCGCGGATCGGCAGGATCGCCTGGAAGTGCGGGTTGCGGCCGCCCTTCGCGGAGCCGCCCGCCGAGTCGCCCTCGACGATGTACAGCTCGGACTTGGCCGGGTCGGTGGACTGGCAGTCCGACAGCTTGCCGGGCAGCGACGTCGACTCCAGCAGGCTCTTGCGGCGGGTCAGGTCGCGCGCCTGCCGCGCCGCGACCCGCGCCCGCGCCGCCTGCGACGCCTTGTTGATGATCTCCTTGGCCTCGCCCGGGTTCTCCTCGAACCAGTCGCGCAGGTGCTCGTTGCACGCCTTCTGCACGAACGACTTGGCCTCGGTGTTGCCGAGCTTGGTCTTGGTCTGGCCCTCGAACTGCGGATCGGCCAGCTTGATGGAGATGATCGCGGTGAGGCCCTCGCGGACGTCCTCGCCGGTGAGGTTGTCGTCCTTGTCGCGCAGCAGGCCCTTGTCGCGGGCGTACCGGTTGACGATCGTGGTGAGCGCCGCCCGGAAGCCCTCCTCGTGGGTGCCGCCCTCAGCCGTGTTGATGGTGTTCGCGAAGGTGTGCACGGACTCGGCGTAGGACGAGTTCCACTGCATCGCGATCTCCAACGACATGCCCTTGGTGTCGTCGTCGAAGTAGACCACCGACTCGTGGGCGGCGTCCTTGCGCGCGTTGATGTAGCGGACGAAGTCCTCGATGCCGCCCTCGTAGTGGTACCGGACGACGTGCGGCTCGCCGTTGGAGTGGTCGGGACGCTCGTCCCGCAGCGTGATGGACAGGCCCCGGTTGAGGAACGCCATCTCCTGCATGCGGCGGGAGAGGGTCTCGAAGTTCCACTCGGTGGTCTCGAAGATCTCGGAGTCGGGCCAGAACGTGATGAGGGTGCCGGTCTCGTCGGTCTCCTCGCCCTTGCGGAGCTCGGTCTCCGGGCCGCGCCATGTGTACGACTGGCGCCATACGTGGCCGTCGAGGCGGACCTCGGCCTCCATACGGGTGGACAGCGCGTTCACCACGGCGGAGCCGACACCGTGCAGGCCGCCCGAGACCGCATAGGACTTGCCGTCGAACTTGCCGCCCGCGTGCAGCGTCGTCAGCACCAGCTCGATGGCGGGACGTTTCTCCACCGGATGCTCGCCGACCGGGATGCCGCGGCCGTTGTCGCGCACGCTGACGCCGCCGTCGGCCATCAGCGTCACGACGATGTCGTCGGCGTAGCCGGCGAGGGCCTCGTCGACCGAGTTGTCCACGATCTCGTACACGAGGTGGTGCAGGCCGCGCTCACCGGTCGAGCCGATGTACATGCCGGGGCGCTTGCGAACCGCCTCAAGCCCTTCAAGGACAGTGATCGAACTAGCGTCGTACGCCAAAGGAGATCCTCCTGCCGGGGATGTCCGCCGCTCCGCGCCCGAGGGAGGCGCGGTGTGCCCCGTAACACACATGTAGGCACCCGGTTGTGCTCTGTTCGCGTTGGTCAGAGCCCCGGGCACCCCATGGCGGCGCAGCATCCTGAACCCACATGCATTCTACCGGGTGGGCCGACAAAAAGTGGCACTCCCAAGCGCTGTGTGCGCGTGTGGCGGCCGATTCCCCCTGGAGCCACATCCCCCCATAGGGCCCGGGGGGTTCTCTGGCCTACGTGGCGCTGGCCGCTGAACCGAACCGCCGCGCCCCGAACAGATGTTCCCACCCCCACCGGGACCGGTTCGGCGCGCCCGCCGGGACCGGTTCAGCGCACCCGCCAGGCGCCGGTCCGGCGCGGGCCGGACGACGGGCCCACCACCTTCACGCGGCGGACGGTGCCGTGCCCGAGCTCCTCGTTCAGCCGCCTGACCAGGGTGGACGACAGCAGGCGCAGCTGCGTCGCCCACGTCGTCGAGTCGGCGGCGACGGTCAGCACGCCGTCCTCGAAGTGGTCCGGACGGGTGTGCTCGGCCAGCTCGGCGCCGACGATGCCCGCCCAGTTGCCGAACACGCCGCCGACGGCCGCCCGCTGCTCCCAGCCGCGCGACGCCATCAGGTCGCGGATCGCCGCGCCGAACAGCTTCGGGTCACCGCCGCGTCCGGGGTCCCTCACCCGGACGACACGTCCGCCCGTGCGCTTGCCGCCCTGGCCGGGGAGCGTGCCCCGCTTCAGCGCGTCGGCCTTCGCCTGGGCCAGGGCCTCGCGGGCCAGCTCGATCCCCGACTTGGCCGGAGGCGCCCCGTCCGCGCCGGAGTCGTGCACATCCTGTGGATCATCACCCACGCGCTCGCTCCTTCCCGGCACGAGAGCGCCTTGCGATCGGTCAGTCCCGGACGACCCTGCCGTCGGAGACGGTATACGACCCCCCTGTCAGTTCGGCCGGCACGTCGGCGGGGACGGCCGCCGTGATGAGGACCTGCTCCGCCGGCGCCACCATGCCGGCCAGGCGGCTGCGGCGCCCCGTGTCCAGTTCGGCGAACACGTCGTCCAGGATGAGGACCGGGTCGTCGCCGTCCGCGCGGAGAAGCTCGAACGCGGCGAGCCGCAGGCCCAGCGCGAACGACCACGACTCGCCGTGACTCGCGTAGCCGCGTGCCGGAAGCTCGCCCAGGCGCAGGACGAGATCGTCCCTGTGCGGGCCCACGAGACTCACGCCCCGCTCCAGCTCCTGCTTGCGTGACTCGCCCACGGCCTTCATCAGCTGCTCGGCGAGTTGTCCACGGTCTGTGGACAACTCCGCGTCCCCCAGCGAGCTCCTGTAGATGAGGTCGGCCGCGCCGCTGTGCGGAGCAAGGGCCGCATAGGCACGCGCCGCCAGCGGACGCAGCGCCTCGACCAGGCTCAACCGTGCCGCCAGTAGCTCCGACCCGGTGCGCGCCAGATGCGAATCCCACACGTCCAGGGTCGCGAGGACCTCCTGGCCAGGGGAGCGCCTATGCGCGGCCGCCGATTTCAACAGGGCGTTGCGCTGCTTGAGGACGCGGTCGTAGTCGGAACGCACACCGGCGAAGCGCGGAGCCCGCGCGGTGAGCAGCTCGTCCATGAACCGGCGCCGCTCCCCCGGGTCGCCCTTCACAAGAGCGAGGTCCTCCGGAGCGAACAGGACCGTCCGCAACATCCCCAGGATCTCCCTTGGCCTGGGGACAGGGGACCGGTTGAGCCGCGCCCGGTTCGCCTTACCCGGGTTGATCTCAAGCTCGATCAGCGCCTTGCGGTCGTCCTTCACCACCCCGGCCCGGACGATCGCACGCGGCGCCCCATGCCGGACGAGCGGCGCGTCCGTCGCGGCCCTGTGACTCCCATGCGAGGCGACGTATCCGATGGCCTCGACCAGGTTCGTCTTGCCCTGCCCGTTCGGCCCCACGAACGCGGTGACTCCCGGCTCCAGGGCGACCTCGGCGGCCGGATACGAGCGGAAGTCCTGCAACGAAAGGTGGGCGACGTGCACGAGACACGAGCGTAGAGCCTCCCGCCTCGTGGACACGTCACAGGGAGCCGGACCGGAAGTCACATCCTGTGGATAACTTCGCGGTCGGCGCGGCCAGACCTCCGATCCTCGGTTCGGTCAGACCTTCGGCGGAGTGACGTCGGCGCCGGGGGAGTCCCCGTCGCCGATGGCCTCCACGGCATGGCCGCCGAACTGCTTGCGGAGGGCGGCGACGACCCGCATGGCGGGGGAGTCGTCCTGGCGGGAGGCGAACCGGGCGAAGAGCGAGGCGCTGATGGCGGGCAGCGGCACGGCGTGCTCGATCGCGGCCTGCACCGTCCAGCGGCCCTCGCCCGAGTCGTTGGCGTAGCCGCGCAGATCGTCCAGTTCCGGGTCGTCGGCGAGGGCGCGGTTCAGCAGGTCCAGCAGCCAGGAACGGATGACCGTGCCCTCCTGCCAGCTGAGGAAGGTCTCCGGCACCTTGGTGACAAGGGGGCTGGCCTCGATCAGCTCGTAGCCCTCACCGAACGCCTGCATCATCGCGTACTCGATGCCGTTGTGGACCATCTTCACGTAGTGGCCCGCACCGACCTTGCCCGAGTGGACGAAGCCGTACTCCCCCTCCGGCTTCAGCGTCTCGAAGATCGGCATCATCCGCTTCACGTCGTCGTCGCCACCGCCGACCATGAGCGCGTAGCCGTTCTCCAGGCCCCACACGCCGCCGCTCACCCCGCAGTCGACGAACCCGATGCCCTTGGCCGCCAACTCCTCGCCGTGCTTCTGGTCGTCCACATAGTGTGAATTACCGCCGTCGATGACGAGGTCGCCGGGCCGCAGGATCTCCCCCAGGCTGTGGATGATGTCCGCGGTGGGCTTGCCTGCGGGCACCATCACCCACACGGCACGCGGCGGGGACAGCCGCTCGACCAGCTCCTCGACCGACCCGACGTCACTCACCGCCGGGTCGCGGTCATAGCCGACGACCGTGTGGCCGCCGCGGCGCAGCCGCTCGGCCATGTTGCCGCCCATCTTGCCCAGGCCGATGATCCCAAGCTCCATGAAGCTCACTCTCCCCTGTGCGTGACTGCCTGTGCCCTTACTGCGCGTGTACTGCGCGTGCCCTTACCGCGCGTGCGCGGCCGCGGCCGCCCGGCGCGCGTCCCGCCGTCGTCCCCGGCGTGCCCCGGGGCATGCCCTAGGGCACGGTCCTCATCCGGACAGCCGGACGGGCATGATCAGGTAACGGTAGTTCGGGTTCTCCCCGTCCTGCGGCGGCTTCCCGGTGAGGACGGCCGGCTTCGTCGGCGTCGTGAACGACAGCCGCGCCATGTCGGAGCCGATCGCTGACAGGCCGTCCAGGAGGAACGCGGGGTTGAAGGCAATGTCGATGTCCTCGCCCTCCAGGGACGCCTCAAGGGCCTCCACGGCCTGAGCCTCGTCCCCGGTGCCCGCCTCCAGGACGACCTCGCCCTGGCTGAACGAGAGCCGGACGGGCGTGTTCCGCTCCGCGACCAGCGAGACGCGCTTGACGGCCTCGATGAACGGCGCGGTCGAGATCTCGGCGAGCCCCGCGTACTCGCTCGGCAGCAGCGACCGATACTTGACGAAGTCGCCGTCCAGCAGGCGGGACGTGGTCCGGCGGCCGCCGCCCTCGAAGCCGATCATGCCCTCGCCGGTGCCGCCCGTCCCGGCGAGCGCGATCGACACCTCGGCGCCGGCGGTCAGCGACTTGGCGGTGTCGGCGAGCGTCCGCGCCGGGACGAGCGCGACGGCGGAGAAGTCGGGACGCTCGGGCTTCCAGTGCAGCTCGCGGACGGCCAGCCGGTAGCGGTCGGTGGACGCCAGCGTGACCGTCTCGCCCTCGATCTCCACCCGGACGCCGGTCAGCATCGGGATCGTGTCGTCCTTGCCCGCGGCGATCGCGACCTGGGAGACGGCGGCGGCGAACTCGTCGCTGCCCACCGAGCCCGCGGCCGGCGGCATCTCCGGCAGCGTCGGGTAGTCCTCCACAGGCATGGTGAGGAGTGTGAACTTCGCGCTTCCGCAGCGGAGCATCACCTTCGCGCCGTCCGTCGTGACCTCCACAGGGTGGGGAGGAAGGCTGCGCGAGATCTCGGCGAGGAGGCGCCCGGACACCAGGGCCGTCCCCGCCTCCTCGACGTCGATCTCCGTGGACACCTGGGCGGAGACCTCGTAGTCGAACGCGGACAGCTTCAGCCGGTCACCGTTGCCCTCGCCCCCGGCGACGAGGTGCATGCCCGCGAGGACGGGCACCGGGGGCCGGACGGGCAGCGTACGCGCGGTCCAGGCGACGGCGTCGGCCAGGGCATCTCTGTCGATGCGGAACTTCAACGGGACCAGCCTCCTGCGGGTGTCGGACAAGGGTGCGGTGATCTCGGCCGGACCTGGGAGCTCGGGGCAGGTTGTCCCCAGGCCCTGACTTGAGATGGATCTTTCCTTGGATAGAGAAGTAGAGCAGTACTAGTAATAGGGGCCGTGGATAGTGTGGACAGAGGCTGTTTTCGCAGGTCAGACCGCGTATCTCTGTCCACGGGGGCTGTGCATGGGCGGTGGACGGCGCGGGAGCGCCTGGGGACGGCGAAACTGTCCCCACACGTCATCCTCATGTCATCCCCCGGTTTTCCACGAGTTCTCCACGGGTATGTCCTCGGGTTCGGCGGCCTGTGTACAGCGGGCGAGTGATCGAGGGGTCCGCCCACAGGCGCGTCCCCAGGACTTCCCCAACTCCTCCCCAGGTCGTCCACCGGTTGTCCCCAGGGCGTCGGCGGGGGCGCCCAGCCGGTCCACATCCGTCCACCCTTCATCCTCAGCTTTTCCAACGGTTGCCCACCGGGTTATCCACGAAAATCCCCAGGGTTTTCCACAACCTGTGAGTAGCGGCTCCGGTTGTCTGGGGAAGCGCGCATTTTGTCGGTTCTTTGCCTTCGACAGGGTGTGGACAGTCCGGCGGCGCCTCGTCCACAGGGGTGACACGGGACTGTCCACAGTGTGTACGAAGCGGCCGGTCAGCGCTTGCGGGCCTGGTGCTTGATACGTCCGGTCAGCTCGGTGACCTGGTTGTATATCGCGCGGCGCTCGGCCATCAGCGAGCGGATCTTGCGTTCGGCGTGCATGACCGTGGTGTGGTCGCGTCCGCCGAACTGCTGCCCGATCTTGGGGAGGGACAGCTCGGTCAGCTCGCGGCACAGGTACATCGCGATCTGCCGGGCGGTGACGAGCATCCGGGAGCGGGACGGCCCGCACAGGTCCTCGATCGTCGTGCCGAAGTACTCGACCGTCTGGGCCATGATCATCGCGGCGGTGATCTCGGGGCCGGAGTCGTTGGGGATGAGGTCCTTCAGGACGATCTCGGCGAGCTTCATGTCCACCGACTGCCGGTTGAGGCTCGCGAACGCCGTCACCCTGATCAGCGCGCCCTCCAGCTCGCGGATGTTCGTCGCGATCTGCGAGGCGATGAACTCCAGCACGTCCGGCGGCGCGGCGAGGCCCTCCTGGCGGGCCTTCTTCTGCAGGATCGCGATCCGCGTCTCCAGCTCGGGCGGCTGGACGTCGGTCGTCAGCCCCCACTCGAACCGGTTGCGCAGCCGGTCCTCCAGCGTCACGAGCTCCTTGGGCGGGCGGTCGCTGGAGATCACGATCTGCTTGCTGGCGTTGTGCAGGGTGTTGAAGGTGTGGAAGAACTCCTCCTGCGTCTGCTCCTTGCCCTCCAGGAACTGGATGTCGTCGACGAGGAGGATGTCCACATCCCGGTAGCGGCGGCGGAAGCCGTCCGCCTTTCCGTCGCGGATCGAGTTGATGAAGTCGTTCGTGAACTCCTCTGAGCTCACATAACGCACACGCGCCCCATTGAAGAGGCTCTGCGCGTAATGCCCGATCGCGTGGAGGAGGTGCGTCTTGCCGAGGCCGGAGTCGCCGTAGACGAACAGCGGGTTGTACGCCTTGGCCGGCTGTTCGGCGACGGCGACGGCCGCAGCGTGCGCGAACCGGTTCGACGAGCCGATGACGAACGTCTCGAACGTGTACTTGGGGTTGAGGCGTGCGTGCTCGGACGCGCCCGCCCCCGAACCCGAGCCCTGCCCCGGGGCAGGAGCTCTGGAACCGGTCGCCCTGGGATCGGCGCCTTCTTCGTCGCGAAAGGCGCTCTCACCCCGGTAGGGCTCCTCGCCGCGGTACGGCTGCTCAGCCCCGGTGAACGGCGTCTCCCCGCTCTGGAAGTCGTCCGCGTGCCCTAGCGGTGGCTCGTTCCCACCGTGCTGGGGTTCGCGGCCCTGCTGTTCTGGACGGCGCTGCTCCGGACGACCGCGAAGCGGCCCAAGCGTGCGGTCGTTCAGATGAGAGTGCGGCGGCCGTCCTGGAGGCTCGCCCCCGAACCCCTCCTGCCCGCCATAGCCGGGAAAGGCGCGACCCTCGAACGGGTTACGCCCCCCTGGGCCCGTCCCATAGGACGGTGGACGCGGGGCAGGGGGATAAGTACCGCGCTCGTCATCCGCAGCCTGTGGATAACCTCCGGGCGGACCGGGGCTGTGGGTAACTCCCGACTGAGACCGGTACCCCTGTTCGCCGTAGGGCTGGTCGCCGTACGGCGACTCCGAGTAAGGGCGGTCGGACCGCTCCCCATATTCGGACCGGTCCCCGTAGGACGAGTCACCGTAGGACTGGTCGTTGCTGTAAGGACGATCCCGGTCACGGTCGTCGTGCGACCTTTCACCGTATGGCTCGCCATAAGAAGAAGGAGGCTCGTGCATGCCGAGCCCTGTACCGGGCCCGGGAACGGGGGCGGAAAGAGGCTCCCCTGACCGGGAACCAGGACCTGGAGCGGAGCCGCTGGCCGACCCTGGCGGCTCCGGCTGGACGGTCACGGCGACACGGATCTCCCTACCCAACTCGTGGGAAAGGGCCTGCGTGATGAGGTTCCGGAGCCGCGTCTCCAGCGCGTCCTTGGCGAACTCGTTCGGCGCGGCCAGCAGGGCGGTCCCCTCGACGAGCGCGAGCGGGCGGACCATCGGCAGCCAGGCGCGGTAACTCGGAGACAGATCGCTCTCGGCCAGTGCGGTGAGGGTGCGGGCCCAGACCGATCCGAGATCCTGACCGTCCATGCGCGAGGTCCCCCCTCCACCGACTCCGCCGTACGGAGTACCTGACTACCCGGCTCTCCCACGGGATACGGCTCGCCTCGCATGGCACGGCCGTGACGCGGAAGACTTACTCTCTCACGAGTTGTCCACAGAGTTGTCCACATGCTGTGCATAGGCATGCGGCGCCTGTGCAAAACCCGTGAGGAGGGTCACTGGAATCGAGGTCGGGAAGACTCCGGCCTTCTCGCGGGCCGGTGCGGAAGCGGTCTCGAAAGGGGGCGTGCGGAGAGTGCGGGGGCTTAAGGGGCAGATCACCGACACCGGACCGTCGAATCAGTCGAAGGGTGTCGGCTCGCCCGGTTGACCTTAACCGCTGCCACCCCCACCCGCAACACGAACGTCCCTCGTCACACCCTGCACCTGGGACGCCGGGGATAGGGGCTGCGCGGAGGTGCGCTCCGTTTGACCGCGTGGCCGGGAAGCCCGTAACGTGCTGAGGTCGAGTCGCATCGACGGAGATGCCGCGTGCCCGCCGGCAGCCCCTCCAGGCGAGTCCGGGTGGGCCCCCGCTGCGGGGGACCGGACGCGGCCCCGGTGCGAGTTATCGAGACCAAGACCCGTAGCCGAACGACCGCAGCACTGGAGCCTCAAGTGAGCAAGCGTACTTTCCAGCCGAACAACCGTCGTCGCCACAAGAAGCACGGCTTCCGGCTGCGCATGCGCACGCGCGCGGGCCGCGCGATCCTGTCCGGCCGGCGCGGCAAGGGCCGCGCCCGCGTCGCGGTCTGAGCCACCCGGCACTGTGCTGCCGTCCGGCAACCGGATGCGGCGGCGGGACGACTTCACGCTGGCCGTCCGGCGCGGTCGCCGCGCCGGACGGCCGACTGTCGTGGTTCACCTGCTCCACCGGGACGAGGCGCCGGCGGCGGACGCACCGCCGCTGGTCGGGTTCATCGTGGCGCGCACCGTCGGCAACGCCGTCGTCCGCAACACGGCACGGCGCCGGCTCCGCCACCTGACGCGCCCGCACCTCGACCGGCTCCCAGCGGGTAGCCTGCTCGTAGTGCGCGCCAACCCCCGCGCGGGAAAGGCGCGTCCAGACGAACTGGCCGCGGATCTGGAGTCGGCACTCGACCGGCTGCTGCGGCCCGCGTCCAAGGGGCGAAGATGAGGAGTCGGCAGGGGGCCGCGTCCCCCGCGCAGCACGAGGCGGGCCGTCCCGGCCCCGTCGCGTACGTGCTGATCCTTCTCGTCCGCGCCTACCGCCGCTTCTTGAGTCCCCTGCTCGGGCAGCAGTGCCGTTTCCACCCCACGTGCAGCGCGTACGGCCTGGAGGCGCTCCAGGTCCACGGGGCACTGCGCGGCACGTGGCTGACGGCCCGCCGGATCGCGCGGTGCCACCCCTTCAACCCCGGGGGTTACGACCCCGTGCCGCCTAAGAAGACGGCCGGCGGAACCCCCTCCAGGGAATCCCTAGAGTCCGGGGACGCGTTCTCACAGGGACCGTCCGTCTTCTCCGGGGACTCTGAGGGGACGGCCCCTCAGCAGCGATCCGCGGCGGCCTCCTCGAACTCCGGCCGCGAGGAGAGCGGCCACGCCCTAGCAGAGCCCAAGGAGCGGCCCGGTGCTTGACTGGTTGTACGAGATCGTCTCTCAGCTCATCGTGTGGATTCACGCGGGGCTCAGCACGGTCGTCCCCAAGGACAGCGGATGGGCGTGGGGCGGTGCGATCATCCTGCTCACCGTCCTGCTGCGGCTCATACTCGTCCCGCTCTTCGTGAAGCAGATCCACGCCTCACGGAAGATGCAGGAGCTGAACCCCAAGGTTCAGGCGCTGCGCAAGAAGTACAAGAACGACAAGCAGCGCCTCAACCAGGAGGTCATGAAGCTCTACCAGGAGAACGGGGCCAACCCGCTGTCGGGCTGCCTGCCGCTCCTGGTGCAGATGCCGATCTTCATCGGGCTGTTCCAGACGCTGAAGCGGATCTCGGACGCCAAGCCCGGGCAGAGCGTCTTCGCCGTCTCCTCCGACCTGGTCGCGAGCGCGCAGAACGCGAACATCTTCGGTGCGCACATCCCGGACACCTTCCTGAACGCGTGGGGCGCCGACCCCAAGAGCTGGACCGCGATCGTCGTCACCGGCATCGCCGTGGTGATCAGCTCCGTCACGACGTTCTTCACCGTCCGGGCCAGCATGAAGCGGCAGCCGGTCACCGACGACGCCAACCCGATGATGCAGGCGCAGAAGATGATGGTCTTCTTCGCGCCGCTGTTCGGCCTCTTCGGCCTCGGCTTCCCGCTGGGCGTCCTCATGTACTGGGTCACGTCCAACACCTGGACGCTGGCGCAGCAGCACTACATCTACAAGAAGTACCCGCCGCCCGCCACCAACGGCGAGGACGCCGCGAAGACCACCGCCAAGGCCGGTGGCGCGAAGACGGCCGGTTCGAAGACTGCCGGTTCGAAGGCTGCCGGTTCGAAGACCAAGGCCGCCGGCGCTAAACCCGCGGGGTCCAAGAACGGCCAGTCCCCGTCCGGCGTCAAGGCCAAGGCCAGGCTGAAGAAGGAGCCGGAGCCGGCCCCCGAGCCCGAGGAAAAGCAGAAGGTCGTGCGCAACCAGCCGACCCGCAAGCCGCGCAGCAAGCGCAGCGGCACCCAGAAGCGCTAGTTTGAACCCCGAGCACGTGCCGGAGAAGGAGACCCCGTTGAGCCAGACCGACACCACCGAGGTCGACGTCCAAGCGCTCGAACAGGAAGGCGAGATCGCCGCCGACTACATCGAGGGCCTGCTGGACATCGGTGACTACGACGGCGACATAGACATGGACGTCGAGGGCGAGCGCGCCCTCGTCGCCGTCGTCGGCGCCTCCCTGGACGAGCTGGTCGGCAAGCGCGGCGAGGTCCTGGAGGCACTGCAGGAGCTGACCCGCCTGGCCGTCCACCGCCAGACGGGCGCCCGCACCCGCCTCATGCTCGACATCGGCGGCTACCGCGAGCGTCGCCGCGCCGAGCTCACCAAGCTCGGCACGGACGTCGCGGACGAGGTCAAGCAGGCCGGCGAGTCCAAGCCGCTCGCCCCGATGACCCCGTTCGAGCGCAAGATCGTCCACGACGCGGTCGCCGCCGCCGGCCTGCGCAGCGAGTCCGAGGGCGAGGAGCCCGACCGCTACGTCGTCGTCTACCCCGCCTGACCCTCGTCCGGCGTCCGCCCGAACCGGGACGGCGCGCCTGGATCGAACCTCCGAACGGCCCCGGTGCACCCCGCACGGGGGCCGTTCGCATGCCCAGAGGGTGTGAGGCGAGCCGGTTTGAGACCAGCGGGTGTGAGAAGAGCAGGCCCCTCCCGCCCGGGGGCGGACCGGCTACCTCCATGGTCAACTCCCCCATGCCCGCATGGAAGACGAACGACGAACTGTGGATAACCGGCCGGGCACTGCGAAGAGGGCCCCGCGCCCTGGCGGGCGCGGGGCCCCTGCCGCTCGGTGTGCCTCGCCGCCCGAGCACACCGAGCGTGTACCCGTGTCCGTGTAACCGCCGTTATCGCCGAGCGGTGCGCCGCCACCTGCGACGCTGCGGCGGGATGCGGTCCCCGGCGCCTGCGGCGGACGGGATGACGTTTGCCTCGGCCGGGTCCTGCGCGTGCGCGGGATCCTGGGCGATGCTCGGGTCCTGCGCGGCGTGGCCGTGCGTGATGCCCTGGTCCGCCGGATGTTCGATCACCCGTTCGACTCGCTCGGCCGGACGGCCGACCGGCGCCGGGTCCTCGATGATGTGCTCCTCGCGGACGATCGTGCCGGGCTCGTCCCCGTAGGCGGGGTCGGCGCCGACGACCCGGCCGGCAGCGCGCCGCGGCCGCGTGTATTTGAGGGTGAAGGCCATGCTGATGAGCCCCACCAGTATCAGGATCCACCCGACCATCTGGATGTCGACGCCGCTGAGGTCGACGCGTAGGGCGAACGCGAGGATCGCGCCCAGGGCGATGAATGCGAGACTGACTCCGATTCCCATTGTCGGAGCTCCTTCCGGGGGGACGGTCGGGCGACACAGCACCTCTACCCGACGAGCCACGAATATGCGCAGGGGTCACGTGGTTCTTGCCATATCGCAAGGGGTGGGCAACTCGGTGCCCGGACGGCCGCACCGGACGTTGCGCATGTACGCCGCCGCCCCGTTTTGTGGAACGATTCGTCTGGTGGGGACTGGACGTGAGGTATTCGGTGACGCGCTGCCGGTCGCGGAGCGTTACGCGGCGTTCCTCGCGGAGGCCGGGGTCGAACGCGGGCTCATCGGGCCGCGCGAGGTCGACCGGCTCTGGGAACGGCATCTGATCAACTGTGCTGTGGTGTCCGAGGCCGTGCCGGCGGACGCGCACGTCGTGGACATCGGCTCCGGGGCGGGCCTCCCCGGCATCGTCCTCGCGATCGTCCGGCCGGACCTGCGGATCACCTTGCTGGAGCCGCTGCTGCGCCGCACCACCTTCCTGGAGGAGTGCGTCGAGGCGCTCGGCCTGGACAACGTCGAAGTGCGCAGGGCCAGGGCCGAGGAGGTGGTGAAGGAGTTCTCGGTGGACGTGGCCACCGCGCGGGCCGTCGCCCCTCTCGAACGCCTCGCGAGATGGGCCCTCCCCCTGCTGCGTCCGGGCGGGGAGCTCCTCGCGCTCAAGGGTGAGCGTGCCCGGTCCGAGCTGGACGAGGCAGAGCCCGTCCTGAAGCGGCTGGGAGCGCGTTCGGCGGAACTGCTTCAAGTCGGGCGCGGTATGGTCGACCCGCCGACAACACTCGTCCGTGTGGTCGCCGGCCGAGGAGAGGTTGTCGGGCGACGACAGCGCGCGCCCCGGCGTGCCAAAGGGTCGAGGAAGAGGTCTTCATGAGCACGGGACCAGGACTGGGCCGGCCTGACCGCGCCGACGAATCCCCCGACGAGCAGCCGCCCGGCGCGGGCGGAACCGGTGCGGGCGAGGCTGCGTGGACGGCGTCCACGGGTGGGGCGCAGGAGGTCTCGGGCCCGGGGACCACGCCCTCCGGACACGCGATGTGGGGTACCACGACGTCCGGAACCGCGGAGAACGTGGGATATGTCCCGACGCATGCCGGCGCGCATCCGCCGGTGCCGCGCCAGGGACCGAGTCAGGGGGAGTCAGAACTCGTGCGCGAGGCGCTCAAGGACGCCAAGGTTTCACATGAAACAGCGGTCACCGCGCTCAAAGCGATGTCGGGCCGCAGGGAACGGGAGTGGCCGCGGCCGGACAGATGCCGCGTGATCACCATCGCCAACCAGAAGGGCGGCGTGGGCAAGACCACCAGTTCGGTGAACCTCGCCGCCTCCCTCGCCATGCACGGCGCGCAGGTGCTCG
The DNA here is from genome assembly GCF_041463665.1 of Actinomadura chokoriensis. Classification (GTDB taxonomy): domain Bacteria; phylum Actinomycetota; class Actinomycetes; order Streptosporangiales; family Streptosporangiaceae; genus Spirillospora; species Spirillospora chokoriensis_A. The sequence goes on from NZ_JAXCEJ010000004.1 coordinate 20,985, forward strand.
TGGTCGACCTCGACCCGCAGGGCAACGCGTCCACCGCCCTCGGCGTCGACCACCACGCGGAGGTCCCGTCGATCTACGACGTGCTGATCGAGGACATGGCGATGGCCGACATCGTCGTCCCCGCCCCGGAGATCCCCAACCTGTTCTGCGCGCCCGCCACCCTCAACCTCGCGGGCGCCGAGATCGAACTCGTCTCGAAGGTGGCCCGCGAGTCGCGGCTCCGGCGGGCCCTGGACGCCTACGAGACCGAGAAGTTCGACTACGTGCTGATCGACTGCCCGCCGTCCCTCGGGCTGCTCACGGTGAACGCCCTCGTCGGCGGGGACGAACTGCTCATACCGATCCAGTGCGAGTACTACGCGCTGGAGGGGCTCGGGCAGTTGATCCGCACGGTCGACCTGGTCAAGGCGCACCTCAACCAGAAACTGAAGGTGTCCACGATCCTGCTCACGATGTACGACGCCCGGACGCGCCTCGCGGCGCAGGTCGCCGAGGACGTCCGGAACCACTTCGGGGACGTCGTGCTCAACACGGTGATCCCCCGCAGCGTCCGGGTCTCGGAGGCCCCGAGCTACGGGCAGTCCGTCATGACCTACGACCCCGGTTCGAGTGGCGCGCTCGCCTACAGCGAAGCCGCCTCGGAGATGGCCCACGGAGGATCTGCCCAGTGAGCCAGCAGCGACGCGGTCTGGGCAAGGGGCTCGGCGCCCTCATCCCCACCGCTCCACCCCCGCCGACGCCGGGCGAACCGGACGGCGCGGGTGAGCCCGGATTCCCGGGCGGCCCCATCACGAACGGCACCGCCGCCCCCGGACCGGCTCTCGAACCGGTCGCCGGCGCCCATTTCGCGGAGCTGCCGGTCGGGTCGATCACGCCGAACCCGCGCCAGCCGCGCGAGCACTTCGACGATCAGGCGCTGCAGGAGCTCGCCGAGTCGATCGGCATCGTCGGACTGCTGCAGCCGATCGTGGTCCGCAAGTCCCCGTCGGACGAGCACGACTACGAACTGATCATGGGGGAGCGCCGCTGGCGGGCGTCCCAGATGGCCGGGCTCGACGTCATACCGGCGATCGTCCGCGACACCGGTGACAACGATCTGCTCCGTGACGCGCTCATGGAGAACCTCCACCGCCAGCAGCTCAACCCGCTGGAGGAGGCCGCCGCGTACCAGCAGCTGCTGCAGGACTTCGGAGCCACCCACGAGCAGCTCGCCAGCCGCATCGGCCGGTCGCGCCCGCACATCACCAACACGCTCCGGTTGCTGAACCTGCCGCCCGCCGTCCAGCGCCGGGTGGCGGCCGGTGTCCTGTCCGCCGGACACGCTCGCGCGCTGCTCTCGCTCGACAGCATCGAGGCCCAGGAGCACCTGGCCCACCGGATCGTCCAGGAGGGGCTCTCCGTCCGCGCCCTTGAGGAGATGATCGCGCTCCGCGAGGTCGGGGACGACGAGGTGAAGGCGCCGCGGCAGGGCCGCCGGAAGCAGCCGGTCGCCCCCGGCCTGAAGGAACTCGCCGACCGCCTCTCCGACCGGTACGACACGAGGGTCCGCGTCGACATGGGCCGCAACAAGGGCAAGATCGTGGTCGAGTTCGCCACGCTCGAAGACCTCGACCGCATCATCAAGTCGATGGCCCCCGACGAGGACGACGCTTGACCCCCGGCCGAACGCATGGCGCCCCGGGCCTCCTTGGTCCGGGGCGCTTCTCATTGCGGCCGACTCCCCCGATGTTTCCCGTGAAACATCGCCGCTCAGCTCTCTCCAGCATTCCTCGGGGGCTGCCGGACAGTTGCTGGGACGCGGTGGCCGCCCCCACGGAGGACACCCGAATCCGGCATGATCCTCGGCGACCCGGTGCGCCGTTGTGGACGGGAGGTCACCGCACCCAATATCTTCCGGCGAGAACGGGCTCCCGGGAGTTCGGCCTCAGGAGGTTCGGGTGGATCGTGACGAGATGTGGCGGCACATCGGGGAACAGCGCATGGCCGTCGCGGAGGCCCTCACCGAACTCGACCCGGGCGAATGGGAACAGCCGTCGTTGTGCGAGGGATGGCGTGTTCGCGACGTCGTCGCCCACGTCGGCCTGGCCCCGGAGATCACCTGGAGCATGGCCCTGCGCGAGTTCGCGCGTGCGCGCGGCAGCTTCCACAGGCTGATTCGCGAGACGGCGATCGACCGGGCCGCCCGTCCGACCGATGAGTTGATCGCCGTGCTGCGCAGGGTCGCCGCCTCGCGGCGACTCGCCCCCGGCACGACGACCAAGGAGCCGCTCCTGGACATCCTCGTCCATGCCCAGGACATCTTCGTCCCGCTCGGCCGTGACTTCCCGATGCCGGAACGTCCCGCGCTGGTGGCGGCCGACCGCATCTGGCAGATCCCCCCGCCCTTCGGATTCGGAGCGAAGAAGCGCCTTCGCGGGCTCCGCATCGCGGCCACGGACGCGCCCTGGTCGCGTGGCGAGGGACCGGACGTCTCCGGCCCGCTCAAGGCGATCGTCCTTCTCCTCGCGGGTCGAGTGACGGCGGCAGTCCCTCACCTCTCAGGGGAGGGGCTGGAAGCCCTGGTCGACCGAAGCCCGAACCCTTCGACGGGGCGGGCATTCCCGGCCCAGCCCTCCGGTGAGAACCCGACGGGCGAGGCCGATCGCTAGACCGGGCCCTTTCCGTCCGGCGGCAAGTAGCCGGCCCCGCCGAGAGATCTTCCGAGCTGAGTCTCTGCGAACCCGTCGAGCTGTTTCGTCACCTTCTTCGCTGGCAGCGCTGGTACCTCGTCGCATTCGACCCTGATCCCGACGACTGGCGCTCTTCTGCCTCGACCGTATGAGAGACACGGCTGCCTAAGCGGAACGCACCGCCCCCGGGAGTTCCCCTCTCGCTCCATCGCGCATTGGCTCGCCACCGACTTCGGTCGCAGCGTCAACGGCCGGTAGTGGATCGACGTCCCCGGTCAGTGCAGCTAGAGATGGGTCGACCGAGCAGCCTCGCTGGGACGACGTCCTTCAGGATGACCCGGCCCGTGAGCCGCCGGGCCTTCGCGTGTTTCACGTGAAACTGAGCGCCTGTTGCGTGCTGCTGGGCGGTCAGGTCAGGCGGTTCAGGAAGAGGGACTCGCAGACTTCGCCCAAGTCCAGACCGGCGACGCTGATGGCGCGCGGGAAGAGGCTCGTTTCGGTCATGCCGGGGGCGACGTTGACTTCGAGGAAGTGGACCTCGCCGTCCGGGGAGACGATGAGGTCGGTTCGGGAGATGTCGCGGAGGCCGAGGGCGCGGTGGGCGGTGACGGCGGCGGACGTGGCACGGGCGGCGGCGTCCGGGGTGAGGCGGGCCGGAGTGACGAACTCGGTGTCGCCGGCGTCATAGCGGGCCGTGTAGTCGTAGAGGCGGCCGGGGGCGACGATCTCGACGGCCGGGAGGGCGGTGGGGGCGCCGTCCTGCTCGATGATGCTGACGGCCACCTCGGTGCCGGAGATGTAGCGCTCGACGAGGGCCACGTCCCCGTAGGCGAAGCAGCCGACCATGGCGGCCGAGAGCTCGGACGGCTCGTGCACGACGGACGCGCCGAGGGCCGAGCCGCCCCGGGTCGGCTTGACGAACAGGGGGAGGCCGAGGGCGCCCACGATGCGGTCGAGGACGGAAGCGGCGCCGAGGTCGTGGAAGACCTCCTTCGGGAGGGCGACCGACTCGGGCGTCCGGAGGCCGGCGCGGCGGACGACGGACTTGGCGGTCGGCTTGTCCCACGCGACGCGGCAGGCGTCCGGACGGGCGCCGAGATAGGGCACGCCGACGAGTTCGAGGACGTCGCGGATCGAGCCGTCCTCGCCCGCGGCACCGTGCATGAGGGGGAAGACGATGTCCGGCGGGTCGTCCCTCAGCGAGTCCAGGAGCGTCGCGTCGGCGTCGCGCAGTTCCACCGGGATGTCGCGGGCGCGGAGCGCGTCGGTGACGCGACGGCCGGACCTGAGCGACACCTCGCGCTCGTACGACAGCCCGCCGGCCAGAACGACGACATGCCCGAGTTCCAACGCTGGTGCCTCTCTTGGATGATGCGATGCGCGCCGGCCGGACAGGGCCGCGTCGGCGCGCGTTTCACGTGAAACCTTCAGACGACGTCCGGCCCCGGCGCCTGGACGCCCGTCGAGCCGCCGCCGACCGCACCGCCGAACATGTCGCGCAGCCCGATCTCCTTCTCGATCACCCCGGCGAGCCGCCGGACGCCCTCCCGGATCCGGTGGGGCTCGGGGAAGCAGTACGAGAGCCGCATGTGCTGGTGCCCGGTGCCGTCCGCGTAGAAGCCGGTCCCGGGGACGTAGGCGACCCGGTCGGCGATCGCGCGCGGGGCCATCGCCTTGGCGTCCAGGCCTTCGGGGAGTGTCAGCCAGACAAAGAAGCCACCGGCCGGCCGCGTCCATGTGCAACCGTCCGGCATCAGCTGGTCAAGGGAGTCCAGCATCGCGTCACGGCGGGCCCGGTACAGCTCGCGGAAGTCCTTGATCTGCTCCCGCCACGGCTGCGTCGCGAGGTATTCGCGGACGGCGAGCTGCGAGAAGTTCGACGGGCACAGGATCGCGGACTCGGCGGCCAGCACGAGCTTGGCCCGTACCGCGTGGGGCGCCAGCACCCAGCCGACGCGGAGGCCGGACGCGATCGTCTTGGAGAACGAGCCGAGGTAGATGACGCGCTCGGAGTCGTCCGCGCGCAGGGCCCGCATGGGATCGGCGTCGAAGCCGAGGAGCCCGTACGGGTTGTCCTCGACGATCAGGATGTCGTACTCGGCGCAGATCTCGAGGATCTGGGCGCGGCGCGCCGTGGTGAGGGTGACGCCCGCGGGGTTCTGGAACGTCGGCACGGTGTAGAGGAACTTGACGCTGCGCCCCTGCGCGCGGAGCGAGGCAAGCGTCTCGCGGAGCGCGGACGGGACGAGCCCGCCCTCGTCCAGCGGCACGTGCACGACGTCGGCCTGGTAGGACGCGAACGTGCCGAGCGCGCCGACATAGGACGGCGCCTCGGCAAGGACGACGTCGCCCGGATTCACGAAGATCTTGGTGACGAGGTCGAGCGCCTGCTGGGCGCCGACGGTGACGACCACGTCGTCCGGCGACGCCTGGACGCCTTCCAGGGACATGACCTCGCAGATGTGCTCGCGGAGCAGTTCGTCCCCCTGCGCGGAGCCGTACTGCAGCATCTCGGCGCCCTTGCCGGCGACGAGGTCGCCGAGCATCCGGCCGACGGCGTCGAGGGGCAGCGCCGACACGTACGGCGCCCCGCCCGCGAGGGAGACGATCTCCGGTCGGGCGACCATCGCGAACAGGGCCCGGATCTCCGACGGCACCATGCCGGCGGCGCGGGCGGCGTAGCGATCGGAGTAGACGTCCGTACGCGAATGCTGTTCCACGAGGCACCTCCGGGTGTGATGGCTTCCCTGCAAACTACGGCATGACGGCCATGCCTGACCGCTTCGGGTGTGGCGCGGCGTGCGGTTGGGGAAACTCCTGTCCGATACGATGCCCGCGGGTCCCGGTTGGTTGCCGGGAAGTTCCGCCGCCAGGGGTTCCAGGCCCGGCGGGCGAGGAATCGAGGCAGGGGGTGCCGACCCGGTGTCGCGTCGTCTCGTCAACATCACGCTGGACAATCTCGATGATCTGCCGCACCGTTGCCGCGGCTGCGTGTTCTGGGAACTGGATCCGGTCAGCCGGGACCGCGCGCTGGACAGCGGCGACGCGGGCCTGGAGAAGGAGGCGTGGATCTCCTCGACGCTCCTGGAGTGGGGCAGTTGCGGCAAGATCGCGTACGTGGACAACGTTCCGGCGGGGTTCGTGATGTACGCGCCGCCGCTGTACGTGCCGCGCTCGGTGGCGTTCCCGACGAGCCCGGTCAGCGCGGACGCGGTGCTGCTGATGACCGCGCACATCCTGCCCGAGTTCGCGGGCGGCGGCCTCGGCCGGATGCTCGTCCAGGGCGTCGCCAAGGACCTGACCCGGCGGACGGTGAAGGCGATCGAGGCGTTCGGCGACCTGAAGGGCGAGGAGGGCGGGTGCATGGTGCCCGCCGACTATCTGCTGTCGGTGGGGTTCAAGACCGTCCGGCCGCATCACCGGTATCCGCGGCTGCGGCTGGAGCTGAAGTCAGCCCTGTCATGGCGTGAGGACGTCGAGGTGGCCCTGGAACGGCTGCTGGGCTCCATGACCCCGGAGGGGGCGCTACGACCCGTCTAGGGCGTTCTGAGGCGGTTTGATGCGTGTGGGCCCGCACTCCATCCAGTGGAGTGCGGGCCCACACGGTTTCGCGCTCGCCGCGGGAGACGGGAGGCGGTCCGGATCGAGCGGCTCGGCGGACGAGCGGCTCAGATGAACTCGGCGAGATCCCGCAGGAGGGCGGCCTTCGGCTTGGCGCCCATGATCTGCTTGACGACCTCGCCGCCCTTGTAGACGTTCATCGTCGGGATCTGCATGATGCCGTACTTCTGCGGCACCTGCGGGTTCTCGTCGATGTTCAGCTTCACGATGTCGATCTTGTCGCCGTGCTCCTTGGAGATCTCCTCCAGGATCGGCGCCACCATCCGGCACGGTCCGCACCACTCGGCCCAGAAGTCGACCAGGACGGGCTTGTCGCTGTCGAGGACCTCGGTCGTGAAGTCGGCGTCGGTCACGGCTTTCATGGTTCTCCTTCGTTCTCGCTCGGGCGGCGGGCGGCGGGCCGCGTCGGCCGGGTCGCCGCCCGACGAACAGTCATTGCGTCGGCGAGCCCCGCCCGGCTGCCGGCCGATCGGCGCGACCCGTCGCGGGGCGGATGGCGGTGCGCCGGGCGCGGCGCCGCTCGGGTCGGCGGCCAGGCCTTCAGGCGGTCATGCCTCAGGTGGTCATCCCACAGGCGGTCAGGCCTGCGGGACGGTCTCGGCGGCGTCCTGGTCCTGCAGCCAGCGCTCGGCGTCGATGGCCGCGGAGCAGCCGCTGCCCGCCGCGGTGATCGCCTGCCGGTAGATGTGGTCGACCACGTCGCCGCACGCGAACACACCGGGGATCTTGGTCCGGGTGGTCGGGGCGTCCACCAGCAGGTAGCCGTCGGTGTCGCTCTCCAGCTGACCGGCGAACAGCTCGCTGCGCGGGTCGTGCCCGATCGCGATGAACAGCCCGGTGATCTCCAGCGGGGACTCCGACCCATTCTTGAGGTTCCGGACGGTGACGCCCGTCACCCGGTCGTCGCCCTGGATGGAGACGACCTCGCTGTCCCACAGGAACTTGATCTTGTCGTTGGCGAACGCCCGATCCTGCATGATCTTCGATGCGCGCAGCTCGTCCCGCCGGTGGATCACGGTGACCGACCGGGCGAACTTGGTCAGGAAGATCGCCTCTTCCATCGCGGTGTCCCCGCCGCCGACCACGGCGATGTCCTGCTCGCGGAAGAAGAACCCGTCACAGGTCGCACACCACGACACGCCCCGCCCCGACAGGCGCTTCTCGTCCGGCAGGCCGAGTTCCCGGTACCCCGAGCCGGTCGCCACGATCACGGCCTTGGCCAGATAGGTCTCGTCCCCGACCTTGACGACCTTGGGGTCGGCGGTCAGGTCGACCTCGGTGACGTCGTCGGTGATCAGCTCGGCGCCGAAACGCTCGGCCTGCTTGCGCAGGTTGTCCATCAGGTCGGGACCCATGATCCCGTCCGGGAAGCCGGGGAAGTTCTCCACGTCGGTGGTGTTCATCAGCGCACCGCCGGCCGTCACCGACCCCTCGAACACCAGCGGCTTCAGGTCGCCGCGAGCCGCGTAGACGGCGGCCGTGTAGCCCGCGGGACCGGACCCGATGACGATGACGTTACGGACGTCGCTCACTGTTCTGTGCCTCTCCTCGTTGGCCGTCGGTGCCGCACGACCCGGCCTGCCAGTCGCGTCAACCGATCCTAGGCCCCGGCAATTCCCGGGACACTCCGACCGGCCGTCTACCAGGCCGTACCCCCTCTAGGGTGGGGTCCATGGCACGCATTCTGCTCCTCCACTCGATGTACGGGCTGCGTCCGGCGGTTCATGGGGCGGCTGACCGGCTCCGCGCGGCGGGGCACGAGGTCCACGTCCCCGACCTGTACGACGGGCGGGTCGTCGACACGCCCGAGGCCGGCATCGAGATCAAGGAGGAGATCGGGCGGGACGAGCTGCTGCGCCGCGCCGTCGCGGCGGCCGCGCCCCTGGTCGGCGACGGCGGCCTCGTCTACGCCGGTTTCTCGCTCGGCGGCTCCATCGCGCAGAACCTCGCCCTCGCCGACGACAAGGCCGGCGGGCTGCTGCTGATGCACGGCACGTCGGACATCGCGGACGACGCGTCCACCGAGGTCCCGGTGCAGTTGCACGTCGCCGACCCCGACACGTGGGAACCCGCCGACTGGCTGAACACCTGGTACCTGCGGATGCGCAAGGCGGGCGCGGACGTCGAGGTCTTCCGCTACTGGGGCGCCGGCCACCTGTTCACCGACCCGGACCTCCCCGACCACGACCCCGAAGCCGCCGACCGCGCCTGGACGATCGCCCTGTCCTTCCTGGACTCCCTCTGACGTCCCTCGCGCGGAACGTGCGGGAGCCCCGCCGACGCCCACTCCAGTGGGCTGCCGGTGAACAGGGTGCGGTGGAGTCGTTCTCGGGGCGTCCGAGAACGGCGGGGCCGGCGGGTCAGGTGTTGCCCGGCTTTTTCAGGATGTGCCGGCTCCCGGCGGAGCAGTCCGGGCCCACGACCCAGATCTTCCACTTGCCGGGACTGTCGCCATGGACGGCGATGACGGTCGCGGGAGCGCCCTCGTATGTCGCGTTGTCGACGAGGGCGGGCGTCAGGCCGTGGGTGACGCCGTTGACGCACCCCCTGAGCTGCGCGGACGGCGCGCCGGACGCGGCCCTGACCTTCTGCGCGTCGGCCAGCAGCCGGTCGACCTGCGGGCCCAACGTCCCGGCACGGTAGTCGGTGCCGCTTCGCGCGACCTTGAAGGCCGTGGCCGGGGCGGCGTTCGGCGCCACTCCAGTCTCTGGACGGGATTGGTCGGGATTATCCTGCGCGGGAGTCACCGCCTTGCCGTGGTCGCCGCTCACGCCGTCCAATGCCATCGTGCCGACCGTCGCGCCGCCGCCGACGACGACCACGGCCGCCGCGGCCGCCGACAGAATCCGCCAATGCCGCCTTCCGCGCCGCTGCTCCATGCTCACCACGGTGGCGTTGTGCATCGACTCCGCGGCTATGGCGGTGTCGATGCGCTCGGCCAGTTCGGCGGGCATGGACGGGACGGGTGCCTCCGCCAGGATCCGGGAGACGTCCGCAAGGTCGGCGGACAGTTCACGGCATTCGGCGCAGGTGTCGAGGTGTGCGTTGACGGAGGCGGCTTCGTCGTCTTCGAGCAGTCCCTCGGCCAGATCGGCCAGGATGTCGTAGTCATAGTGTGCGGGGTTCACTGGGGCATGCCACCTCCTTCCACACCTCCGACGTTTTTCCGATCCCGTCGGTTCCGGTGATGGGTGAGAAGGGGAGCGAGCCGGGCGCGGCCCCGTGCGCAGCGGCTCTTGATCGTGCCTGGTGGGACCTCCATGACCCGCGCGGCGTCGTCGACGGAGTAGCCCATCATGTCGACGAGGACGAGGGCGGCGCGCTGCTCGAACGGCAGCTGCTCCAGGGCGGTCCGGACGTCGAGGGACACGCCGTGCGCGTCCGTCGGGTCCGGCAGTTTCGGGGCGACGGCGTCGAACGTCGCGTCGTCGCCCATCGGCGTCGCGGGCCGGACGGACTTGCGCCTGATGCGGTCCAGGCAGGCGTTCACCACGATGCGGTGCAGCCAGGTGGTGACGGCGGCGTCCCCGCGGAACCGTCCGGCGGCGCGGAACGCCGAAAGGCACGCGTCCTGCAGCGCGTCGGCGGCCTCCTCCGGGTCGCCGAGGGTGCGCAGCGCGACGGCCCACATGCGGTCGCGGTGCCGGTGGACGAGTTCGGCGAACGCGTGCGGGTCCCCCTGGGCGTGCCTTGCGAGGAGTTCCTTGTCGGGCACCTCGCCGACGCGATGCACGCTCACCGACGTCATGAGCTGCCGCTTCCGTGCACGAAATGCCCAGCCGCCGCCGAGCGCCTCTCATCAGCCGCGTCTGCTGGGGTAAGCACCACAGATTCCTGGGTCGAGGGGATGGGTTTGCTCACAGGCACGATACCGACAAGCACCGCCCCACGTCACAGCCCGTTTGGGCTCGCTCCAACCGCCGCGAAGTTGTTACCCGGTCTTCAGAAGCGGCTTGGTCATCTCGAGAATCCACGCCCGCGCACCGAGTGAAACCGGTCGCCTCGCGGCCGAGGGGGCAGGCCGGATCAGCTCGGCGAGCCGTGGACGGAGACCTCGCTGACCTCGGCGCGGAACTGCCCGTCGCTACCGCGCGAGAGCTTGGTGAACCAGAGCAGCACGTAGCGCCCGGCGTGCGGCCGGTCGAGCTGGAACGTCGTGGCTCCGGCCCCCTGCGTGACGGTCGTCTGGACCTTCTGCATCGCGTTCGGATCAGGCGTGTCACCGATCTTCAGCTGGATCGCGGCCCCTCCGGACGCGGCCCCGGGGAGCTGAGCCTTGACCTGGCTGATGTCGACCGTCTTCCCCATGTCGAGGCGCAGGCCGAGACCGTTCTTGAGGCGGCCGAAATCCGCGGAGGTGTAGTAGGAGCTCCGCCACGTGGTGCCGCTCTTGCCGTCGACGGCCAGGCGGCCCTTCTCCTTGCCCTCGCCTCCGTCGTCGCCGACAGGGTCGACCCCCTCGGCGCTCTGGATGTTGAGCGAGGCTGCGGAGGGGGAGGGAGGAGCACTCGACTTCTTCGGGTCCACGGAGTTGTTGGTGCCGGGATCGTCCTTCGAGCCGGAGCTGGACAGCGCCCACGCGCCGATGCCGACGATGACGGTCAGCGCGGCGGCGGCGACGCCGAGCAGCGCCCGGTTCGCGGGTCGCTTGGGCGCGCCGTGCCCGTGCGCGGGCGCGGCGCGGGTGGCCGTGGACGACGGCGGTGGCGGCGCCCCGTGCTGGGCACGCGGTGGCGGGACGTGCGACGACGCCTGCTGCTCGTGCGCGGGCCGCCGGTGCGGCCGCGTAGGGGCGGGCGGCGGTGCAGCGGGACGCTGCGGCGCGGCGGCCGGACGCGGGGCGGGCGGCGCGGTGCTGCCGAGCCCGGCGAACAGCGGCAGCGGGGTGCGCGGGACGCCGCGCAGCGCCTTGGCCAGGTCGGCGGGGGACGCGAGCGGCTCGGCGGCGCCGATGCCGAGGCAGCGGCAGACGATCGCGTCGACCGCGTGCGAGATGCCGGCCTGGACCTGGCGGGGCGCGTGCGGGACCCCGCCGGACGCGGGCGCGGCGGGCAGGTCGGAGACGCCCTCGTCGCCGGGCCAGTGGGCGGTGAGCGCCGCGTACAGCATCCGGCCGAGGCCGTGGACGTCCTCGGCGGCGGGGTCCTCGGCGTGCCGGTCGCCGAGCACGGCGTCGGTCGCGATGCCGAGGATCTTGACGGTGCCGCCGGTCGTCCAGACGAGGTCGCGGGGGGTGAGGCAGAGGTGCGCCAGCCCGGCGGAATGCGCGGCGGCGATCGCCTCGGACGCCTCGTACAGCAGCGTCGCGGCGCGCCCCGGCTCCAGCGGGGCCTTGCCGAGCATGCCCTCGAGGGTTTCGCCCGCCACCCATTCGCTGACGACATAGGCGCTTTCGCCGGAGTCGTCGGCATCGAACACCTGGGTCAGGCGGGGGTCGGTCAGCCTGCTGGCCGACCGCGCGGAGGTGACGGCCTCGGCGACCCGGGGGAACTTCGGGTCGAAGGTGCGGACGGCGACCGCCCGCGCGAGGATCTCGTCGATGGCCTTCCAGAGCGACGATCCGCCGGAATCGCTGATGCGCTCCTCGAGCCGGTAGCGGCCGGCGAGGCGCGTGCCGGGTTCGATGACTGACGTGCTCACGGCAGCGTCCTGCACAGGTGGTCAGATCCCATGTTCGTGGCGTGGCAGCTTACGCCTCCGACCCTCCTCTTTTGCGTTCCCCAGGGTGTCGCCCCGCAGGCCGTAATCCCCCACATGGTAGTGGTTACTCGCCTGAGTGGCCGCCTTATCGTCGCGCGTCCTTTTTAACTTTGGGAGGCGTTCGCCCGCCTGGTCCCCCGGCGGCCCGCCGCCCGGCGCTCAGCGGCCGGGCAGCCGGCGCGCGAACGTGGCGATGGTCGTCTGGATCTCCTCCACCCGCATCAGCTTGGCGAAGAGCACGTACAGCAGGCCGCCGCCGACGGACCCGGCGACCAGGGTGACCAGCGCGGGAAGCAGCGTCGAGGTGTCCGTGGCGGCGTCGGCGACGGTGTGCGCGGCGTAGGCGAACCCGATCAGCGGCCAGATCGCGACGAGGAGCTTCAGGTGGCCGCCGATGATGCGCCGGCCGTCGATGCCGCCGAGCTTGCGGCGCAGCACGAGCCAGCACGTGACGGTGCCCACCACGTTGGTGATCGCGAACCCGCCCGCGATGCCGACGACGATCCACTCGACGTCGAGGACGTTGTAGGCGGTGAACGCCATCGCGATGTTGGACGTGGTGACGACGAGGCCGACCAGCGCGGGCGTCCTCGTGTCCCCGTGGGAGTAGAAGACCCGCAGCATGAGCTGGTAGATCGAGAACGGGACGAGCGCGATGGCGAACATCTGCATGACCCGCGCGATGACCAGCGCGTCGTCGGGCGAGGTGTTGCCGTGCGCGAACAGCACCGTGGTGATCTCCGGGCCGAGCACCAGCATCAGCGCCGCCGCCGGCATGATGATCACCGAGGAGAGCCGCAGGCCGCTGGAGAACGCGGCGCGCACGTCGGCGGTCTTGCCCTCGGCGGCGAACCGGCTCATCCGCGGCAGCAGCGCGGTGATCACCGAGACGCCGACGATCGCGTAGGGCAGCTGGAAGAGCTGGTAGGCGTTGAAGTACGGGGTGTAGCCGTAGCCTTCGCCGAGGCCCGCGTCCACGGCCTTGTTCCCGGCGGCGTTCGCCAGCGCGGTGACGACGGCCAGCGCGGCCTGGGTGGCGACGACGTAGAGCAGCGTCCAGCCGGCCATCCGCGCGACCTCGCCGATCTCGCCGCGCTTGAAGTCGAGGCGCGGCCGCCAGCGGAACCCGACGCGGCGCAGCGACGGCCAGAGCGCGACCGTCTGCAGGACGATCCCGCCGGTCGTGCCGAGCGACAGCAGCATGAGCTGGGAGTCCGAGATGCTGGACGGGTCGACGCGGCCCGTGGTGATCGCCAGGAACGCGCCGCCGACCGCGATCACGACGAGGTTGTTCAGCACCGGCGCCCACATCGGCGCGCCGAAGCTCCCGCGCGTGTTCAGGATGGCCCCGGCGAACGCGCCGACGCCGTAGAAGAACAGCTGCGGCAGGAAGAACTGCGCGAACAGGATGGCGACCTTGCGCTGGTCGCCGGTGTAGCTGCCCGCCAGCACGTCGATGAACAGCGGCGCGCACAGCACCGCCACGACGGTGAGGGCGCCGAGGCCGATCACCGCGAGGGTGAACACGCGCTGCTCGTACTGCTCGCCGTAGGCGCGGTCGCGCTGCTTGGCCCGCACCAGCAGCGGGACGATGACGCTCGTCAGGATGCCGCCGAGCAGCAGGTCGTAGATCTGGTTGGGGATCGTGTTGGCGGTGTTGTAGGCGTTCGCGAGCAGCCCGGTGCCGAGCGCAGCGACGATGACGGCGGTGCGCAGGAAGCCGGTGACGCGGGACGCGAGGGTGCCCACGGCCATGATCGCGCCGGAGCGGAGGATGCCGCCCGAGCCCTTCCCGCCGTCGCCCTCCCCTTCGTCTTCGCCGGACGCCGGGAGGGGCGTGTCAATGACCGTTTCGGCCACGGGCGCGTTCCCGGCGGGGAGGGGAATGTCAATCGCCGTCTCGGCGGCGGCGTTCCCCGGGCGCCGGGGCCTGCCCGTCGGCGGCGGGCTCGGGTACCCCGCCGGATTCGGCGTGCTCCGCGGCGGCGGGCCCGCCGGACCCGGCTGCCCCGGTTGCCCCGGCTGCCTCTGCGCCGGTCCCTGTGGCGGAGGTCCCTGCGCCGGGCCCTGTGGATATCCCTGGCCCGGAGGATTGCCCTGCGCCGGATAGCCCTGCCCCGGATACCCCGGGGAACTCGGCGGAGGGTATCCCGGCCCCTGGGAACCCGGGGCCGGGGAATCCGCTCCCCTGCTCCCCTGCTCCCGCCGATCCCATTCCGGTCGACCCGTCACCGGCTGCCTCCGCTTTCCGGCGGCGCCTCGCTCTGATGGCCCGCACTCCGACGCCCACGAAGAGTACGGCAAGTCCGCCGCCGGTGATGAGCAGCGCGAGACGTCCGTAGCCGGTGACGGTCACGGTGATCGACTCGCCGCCGCCGTACGTCCGGCCGTCCGGGCCGGCGCTCCGCAACTCCACCTGGATGTGGAAGTTGCCGTTGCCGGCCGCCTGCGCGGGGATCCAGCGCTGGGCCCGCTCCCCGGGACGCAGTTCGATGACCGCGTCCTCGTCCGTCAGCGTCCCGAGCCGGAGTTTGGCGTTGTTCTCCGACGTCGCGACGAGCCGGACCTTGACCGCCTGGCCGGACAGCCTGTTCTCCACGAGCACCGGCAGCCGGCCCGAGCTGCCCCCCATGAGCACCCGTTTGCTCTTGGTGGTGACGATGCGGACGAGGCGCATTTCGGAAGTGAGCTCGTCCTCCACCTGTTTGCGGGCCGCCCTGGCCTGCCGGGGTGACGTCCGCCACGCCGCCGACTCCATGCGCAGCATCGCCCGCTCGTAGGAGATCTTGACCGGGCCGCTCATCACCGCCTGGAACGCCGCGGCCTGCCGGGAGATCGCCTGCACCTGGGAGAGGTGCGCGTCGCCGAGCTCGTACTGCTGGTAGTCGTCGCTGTAGCCGTTGAAGACGCGGCCCTGCGGCTCGGCCGACTCCATCTTGCTGAGCTGGACCTCGTTCATCCAGGACGCGGCCTTGGTGTACTTCAGCAGGTTCTTCGCGAGCGAGCCGGTCGGGTTCCAGTACCGGTCCGGGGCGACGACCACGGTGCGCTGCCGGTTCGGCGCCTCCGCCGCGATCATCGCCGTCTCGGCCAGGAAGCGCTGCTCGGTCAGCAGCGCTCCGGTCCCGGAGCCCTCGCTGACGATCTGGTTGAGCTTCTCGTCGTACAGGAGCGCCTTCCTGGCGCCCTGGTGCGTCTGGAGCGTCGTCGTCGCGTTCGGGAGCGCACCCGCCGCCGGGTCCTGGAACTGCGAGCTGCTCATCAGGAACGAGCCGCCGTCCTTCAGGGCGTTCTTGGCGAGCTGGTCGACCGTCCCGGGCCCCGCGGCGCCGGACGGCGGCCAGGCGACATGGGCGTTCGCGGCGCGTCCGAGGACCTTCGACGCGACGGCGGTGTTCCGCTCGTCGAACGCGACGCCGACGTCGCGGGGCGTCTTGCGGCGGACGAGCGCCACGACGTCCGGGTCGGCGTAGGGGAGGGTGAAGTACGGGTCCTTCTTCGACGCGTCCTTGAGCGCGGTCAGCCAGGTGGCCGCGGCGGCGCTCTTGGTCTTCCGCTCGCCCTTCTTCGCACCGGGCGCCCGGACCGTGTAGTCGTCGGACGCGATCTGCTGCACGTCGTCCAGCAGCGCCGGGTCGATCGCCCACGTGACGGGCGTCCCGGTGCCGGACGCCGCGTCGACCAGCCTGCTGAGCCGGCCGCCGGGCGCCACGGCCTTGGCGAGGTCGTCGTCGATGAACGTCCGGTCGTTGGTGCGGTGCATCCGGTCGGCCAGCGGAAGGACCCAGCTGACCGCCACCGGGTTGAAATGGCGTTCCTTCGGCATGAACGTCACGAACGTCGTGAGGCCCCCGACGACCTGGCGAGCGGAGTTGAGCACCTCGACGCCCACCGGGTAGACGCCGGGCGTGCCCGCCGGGGCGCGGAGGCCCAGTTCCTTGGCCGTGGTCTTGAACGTCCAGCTCTGCTTCACTCCGGGCGTGGCCGCCCCGGGCATCTGCTTCTCCGGGCCGGTGGCCGGCAGCGCGTTCGGCGGGCTGGCCGCGAACTGGTCCAGCTGGCTGCGGCTGGTGACGGGCTGGACGCTGTAGCGCAGCCGCACGCTGAGGCCGGGCAACTGGCGGCCGCTGCGGTTCCTGGCCAGCCCGGAGATCTCGATCGGCGACGTCGCGGTGACGGTCTTCGGGTCGACCTTGGTGAGCGCCATGGCGACCTGGGCCTTCGTCATGACCTGGGCGGACGCGGACGTGCGCCGCGCGTAGGCGGGGGACGCCAGCGTCGTGGGCGCCGCCATCGCCACGCAGGGCAGCAGAGCGGCCAGCGCCACCGCGCGTTTGACCGCCCTCACGCCTTACCGGCCGCCTCAGGACGGCGGGCGATTTTTTCCCGCACCACGGCGTCGATGGTAGTCCGTCCCGCGTCTGACATGTCGGGTCGGGCGCGGTCGGGATCAGGCGGGGGACCGGGTGGTCCGCGGGCCGCCGGCGGGAGCCTTGAGCGGCGGCGGGACGAGGGTGTCGATCGGTTTCGCGTGGCAGAGGGCGTAGAGGGACTCGCCCCGGATGCCGAGAGCGGTCGACGCCTCGCCGGTCGCGGTGTAGACGACGTCGTCGCTGTCCAGGGCGTCCGCGAGGCGGTGGTCGACGAGCAGCGGCATCGTGTCGGGCAGGAGGAGCGGGCAGACCAGGCCGGCCGCGTACTCGGTGACGGCGTTCACGACGTCCGGGTGCGCCGGGCGGACGCTGCGGGCGCCGACGGTGCGCCGGACGGCCTCGATCGGCGGCCGCTCGCCCGCCGGGACGATCACGCCGGTCAGGAACCGGCGGCCGCGGCGGTCGCCGTCGCAGGAGTAGACGCGCGTCACCAGGCACCGTTCCGCCGGGAGGCCGAGGGCCTTCGGCAGTTCGTCGGCGTGGGCCATCGCGACGGGCAACCGCACGATCTCGTGCACGGTCTCCCATTCGAGCAGTGCGCGGTGGATGGCGAGAGCGTCCTTCATGTTCGGCTCCATCCCGCGGGGGTCTCCCCGCTCACCCCCGGAACTGGTTCGCTGTGTCCCCGTGCTTCGCACTCTGCAGGGAATATCCCCACATACCCGGAACGAGTGGCCTAACTCGCGTCATACGTCACGTAAACCCTCACGATGCGCCTCAGCCGCACGTGCGGCGGTCCGTGGCCTTGGGGATCCCGCTACCGTTGTCGTGCGGGAGGCTCACCGGCGGTCGCGCTGGCGTCATCGGGGTGTCCAGAACGTAACCCGTGGATCAAGGCATGTGAAGGGGCCCGTCCGGCTCCGGCCCGCAAAGCCTCCCGCGCGGGACCCCGCCGATCGCCACAAAGTCCTTTGTCAGCCCGTCAGTCAAGGAAATACGCTCGATGGCCGTGCCCAACCAGAACGTGACCCCAGAGGCCTCGCGGCTGACCGCGATCGCCGAGCTGCTGCGCGGGATCGCGCCCGTCGCCGACGACCTCGGCACCCGGTTCGCGGCGGCCGGGCACGAGCTGGCGCTGGTCGGCGGGCCCGTCCGGGACGCGCTGCTGCGCCGTCCGACCAAGGACGTCGACCTCACCACCGACGCGCCCCCGGAACGCACCCTGGAGATCATCCGCGACTGGGCGGACACGCACTGGACGATCGGCATCGATTTCGGCACGGTCGGCCTCCGCAAGGACGGGGTCGAGCTGGAGATCACCACCTACCGCAGCGAGTCCTACGACCCGAAGTCCCGCAAGCCGGACGTCTCCTACGGCACCTCCCTGGTCGAGGACCTGCGCCGCCGCGACTTCGCCGTGAACGCGATGGCGGCGCGGCTGCCCGGCCACGAGTTCGTCGACCCGTTCGGCGGCCTGACCGACCTCCAGCGCAAGGTCCTGCGGACGCCCGGCAGGCCCGAGGACTCCTTCAGCGACGACCCGCTGCGGATGATGCGCGCCGCCCGGTTCGCCTCCCAACTCGGGTTCACGGTCGCGCCCGACGTCGTCCAGGCGATGACGGACATGGCGTCCCGCATCGAGATCGTCTCGGCGGAGCGGGTCCGGGACGAGCTGTCCAAGCTGATCTGCGGCCGGTACCCGCGGCAGGGCCTCGCGCTGCTCGTCGACACGGGCCTCGCCGCGCACGTCCTGCCGGAGCTGCCGAAACTGCGGCTGGAGATCGACGAGCACCACCGGCACAAGGACGTCTACGAGCACTCGCTCATCGTGCTGGAGCAGGCGATCGCCCAGGAAGAGGACGGCCCCGACCTCGTCCTGCGGCTCGCGGCGCTGCTGCACGACATCGGCAAGCCGCGGACGCGCCGGTTCGAGCCGGGCGGCCGGGTGTCGTTCCACCACCACGAGGTCGTCGGCGCCAAGATGACCCGCAAGCGGCTCACCGCGCTGCGCTACCCGAAGGACGTCATCAACGAGGTGTCGCGGCTGGTGGAGCTGCACCTCCGGTTCCACGGCTACGGCACCGGCGAGTGGACGGACTCGGCCGTCCGCCGGTACGTCCGCGACGCCGGGCCCCTGCTCACGCGCCTGCACAAGCTGACCCGCGCCGACTGCACGACCCGCAACAAGCGCAAGGCCGACCGGCTGCGCCGCACCTACGACGACCTCGAGGTGCGGATCGACCGGCTCGCCCAGGAGGAGGAACTGGCCGCGATCCGCCCGGAGATCGACGGCAACGAGATCCAGGACATCCTCGGCATCACCCCAGGCCCGCTCGTAGGACGCGCCTACAAGTTCCTCCTGGAGCTCCGCCTGGACCGCGGCATCATCGGCAAGGACGCCGCCGCGGACGAACTCCGCCGCTGGGCCGCCGCCGAGGGCATCCTCCCCGCCGGGGGTGACGACGCGTGATCCCCTTGCAGCTTGGGCGGATGAGCCCGCGCGAGGCCGAGCGGATGCTGGCGTTCGACCGGGAGCACATCTGGCATCCGTACGCGCCGATGCCCGCGTCCGCGCCCGTCCTGCCGGTCGTCTCGGCGGACGGCGTGCGCCTGACGCTCGCGGACGGCACCGAGCTGATCGACGGGATGTCGTCGTGGTGGGCGGCCGTGCACGGCTACAACCACCCGAAGCTGAACGCGGCCGTCACCGGGCAGCTCGGCAAGATGGCGCACGTGATGTTCGGCGGGCTCACCCACCCGCCCGCCGTGCGGCTCGCCGAGCGCCTGGTCGAGATCACGCCGGAGCCGCTGACGAAGGTGTTCTTCGCCGACTCCGGGTCCGTGGCCGTCGAGGTCGCGATCAAGATGGCGCTGCAGTTCCAGCGGTCGCTGGGGCGCCCCGAACGGAACCGGCTGCTCACCGTCCGGGGCGGCTACCACGGCGACACGTTCGGCGGCATGGCCGTCTGCGACCCGGTGAACGGCATGCACCACCTGTTCGGCGACGTCCTCGCGAAACACGTGTTCGCGCCGCCGCCTCCGCTCGGGTACTCCGCCGACCCCGACGAGGCGTATCTGGACGAGCTGTCCCGGCTGGCCGCCGAGCACGCGGGCGAACTCGCCGGGATCATCGTCGAGCCGATCGTCCAGGGCGCGGGCGGCATGCGCTTCTACGCCCCCGAGTACCTGCGCGCGCTCCGCGACCTCGCCGACGAGCACGGCCTGCTGCTGATCCTGGACGAGATCGCCACCGGGTTCGGCCGGACGGGCGAGATGTGGGGCTGCGACCACGCGGAGATCGTCCCCGACATCATGTGCCTCGGCAAGGCGCTGACCGGCGGATACCTGACGATGGCCGCCACGATGTGCACCGACCGCGTCGCCGACGGCATCGCGTCCGGCGAGGCGGGCGTCCTCATGCACGGCCCCACCTACATGGCCAATCCGCTGGCCGCCGCCGTCGCGTCCGCGTCCATCGACCTGCTGCTGTCGCGCGACTGGCGGGAGGAGGTGGACACCATCGAGGCCCTCCTGACCAGCGAACTCGACGACGCGGCGGGCTTGCCCGGCGTCGCGGACGTCCGCGTCCTCGGCGCGATCGGCGTCGTGGAGGCGCGGGAGCCGGTGGACGTCCCGTCCGTCCAGGAGATCGCCATGGCGCACGGCGTCTGGCTGCGCCCGTTCGGCAACCTCGTCTACACGATGCCGCCGTACGTCTGCACGGACGACGAGGTCCTGCACATCGCCGCCGCCCTCCACGCCATAGCCGAGTCCCTCTGAGCCGCCCGCCCGGTCAGCGGAAGGCGTGCGCGGGCCGGCGGATGCGGGACGCGGCCGTCCGGTAGGCGATGGCGCCGGCGGCGTAGGCGACGATCACGACCAGCAGGGTCGGGGCCGCGTGGCCGTCCGGCGGAAGCCAGGTGGCGGCCGCCGCCGCGGCGGCGGCGAACATCGCGTTGAACAGCATGTCGTAGACGGCGAACACCCGCCCCCGGTAGGCGTCGTCGATCATCTCCTGCAAGGTCGTGTCGACGCACAGCTTCACGCCCTGCGACACCACGCCCAGCAGGAAGGAGCCGACCGCCCAGGGACGCTCCGCGAACGACATGCCCAGCAGGAGCAGGCTCACGGAGGCCATGGCGAGCAGCCACGCCGTCCACGCCTGCTTGCTGATCCGGCGCACCACCGCAGGCGTGATCAGCGCCGCCGCGAAGTACCCGGCCCCGGACACCCCGAGCATGAGCGCGAACGTCTCCAGCCCCTCGTCGGGGTCGTCGGCGAAGCGGGCGCGGCACAGCAGCAGCGTCATGATCAGGACGATGCCGTACAGGAACCGGTGGAAGGAGATCGCGCCGAGCGCCAGCGCCGCCTGGGGCCGCCGCGCGATGTGCCGTGCCCCGCCGGCCAGCCCGGACACGACACCGCCGAGCGCGTCCCGGACCCGTGTCGCGTCGGGCACGCCGTCCGCGGACCGGTGCGGCCCGAGCAGCCCCTTCGGCAGCGTCGTCGCGATCAGGCCCGCCAGCACGAACATCGCCGCCGCCGAACCGAGGATCAGCGCCGTCCCCTCGTGCCCGGCGCCGACCAGGCGGCGCAGCAGGTAGCCGGCGCCGCCGCCGACGAACGCGATGATCGTCCCGGACGTGACCGTGAACGCGTTCGCCGTCACCAGCTGGTCGCGCCGGACCACGTGGGGCAGCGCCGCCGACAGCGCCGCGAGGAAGAACCGGTTGACGCCCAGCACGAGGAGGACGCCGAAGAAGAAACCCGGGCCGTCCTGCCCGGCCGCCACGAGACCCGCGACGCCGAGCACGAGCACGGCCCGCAGCGCGGGCGTCCACACGAGGATCTGCCGCCGCCGCCACCGGTCGATGAACACCCCGGCGAACGGCCCGAGCGCCGAGTACGGCAGCAGCGTCACCGCGAACGCCGCCGCGGCCTTGCCGGCCGTCGTCTGCCGCTCGGGCGAGAAGAAGACGTAGCCCGCCAGCGCCACCTGGAACACGCCGTCGGTGAACTGCGAGGCCAGCCGCGTCGCGTACAGCCGCCGGAAATCCCGTCCGCGCAGGATCCCCTGCACCTGACCAGCCCTCACGCGATCACCATACGTGGTCCGCCCGCCGCCCACGCCCATCCGCCGCCCGAGCGGCGACCTGCGCGGACGCCCACGGTTTCGGCAAGAACCGGCACCGGCGCCGTCGATGCGGGGCCGGCCGTGTGGGGCTAGCTGAGCCAGAGGCGGGTGTAGTCGTAGGCGGCGGTGGTGGGCACGTAGAGGGCGCCGTGGACGCGGGAGGAGTGGAAGAGCGTCTGGGCGCGGTCCAGGAGCGGGACGATCGCGGCGTCCTCCATGATCTTCTGGTCGGCCTGCTGCCAGTAGCCCGCCGCGCGGTCGGCGCCCGGCGCGGTGAGGGCCGCGTCGATCAGGGCGTTGACCTGGGGGTTGTCGTAGCCGCCGTAGTTGGTGGTGTTCTGCCCGCGGGTGCGGCCGTCAAAGAGCGGCTGGATGATCGACCGGCCGTTGTTGCCGTACCAGTCGGGCACCCAGCCGGGGGCTGCGATGTCCCATTCGCCCGCGGCGCCGCGCGCGGGCGTGCCGAGCGTGCCGGCGTAGAAGGAGCCGCCCGAGTCGGCGACGAGGTCGGTGTCGACGCCGCAGGCGTCGAGGTTCCCGGCGATGGACTCGGCGATGAGCTTGTGGACGCTGTTCGTCCGGTAGGGGAACTTCAGCCTGAGTTTGGCGTGACCCGCCTTCGCGAGCAGTTCGCGGCACTTGGCGGGATCGCCGGACTCGCCGGGCGTCGGGTAGTGGTTGACGGCGGCGTACCCGGAGTTCCCGGGCGGGATCACCGTGTGCAGCGGCCGCGCCACCGACGGTCCGCCGACGATCTTGATGAGGGCGCTGCGGTCGATCGCGTACTCCAGCGCCTGCCGGACCTCCCGCTTGCCGAGCGCGCCGCCGTTGCCGGGGCCGCGCGTGTTGAACACCAGGTACGGGCTGTTGTTCGGCGTCTCCCTGATCGCGAACCGGGGGTCGTCCCGCAGCCGGGGGATCGCGGACGTCGGGACGGGCTGGTCCCACGCGAGGTCGGCGCTGCCCTGCTCGATCTGCTGCTGCACGGCCTCCGGCGAGTCCTGCCCGAGGGTGATCCGGATCTTGGCGACGTGCCGCTCGCGGACCGGGTCGGCGCCCGCCCGCCAGGCCGGGTTGTGGGCGAGCAGGTACGACAGCCCGGGACGGTACTCGGTGATCTGGTACGGGCCGTTCGAGATCGTGTGCCGGCGGAACTCCGGTCCGTCCGGGACGTACGCGTCGTACTCCTTCGGCGCGGCGGCCGTGTAGGGCAGCGTCAGCAGGTTGAGGAAGTCGCTCGCGGGACGCCGCAGCCGGAACACCAGCGTCCTGTCGTCCTTGGCCCGGACTCCCTCGATCTCGTGCTCGCGCTGGTAGGCCGCGATCGCGCCCGCGTCCTTGGCGTCGACGCCGCCGTAGCCGCGGCAGAACGCCTCCATCCCCTTGAGCGTCGAGATGAAGTAGCCCTTGCCCATGGACGGGGCGGCGGGGTTGCAGAGCCGTCCGAAGCCGCGGACGAAGTCATGCGCGGTCACCGGACGCGGCGGCGTCGTGTTCCACTGGACGCCCTCGCGCAGCCGCACCGTGTACGTGCGGCGGTCCTTGCTGATGCCGCCGTTCTCGCGGGTCGGGAGGCGCTCGGCCACGTCGGGCCGGACGGGGACCGTCTCCTGGAAGTCGTTGGACGCCCGCGTCCCGAACAGCGTCCGGGCGAACGTGCGGGCGAGCCCGTACGCGCCGACGCTGGACACCGACGCCGGGTCGAGGTGCTCGACGTCGGACGACCCGACGACGCGCAGCGTCCCGCCGGACTGGGGCCGGCCCGCCGCGGACGCGTCGTCACCTCCCCCCGCGCACCCCGCGAGGCCCACCACCAGCCCCGTCAGACCCACCGTCACCTTGAACATCTCGCGTGCCGTCACGTTCTCACCTCGAACATTCCGAACCCGGCGCGCAGTCACCGGCGGTGTCACAGTAGGGCCACAGAGTGACAAAGGGCCGGTACATCACCGTTTTCTGTCTCAAAGTAAGGACGCCCTGACAGTGGAATGTCCACTCTCAGGGCGTCCCTTGGGGAACTTTGTGATCAGACTCTCAGCCTCGGCCGGGGTCCGCTCAGCGCTCGACCTCGCCGCGGATGAACTTCTCCACGGCCTCGTGCGCCTGGTCGTCGTTGTACTGCTCCGGCGGCGACTTCATGAAGTAGGAGCTGGCCGACAGGATCGGGCCGCCGACGCCGCGGTCCTTGGCGATCTTCGCGGCGCGGACGGCGTCGATGATGACGCCGGCGGAGTTCGGGGAGTCCCAGACCTCCAGCTTGTACTCCAGGTTGAGCGGCGTGTCGCCGAACGACCTGCCCTCCAGCCGGACGTAGGCCCACTTGCGGTCGTCCAGCCACGGCACGTGGTCGGACGGGCCGATGTGCACGTCCGCCTTCGCCATCTCGTGCGGGATCTGCGAGGTGACCGACTGCGTCTTGGAGATCTTCTTGGACTGGAGGCGCTTGCGCTCCAGCATGTTCATGAAGTCCATGTTGCCGCCGAAGTTGAGCTGGTACGTGCGCAGCAGCTCGACACCGCGGTCCTCGAACAGGCGGGCCATGACGCGGTGCGTGATGGTCGCGCCGACCTGCGACTTGATGTCGTCGCCGACGATCGGGACGCCCGCGTCGGTGAACTTCTGCGCCCACTCGGGGTCACTGGCGATGAACACCGGCAGCGCGTTCACGAACGCGACCTTGGCGTCGATCGCGCACTGGGCGTAGAAGCGGTCGGCCTCCTCCGAGCCCACCGGCAGGTACGACACCAGGACGTCCACCTCGGCGTCCTTCAGCGCCTGCACCACGTCGACCGGCTCGGCGTCGGACTCCTCGACCATGTCGAGGTAGTACTCGCCCAGGCCGTCGAAGGTGTGCCCGCGCTGGACGGTGACGCCGGTCGGGGGGACGTCGGCGAACTTGATGGTGTTGTTCTCGCTGGCGTGGATGGCCTCGGACAGGTCCATCCCGACCTTCTTGGCGTCCACGTCGAACGCCGCGACGAACTCCACGTCGCCCACGTGGTACTCACCGAACTGGACGTGCATCAGGCCGGGGACTCGCGTGTCGGGGGTCGCGTCCTTGTAGAACTCGACACCTTGGACGAGTGAAGAGGCGCAGTTGCCCACACCCACGATGGCTACGCGCACCGAACCCATCCGGTTGCTCCTTCTCTCTTGCGGAACATGTGGTGTTTCACCCGCCCCCGAAGGCGCCGGGCCGCTCTCTCAGCGACCCTCGTCCCGAGGCATGTCCTGGTCAATTCGCTTAGCTGACTGTGCTTGCTGTGCTTGCTGTGCTTGCTGTTCCTGCTCGGCCCGCTCGCGCCCGATCAGCTCGTTGAGCCACCGGACCTCGCGCTCGACCGACTCCAGCCCGTGGTTCTGCAGCTCCAGGGTGTAGGAGTCGACGCGCTCGCGGGTCCGCGCCAGGGCGGCGCGGACGCTCTCCAGGCGCTCCTCCAGCCGGCTGCGCCGGCCTTCGAGGATCCGCAGCCGGACGTCGGCGCGGGTGTAGGAGAAGAAGGCGAAGTGCACGCCGAACCCCTCGTCCTCCCACGAGGCCGGGCCGGCCTCGGTCAGGAGCTGCTGGAGGCGCTCCTTGCCGTCCGCGGTGAGCTTGTAAACGATCTTCGACCGGCGGCTCTGCAGTGCCAGCGGCGTGTTCGCCTCGTCCGAACGGTCCTCGACGATCATCCCGTCCGCGAGAAGCTGCTTCAGGCACGGATAGAGGGACCCGTAGGAGAACGCCCGGAACATGCCCAGCAGGGCGTTGAGCCGCTTGCGCAGCTCGTAGCCGTGCATGGGGGCCTCGTGAAGCAGCCCGAGCACGGCGAGCTCCAGCACGCCCGCGCCCTTCCTGGCCGCCATCCCGGTCCTTCTTCCGCAGAAGCCGATGTCTCGATCCGATGTATCGAGCGAATGTATCGACTCGATACATCGACAAGATACGTAGTGGGCCCCGTCCTGGCAAGTGGGGCCGTTCGGAACCCCGGCCGCGGGGAAGGCCGCGGCGGGATCGAGCCGCGCCGGGGCGGCAGGGCGTACCAGATGGCGTGACCGCTGATGCCCGCGCCCGCCCGCGTGGAGACGATCTTCCGCCTCGCGGGCGGGACGACCGCCGAGGTAGGACGCCGAATACGGCGAATTCAGGGTGTATGTGGCCGAAGTATGCCAAAGTTGCGGCTGGAACCACCTGGCCATGTCGAGCGTCCGGTCACGGGGAGCGGAGCCCCGGGCGGCAGACGCGCAGGGAGGATCCACCCGGCCGTTCCTTCGGCAGGGGCGCCGACCGGCCGGGACGGGTCTCAGCCGTGCACGCGCTCCCCCCGCTCACCAGCCCGCACAGTACTCTTCGGACGGCGCACGAGTCGCAACAAGGGCCGGGGGCCTCCCCAGCCCCTGGCAACAACCGTTGTCCCCTGTTGATGAGGTCGCGTGAGTAATCCAAGCCAGCCCCGACCGGAACCCGGGTCGCAGAGGCCGGGCGGGCAGCAGAACCCCCGTCCCGGCGAATCCGGCGATCCCGGGCCTTCGGGTGCCCGCAGCGAGTCCACCGGTCTGCCCGGCGTGCCACAAAACCCTGGCGCCCCGGAAACACCGGAGGCCGGCCAGAGCCCAGGCTTCATGGGCGGCCACTCCGTCCCGAGCGGACCGGCCGCCCCGCTGGGCGGCGGCGCTCCGACCGCGCCGACTCCCGCGATCCCCTCAGCACCCGCTCCGCGCTCCCAGGGCCGCCACGCGGCCCCCTCCGGTGGTTCCGGTGCGGACTCCGTCCTCGGCCCCCCGCCCCCACAGAGCGGACCGGCAGGCCCAGCGGGCGCAGCAGGTTCTGCGGGCGCCGGCGGAGCGGCCGGGCGGCCGGGCGGGCCCGCCGCGTCCGGCGGGTTTCCCGCGCCGGGCGGGCCGTTCGCGTCTGGTGGCCCCGCCTCGTCTGCGGGGTCAGCCGTGCCCGGCAGAGAGCTCCTGCCGGGCGGATCTGGCACGTCCGGCGGGTTCGCCCCGTCGGGCAGGCAGCTCTCGCCTGGTGGTCCGCCACCTGGTTCCGGCGTTCCCGGTGGTCCAGGGCAGGGCGGGTACGGGCCGGGCGGTGCCGGCTCCCGAGGGAACGGCATGGGCCAGGGCCCCGGTGGGCCTGGCGGTCCGGGCGGTGCGGGGGCGCCCGGTGGGCCGCGACCCTTGAACGCGCCCGGGGTACCCGGCGCTCCCAGTATGGGCGGTGCTCCCGGTATGGGCGGTGCTCCGGGCATGGGTGCGCCTGGGATGGGCGGTGCTCCCGGCATGGGGGCGCCTGGCATGGGCGGCGCGGCCGGGATGGCAGGGGCCGCCGGGTTGGGAGGCGCCGGTCGGGCGGTGCCCAAGCCCGGTGTCCGGGAGAAGCTCGCCGAGCTCGGGAAGGCCGGGCAGGAGCTCGGTTCGAAGGTGACCGCCAGGTTCCAGAGCAAGGGCGTCCGGGCGGCGAACAGGTCTGGCGGGCCGGGCGGCCCCCCGAGGCCGGGCGGTCCCGGTGGGCCGGGGGGCCCGGGCGGTCCCGGTGGACCTGGCGGACCTGGAGGCCCGGGCGGGCCCAGGCGGCATGGTGTGCCGCCAGGGCCCAAGAAGGGGTTCCTCGGGCATCTGCGGTCCCGGGAAGAGGGATGGCGGCGGTTCATCCCGTCCTGGAAGGTCGTGGCCGGCCTCTCCGCGCTCGGCTTCGTGGCGTTCCTCACAATGATCTGGGTCGCCTACGCGAACACGCCGACGCCCGCCGAGCCGACCGTCGCCGGAGTCGAGGACCAGGCGTCGATCTTCTACTACACCGACGGCACCGAGATCGGACGCATCGGCAAGAAGCGGCAGAGCGTCGAGCTGAAGCAGGTCCCGCCGTTCGTCCAGGACGCGGTGCTGGCGGCGGAGAACCGCAGCTTCCGCACCGACCCCGGTTTCTCGATCAGGGGCACCACGCGGGCGGTGTGGAGCAACCTGACCGGCGGGTCCGGCGGCGGCTCCACCATCACGCAGCAGCTGGCGAAGAACTACTACTCCGACCCGAACAACCGGACGGTGAACCGGAAGTTCAAGGAGCTGTTCATCTCGCTGAAGCTCGAGGACAAGTACACCAAGGACGAGATCCTCAAGCTCTACCTGAACACGATCTACTTCGGCCGCGACACCTACGGCGTCCAGGCCGCGTCCCGGGAGTACTTCGGCAAGGACGTCTGGGAGCTGACACCCGACCAGGCGGCCGTCCTCGGCGGCATCATCCAGAACCCGAACCGCGACCCGGGCAGCAAGGACAGCCAGGCGTGGCTGACCGAGCGGTACCAGTACACGCTCAAGGGCATGGTCTCGATGGGCAAGCTGAAGGAGGCCGACGCCGGCAAGTACGCGCAGCGGCTGCCCAAGATCAGCAAGCCGGGCAGCGACCGGCAGCTGTACGGCGGCCAGCGCGGCTACATGCTGACGCGCGCCATGGAGGAGCTCGGCCGGCAGAAGCTCGACCGCACCGAGCTGACGACCGCGGGCCTGCGCGTCTACACGACCTTCGACCGCAGGCGGATGGCGATGGCCAAGCAGGCGGCCGAGCACACCGTCCCGCAGGTGAACCCGAGGCAGCTCGCGAAGAAGAAGATCCGCGTCGGGCTGGTGTCGGTGAACTCGGCGAACGGCGAGGTCGTGGCGTTCTACGGCGGGCCGGACTACCTGGACCAGTCGTTCAACAACGTGTGGCAGGGCTCGGCGCAGGCCGGGTCGGCGATGAAGCCGTACGTGCTGGCGACGGCGCTCAAGCAGAACTACAGCCTGAAGAGCACCGTCGAGGGACGCTCGAAGACCCCGATCGGCCCGGACGGCAGCGTCGTGTCGAAGGACGACCCGAACGCGGTGATCGTCCCGAACAGCCATGACGTGGGCCCGGCGATCAACCTGATCACGGCGACGAAGGACTCGGTGAACACCGCGTTCATCCAGCTGATGGGCAAGGTCGGCATCCAGGAGGCGATCAAGACCGAGACGGACGCCGGTATCGCGCCCGACCTGCTGACGCCGCACAAGTGCTGCCTGAACCTGGCGCTGGGCGTCAACAACATCCGTCCTGTCGAGCAGGCGGCGGGCTACGCCGTGTTCGCCAACGGCGGCGTGTACCACCAGCCGCACGTGATCCGGGTGGTCAAGTACAGCGACAACAAGCGGATCCGGCTGAAGCCGAAGGTCGAGAAGCACCGGGTGTTCAGCACGAAGGTCGCGGCGGACGCCACGTACGCGATGCAGCAGGTCATCAAGAGCGGTACGGCGACGGCGGCGGCGCTGCCGGACGGACGCCAGGCCGCCGGCAAGACCGGTACCACCGACCGCAACGTCGCGTCGTGGTTCGTCGGGTACGTCCCGCAGGTCTCGACCGCGGTGACGATCTACAACGACGCGACGGGCCCGGACGGGAAGAAGAAGTCGGTCATCCTGCCGCAGATCGGCGAGGTGCAGGGCGGCACGATCCCCGCCCGCATCTGGCGGCACTACATGTCGAACGCGCTCCAGGGCGTGAACGCCGAGGCGTTCCCGCCGCCCGCGTGGGGCGGGATCGTGCAGAAGTGGGCGAAGCCGCCGAAGAAGGAGAAGGACGACAAGCCGCCGTGGTGCAAGGGCCGGCTCGGCAAGTTCGACCCGCGCTGCCAGGATGGCGGCGACGGCGGTGACACGGGCGACCTCCCGGCGTGCCAGTCGCCGTTCTCGAACGGAAACTGCGACCCGAACAAGCCGCCGAGCGACCCGCCGCCCCAATGGTGGTGCCAGATCCACCGAGGCGATCCGGCCTGCCGCAAGAGAGGCGGCGCCGCCGGAATCGAGACGGAGAGCCTGGCGCCACTGGCCCTGCTGGCAAGGCCGCCGGAATGAACCGGCAGGTCACCGCCGCCCGAACCGAACATTAAAAAACTGGGGGTGTGACATGAAGCATGGTCGGGAATTGCCGCACGCCAGCGGCACCGATCACGCGCGCCCGCTCGGCCGGATGAACGGCAGCCCCGCCTCACCGGCTTTCGCGGCCACGCGTGCACAGTACGCTCGGACGACGCATAGCCGTCCCCCAGTTGATGAGGCCGCGTGAGTAACCCAAGCCGATACGGACCGGACTTCGGAGAGAGTTCTGGCCGGAGGGGCTCCCCCCGTCCCGGCTCCGCGGGCATGCCGTCCGGCGGGCGCGGTGGGCCGTCCGGCGGGCCGACCCCTGGGCCGTCCGGCGGGCCGACGCCCGGCAGGGCGCCGCGCACCGGTGGCCGGCCGGGCGGCCGTTCCGGGGGGCCCTCGCGAGTAGGCGCCCCCGGCGGCGGGCGGCGCCGTGCCGCTCCGCCCGCGAACTCCCGGTCGGGTCCCGGCGGTCCTCCGCCGCGACGCGGCCCAGGCGGGCCAGGCGGCCCCGGTGGGCCGGGCGGTCCCGGCGGGCCGGGCGGTCCCGGCGGGCCGGGCGGTCCCGGCGGGCGCGGCCCGGGCGGCGGTCCCGGTGGGGGCTCCGGCGGCGGCGACGGTTTCTGGGGCGACGAGAGCCGCGGACGGCGGCGCGAGAGGCACGCCGACGACGCGGACAAGAAGACCGGCTGGCGGCGGTACGTTCCGTCCTGGAAGATCACCGTCGCCGTCGTCAGCGTGCTGATCCTCGGCATGGCGGTGCTCGTCGTCGTCGCGTACGCCAACACCCCCCTGCCGACCAAGGCGCAGCAGGACGCGCTCCGCCAGGAGTCGGTGATCACCTACGCGAACGGGGCCACGCTCGCCCGGGTCGGCACCCATCGCGAGGACATCCCGCTCGACAAGGTGCCGGACCACGTGGTGAAGGCGGTGCTCGCCGCGGAGGACCGCAACTTCTACAGCGAGCCCGGCATATCGCCGACCGGCATCGCGGGCGCGATCTTCCGCGCCGCGACCGGCGGCGAGGTCGCCGGCGCCTCGACGATCACCCAGCAGCTCGCCCGCAACTACTGGGCCAACCTCAGCCAGGACCGCACGGTCAGCCGCAAGCTCAAGGAAATCCTCATCTCCGTCCGGATGGGCAAGGAGATGAAGAAGGAGAAGATCCTTGAGCTGTACCTGAACACCGTCCCGTTCGGGCGCGACTCCTACGGCGTCCAGGCGGCCTCCCGCGCCTTCTTCCACAAGCCCGTCACCGAGATCGACTACTCGCAGGCGGCGATGCTGGCCGCGCTGATCCAGCGGCCGGGCTACTTCGTCACCCTCGGACCGACGTCCAACCCGGCCAAGCAGGCGCTGGTCAACCGGTGGAACTACGTCCTCGACGGGATGGTCGAGAAGGGCTGGCTCGACCAGACCAAGCGCGCGGCGGCGGAGTTCCCGCAGACGCAGAAGGTCTGGAGCGACGCCCCGTCCGACCCGAACGCCGGCTACCTCGAGGCCCGCGTGATCAGCGAGCTGGAGCGGCTCGGCATCGACCGGGAGCGGCTGGCGAGCGGCGGCCTGCGCATCACGACCACGTTCAACAAGGAGCTGCAGGACTACACCAACGTGGTCGTCAAGCAGCTCAAGAAGGAGAACGGCCTCAAGTCGGACATCCAGTTCGGTCTCGCGGCGGTCGATCCGAGGACGGGCGGGGTGGTGGCGGCCTACGGCGGTCCCGACTTCCGCAAGCAGCAGTTCGACAACTCCTTCCAGGGCAGCGTGCAGCCAGGTTCGTCGTTCAAGCCGATCGTGCTGGCGACCGCGCTCGACCAGGGCATCAGCCTGAAGACGACGTTGGACGGCCGCTACAAGCGGACGATCGCCGGTGCGACGTTCACCAACGACAACCGTTCCGAGAACGGTGTCTACAACCTCAAGCAGATGACGGCGATGTCCATCAACACCGCCTATGTCGAGCTGGGGCAGAAGGTCCAGCTGTCGAACGTCATCGACATGGCCAAGAAGATGGGCATCCCGGATAAGACCAAGGGACTAGACCCGACCTACACCTCGCTGCCGCTCGGCGTCATCGACGCGACACCGGTCACGATGGCCTCGGTCTACTCGACGTTCGCGGCCGGCGGCAAGCACCGCGAGGCGCACGTGATCGCCAAGATCACCGACGCCAAGGGCCACACGATCGTCAACAACGAGAACAAGCCGCTGGAAAAGCTGCCCTGGCAGAAGCCGACGCAGGCCTTCGACGAGGGCGTCGCGGCGGACGCCACGTCGGCGATGCAGGCGGTCGTCCAGTCCGGCGGTACGGGTACGCGGGCGAGCCTCGGCTCCCGTCCGGTCGCCGGCAAGACGGGTACGACGGACGAGAACAAGTCCGCCTGGTTCGTCGGCTACACGCCGGAGTTGGCGACGTCCGCGGCGATGTGGCGGCAGGACAAGAAGGGCAACCGCAAGTCGCTGATCGGCGTCGGCAACTACAGCCAGGTCTACGGTGGTACGGTCCCGGCCGACCTGTTCAAGCGCTTCATGCTGAAGGCGCTGGAGGGCAAGGAGATCAGCCAGTTCCCGCCGGCGGTCAATGGCGGCCAGATCGCCCCGTGGGCGAAGGCCAAGCCGGCCCCGACCCCGACGAACACGCCGAGCCCGACGACCTCGCCGAACTGCCGTCCGGGGCAGGGGCAGCAGACCCCCCAGCCGGGCTGCCAGTCGACCAGCCCGTCGCCGACGATCACGCCGACGGTGCCGTCGAACGACGACGTGCCCTGCAACCAGTTCAACATGCCGATGGGCTGCAACCCCGACCTTCCGCCCACCGGAAACAAGGACTGGTGGTGCGCGAAGCCCGAGCACAAGAACAACCCCGTCTGCCGGCCCGAGGAGACGAATCCGAACACCGGCGCCGGCACTTAGCCGCTTGACGGAAGACGGCCCGGAACCTGCGGCGGTTCCGGGCCGTTCCCTTTTCCGGCCGTCGCGCGCCCGGAAAAGGGAACGGCCCGTGATCGCCGGTCCTGCCCGGGACGAATACTCTTGCTGTCCATGTCGTCGTCTTCTGAGAGGCTCGCGATGTCCGCCGGCAGCGACACGGCGGACCGCCCCGCCTCGCCCCCCGGCCGGCTGATGCGGCTCGCGCCCGTGCTGACGGGGCTCACCGCCCTGGTGTGCCTGCTCGGCTGGCTGCAGAAGCAGCCTTGCGCGTCGGCGCGGTTCGACTTCCTCAAGACGACGACGAACGCCTGCTATACCGACATCTACCCGCTGTACTACGTGCGCGGGCTGAGCGACGGCAAGCTCCCGTACTTCGACTCGTTCACCGGGTCGGACATCCACTACGTCGAATACCCGGTGCTCAGCGGCGGTTTCATGCAGCTGGTCGCGTGGCTCGTCCAGCCGTTCGGGCTGGACGCGCGCGGGATCGCGTTCTACAACGTCACCGCGCTGCTGCTGGCCGTCCTCGCGGTCGTGGCCGTCCTCGCCACGGCGTACGCGGCCGGGCGGCGCTCGCTGCGCACCGGCCTGATGGTGGCGCTGTCCCCCGCGCTGCTGCTCACCGCCTACATCAACTGGGACCTGCTCGCGGTCGCGCTGTCCGCGCTGGCGGTGGCCGCCTGGTCGGCGCGCCGCCCGGCCCTCGCGGGCGCCCTGCTCGGGCTGGCGATCGCCGCGAAGTTCTACCCGCTGCTGTTCCTCGGCCCGCTCGTCCTGCTGTGCGTCCGCGCCGGGCAGTGGCGCGCCATGGGACGGCTGCTCGCCGGCACCGCGGCGACCTGGCTGCTCGCCAACCTGCCCGTGATGATCTTCGCGTGGGACGGCTGGAAGGAGTTCTACACCTTCAGCCAGGAACGCGGCATCGACTGGGGGTCGATCTTCTTCGTCCTGCAGGACCACGGCCTGCCGGGGCCGGCCACCGACACCGACCGGCTCAACCTGCTCGGCACCGGGACGTTCCTCGTCCTCGCCGCGGGCATCGCCGTCCTGGCGCTGGCCGCGCCGCGGCGGCCGCGGCTGGCGCAGCTGATGTTCCTCGTGCTGGTCGCCTTCATGCTGCCGAACAAGGTCTGGTCGCCGCAGTACGTGCTGTGGCTGCTGCCGCTCGCGGCGATGGCCCGTCCGAAGCTGCCCGCGTTCGTCGTCTGGCAGCTCGGGGAGATCGTCTACTTCTTCGGCATCTGGTGGTTCCTGCTGTCGGTGTCCGGCCAGACGCCGGGCGCGGACCTGTCCGGCACGGTGTCGGCGGTGCTGAGCCTGGACGCGCCCGAGGGCGGCATCAGCCAGGACGTCTACTCGCTGGCGCTGCTCGCCCGGTTCACGACCGTCCTCGCGCTCGCCGTCCTGGTGGTGTGGGACATCCTGCGGCCGTCCGGCGACGTCGTCCGGTCGGACGGGGAGGACGACCCGGCGGGCGGCGTCCTCGACGGTGCCGCCGACGTGATCTCCCTGGGACGCTGGCGCGGCGCCCGCCGCACCACCGTCCCCGTGCCTTCATGACTCGGCCGCGCGCAGCCCTCCGATGAACCACGCGAACACCGGGGCCAGCGTCGGCTGGACGGGCCAGCCGTTGATGACGGCGAGCAGCTGCCAGTAGCGCTCCGCCCGCCGGTCGTTCCCGATCTCCATGCGCGCCAGCAGTTCGCGCCGGAGACCCGCGCCGTCCGCGGCGCCGGAGGCGCCGGCGTAGGCGCGGACCAGCTCGTCGACGACGGGACGGGCGGGCCGTCCATGACCCCTCACCCTGAGCCCTCCACCCGCTGGAGACTCAAGTCCATCTTCTCCGGTGGCGGACGACGTCAAAATCGCTTCAAGCGCATCAGTGCTGGTCAGCGAGTCGACGCGGTCGGAGGGGAGCACCACGCGACGATCGCGGACGCCGTGCGGGAAAGTTTCGTGGCCGGAATCTGCCTGCGCGGGGAGATTCCGTGCCGGATGCCGGGGAAGTGACCGCGGCGGGCTGAGGGGCCGCCACGGTACGACTCGCCGGCGCCCCTCGGCGGGAACCGATCGCGGGGACGCGGGAACTGCCGGGAGAGGACGTGGACGCTAACCAAGCACTGAACCAGCTGCTCGCGGGACGGCTGAAGCCGGGCGTCTACCAATGGCGGACGTCTCCGACGCCGGGCGCGGTCGGCGACAAGCGCTGGACGGACCGGGCCGAGGAGGCCGGCTGGCGCGGCTTCCACCTGGACGGCCGCCGCGCCCGCGACAAGGGCGCGTTCCTGCGGCTGTGCGCGGACGTGTTCGAGGTGCCTTCGCTGGCCGACGGCGACTGGGACGACCTCGTCGCCTGCCTGGAGGACCTGTCCTGGACGCCTGCGAAGAACGGCTACCTGGTGCTGTACGAGTCCTGGGCGGAGCTGGCCGACGCCGACCAGAAGTCGCTGCGGATCGTCCTCGACGTGTTCGGTGACGCGGTCAAGGCGTGGCGCGACACCCCCACCCCCATGACGGTGCTGATGTCCAGCGTGGGCGTGGAGGTGGCGGGCGTCCCCCGGCTCGCCTGAAGCGTCAGTACGTGGTGCCGCTGCTGCTCGCCGCGAACATCGCGATCCCGAGGATGTAGAAGAGCAGGATGAGCAGCCAGCCCGCGCTGATCAGGTAGCCGAGGATCAAGCCGGTGACGGCCATGCCGTGGCCGCCCTCGCCGGTCCGCTTGATCTGGCTCAGCGACACATGCCCGAAAATGATCGCCAGGACGGACGTGACACCGCACGCGAAGAAGCCGATGAGCCCGCAGACCAGCGACGCGGTGGCCATCCCGTTCGTCGGCGGGGCGATCGGCATCGAGGCCCCGTAGTAGTGGTGCTGCACGGCCGGGGGCTGCTGGGAGTAGGACTGGGCGTAGGGATCCTGCGCCCCGTAGCCGTAGGGGTCGTAAGGGGGCTGTGCCATGTGCATCCCGATCGGTTCGCGCGCCCGCCGCCGGAGAGAACGCTCGTGCGCTGAGGGCTGGGTTCCGGATTATGCCAGTGTGACGTGCCCTTCGGATTTTGTCGTCAGGCTGGTCGCACGCGGTTTAGATGCGTCGCGCGCGATCGGGGTTCCCAGCGGACGATCTTGACTGCGGCCTCGTCAGAGCTTCGAGCGCAGCCACGAGATGTCGTCGGCCTGCCCCGCCGCCGGCGTCTCCACCACTACGGGGGCGCCCGCGGCCCTGACCACGGCGAGGATCAGCTCCGGCTCGATGTTGCCGCTGCCCAGGTTGGCGTGCCGGTCGGCGCCCGACCCGAACGCGTCCCGGCTGTCGTTGCAGTGCACGAGGTCGACGCGGCCGGTTATGGCCTTGATCCGGTCGACGGCGTCGACGAGTTCCTCCCCCGCCGCGTGCGCGTGGCAGGTGTCGAGGCAGAAACCGAGCTTGGACTCCAGCCCCGGGACGCCGGTCAGCACCTCCCACAGCCGAGCGATCCGGTCGAACTTGCGCGCCATGGCGTTCCCGCCGCCCGCCGTGTTCTCGATGTAGACCGGAATCGGGCACTCGATCCGCTCGAACACCTTGCGCCAGTTCTCGAAACCCGTCTCGGGATCGTCGTCCTTCAACACGTGCCCGCCGTGCACGATCAGCGCCTTGGCCCCGATCGACGCCGCCGCCTCGAGCTGCTGGGTGAGGTTCTTACGGCTCGGGATCCGGATCCGGTTGTTGGACGTCGCCACGTTGATCGTGTACGGCGCGTGCACGTAGACGTCCACATCGGAGCCCGCCAGCGCCTCGACGCCCTCCGGCAGGACGGGCTTCTTCCATCCCTGCGGGTCGCCCAGGAAGAACTGGACGACGTCGGCCCCGACCGCGCGGGCGTTGTCGAGCGGGTTGTTCTGATCGACGTGGGCTCCAATGCGCATGCCCCGAGCCTAACCGCGCCCCACGACACCGCGAACGCCCCTCGCCCGCCGCGGTCAGGGCGCGGGCCGGGGGCGGAGGAAACAGGGGTCAGATGGAGAAGCCTCCGTTGCTGAGGGCGAAGCCGGCGCCGATGAAGGAGGCGATCATGCCGATCACGTTCAGCCAGCGCTCGTTGGTCGTCGCCGAGATCATCTGCGAGTAGAGCGCGACCGGCAGGCCGATGACGCCGAGCACCGCGCCGGGCAGGTGGGTCGCCGGGATCCAGCCCAGGATCAGGGCGGCGATGCCTATGGTGATGGCGGCCACCGCGAGCACGGCCTGCAGCCGATGGGACTCCTGCTCGGTCTGGGTCTCGGTCCGGGTGGCCGGCTGCTGCGCGCCGGTTGCCTCCTGCGGCATCGGGATCTCCTCCAGGTCGTACTCCCGCGCTCGGGGCACATGGTGCACGCGGGACCGGGCGGACCATATGGGTAAGGAATTCCCCCATGGCGGGGAGATCAACCAGTGCGGGCGAGCGGAAAATGTCGGCGGCACCCGGTACTGTCGAACATGGATTCGAGAACACCGGCTCGGGTCCGCCCCCGAGGGGAAGCGGGGGAGAGCAGGAGGTGCACACCGTGACGAAAGTGGAGTTGGGGTTCATCGGTGACGCGGAGCTCGTGGAGGAGCTGTCGCTGCTGACGACCCAGACCGCCCGAATGCGCGCCCGCATGGCCGACATCATGGCCGAGCTGGAACGCCGCCGCTGTACCAAGACCGCCCGCGCCCGCCCGCGCCGCTGACGCGCGCTCTGCCGGCGCTCGGCGGTGGGAACCGGCGGGTGGTCGTTTGTGGGGGGCGACCCCCACACCCCCGTGGGGCGTACGAGCCGGTCCCCTCCGCTCCGCTGGCGCTCGGCGGTGGGAACCGGCGGGTGGTCGTTTGTGGGGGGCGACCCCCACACCCCGTGGGGCGTACGAGCCGGTCCCCACCGCTCCGCTGGCGCTCGGCGGCGGGAACCGGCGGGTGGTCGTTTGTGGGGGGCGACCCCCACACCCCCGTGGGGCGTACGAGCCGGTCCCCACCGCTCCGCTGGCGCTCCGCGGCGGGAACCGGCTCGTACGCTGGCCGACTGTTGGTAGCCTGTACCGGTCCCACGGCAGGTGCACCCGGCGATCCGGGGTCCGGCGCCGCCGCGGGAGACGCAAGAGCCCTCCTGTCACGGAGAGACCGTGACCGCACCAGTCCAGAGGAGGTAGGGACACAGCATGCGTCGTTACGAACTCATGACCATCCTCGACCCCGCCATCGACGAGCGCACCGCGAACGCGGCCCTCGACCCGTTCCTGAAGGTCGTCCGCGACGACGGCGGCAGCGTGGAGAAGGTCGACGTCTGGGGCCGCAAGCGCCTGGCGTACGAGATCCAGAAGAAGTCCGAAGGCATCTACGCGGTGATCGACCTGTCGGCCGAGCCTGCCACGGTCAAGGAGTTGGACCGGCAGCTCAA
Organism: Actinomadura chokoriensis; assembly: GCF_041463665.1. Lineage (GTDB taxonomy): Bacteria > Actinomycetota > Actinomycetes > Streptosporangiales > Streptosporangiaceae > Spirillospora > Spirillospora chokoriensis_A. The sequence goes on from NZ_JAXCEJ010000004.1 coordinate 58,660, forward strand.
CCTGAGCGAGTCGATCCTCCGTACCAAGGTCATCCGCCCCGAGGTCCACTGAGCCAGGCTCAGCCCTCACAGCAGCCGGAGCGAGCCCCATGGCAGGCGACACCGTAATCACGATCGTCGGGAACCTCGTCGAGGACCCGAATCTGCGTTTCACCCCGAGCGGCCAGGCGGTCGCGTCCTTCCGCATCGCCTCGACCCCGCGGTTCTTCGACCGCCAGTCGAACGACTGGAAGGACGGCGAGGCCCTGTTCCTGACCTGCAACGTCTGGCGGCAGGCCGCCGAGAACTGCGCCGAGACCCTGCAGCGCGGCATGCGGGTCATCGTGCAGGGACGCCTCAAGCAGCGGTCGTACGAGACCCGCGAGGGTGAGAAGCGCACCGTCTTCGAGATCGAGGTCGACGAGGTCGGCCCGTCGCTGCGCAACGCCACCGCCAAGGTCAACAAGACCCAGCGGCAGGGCGGTGGCGGCGGTTTCGGCGGCGGTGGCGGCCAGGGCGGCGGCGGTTTCGGCGGTGGCGGTGGCGGCGGCCAGGACGGCGGTTTCGGAGGCGGCGGCGGCCAGCAGGGCGGCGGCGGCTTCGGAGGCGGCCAGCAGGGCGGCGCTCCCGCCGACCCCTGGGCCACCGGCGGCGGCGGTGGCGGCGGATACTCCGACGACCCGCCCTTCTAGACCCGCCGTTCAGGGCGCGCCGCTCCGGCACGACCACGGCAACACCAAGTACACGTCCATTCCCGCGTGAGCGGGGCTCTCCCAAAGGAGCACCACGATGGCGAAGCCACCTCCCCGCAAGCCGAAGAAGAAGGTTTGCGTTTTCTGCCAGGAGAAGATCTCCTACGTCGACTACAAGGACACGGGCCTGCTGCGGAAGTTCATCTCCGACCGCGGCAAGATCCGTGCTCGGCGGGTGACCGGCAACTGCACCCAGCACCAGCGGGACGTCGCCACGGCGATCAAGAACGCCCGCGAGATGGCGCTGCTGCCGTACACCAGCACCGCGCGCTGAGGCCGGGGGTATAGATCATGAAGCTCATCCTGACCCAGCAGGTCTCCGGGCTCGGCGAGCCCGGTGACGTCATCGAGGTCCGCGACGGCTACGGCCGCAACTACCTCGTCCCCCGCGGATTCGCGATCAAGTGGACCCGGGGCGCCGAGAAGGAGATCGACTCCATCAAGAAGGCGCGTTCGGCCCGCGAGATCGCGACCGTCGAGCACGCCAAGGAGGTCGCCGACCGGCTCGGCGGCCTGCGCGTCACGCTGCGCACCCGGACCGGCAGCAACGGCCGCCTGTTCGGCGCCGTGACCGCGGCCGACATCGCCGAGGCGGTCAAGGCCGCCGACGGTCCCGACCTGGACCGCCGCCGCATCGAGATCGGCAACCCGATCAAGACGGTCGGCACCCACCGGGTCAGCGTCCGCCTGCACAGCGACGTCAACGCCACGATCGACGTCAACGTCGTCGAGGCCTGACACTTCGCGTCCGCGCGTACGGCCCCCAGCCCGCCCGGGCTGGGGGCCGTACGGCGTCCGCCCCTCCGTTCGGCGTCCGCCCCTCCGTTCGGCGTCCGCCCCTCCGTTCGGCGTCCGCCCGTCCGGCCGGCGCAGGAGACCGCGCCGCCGCGGGCCGGCCGCAGACCGCCGGCGGTCTGCGCGGCTCCCGATCCCGCAATCTCTTTCACAAGGGCAGGGCGGCAGGCGTCCAAACCCAGGTTTTGCGCGCTGGGTTTCATGTGAAACGTCCCTGAACCTCCCTGTGTTTGGGTGATCAACAGAGCGGCCATTACGTTCCGTGATCAGTTGATCGTCCGGACGGAGGGGGCCGGTGTTGATCGCGCATTCGGGGGACGGCGCGGGCGGCGAGGGATGGCACTGCACACCGGTGACCCGGCGGGCGATCATCGGCGGCGTGGCCGGGGCCGGCCTGCTGGAGATGCTGTCCATGGCGGCGCCCCTCCGGGACGGGGCCATGGCGGAGGAGCCCGCGGAGAACGCGGCCCGCACCCTGTTCACAGCGGATGATCCGCGCATCTACACGCGCGCGCAGTGGCGTGCGAGAGCGCCCAGGCGGCCGACCAAGGTCCGCAGGCGGCCACCGGACCACATCATCGTCCACCACACGGCGACGGCGAACTCCGAGGACCGGTCTCTGGCCCACGCCCTAGCCCTGTCCCGGTTGATCCAGAACTTCCACATGGACAAGAACGGCTGGGACGACACCGGCCAGCAGCTCACCATCAGCCGGGGCGGCATCGTGATGGAGGGCCGCCACCACAGCCTCAAGGCGATCCGGGCCGGTGGCCTCGCGGTCGGCGCGCAGGTCCTGCACCACAACAGCCACACGATCGGGATCGAGAACGAGGGAACGTACATGTCCCGGGCCGTTCCCGGCAGCCTGTGGAGGTCCCTGGTGGAGGTGTGCGTGTGGCTGTGCCGCGAGTACGACCTCGAACCGTCCAAGGCCATTGTCGGGCACCGTGACTACAACAACACGTCCTGTCCGGGCGACAGGCTCTACGCGCGGCTGCCCGAACTCCGCAGGGCGGTCGCCACCCGCCTGGAGGGCTCCCCCAGCCCGAGCCCGGACCACCCGACCGGCCCGGAGGACGACCTGACCGGCGACACGGACCTGCCGCTGTTCCCTCCTCTCGGCGACCTGCCCTGATCTCGGCGCTGTCGGACGGCCACCCGCCTCGGACTGCGGTGACGTCGCTGAACGGCCGCAGCCTACGTCTCGGGGGTGGTGTAGCGGGTCCGGCGGCGGGCTATCTCCGGATCGATGCCCTCGATCAGGGACCAGATGCCGGCCACCCGTTCCACGAGGGTCTCCGGAGGCAGCCCGGCCAGGCCCTCGGCCGCCAGGTCGTCGATCGCCTGCGTCAGCCGGGCCATCCGCTCGCCGTGTGTGGAACACATGTTCGAATCGTAGCGGGTGGGGCATGCGGTGCGGGTGAGAATCGCGGATTCCGAGCGTCAGCGGACGGCGCCGGTGACCATCCATCGGTCGCCGCGGGCGCGAAGGCCCAGCGTGAGCATGCGGGTCAGCATCCACAGGCCGATCGCTGACCAGAGCCCGATGAGCCCGGCGTCCGCCCGGTACAGGACGATGGCCGCCGGCAGGAAGACGACCGTCGCGACCAGCGTGGTCACGGCCAGGTAGGCGCCGTCTCCGGCCCCGATCAGGATGCCGTCCAGGACGAACACGACGCCCGCGACCGGCTGCAGCACCGCGACCAGGAGCAGCGAGGCGAGCAGTAGGGTGCGGACGTCGCCGTCCGAGCTGAACAGGCCGGGCAGCCACGGGCGCACCGCGAGGATGATCAGCCCGAACGCGATGCCGCAGCCGACGCCCCACCAGACCATCCGGCGCGTGACCGCGCGCGTGCCCGTGATGTCGGACGCGCCCAGATAGCGTCCGGTGATGGCCTGCCCGGCGATCGCGATGGCGTCGAGCGCGAACGCCAGCAGCGTCCACACCTGGAAGCCGACCTGGTACGCGGCGATCTCCGCGTCGCCCATCCGGGCGGCGATCGACGTCCCCACGATGAGGACGATGCGGAGCGCGGCCGTCCGGACCAGCAGGCCGAAGCCCGCCGTCGCGGACGTCCGCAACCCGTCCAGGTCGGGACGGACCGGAGCCCCGTGCCGGCGCGCCGCCCGCAGTACGACGGCCGTGTAGACGGCCGCACTGCCCGTCTGGGCGAGGACGGTGCCCCAGGCCGAGCCGGCGATCCCCCACTCCAGGACGATCACGAACAGCACGTTGAGCAGCAGGTTCGCCGAGAACCCGCCGATGGAGACGAGGAGCGGGGTGCGGGTGTCCTGCAGGCCGCGCAGGACTCCGGTACCGGCGAGGATGACCAGCATCGACGGGATGCCGAAGAGGCTCACCCTGAGATAGGTCTCGGCGTACGGGGTCACGCCGGGGGACGCCCCGAACGCGTCCACGATCCACGGGACCAGCGGCCAGCCGGCGACGACCAGCACCGCTCCGATGGCGACCGCGAGCCACATCCCGTCGATGCCCTGCCTGATCGCGGCCCGCAGGTCGCCGGCGCCGACCTGCCGCGCGACCCCGGCCGTCGTTCCGTACGCGAGGAAAACGCACAGGTAGACGAGCGTGGTCAGCGCCTGGCCGGCGACGCCGAGCCCGCCCAATTGGGCGGTGCCGAGGTGCCCGACGATCGCCGAGTCCGAGAGAAGGAACAGGGGTTCGGCGACGAGCGCGCCGAAGGCCGGCACGGCCAGGCGCAGGATCTCGCGGTCGTGCGCGGTCGCGAGCCGCCGGGAGGTCGTCACCGCGCCGAGGCTACCACCCGTGTAACCCTCTTAAGAACTTCAATCCTTACATTGCCGTGACCGGCCGACTTTCTTTCCCGCACAGCCGGTGGACGACGTTATTGCAGGTCAGCGCACCAATCCCTGGGTGGTCCATGGAGAATCCACAAAGTTGTCCACAGGTCGTGCACAACTGGACCGGCGTGTCTGCACAGGGAGTCCACAGGTTTGTCCACAGGCGGCTTTGCTCCGGGCCGCGCGGGCTCGCGAGAATGTCCGACGCGTCAGGTAAACGTGGGACGAACGGTCGGCGATGGGCGGACGGGGCGCGCGCCGGCGACCGAGATGAAGGGGGTGCGACCGTGAGCGTGGCCGACATCGGACCACAGGAGCACGAGTTCGAACGCACCCCGCCGCACGACATCTCGGCGGAGCAGGGCGTCCTCGGCGGCATGCTCCTCTCCCAGGACGCCATCGCCGAGGTCGTCGAACTGCTGCGCACCCCCGACTTCTACCGTCCCGCGCACCAGATCATCTACGACGTCATCCTCGATCTCTACGGCCGCGGAGACCCCGCCGACGCGGTCACCGTCGCCGGGGAGCTCACCAAGAACGGCGAGATCGCCCGGATCGGCGGCGCCCCCTACCTGCACACCCTGATCTCCCTGGTGCCCACGGCCGCTAACGCCGGGTACTACGCGAAGATCGTCCATGAGCGCGCGATCCTGCGCCGCCTCGTCGAGACCGGCACCCGCATCGTCCAGATGGGCTACGCCGCCGACGGCGCCGACGCCGACGAGGTGCTCGACCGCGCCCAGGCGGAGGTCTTCGCCATCGCCGAGAAGCGCGCCGGTGAGGACTACGTCGCGCTGTCGGAGATCATGCCCGGCGCGCTGGACGAGATCGAGGCCATCGGCAGCCGCGGCGGCCAGATGGTCGGCTGCCCCACCGGCTTCGCCGACCTCGACGCCCTCACCAACGGCCTGCACCCCGGCCAGATGATCGTCGTCGCCGCCCGTCCCGCCATGGGCAAGGCGGTCGATGTCACTACGGCGCTTCCGACCCCGACGGGTTGGACGACGATGGGTGACGTCCAGGTCGGGGATCTCCTGATCGGAGCCGACGGCAAGCCGACCCGCGTCGTCGCCGCCACCGAAGTGATGCACGGCCGCCCCTGCTACGAGGTCGAGTTCTCCGGCGGCGAGGTCATCGTCGCCGACGCCCAGCACCAGTGGCGCACCACGACGCACCTGGAAGAGGGCGCCGGCCTGGGCACGTTGGGCACGACCAACGAAGTCGGTCTTGTCGCCTTCGGTCTGGCCCGCCCCACTTCCGGCCAGCGTCACCGGGTGCTTGTGGACGAACTCCACGGCGAAGTCCCGCGCCGTGCTGCCATGGCGGGTTCCGCGGCCGGGCCGTCCGGCACTCAGCGGACGGGGGTTTCCCGGTGCAGTCCCTCGCACGCCCCAGAAACGCCGAGCGTGACCGGTGCGGGAGGAGGGTCTCGCGACCGAGCGTCCCACGGCACCACGCCCCATCACCTGCCACAAGCCGATCGTCCGGGGAGTACCGCGAGCTCCCAGATCCTGACGACCGAGGAGATCTTCGCGAGCCTCCAGCACGAGGGGCGTTTCGTCCATGCGGTGGAGGTGGCCGCCGCTTTCGACCTCCCCGAGGCCGATCTGCCCGCCGCCCCCTACGTCCTCGGCGCGTGGCTCGGTGCCGGAGAGGACGAAGACGGCCGGATCACGTGCCTTGACGGCGACGTCATCGCCCAGATCGAAGCGACCGGTCAGCAGGTCGTCCCGGAGGCGATTCCGGGCTGCTGCCTCCTGCCCGGGTTGAGCCCCCACCTCGGCTCCCTCGGTCTGCTGGACGGCAAGCACATCCCGTCGCGATACCTGCGGGCCTCCGCTGCTCAGCGGCGGGCCCTGCTGGCAGGGCTGCTCGACGTTCGCGGACACGTGTCCGCGAACGGACGTGTCGACCTCGTCTTCTCCTCCGCACGAGTGGCCGAAGGGGTGCGCGAACTCCTGCTCAGCCTCGGCCACCGCGTTGAACTGACGACCGACTCCACCGGGGAGCCCGCGCACGAACTCAGCTTCACGCCCGCCGAGCCGGTGTTCCGGCTAGCACGCAAAGCAGCCCGGCAACGGGCGGACGTCGACCGGAAGACGCAGGCGCGCCACATCGTCGACGTCCGCCCTGTGGAGAGCGTGCCGGTGCGGTGCGTCCAGGTCGACAACGACGACCACATGTACCTGGCGGGGCGGTCCTGCATCCCGACGCACAACTCGACGCTGGCGCTCGACTTCGCCCGTGCGGCGTCCATCAAGCACGGTCTGACCTCGGCGTTCTTCAGCCTGGAGATGGGGCGCAACGAGATCACGATGCGGCTGCTGTCCGCCGAGGCGAGGGTGGCGCTGCACGCGATGCGCTCCGGCACCATGCAAGACGAGGACTGGACGCGCCTCGCCCGCCGCATGAGCGAGGTCGCCGAGGCGCCGCTGTTCATCGACGACTCGCCCAACATGTCGATGATGGAGATCCGCGCGAAGTGCCGGCGCCTCAAGCAGCAGCACGACCTGCGGCTCGTCATCATCGACTACCTGCAGCTGATGACGTCCGGCAAGCGGGTCGAGAGCCGCCAGGTCGAGGTCTCGGAGTTCTCCCGGTCGCTGAAGCTCCTCGCGAAGGAACTGGGCGTCCCGGTCATCGCGCTGTCGCAGCTCAACCGAGGTCCCGAGCAGCGAACGGACAAGAAGCCCATGGTGTCCGATCTCCGGGAATCTGGGTCAATTGAGCAGGATGCGGACATGGTGATCCTGCTGCATCGCGAGGACGCCTACGAGAAGGAGTCGCCGCGCGCCGGCGAGGCCGACCTGATCGTCGCCAAGCACCGCAACGGCCCGACCGCCACCGTCACCGTCGCGTTCCAGGGCCACTACAGCCGCTTCGTCGACATGGCCCAGTAGCCGGCCGGCACCTCACCTCGAGGTGTGGTGGGTGGTGCGGCGACTGAGTATGGCGAGGGCCTGCTCGCACCAGCGGAGGTTCTCGCGTTCGAACGCCAGGCCGCGCATCAGGGTGAGGTAGGGGCCGATGCGGTCGGCGGTGGCGAGGTGCTCTTCCTCCGTGCGGCCGTCCAGGATGCGGGCGCGAAGGCGTTCGAAGCGCGCGACCTTGGACTCGGCCCAGGTCATGCGTTCGCGGATGGCGTTCATGACGGCGCGGGTGTCGCCCGCGTCGATCGCCTGCACCTGAACCATGAGTTCTTCGCGAATCGCGCCGGGGCGCGGCGGGGTGGCGGTGAAGTCGTGGAGGGCGCGGCGCCCGGCGACGGTGAGGGAGAAGACGCGTTTGTTGGGGCGGCGTTCCTGCTGGACGACCCGCGCCTGGATCAGGCCCTCCGCCGCCATCTTGTCGAGTTCCCGGTAGAGCTGCTGCGGGGTGGTCATCCAGAAGTTGGCGACCCCGGCATCGAAGCTCTTCGCCAGGTCGTACCCCGAGGCCTCGCCTTCCAGGAGCGTGGCCAGGACCGCGTTGCGCAGCGACATGTTCCGAGCGTACTGGCGGCATTGGGTGTGTCGGCCATTAATCAACTTTGTGACCGTCCCCACGAGGCACGGCCCTGGACGAGTGATCGAGCGCACGATTAGTGTCATCCGCACCTAGGCAATTAGTTTCCTATCGGGGGAGCTCCCATGCATCCGTTCCGAAGGGCCGTGGAGGCCGGCGACCTCGCGGCCCTGGAGGCGCTGTTCGCGGACGACGCCGTGTTCACGAGCCCGGTGGTGTTCAAGCCGTACGAGGGAAAGGCGATCACCGCGGCGATCGTGCGGGGCGCCGCGCGGGTGTTCCAGGACATCCGCTACGTGCGGGAGATCGTCAGCGCGGACGGCCGTGACCACGCCCTCATCTTCAAGGCGACGGTGAACGGGCTCCAGGTGCACGGATGCGACTTCCTGCACCTCGACGGGGACGGCCTGATCGACGACCTCACCGTCATGGTGCGCCCGCTCTCGGCCGCCAAAGCGCTCGCCGAGGCGATGGGCGCGCAGTTCGAACAGATCGAGCGCGAGGTCTCCGGCGCGCAGACCCAGGGCGCGGAGGTGCCGTAGGCTCCGCCCGCTCGGTTACGCTGCGGGCATGCGGGGAGACGAACGCCCTGCCCGGGTCGAGGACGTGCACGAACTGGCCTTGGGCATGCCCCACGTCACGACCGTGCACGGGTCGCGCGAGAACCCCGTCTACCAGGTCGGGGGCAAGTCGTTCGTGTTCTTCCGCAACCCGCGCCCTGACGCGGTCGACCCCGTCACGGGAGAGCGCTACCCGGACGTGATCGTGTTCTGGGTGCCGTCCGAGTCCGACAAGCTGGCGCTGGTCCAGGACGAGGCGTCGCCGTTCTTCACGACCCCGCATTTCGACGGCCATCCCTCGGTGCTGCTGCGGGGTAGCCGGGTCGGTGAGCTCACGCTGCGCGAACTCGCCGAGATCGTCCAGGACGCTTGGCTGTCGCGGGCATCCCGCACCCGGGCCCAGAAATGGCTGCAAGCCCACCCAGCCCCGCCGTCCTAAGACGACGGGACGGCCCGCGACGCCAGGGCCCGGCCGTTCCGAAGCGCCGAGGCGGTGCCGAAGGCGAGGACGGCCGCGCCCGCGTCGAGCGTGCCGTCGCCCGATGGCGTCCACGCCGCGATCGACCCGGCCGCGACCAGCAGGCCACCGGACGTGGTGAGCGCAGCAGCCGGAGTCACCGTCGGCCCGCAGGCTACGTCTTGTCCCGGCCGCTCCAGCGGCGGCCGACCAGGGCCCCGAGGGCGGCGACGCCGGCCCCGAGCGCGGTCACCAGCACCCAGGCCATCAGGTCACTCCGGAGCAGATAGTGGTCGCCGTCGCTGTCACCGCCAGGCAGCGGTGGTACCGCGGCGTGCACAGCGATCATCAGTAGCGGACCGACCACCGCCGCGTACAGGGGCCAACGCTCACCCCGGCGCGCGACCCACCATCCCAGGACGGCCGCAAGCAGCACCGGTGGCAGCAGCCCTACGAGCCACTCGGTGTCCTCCGCCTCAAGGGACGGCGTCAGCAGTCCCAACGGATGCGCCGGAACGACACTCTCACCGGGTCTCACGGGATCGTCCAGGGCGACCTCACCGGCAACGCAGAGCCACACGAACCCCACCCAAACGGCGAGGCACCTGGCGGCTGCGGGCCGGACGAGGACCGTGACGCCGATGCACGCGCCGACCAGCGCGCCGACCAGCATCGCCTTGGTCGCTCCGGCCACCGGGTCCGCGCTCAGTCCGGCGCCGGCGGCCCACGACGTCGCCATCTCCAGCGGAGCCAGCGCACCCACGCCCGCGGGGACGACGGCCGCGTACCGCCACCACACCTCGCCGAGGATCGGGCGGGCACAGGCCGCGCCCAGAGCAGCGGCACTGGCAGCACACCAGACAAGAAGCACAAGCTGGAACGGCCAGGTGTCCGTGCCCGCGCTGTATTCCTGGTCGGGCACGACGACCCGCCATTGGCGTCCGACCCAGAGCTGCCCGGTCGCCGTCCCGGCCGACACTCCCACCGCGACGGCAATTCCGACCAAAACGGCTAATCCCCGCTTCATGCCGGAGAGGCTAACAGCGGCCGATCAGTTTCACCGGTTTCTGGGCGTGGGGCGGCCGTGGTCACCATTGTCGCTGCGTGGTCGCCTTACCGCCGGTCACCAGGGTCGCCGGCGGGACGTCATCGGCCACGATGGCGCCGGCGGCGACCACGGAGTCCCGGCCGATGCTGACGCCGGGCAGGATGGTGGCGCCGGCGCCGATCCACACGTTCTCCGCCACGTCGATGGCGCAGGCCGAGAACGTCGATCCGAAGAGCCCGGGAGCCCGGCCTGACTGCGGTGAACAGGCGAACCCCCAGCTCCCGCTCCAGGGCGGCGATCCTCTTGGAGACCGCCTGCTGCGTCACGTCCAGCTCATCGGCCGCACGTTGCAACTGTCCGAGCTCGGCCGCCCGGATGAACGATCGCAATGCCTCGGTGTCCACTTGGTTCACCCTAGGCGTGCACAACTGAACGGCGTGGCACGCCGTGGACGGGTTGTTTGATCTTGCGGCAACGTCTCTGACGGGCTCCCACCATCGAAACCGTCGGTTGTTGTGTGACTCTCGACTTCGGGTGGCTGGCTTTCGTCCACCGTCCGATCTCTTCACAGTCGCCACAACCGCACCGTGCCGTCCCTGCTACCGGTACCCAGGATTTTGCCGTCCGGGCTGAACGCCACCGACAAGACCCAGTCGTTGTGGCCGGTGAGAGGACGACCGATGGGGGTGCGGGCGGCCACGTCCCACAACCGCACGGTCTCGTCATCGCTGCTGGTGGCCAGGATTTTGCCGTCGGGGCTGAACGCCACCGACTGGACGAACTCGTTGTGGCCGGTGAGGGGGCGGCCGATGGGGGTGTGGGCGGCCACGTCCCACAACCGCACGGTCTTGTCACTGCTGCTGGTGGCCAGGATCTTGCCGTCGGGGCTGAACGCAACGGCGGAGACCCAGTTGTCGTGGCCGGTGAGGGGGCGACCGATGGGAGTGCGGGTGGCCACGTCCCACAACCGGACCGTTTCGTCATCGTCGACGGCCAGGATTTTGCCGTCCGGACTGAACGCCACTGCGGTGATTGCGTCGGAGAGGGAGCTGTTGTGGTTGGTGAGGGGGCGGCCGCTGGAGGTGCGGGTGGCCACGTCCCAGAACCGGACCGTTTCGTCGCCGTCGGCGGCCAGGATTTTGCCATCCGGGCTGAACGCCACCGAGGAGACCACACCGTCGTGGCCGGTGAGGGGACGGCCGATGGAGGTGTTGGTGGCCACGTCCCACAACCGCACGGTCTTGTCATAGCTGCCAGTGGCCAGGAGCTTCCCGTCCGGGCTGAACGCCACGGAGGAGACCCCGTCGTTGTGACCGGTGAGGGGCTGGCCGAGTAGGGCGCGGGTGGCCACGTCCCACAACCGCACGGTCTTGTCTCCGCTGCCGGCGGCCAGGATTCTGCCGTCCGGGCTGATCGCCACTGAGTGGGCGACGCCGTTGTGGCCGGTGAGGGGCTGGCCGAGGAGGGTGGCGGTGTCTTTCCGGGTGAAGGTGTAGTAAGCGGTCGGCAGGGCGGCGGCCAGGCCTGCCGCTCCCAGTCCGGTGAGCAGTCGGCGGCGAGTCAGGATCTGGTGCGGCGCGGCAGCGACGTGGTCTTGCGTCGCGGGCGCGGCCCGATCCCCGAGACCGGGAGAGACGGGTGCCTGGGCTTCCGGTTCGGCAGGCGCCGGTTCGATGGACGTGGGGACGTGAAGCCTGGTGGCCGAGGGGGACGGGGCCGGCGGAGGCGACTGGGTGGTGAAGGCCGCTGCGCCGGTTTCGATGGCCTGCCGCATCATCGTGGCATCGCAGTGGCGTTGGGCGGGGTCTTTGGCCAGCGCGGTCGCCAGCAACTCGTCCCAGAAGGGGGCAAGGTCCGGGGTCAACTGTGAGGGCGGTCGCGGGGTCTTGTGCAGATGTCCGAAGAGCACGACGGTGGGCGAGTCCCCGGTGAAGGGCGGCCGACCGGTGAGCATCTCATACAGCACGCATCCGGTGGAGTACAGGTCTGAGCGGGCGTCGGCGGGCTTGCCGTCGGCCTGTTCCGGCGACATGTAGAACGGGGTACCGATCCGCATTCCGGTGGCGGTCAGCCGGGTGGCCGTCTCCGACATGAGCCTGGCGATCCCGAAGTCCATCACTTTCACCCGGGTCCGGCCGCCAGTGCGGTGGACCATGATATTGGCGGGCTTGATATCGCGGTGCACCACTTCCCGCCCGTGGCTGTGCTCCAATGCCTCCAAGACCGCCACCGTGATCTGCCCGGCCTCCGCAGGGGTAGGCGGCGCCTGGCGCAGCAGATCGGCCAGTGTCCCGCCCTCCACCAGCTCCATCACCAGATACGGAGCCGCCTCCCCCGCACTAGTGTCCTCACCAATGTCGTAGACGACCGTGATGTTGGGATGCGACAGGCTCGCCACCGCCCGCGCCTCCCGGCGGAACCGGGCCCGGGAGCCCTCATCGCGCAGCATCTCCGCCGGCAGCACCTTGACCGCCACGATCCGCTCCAGCTCCCGATCGCGTGCCCGGTACACAACCCCCATACCGCCCCGCCCCAAAGGCTCCAGAAGCTCATACCGCCCAGACAGCACCCTCACCACAACGCCTCGCTCCCTCCGGCTCTCCACGCGATCATCAAACTACGGACAAGACCACCTTCTGGCGAGACGAAATGAACGAGCCGTCTGCGTACGGGAAACCGGCATATGGCAGCAGGACGCCATGTCCCGCCGGGCGGTGGAGGGCTTCCACGATTACGAGAGCCGCTTGCTGCGCTACCACCTGTCCGTGCTGAAACCAGGGCGAACCAGTACGCCGTTTGATGAACATCGCTGCTGAACGAAGCCGGACCACCGCCGACTCCTGAGAGGGAGTTTCGTCAGCTCTCGCGTTGCTTGATGGGGAAGTCGTCCTGGTTCGACCATGAAAGCCGCCTGCTCAGAGCAGGAGGGCGGCGGCAGATCGTCGGGGACGGCGGGCGTTGGAGGTCTGCCGGCGGTGGTGCGGGTGTGGACGCAGGTGATGGCGCAGACCGCCAGGGTCGGCGCAGCAGGCACGATTCTTCTTGCGTCACAACTCGAAGATCATCGTGCGGCTGTCCTGCGTTACGAACCCGCCGCTACCGGCTCAGATCACGATCTCGGGGGTCAGGTCTTCCATCACTCCTCCGCTGTCCACCGGTTCAGCGCTTCAGGTCCGCCATCAGGACGCAGAGGCTGTCGCGCGTGATGGTCAACTTGGGGCCGTTGGGGCCGTTGGGGTCTTTGGAGTCTCGGATGCCCACGGTTTCGCCGAGGTCGGCCAGTTCGACGCAGTGGTCTCCCTGTGAGCTGCTGTAACTGCTCTTGCGCCACACGGGGCGAGCGGTCATGGCTTCCATCTCCTTCTGGCGTTCGCCGTCAGGACGTTGGGATGGTGCTCGATGTGTTAGCGCCCCAAGGCCGTGAGTAGAGCTGCGAACTCGTTGCGGGTGACGAGCAGCTTGGGTCCGTGCGGGTCCTTACTGTCGCGGACACCGACGGCCCCCGTTAGCCGGGCAAGCTCAACACAATGTCCTCCGTCGCTGCCGGAGTAGCTCGACTTCTTCCACAGTGGCCGAGTGATCAGGTCTTCCATCGGTCCTCCGTTGTGCACCGGTTCAGCGCTTGATGCCTGCCAGCAGAGTACGGAAGCCGTCGCGCGTGATGGTTAGCTTGGGGCCGTTGGGGTCTTTGGAATCTCGGACGCCCACGGTTTCGCCGAAGTCGGCCAGTTCGACGCAGGCGTCTCCCTGTGAACTGCTGTGACTGCTCTTCCGCCATGCGAGGCGAGGGGTCATGGCTTCCATACTTCGTCTGCAATCTCCCTGATCAGCCCCACCGACAGCTCTGCCGGTAGCGCATAGGTGGCGATGTCCGCGAACCGCTCGTGTAGCCGTTCTATGTCAGACGCCCCATCCAAGATCTTGCCTTGAGGCTCGGACGAAGTGTAAGCGATTCGCGAGTTTCCCGGCAGGGTCGCGATTCTGAACGCTCCCAAGTTGCCTGGATGTGGGGCACCGTCCGGGATCACCTGGACGGACAAGCGCGGCGATACGGCGTCGGCGATCCGGTGAAGCTGGTCGTACATCACCTCGGAGGTCCCGACGCGTGACCGCAGCACCCGTTCCGGGAGAATGTATATCAATCTCGGCGGAGCTGGTTCGTCCCTGGCGAGAATGGCTTGCCGAGTTAACCGGCCCTGCACTGCTTTCTGGTCGCCGTACAGGAGCACTTCGGCATAGCTCGGCGTCTGTAACAAGCCGTCGATCACGAGTGGTTCATAGGCTCGCATCGTCTCGGCCTGGGACTCGTAATCTGGCCAGTCGGCGAAGTGCTCCGGGAAGGCGGCGGAGCGGCCGTCGAAGAGGCCGTCGTGCAGGTGGGCGAGGGCCTCGCGGGTGTCCAGCACCCGGTCGCACTGTTCGGCGAAGACCCGGTCGCAGCCGGACTCGCCGCGCTCGATCTCGCCGATCGTGGAGGCGGAGAACGGGATCTGATCAGCGAGCTGGGCGAGGGACAGGCTCGCCATCTCGCGGTAGCGCCGTACCTCGGAGCCGAACAGGTCCAGTGGGCCGCGCGAGGGGGTGAGGCGCTTGGGGCGTTGCGGCATGTCGTCTTCCTCCGACCGGTGATGACCGAATGATGAACGGCGATGAACGCAGAGTCGCAATGATGCCCGCGACCACGTGCTTTGTGTCTCCCGTCCATCATCTCGCAGGCAACGCTCAGTTACAGGAAATTGCAGAGAGTGCCCGAGGTGATTCCTGATGACAGCACCGGCCTTGGCCCCAGAGGTCCCGACGATCGTTCTGGAGCCGACGGATGACGCTCCCCGTCGCGCGCGGCGCTTCCTCGCCGAGCGGTTCGCGGAATGGGGGATCGACGACGACTACGTGGGACGGCTCGTGGTGTGCGAGCTGGTCACGAACGCGTACCGGCACGGGGAGGGGCCGATCGTCGTGCGGGTGTTCCGTGACGAGAGCGACGGGCCCGTGGCGGTGGAGGTGTGGGACGCCGGTGAGGGGCGTCCCGTGATCCGGGCGGCGGACCAGGCGGCGACGTCGGGCCGGGGGCTGCTGCTCATGGCGCAGCTGGTGCAGGCCTGGGGCGTGCGGCCCCTCAACGAGGGCGGAAAGGTCACGTGGGCCAGGCTTCGCTGACTCGGGCCACGGCGGAGACGATGAGCATGCCCGTCATTCTGCTGCTGCTTCAGCACCTCTTCCCAGGGTGGACGATCACGCGGGAAGAGGGCGGGACCTGGAAGGCGTCCGTTTCCGTCTCGGACGTTGACGAATTGCTCGGAGCGCTTGCCGCCGCCGATCCGGGTGCCGCTCGCCGGGCCGCCTCCCTGTTGAAGGAGGGGAAATGATCAAGCGGGGGACTTGGTGTAGATCAGGTCGAAGTCGTGTTCCCAGGTCGCGTTGTCCAGGGACTTCTCCCAGGCGGCGTGAATGGTGCGGCCGTCGTCGCTGAGCGTTCCGGAGAAACGCTGGTCGAAGCCGGGAGCGTTCCGCCACAACTGCCAGACTTCCCCGTCGAAGGACATCTCGTAGACGCGGGACACGCCGCGCGAGTCGTAGTAGAGGACGGTGTACACGTCGGTCGAGTCGTCCCGGCTGATGAGCTGCGTGGAGGACGGGACGGGGGCGGGGGCCTCGGTCCGGATGCGCAGGAAGGCGCCGCCGTCGTGCCATTCGAACGTCGCTCGGGCCTGGCCTTCCCCGAACTGGGGGACCTCGATCGTCCATTCGCCTATGAGGGGCTTCAGTGGCTCCAGCGTCGGGTTCGGCGGTGGCGACATCGCGTGTCCTCCGGTTCTCGCGTCGCTTCAGCGGGCGGGGCGTTCGAAGACCAGTTCGCGGCCGTCCTCCTCGTCCCATTGCTCACCGATGTGGACGAAGCCGTGGCCCGCGATCGTGGCGAGCGACGCCTCGTTGTCGGGGCTGATCGTCGCGCGGACGGTCGTGACGGACGGTTCGGCGGCGGCGCGTTCCAGGAGGGCGGCGAGCATCGCGCGGGCGTAGCCCTTGCGGCGGTGGGCCGGGTCGACGGAGTAGGCGATCGTGACCGTGCCCTTCTCGGGCGCCCCGTGAAAGCCGGCGTGGCCGACGACGTGCTCTTCCGGTTCGGCGACGGCGGCCCGCACGATCCAGGGGGCGTGGGACGGGTCGCGGTCGAGCTGCGCGAGGCGGAATCGCCAGAGCGATTTCGCCTCGTCGGTGGTGAAGTAGCCGGTGAGGGGGATTCCGGCGGCGGCGGTGGCGCGCGGCAGGTCGGTGTCCAGCAGCGCGGTCATCGCGGCGGGCGGCAGTTCCACGAGCCGGATGGCGGGCGGCATGGCGGCTCCTTTCGAGGCGGGCCCATGGTCGGGCGCCACGCGTGCGCGATCGGTCATCGGCTCTTGGCGTGGTGGTCGGCGAGGCGGGTCAGCAGCCCGGTGAGCTGCTCGCGTTCGGGTGGTGTGAGCGGGGCGAGAAGGTCGTCCTGGATGCGGGCGAGCACCTCGTCAAGCTCCTGGAGGTGGCGGGACCCGTCCGCGGTGAGCGTGATGATGTTGCGGCGCCGGTCGGACGGGTCGGGGGAGCGGTCGATCAGCTCCTTGGCGGCGAGCTCGTTCAGCGCGGCGACGACGTCGCTGCGGTCGATCCCGGTGTGGCGGCCGAGCGTGGCCTGGCTGGACGGGCCGTACTCGTCGAGGGCGGCGAGCAGCCGGTAGTGGTAGCCGCGGGCGCCCGCGGCGGCGAAGCCGGCGCCGACCAGGCGGTGGCTGTGCGCCGAGACCAGGTTGATCAGCCAGCTCGGGGCGTGCCGGAGTCGCGCGGGCGTCCGGGCTTCGGCC
Source organism: Actinomadura chokoriensis (assembly GCF_041463665.1). Lineage (GTDB taxonomy): Bacteria > Actinomycetota > Actinomycetes > Streptosporangiales > Streptosporangiaceae > Spirillospora > Spirillospora chokoriensis_A. The sequence continues at coordinate 75,414 of NZ_JAXCEJ010000004.1, forward strand.
GTCGTCATGCCGCTCATCCTACGGCTTGTTGGGAACGCCAACGAAGTATATTGTTGGCTGGTCCAACGTTGATTGCGCCAACGAAAGGACGGTCATGGACGATCGTCAGGAGCTGTCCACACTGGCCAGCCGCCTTGGGCGGTGGCTGGACGACAAGAGCCCCGGGGACGGGCGCGACCTTTTCACCGAAGACGCGGAGGCGCACACCCCCGGCGGCGTCGCGAAGGGCGTCGACGCTCTCATCGATCAGGCGCGCCGCAACCACGCGGTGCCGACCCAGCACTTCATCACCGATCCGCTCGTCGACGTGGACGGTGCCAAGGCCGCGATCAGCGCGAACCTCCTCGTCGTCTTCGCGAACGAGGGCGGGCCGCGCCTGCTGGGCGAACGCTACGAACTGGAGGCCGCCCGGACGCCGGACGGCTGGCGCATATCGCGGGTCCAGGCCCGTCCGATCTGGGAGGTCGCGGAAGCCTGAGACCGGGAGGCGAGGGCGCGACCGAGGGCGTCGGTCGCGCCCATGACGACGATCGCCTAGGGGCGGTCGAGGAAGCTCCGGACGAGCTTCACGAACTCGTCCGGCCGCTCCGCCATCAGGACGTGCCCGCTGTCGAACTCGGTGTACTCGCTGCCTTCGATGAGCGCGGCCACCTCCCGGTGGTTCTCGACCGGAACCGTCTGGTCACGGGTGCAGCCGACGACGAGCGTCGGCGCCTCGATCTTCGGGAGCAGCTCCCGGACGTCGAGTCGCCGGACCAGGTCGAGCTGGCGCTGCATGCCGTCCGTGGGACGCATGAAGCCGTGGGACTGCTCGGCCGCTTCGTGCCCGATCTCGTTCAGGAAACGGCGGCTGAAGGAGGTGACCGCCCCCAGCCGCCCGAAGCCTTCGGGAGTGCCGGCGAGAGCGAGCCACAGCGCGATCAGCTGCTGGAGGTACTCGTCGCCGCCGTGCGCGAGCCCCGCGATCGGGATCAGGCGCCGGACGAGGTCGGGGCGCAGCGCGGCCGCGGCGGCGGCCGTCGGCGCGCCCAGCGAGAAGCCGACCAGGTCGACCGGGGCGGCGCCGGTGTCCTCGATCACGGCGATGACCTGGGCGGCGAGCGCCTCGATGGTCAGCGGCGAGCCGCCGTCCTCGGCGGGGTCGGAGCCGGCCAGGTCGGGCAGGACGACCGTGTTGCGGTCGGTGAAGCTACCGACGAGCGCGTCCCACATGACCGAGCCGGGGCCCGCGCCGTGGACGAGGACGATTGCGGGTCCGGAGCCCTCCGTCCGGTAGGTGATCCGGGCGTTTCCAACGGTGAGGTTCGTCATGGCCTCGACGCTGCCAGCGGGCGGCCCGGGTGAGGAGCGGACCGCTCTGGCTAGGACAGGCGGTCCCAGTCTCAGCCGGGCCGCGAGCGCGGATCATTGAGGCATGGACATGGACCGCCGCGACCTCGCCGACTTCCTCCGTCGCTCGCGGGAGCGGCTGCGCCCGCACGACGTCGGCCTGGCGTCCGGGCCGCGGCGGCGCACGCCGGGGCTGCGCCGCGAGGAGGTGTCGCAGCTCGCGGGCATGTCCGCCGACTACTACATGCGCCTGGAACAGGCGCGCAGCCCGCAGCCGTCCGCCCAGCTCCTCGCCGCGCTCGCCCGCGCGCTGCGGCTGACGCGGGACGAACGCGACCACCTGTACGTACTCGCCGGGCACCGCCCGCCCGCCGGGCCGTTCGCCGGGGAGCACGTCCGGCCGGGCCTGCTCCACCTCCTCGACCGGCTGGAGGAGACGCCCGCGCAGATCATCGGGGACCTCGGCGACCTGCTCGTGCAGAACGCCACGGCCGAATCCCTTTTCGGCTGCGTCTGCACCGTGGACGGGGCCGACCGCAACATCGTCTGGCGGTGGTTCAGTGACCCGTTCGTCCGGGAGGCGTACCCGCCGGAGGAGCACGAGCACTACAGCCGCCTGCACGTCGCCGACCTGCGCGCCGCCGTCGCCCGCCGGGGCTCCGACGGACCGGCGCGGTCGCTCGTCCGGCGGCTCCGCGAGGCGAGCGACGAGTTCACCCGGCTCTGGGAACGCCATGAGGTCGCCGTCCGCCGCACCGCCCGGATGAGGGTGCTGCATCCCCAGGTGGGGCCGATCGAGTTCGACGCGGAGGTCCTGCTGACGCCGGCCGAGGACCAGCGCCTCGTCGTGTTCACCCCGCCTCCCGGCACCGCGACGTCCGACGCCCTCGCCCTCCTCCGCGTCATCGGCCCCGAAACCGCCCACCGCAGCCACACGTGAGACTTGCTCCTCGTGGGCGATACGCCGCAGGTCAGCGGCGGAGGCGCCAGAGGGACGTCGTCTCGGCGGCGCGGGCCGCGTGGAGGGGGTCGTCCCGGTCGGCGGCCCGGGGGTGGACGGGCTTGGCGTCGAGCCTGCCGGCGACCTGCAGGCCGGACGATTCGAACAGCGTGCGCAGGTCGTCGCGGGTGCGGAGCCCGAGGTGTTCGGCCAGGTCGGACAGGATCAGCCAGCCTTCTCCATCCGGTTCCAGATGGTCGGCGAGACCGGCGAGGAAGCCTCGGAGCATCCGGCTGGACGGATCGTAGACGGCGTGTTCGAGGGGAGAGCTCGGCTTGGCGGGAACCCACGGCGGGTTGCAGACGATGAGCCCGGCCCGTCCTTGCGGGAACAGGTCGGCTTGGACGACCTCGACCTGCTTCGCAACGTCCAGCCGGTTGACGTTCTCTTGGGCGCAGGCAAGCGCGCGCGGGTCGAGGTCGGTGGCGACGACGCGTTCCACGCCGCGGCGGGCCAGAACCGCCGCCAGGACGCCTGTGCCGGTTCCGATGTCGAACGCCGTCTTCGTCGGCGGAAGCGGGGCTTCGCCGACCAGGTCTACGTACTCCCCTCGGACCGGAGAGAAGACCCCGTAATGAGGATGGACGCGGTCGCCGCCAAGCGCGGGAACGGGCACGCCCTTCTCGCGCCATTCATGCGCGCCGATCAGCCCGAGCAGTTCACGCAGCGAGGTGACGTAGGGCTGATCGTCCGGCCCATGAGCCTCCGTGCAGGCGTCCTGAACGGATGGTGCCCGACGTAGCGGGATGACATGTCCCGGGTCGACAGGTATGAGAAGCATGCCTAGCGTCCGCGCGCGCTGGGCTCGTGCCTGACGATAAAGGTGAAAAGCCTGAACCTGGGACGGTTGAGGCTTCCCCTTACGCCGGCGCGGAGGACGGTCGATACGGCGCGCCATCGCCTGGAGGAGTTGGCGCGCGTTCTGGAAGTCGCCGCGCCACAGCAGCGCGGTGCCCTCGCAGGCCAGCCGGTAGGCGTGGTCCGCGCGGGTTTCGTCGTCGGCGACCACGACGCGGCGGGGCGGGGGCGCGCCGCTCTCCGACCGCCAGCGGACGCGATGGTCCCGGCCGCCCTCCCGCCAGGAGATCTCGTCCACACCGAGTACGGTATCGGCGTGCGTCTACCTGGGCCATTGCATGTGGTCAACGAGGGCCTCGCCTTCCTCGTGGAGGTCGCGGCCATCGTCGCGCTCGCGTGGTGGGGCTTCGCGACCGGCGGGAACCTGTTGATCAACGTCGTCCTCGGCCTCGCGGCGCCGGCGGCGGCGATCGTCCTGTGGGGCCTGCTCGCCGCGCCGCGCGCCCGGTTCAAGGTCGCGCTGCCGCTCGTCCTGCTGGTGAAGGCCGTCGTGTTCGGCTCCGGCGCGCTGGCCCTCTACGGCGTCGGCCACACCGCCGCCGCGATCGGTCTCGCCGTGATCGCCTTGCTGAACACGGCCCTCGCGACCCTCGACCGCGAGGCCCACTTCCGTACGGCGGTCCAGTGAGCCGGTGATACACCGCCGTCCGGACTCGACCCGATGGCGCGTCAGGCTGGAGCGGCCGCACCAGGGTCGGCGAGGTCGGCGCTGGAGCGGCAGGTGGACGTCTCGGCCAGCTTGTGAAGAGCCGCCTCGGAGGGCGAGCCCGGTTCGGCCGCGTAGAGCATCAGGCGGCTGAGGTCGGGGTCGCCGGGCAGGTGCAGGGTCTCGTAGGGCAGGACGAGCCGTCCCACGTCCGGGTGCTCGATACGGGCCTCGCCGTGCGTCAGATCAGCGACGTGGTGCGCCGACCACATCCGATGGAACTCCGGGCTCCTCTCCCGCAGGCAGTCGATGACCGCGCGCAGGTCCGGGTCGTCCGGGTCCTGGGCTGAACGGAACCGGAGATAGGCGGCGTTGCGTGCGGCCACCGTCGGCCAGTTGGCGCCCAGCCGGGCCTTGTAGTCGTCGTTCAGGTGGATCTGGTGCGACCAGGTCCGCTCGTCCGCCGGGACGCTCGCGAGGTCGACGAACACGGCGGCGGTGAGCCGGTTCCAGGCGACGACGTTCGTGTGATGGCCGACGACGTACGCGGGCGCGTGCGTGATCGAGTCGAGCAGGTGCTGGAGCGGGGCGCGCAGGCGCGGCGGTCCGGTGCCGGGCGCCCGGCGCGGCGGATGCGCGAGGCGGTGCAGGTGGGCGTGCTCGTCGCCGTCCAGCCGCAACGCCCGCGAGACCGCGTCCAGGACCTCGGCGGAGACGCCGTCGGCCGTCCCCTGCTCCAGCCGGATGTAGTACGCGACGCTGACGCCGGCGAGCTGCGCGAGCTCCTCCCGCCGCAGCCCGGGCACGCGCCGCCGCGTCCCGTAGGAGGGGACGCCGGCGTCCTCGGGCCGCAGCCGCGCCCGCCGCGACTTCAGGAATTCGCCGAGCTCACCGTTGCGCGCCATGCGGCCGAGGCTATCCGGCCTGTTTCGCGGTGATGTCGCCGTTGCTGGTGGTCAGGTCGAGCGAGTGCGGGGCCGACGCGTCGTTCGGGACGCCGATCTTCCGGTCGCCGTTGCCGGTGCGCGTGGTCACGCGGTACCGCCCCGCCGGGACGGTGACCGTGACCTCACCGTTGGAGGTCTTCGCACGGACGTCCTGCGGCGTCGCGAGCGTCAGGGCGATCTTTCCGTTGGAGGTCTGGGCGTCGACGCCGCCGCCCTTGAGCCCGCTTCCCTCGATCCTGCCGTTGGACGTCCTCGCCTTGACCGGACCGGCGACGTCTTCCAGGTGGACGGAGCCCGAACTGGTCGCCACGTTCACCGCGCCCACCCTGGACAGGTCGATGGAGCCGCTGGAGGTGTTGCCGCTGACGGGGAGGCCGGCCGGCAGATCGAGCGTGTAGCGCACCGAGCAGCGCGAGCCGCAGCCGCGCAGCTTCAGCACGCCGTTCTCGATCCGGTGCGTCGGCCCGGCCGGCTTGTCACCGTGGTACTTCACGGAACGATGGAGGGACGCCACGGAAGCTCCGCCGCGGATGGTCACACGGCCGGACCCGATGTCGTCCAACTGCACCGAGGTGACTTTTCCCTTCAACGAGGCGTCGTCCTCGAATGTCGATCCGAAGGCGACATCGCAGGCGCTCAGCGCGGTCACGCTGACCGCGGCTACGGCGAGGGCAAAGAACTGGCCACGCATGGGGGATCCTTCTGGTCGATCAGGCCGGACGCTGTCGAGCCTAGGAAGATCGCTACCGGACGGCCTTCACGCCACGGAGCCAAGTTCGCCGTCCCTCCCAGGTTCCTAAGCCTGCTACTGGGAGTAGTACGAACGAGCGGGGGCTGGGTAGGCGCGTCCTAAGCAGCGATGGTCTCCTGCATGACCGCACTCACCACCGCAGTCTCCGCTCCCATCGAGCGGATGTCGTCGCGGCACAAGCTGGTACTGACCCTTCTTCTCGGCGCGCAGTTCATGCTCGCCATCGACTTCTCCATCCTGAACGTGGCGTTGCCCGTCGTCGGCAGGGGACTGGGCTTCAGCCTGGACGGCCTTCAGTGGATCGCCACGGCGTTCGCTCTCCCCGCCGCCGGTTTCACGCTCCTGTTCGGTCGCGTGGCCGATCTGTTCGGACGGCGCCGGATGCTGCTCGCAGGAATGGCTCTCTTGGCCGGAGGGTCCCTCGTCGGCGGGCTGGCCATGTCACCGGCGATGCTGCTGTTCGGGCGGGTCCTGCAAGGGCTGGCCACGGCGATCGCCACGCCGGCCGCCCTGTCGCTGCTCACCACGTCCTTCCCGGAAGGGCCGCTCAGGACGCGTGCACTCGGGCTCAGCGGCGCGCTGATGTCGGCGGGGTTCACCGTCGGCGCGATCCTCGGCGGGGTGCTCACCGACCTGCTGAGCTGGCGCTGGGCGTTCCTGGTCAACGTGCCGGTCGCGGTGCTGATCCTCGCGGTCACGCCCGCGGTGGTCACCGAGAGCCGGGCCCGGGACGGGGCGAAGCTGGACGTTCCGGGCGCGGTGACCGTCACCGGCGGCCTCCTCGCCCTCGTGTACGGGATCACGACGGCCGGATCGCGGGGCTGGACCGCGCCCGCGGTCGCCGCGCTCGTGGCCGCCGCCGCCCTGCTCGTCGCGTTCGTCCTGGTCGAGCGGCGCTCGCCGGCTCCGCTCGCGCCGGTGCACGTCCTGACCCGCCGGACCGTCACCTGGGGCAACGTGGGCGGATTCGTCGCCTTCGCCACCGAAACGTCGCTCGTGTTCCTGCTCACGCTCTACCTGCAGCAGGTCCTGGACTTCTCGCCGCTCGCCACCGGCCTCGCGCTGGGCATCCTCGGCGCCGGGACGTTCGCCGGCGGGGTCGCCGCGCCCCGGATCATGGGCCGGCTCGGCGGCCGGACGACCCTGGTCTCCGGGCTCGTCCTGCAGGCCGCCGCGACGGCCGCGCTGCTCGGTCTCGGCGAGTCGCGCGGCGGGCTCGGCCTGCTGCTCGCCGCCACCGCGATCGGGGGATTCGGGAACCTCGTCGCGATCGTCGCGTTCATGGGGATCGCGACGTCCGGGCTGCCGGACGGCGAGCAGGGCCTCGCGACCGGCCTCGCCACCATGACGCAGCAGGTCGCCATCACCCTCGGCATCCCCGTGATGAGCGCGGTGGCCACCGCGAACACGTCCGTCCTCGGCGGCGTCCACGCCGCGACCGCGGTGAACGTCGCGATCGTCCTCGCCGGAGCGGCCCTCGTGGGCTCGTTCCTCCGCCGTGCCTGAAGGGCAGCACCATGGATCTCGAACTCGACGGCAAGGTCTTCGTCGTCACCGGCGCGTCCGCCGGGATCGGCGAGGCGACCGCCCGGCTGCTCGTCGGCGAAGGCGCCCACGTCGTCGGCGTCGCGCGCACCTCCTCCGACGTCGCCGCCGACCTCACCGACCCCGCCGCCGCCCAGCGCGTGGTGGACATCGCCCTCGAACGGCATGGACGGCTCGACGGCCTGGTGAACAACGCCGGAGCCCTCGTATCCCGGATCGGATTCCTCGACGTCACCGACGAGCAGTGGCACGCCACCTTCGAACTCAACTTCCACGCGGCCGTCCGCATGGCGCGTGCCGCGCTCCCCGCCCTGATCGACCAGGGAGCGGGAAGCATCGTCCACATCTCCAGCGAGGCCGGGCGTTTCCCTGACACGCCCCTGGTCGACTATGCGGCGTCCAAGACGGCCCTGTTGTCGGTGTCCAAGACGCTCGCGGGGGAGTTCGGCCGCTGTGGCATCCGCTCCAACATCGTCACGCCTGGCCCTACACGAACCCGACTCTGGGACGAGCCCGGAGGGTTCGCCGACCAGTTGGCCGTCCAGTACGGGCTGCCGGTAGAGGACGCCATAGAGCGGTTCGTCCGCGAGGAGCGACGCCTCCCTGCCGGACGTTTGGGCACTCCGCAGGACGTCGCGCGGGTCATCGCCTATCTGCTGTCGCCCCTGGCCGCCCAAGTCACGGGCGCCGAATGGACGGTGGACGGCGGGGCGCTACGCCAGCTCTGAACCACGCCAGCTCTGAGTACGCCGGCTCTGAACGATCGGTGGCGTGCCGGACGGCTCCGGCACGCCGCCGGTCGTCTCAGGCGGGCACCTTGTCGAGGAAGCCGTGGACGCGGTCGAAGCGGCCGTCCTCGGTGAACACCGCCACGTCGAAACCGACGACGATCGCCTCCCCGCCCTCCGGGCCGAGCTCCCAGGTGAAGCGGGCCACGTTGTGGTGGGCGTCCACGGTGCCCGCCGGGCGGAACACCAGGCCGGGGAACTGCTGCTGCGCGGCGCCGACGAACGCGTCGATCGCGTCCCGCCCCTCGGCCACCCCGAGCGGGTCGACGTAGACGGGGTTCTCCGTCCACAGCTCGTCGATCGCCGCCCGCCGCGCGGCCGGGTCGGTCTCGTTCCAGATCGCCAGGTAGCGCTCGACCCGCTGCTGAACATCGCTCATTTCATGGCTCCCGTCTGATCACCCGGGTTCGGCCCCCGGTGACCACTACGTTGCCAACGTCGCGACGGAAGATCGATTACCTGGGACGTCATCCCCGGTCATCGAGAACGACCCCGGTCAGTCGAGCACCGGGTCAGTCGAGCACCGCTTCGGGTCAGTCGAGCACCACCCCGGGTCAGTCGAGCACCACCCTGTCGGCCGCGGTGCGGGCGAGGCGCTCGGCGAGCGCGACGGCCTCCTCCATGGAGTCCCTGCCTTCCAGCCTGGGCGTGTAGGAGAGCCAGATGTTGACGTTGCCCCTGCGCGCGGAGATCTGGACCTGGGTGACGCGATTCGGGTCGCCGTGGGTGGACGTGACGATGGTCGCCTCGTCGCCGACGCCCGGCAGCGGCCGAGCGCCCTCGTCGTCGGGTGCCGGGCCGGAGACGCCCTCGCGGAAGTTCTGTTCGGCCTGCTCGATCCCGCCGTCCATGCCCAACTCGTACTCGTGCGACTGGTATTCGAGCATCAGCGAAACAGACTCGAAGCGGCATTCGGAGTTGTCGCCGAGGCAGGTGCTCCACGTTTTCCCTCCCGCTGTTCAAAGGGACGATCGTAGTGCCGTCGATGATGATGTCGTTTTCTCGCTAGTGAGGACGTATCGCCATCGGCGATGCTGGGTGCATGCACGAGGACGTGGAAAGGTGCGTACGGGCCGTCCAGTCGAAGGACGCCCGCTTCGACGGATGGTTCTTCGGCGGTGTGGTGACCACCGGGATCTACTGCCGTCCGAGCTGCCCGGTCGCCCCGCCCAAGCGCGAGAACATGCGCTTCTATCCCAGCGCCGCCGCAGCGCAGCAGGCAGGATTCCGCGCCTGCAAGCGATGCCGGCCTGACACGTCCCCTGGCTCGCCCGAGTGGAATCACAGAGCGGACGTCGTCGCGCGGGCCATGCGCCTTATCGCCGATGGTGTCGTCGACCGCGAAGGCGTGACCGGCCTCGCGGGACGGCTCGGCTACAGCACACGCCAGATCGAACGCCAGCTCAATGCTGAACTGGGAGCCGGCCCACTTGCTCTAGCACGAGCCCAGCGTGCTCAGACAGCACGACTCCTCATCGAAACGACTTCCCTCCCTATGGGCGATGTCGCGTTCGCGGCGGGGTTCGCCAGTATCCGCGCCTTCAACGACACCGTCCGCGACGTGTTCGCGCTTACTCCAACCGGGTTGCGCGAACGTGTCGCCAAAGGGCATCCGCCCGCCGGTTCAGGGGCGCTGTCCCTGCGGCTCCCGTTCCGTGCGCCGCTCTGCCCGGACAACCTCTTCGGCCACCTCACGGCCACCGCCGTCCCAGGCGTCGAGGAGTGGCGGGACGGTTCGTTCCGCCGCGCTATGCGGCTCCCCCACGGACATGGCATCGCGACCCTCCGGCCCCAGCCCGACCACGTCGCCTGCACGCTCAGCCTCACCGACCTGCGCGACCTCACGATCGCGATAAGCCGCTGCCGCTGGATGCTCGATCTAGACGCCGATCCCGTCGCGGTGGACGACCTGCTCCGCAGCGACCCCGTCCTCGCCCCGCTGGTAGACAAGGCTCCGGGACGACGTGTACCCCGCACCGTGGACGCCCCCGAGTTCGCCGTGCGAGCCGTCCTGGGGCAGCAGGTGTCGACGGCCGCAGCCCGCACACATGCTTCACGCCTGGTCGCCGCCTACGGCGAACCCATAGACGATCCAGACGGCGGGCTCACGCACCTCTTCCCGACGCCGTCCGCATTGGCGGAGCTTGACCCGGAGACGCTCGCGTTCCCGAAAACCCGACGCACCACCCTTCTCACCCTCGTCGACGGACTCGCGACCGGTGCGATCGACCTTGGCGTAGGGAGCGACTGGGAAGAAGCCCGCGCGCGCTTGTCCGAGCTACCCGGCTTCGGCCCGTGGACCATCGAGACCATCGCGATGCGTGCTCTCGGAGACCCGGACGCCTTCATCCCAAGCGACCTCGGAATCCGGGCCGCCGCCAAGACCCTCGACCTGCCGGCCACCCCGGCAGCCCTGACCCGGCGTGCCGCCCAGTGGCGCCCTTGGCGGGCGTACGCCGTCCAGTACCTGTGGGCCACGGGCGACCACCCCATCAACCTGCTCCCCACTCACTGAGGAACCTCATGCCTACACACGTCGTCCTGGACAGCCCCGTCGGCCCTCTCACCTTGGTGGCCACAGACGGTGCCTTGACCTTGTCCGGGCTCTACATGGAGAAGCAGCGGCACCTCCCCTCCGAGGAGACCTTCGGCGCACTCGCCGACGCGGACAGCGAACCCTTCGCGACCGTCGCCGCCCAACTCAGCGCCTACTTCGCCGGCGAACTGACCGAGTTCGACGTGCCGCTGGCCCTCCACGGGACGCCTTTCCAACAGCGCGTCTGGGCGGCGCTCCAGGAGGTCCCCTACGGCGAGACCATCACCTACGGCGAGCTCGCCGTCGAGATCGGAAGCCCCTCCGCGTCCCGCGCGGTCGGCCTCGCCAACGGCCGCAACCCGGTCGGCGTCGTCGTCCCCTGCCACCGCGTCGTCGGCTCCACCGGCTCCCTCACCGGCTACGGCGGCGGCCTCGACCGCAAGCGATACCTTCTCGACTTCGAGCGCAAGACCAGCACCAGCGGCGGGGTGACGACACTTTTCTGACCGGCTGTCAGAGGCGGCGGCTAACGTGCTCCACGTAGCCGTTCACCGTTGGAGGCTGATCGAGGTGAAGTTCCGAGTCGACCGGCAGACGCTCGCCGACGCCGTCGCGTGGGCGGCGCGGACGCTGCCGACGCGCCCTGCCCTGCCCGTCCTCGCGGGCATGCTGGTCGAGGTCACCGACAAGGGCGAACTCACCCTCGCCGGGTTCGACTACGAGGTGTCCGCGCACGCCCGGGAGGACGCCGACGTCACCGAGCCGGGCCGCGCCCTCGTCCCCGGCCGCCTGCTGTCGGACATCGTCCGCAACCTTCCGCCGCAGCCGGTAGAGGTCTTCACGAAGGGCTCCGAGGTCGTGGTCCGCTGCGGCCCGGCCGAGTTCGGCCTGCTCACGATGCCCGTCGAGGACTACCCCACCCTCCCCGAGCCGCCCGCCCGCGCGGGCACCGTCCCCGGCGACCTGTTCGCCACCGCCGTCGCCCAGGTCACCCCCGCCGCCGGACGCGACGAGACCCTGCCCATGCTCACCGGCGTCCGCATCGACATCGAGGGCGACACGATGTGGCTCGCCTGCACCGACCGCTACCGCATCGCCGCCCGCGAGCTGACCTGGTCGCCCGACGATCCCGGTTTCACCGCCGGCGTCGTCGTCCCCGCCCGCACCCTCGCCGACACCGCCAAGTCGATCAAACGCGGCGCGGAGGTCGCCATCAACCTCGGCGGCACCGCCGACACGCTCATCGGCGTCTCCGGCGGCGGCCGCAGCATGACCAGCCGCCTCCTTGACGACCAGTACATCAACTACAGGTCCCGGCTCACCGGCACCTGGTCGTCCGTCGCCGAGATCCGCGTCGCCCCGTTCGTCGAGGCGATCAAACGCGCCGCCCTCGTCACCGAGCGCGGCACCCCCGTCCGCCTGGGCTTCACGGCCGACGAGGTCCGCATCCGCGCGGCCACCGGCGACTCCGCCCGCGCCAACGAAGCGCTCGCCGCGTCCCTCACCGGCGACGACATCGACATCGCCTTCGCGCCCCAGTACCTGCTGGACGGCCTCGCCGGCATCGACACCGAGTACGCCAGGCTCGAATGCGCCGGCCCCACCAAGGCCGCGCTCCTCACCGCGATCCCCGACAAGAAGGACGACCCTGACAAGAAGGAGGACGAGGAAGCCCCGCCCGAGACCGACACCGGTTACCGCTACCTGGCCATGCCCGTCCGCCTGACCTCCTGACCCTCCTGACCCGCCCGCCCCCGTCAGAGGTCCAGGACGGCGAGGACGAAGTGAACCTCGTCCTTGCCCGCGTTCCCGTAGGAGTGGGGGCGGTCGCCGACGAACACGGCGGCGGCTCCCCGCTCGACGAGGTCCGTCCGGCCGTCCACGCCGAGGGTCAGCGTGCCCTGCTGCACGTAGACGATCTCCTTGGTGCCCGGGACGTGCGCGTCGCTCTCCCGCGTTTCCCCAGGCAGGAGCACCCAGTGCCACAGCTCCAGCGACGGCCTCGGGTCGCTGCCCGCCAGCAGCGTCCCCGTCCCGCCGTGCTCGCCCTCCCACAGGACGACGTGCCGTTCGGGCCGGAACATCCGCACCGGCGGCTCCTCCTCCACCTGCACGAGCCGCGTCAACGGCACGCCGAGCGCGTCCGAGATGCGGATGAGCGTCCCGAGGTTCGGGTTGCCGCGGCCCTGCTCCAGCCCGACCAGCACGCCCTTGCTCACCCCGGCGCGTCCGGCGAGCTCGTCCAGGCTCCACCCGTGGCCGGCCCGCAGTGCGCGGACGGTCCGCGCCACGGCCTCCCCGATCGCCTCCTGCTCGCTCATCACCCTCCCGCGCCTGTCCGCGTCGCCCGGCCGCCCGGCCGGTCGAGGCGTCTCCGACCTTGGCCGAGCACGTCCAACGCGTGCGACGCCCGCACCGCGCGACCAGTTTCTCGCAGTCCTGTCCCGCCGCGCCCAGCGACCGCGGTGGCGTCCCCGCGCCCCGGCCCTGGCGGTCGGTATAGTGGTATGTAGATTTCATTAAAGTGACCGTTTGGAGGGTTCGGGGTGCTGGAACGGGTTGCCGTGGACGAGGCGGTTCGGGAACTGCGTCCCGACTTCGCCGTGCTCGTCATGACCGCCGAAGGGCTGGCGAACGGGCCCGGCGACGAGGCGTCGGAAGGGTGGCTGGCCGAGGCCGCCGCGAAGGCGGATGCCGCCGACCCGCACGTGGAGGCATGGCGCGACGCCTACCGGGCGTTCGGGGCCAAGCCGAACCGGACGCGCCCGTCGGTCGACGCGCTGCTCCGCCGCGCGGACGCCCTCCCGTCCATCAACAGGGTCGTGGACGCCTACAACGCGGTCAGCGTCGAGTACGCGCTGCCGATCGGCGGGGAGGACCTCGACGCCTACCAGGGGCCCGCGCGGCTGGTCAGGGCCACGGGGGACGAGCCGTTCGACGTGATCGCGGGCGGGCAGCCCGCCGTCGATCACCCGGACGCGGGCGAGGTCGTCTGGCGGGACGACGCGGGCGTGACGTGCCGGCGCTGGAACTGGCGCCAGTGCGTCCGGACCCGGCTGACGGAGACCACGAAGAACGGCCTGTTCCTGCTCGAACGCCTTGAGCCGTACCCGATCGAGCGGCTGGCCGAGGCGGGCGACCGGCTGGCCGAGCGGCTCCGCGCGATCTCGCCGGACGTGCGGGTCGAGAGCCGGCTGCTCGGCGGGCGGTAATGGTCACGATCCTCGCGCTGAGCGCCGCGCTCGCCTACGGGGTCGCCGATTTCCTCGGCGGCGCCGTGGCGCGGAAGTCGACGGCGCTGAAGGCACTCACCTGGTGCGTTCCGATCGGGCTCGCGGTCGTGCTGGCGTCGGCGCTGCTCGGCGGCGGCAGCGCGAGCCCCGGCCCCATGGCCTGGGGGCTCGCGGCGGGCCTGTCCGGCGGCGCGGGCTTGATCGCGTTCTACCGGGCGCTGGCCCGGGGGCCGATGAGCGTGGTGGCGCCGGTGTCCGCGCTGGCCGCCGCGGTGCTGCCGGTGGCGGCGGGCATCGCGAGGGGCGAGCGGCTGGACGCCTCCGTCCTGGTCGGGGTGCTGCTGTGCCTGGTCGCGATCGGGCTGGTCAGCATGGAGGAGGGGGACGGCGGCAAGGCCGTCGCCGGCCGGCGGCTGCTGGACTCCGGCCCGATCATGGCCGCCGTATCCGGAACCTGCTTCGGTGTCTTCTTCGTCCTGCTGAAGGCGGCGGGCGACGGCAGCGGGCTCTGGCCGATCGTCGGCGCCCGCGTCGGCAACCTGGTCATCGTCGCCGCGGCGCTGCTGTTCATGGCCCTCCGCGGACGCGACCTCGGCCCGAAGGTCTCCGGGCGGACGCTGGTCGCGCTCGCGCTGCTGTCCGGCAGCCTGGACGCGGGCGCGAACGTCCTGTACTTCATGGCCGTCCACAACGGCCTGCTGAGCCTCGCCGCCGTCCTCACGTCCCTCTACCCGGCGATCACCGTGCTGCTCGCAAGGGTCGCCTACAGCGAGCGCTTGCGCGTCATCCAGCGCGTGGGCATGGCCGTCGCCGTCGCCGGCGTAGCACTGGTCACGGTCGGCTGAGAAGACTTCGTCCGCCGCTATCGAGCCAACGCGGCCTGCAATCGAGGTATCGATTGCCGGTTGCGCCCCTCGAGATCCCCCACGATACCTATTCCGGCCTAGCCTTCGCCCCAATATGGGCAGACCATAATTTTTGGTACGATATACTCCGGGGTCCGCTGACGTGCGACATGCGCAGCGCGGATGATTTCTCTCTTCTTCTCGGGGGTGGGCGTGGAGGAGAATCGCCGCAGCATTGCCGCATGGTCGGGGATCGTTGCCGCGATCATCACCAGTCTTATCGGATTCAAAGAGCTCACCGGCGTGAACCTGCTCAAGGAGATCTTGGGCAAACCGACTCCGACCAGCGCTGCGGCGCCGCCCGCGGTGGAAGCGAGGCCCCCCGGCGGAAGGTCGCCAAAATTCAGAACCGTTTCCATTGAATTTCGGGGACCGTGTGACAAGTACTCCGGATGCAATGTCGGTGGAACGTTTCGAAATTACGGGGGCGACGGGGGGTCGGCCGTCATCTTCTATGTGAAGTCGAGCCACCTCAAATGGCTGCTCGCGCAATGCTCCGCCACCTTGCCGCACACCGAGCACCTCGAAACGGCGACTGTGGAGTGCAATGCAAATAACGGTCACCTGTACAACTATATGACCAACTACACCAGCGGGATAAGGTTGCAGGCCTGGGTGGACAATCCCTGAGCGGTCAGAGTGAGCTCTGGGCTTCCGCAGCATGCCGAGCGTGAACGCGCCAGGGGCGACACCTCGTAAGGCGTCGCCCCTGGCGTTCTGACTGTTCAACGTGGCGGTGGTGGTGGGATTCGAACCCACGGAAGGTTGCCCTTCACACGCTTTCGAGGCGTGCGCCCTCGTCCACTAGGCGACACCACCGCAGGAGAGCCTACCTGACTCTGCGGTGCGCGAAGAACTCGATAAGCAGTGCGCCGCACTCGTCGGCCATGACTTCGGCGATCACTTCGGGCCGGTGGTTGAGCCGCCGGTCGCGGACGACGTCCCACAGCGAGCCGACCGCGCCCGCCTTCGGGTCGACCGCGCCGTAGACGACGCGGTCGAGGCGGGCCTGGACGGACGCGCCCGCGCACATCGTGCAGGGCTCCAGCGTGACGACGAGCGTGCAGCCGGGCAGCCGCCACGTTCCGAGGGACGCCGCCGCGGCCCGCATCGCGACGATCTCCGCGTGCCCGGTCGGGTCGGCGGAACGCTCGCGGTCGTTGCGGCCGGCGCCGATGACCTCGCCGGACGCGTCCAGGACGACCGCTCCGACCGGGATCTCGCCGTCCTCGAACGCCTTGCGCGCCTCGTCCAGCGCCAGCCGCATCGCCGGAACGAAGCCCTCGGCGACCGGATCGCGGGGGTCAGTCACGGAGGCGGTCGAACTCTTCACCGAAGCCGGCCTGCTCGGCGACGGCGAGGAGGGCGTCGCCGGGGAGGGCGCGCTCGCCGAGGTCGGTGAGCCGCTTGGCGTCGAGCCCGAGGTCTTCGAGCAGGGCCGGGTCGCCGCCGGAGTCGCCGTCGGGGACCTCGCCGACGAGCTGCTGGAACAGCGAGCCGAGCCCGTCCTCGCGCACGGTGGACACGTAGGCGCGCGGCTCCCCCTCCCCGTCCAGCCGGACGACGGCGAACCAGTCGTCGTCCTGCTCGATCATCAGCAGCACCGGGTCGCCGTAGGACTCGACGGCGGCCTCCCGCATCAGGTCGGCGACGTCGTCGACGTGGTCCGCCTCGGCGAGCACGGCCTCGGTGCCGACCCAGCCCTGGGGGGTCTGCGCGAACACGGCGGCGAAGTATGACACGTGCTCATTGTGACCCACAGGGTTGCCGTGGTCACACCCCTTTCACGGGGTGAATCGGGCATCGGGTGCCCGGAGGCGGTTGTGAATAAACTTCGGATTTTGTCCGGTGGCGGACGGCCGCCCGTCCTTCCCCCGCGTCCCGTGAGTCCGGATACTCCACAGCGGTCCCCATCCGGGAGGAGTGCCATGGGCGCGGACGAGCTGACGAGGCGCGGATTTCTGGCGGGGACGGCCGGCGCCGCGGCGGTCCTCGCGACGAGCGCCGCCGGAGGGTCGTCCACCGAGGCCCATGCCGCCCAGCTCGCGGCGGCGAGGCGCGCACCCGTCGGCGAACTCCCCGACCCGGAGGAATCCGGCATCGATCACATCGTCGTCGTGATGATGGAGAACCGGTCCTTCGACCACTACATGGGCTGGCTGCCCGGCGCGGACGGCCGCCAAGCCGGCCTCACCTTCGCCGACGCCGACGGCAACGAGCACGCCACCCACCACCTGAAGGCGCCCTGGGGCTGCGGCTTCTCCGACCCCGATCACTCCTACGAGGGCGGACGCGTCGAGTACAACGACGGCGCATGCGACGGATGGCTGCGGGCCGGCGACAACGACGTGTTCTCCATCGGCTACTACGAGGCACCCGACCTCGGCTTCCACGGCCGCGCCGCCCTCGACTGGACGGTCTGCGACCGCTACTTCCCGGCCGTCATGTCGTGCACGTTCCCCAACCGGATCTTCCAGCACGCGGGCCAGACCGACCGGATCTCCAACACGCTGACGATCTCCGAGACCACCACCATCTGGGACCGCCTGAAGGCCAAGGGCATCTCGTGCCGCTACTACTTCAGCGACGTCCCGCTCACGGCGATCTGGGGACTGCGCCACCTCGACATCAGCCGGAACATCGGGGAGTTCCGCAGGGACGCCCGCAACGGCCGGCTGCCCGCGGTCAGCTTCGTCGAGCCCGGCTTCCTCGGCGAGATCTTCCTGCCCGGGATGTCGGAGGACGAGCATCCGCTCGCCGACATCCGCTTCGGGCAGGCGTTCCTGAACGAGGTCTACACGGCCGTCGTCAGCTCACCGAACTGGCCGCGCACCCTGTTCGTGATCAACTACGACGAGTGGGGCGGGTTCTTCGACCACGTCCCGCCGCCCGCCGGGCCCGACCCGCGTCCCGACCTCGGCACCGGGCTGCGCGGCTTCCGCGTCCCCTGCCTGCTGATCTCCCCGCGGGCCCGGCGCGGCGCCGTCGCGCACGAGGTGTACGACCACACGTCCGTCCTGAAGGCGATCGAGTGGCGCTGGGGCCTGGAACCGCTGACCGTACGGGACGCCGCCGCGCGCAACATCGCCGAGGTGCTCGACTTCACCGGCCCGCCCGACCTGCGCGCACCCCGCTACGACGCCAGGCGCCCGATCAGCCTCGGCTGCCTGGACCCGGCGCACAGCCACACCGGCGACGACTGGGCGGGCCTCAACGCCTACGCCCGGGCACACGGCTTCCCCGGCGCCGGGTGACCCGCCCGACCCGCCTGACCGCGCGGTCAGGCGACGGCGTCCAGGGCGCGCTCGAAGGCGGGGGCGAAGCCGATGCGGCCGGCGATGCTCAGCAGCATCTCGTCCGGGTACAGCTCCAGGTCGCCGGAGATCGCGCCGAGTTCCATCTCGTCCAGCCCGAGATCGGCGAAGATCGACATGTCGCCGACCGGGAGGACCTGGTCGAGTTCCTCGTCGTCGGGGACCGGGATGTCCAGGTAGTCGAGGACCTGGCGGGCCAGCGGCCAGTCGACCGAGGCCGTGACGTCCGACAGGAACACCATCACCTCGTCGCCGAGCAGGCGGATCGCGACGAAGAAGTCGTCGCCGACCGAGACCAGCCCCACCGTGCCGCCGAGGCTCGGCTGCTGGCGCAGGGCATGGATCAGCCCCGCGAGGTCCTCGGTCAACGCGACCGGGAGGATCTCGGCCTCCCAGCCCTCGTCTTCCCGGTACACCACGACGGCGAAGTCCGTCGCGTCCACATCCGTCATTTCCACCCCACCGGCGCGTCTCCTGCCAGGGCATGGTCGCAGATGCGGCGCGCGCTCGCGTGCCCCACCGTCAAACTCGGCGCCGCACCCGCGGCCAAGCCCGGGAGGCGGCACCACATATTGGTACCTGGCGCCAAGAACCTATCCAATCCGCATCAATTGATGCGGAAGGTGCGGCGGCGCAGCTGCGCGTGGATCCGCGCGCGGCGGGACCGGTGCGGCGTCACCCGGCGGCGCAGCTCCCGCGCCTCCGCCAGCTCGCGCAGGAAGATCGCGCGGCGGCGCAGATGATCGCGCACCTGCTCGGGGGAGATGTCGCCCTGGGGGCCCGGCCGCGCCGGGACGTCCTCGCCTGCGGCGTCGGTCCTGCTCGCGGCGTCGGTCTGGCTTCCGGCCTTACCTGTGACATCGGTCACCGCGGCGTCCGCGGACGGGGGCGCGGCCCCGGAAACAGGGCCGGTGGCAGGGGGTTCGGAGGGTCCGGGAGCGGCGGCGGCCTTGCGCGGGGGCACCGCCGGACCGGCTGGATCGGGCGGATCGGGCGCGGATTCGCCCGCCCGCGCCGGTCCTCCCGGCTGTTGATCGCTCTCGCTGTTCATATCGCCATGGTGCCCAGCTCAGCGGCGTCCTATCCTAGATCGGCCCGGTCCCGCCCGAGCGGCCCGCTGGGCTACGGTGAGCCCATGCAGACCCTCGCCGTCGATCACCCCCTCGTCGCGCACAAGCTCACCACGCTGCGGGACGTCCGCACCGACTCCCCCACCTTCCGGCGCCTGGCGGACGAACTGGTCACCCTCCTGGCCTACGAGGCCACCCGCGACGTCCGGGTCGTGGAGGCGACCGTCAAGACCCCGCTCGTCGAGGCTCAGGGCGTCCAGCTCGCCAGCCCGAAGCCGCTCGTCGTGCCGATCCTGCGCGCCGGGCTCGGGATGCTCGACGGGATGACGCGGCTGCTGCCCACCGCCGAGGTCGGGTTCCTCGGCATGATCCGGGACGAGGGCACGCTGCAGGCGGAGACGTACGCGACCCGTCTGCCGGACGACCTGTCCGGGCGGCAGTGCTACGTCCTCGACCCGATGCTCGCCACCGGCGGGACGCTCGCCGCCGCGATCCGGCTGCTGTTCGAGCGCGGCGCCGACGGCGTCACCGCGATCTGCCTGCTCGCCGCGCCGGAGGGGCTGAAGTACCTGGAACAGGCGTTCGCCGACATCTCGGCGCCGGTCCGGGTGGTCACCGCCGCGATCGACTCCCACCTCAACGAGCAGGGCTTCATCATGCCCGGCCTCGGGGACGCGGGGGACCGCCTGTACGGCGCCGTCTGACCTCCTCCCCCGGCCCGTCCCCCGGCGGGGCCGGGCCTGCGGCCCGAAACCGGACGTGACCAGCGATGTTCGTTCCGGGGCGCAAGGGGTAACAACCTCCTACGGAACGCCGGTGCGCGTTCCCCTCCACCGTCCCGGCACAGGGGACCGGTAACGGACCGGGCGGTGCGAGCGAGGCCGAGGAAACATGATGGCTCACCATGGGGACGATCTGCCGCGCTACGCGGCGATCGGCGAGCGGCTCACCGAGGAGTTCGACGGGGTGCACGGCGCCGACACGGTGAACCGGTGCGTCTCCGCCGCGCGCTACGGCGCCGAGGAGGTCACGGGGGCGGCGCCCCCCGACCTCGTCGAACGCATCGCGCGCCGGCACCTGGAGGTGCTCGCGACGGTCGCGGCCGAGAAGCGCCGCAAGGCGAGCAGGTCGTCGCTGGACAACGCCCCATAACGGGACGTCCGGCCGGCCCTGCGTCGCAGGGTGCTGAATCGGCGTCCATCCGGTCACGGCAACGCGCCACAGGCCTTGCTTTGCCGGTAGGACGCACTGTGCGAAACTGAACCCGGGGTCTGGGTCAACGCTCCGGGAGGCTGCCGTGCCCGCCAAGAAGTACCTGACGTGGGCCGCGGTGGCCTTCGTGGCTTTCTACGTCATCAACCAGCCGGACGGCGCGGCGCAGTCGGTCGAGAACGCGGCCAACGGCCTCGCGTCCGCCGCGGGTTCCCTGGCCACCTTCGTCGACGCGCTCGCCTGACGGGGCCGCCATGAGACTCGTCACCCCCGGGGACTCGGCGCCCGCGTCGGTCAACAAGTACCTCCTCCCGCACGAGAACCAGGTGATCACGGTGCGCCGGCATCCGGCCGTGCTGATGGTCCCGGTCGGTCTCGTCCTCGGCGGCCTGATCATCGCGGGCGTGCTGAGCAACACCGTCGCCAGCGACGCCGGGACGGTCATCAGCTGGATCTGGTGGGGCTGGCTCATCCTGCTCGCCTGGTTCGTCTGGCGCGTGGCGGAATGGTCCGTCGACTACTTCGTGATCACCAACCAGCGGATGCTGCTGACCACCGGCCTGATCACCCGCAAGGTCGCGATGATGCCGCTGGCCAAGGTCACCGACATGAGCTTCAAGCGGACGATCGCGGGCCGCATGCTCGGCTACGGGGAGTTCATCCTGGAGTCCGCCGGCCAGGACCAGGCGCTCACGAACGTGGACTACCTGCCCTACCCCGAGCAGCTGTACCTCGAAGTCTGCGAAATGATCTTCCCGAACAAGAACCCGGAGCCGGTGGAGAAGACGCTCCCCCCGCCCCCGCCGCCGCGCCGGCCCAAGCGGCAGGACGACGTCCCGACCAGCCCGGGCCCGGCGGGCGGCCCCGACCCCGAGCCGTAGACGTCCTCCCGGGCCGTGCCGGACGGTCGCCGGGAGATCCGCCCCGCGCCGGAGCAGCCGCCCCGAGGCGGGCATGTGGCCGGAAAGCGCGGCCGACTGGTCAATATCGGCGGTGTTCGAGATCTTGCGGGCCCGTTCGGATACCGTCGGCGGGGTGACAGACGTCGCGGCACGATCCCCGCTTCATTGCTCTCGATGTGCGATTACCCGCAATGTGCAATCATGTCGGCACCCCAGCCGCCTGTTTCCTTCCGCTAAGTGAGTCCACATGCCGGGTCCAGGCAATGTCGGCGAACGTGTCCGCAACCTGCGGCTGACCAGACGCTTGTCGCAGGCACAGCTCGCCGGTCACGACCTTTCCGACAGCTACATCTCATTGATCGAGTCGGGTAAGCGCACGCCGACCCCGACCGTCCTGCGCATGCTGGCCGAGCGTCTCGGCTGCACCCCGGAGTACCTCGCCGAGGGCGTCGAGCCGGAGCAGCGCGCCCACCTCGAGGTCCGGGAGCGGCACGCCCACCTGGCGCTGCTGCGCGGCGACGCCGCCACCGCCGAGACCGGCTTCGACGAGGTGATCGCCCGCAGCGACGACCCCGATCTGACCTCCCGTGCCCGCTGGGGCCGCGCCCGCGCCCTGGAGGAGCTCGGCCGGACCGACGCCGCCATCGCGCTGTTCGAGGAGCTGCGCGAGCAGGCCGAACGCGACCCGGGCCGGGCCAGCTGGCTGCCGCCCGTGATCGCGCTGGCCAGGTGCTACCACACCGTCGGCGACCTGGGGCAGGCGATCGCGCTCGGCGAGCGCGCCGTCGAACGGCTCGAACAGCTCGGGCTCAGCGTCGGCAGCGAGTTCACCGAGGCCGGACGCGTCCTGCTCCTCGCCTACGTGGATCGCTCGGACCCGGCGCGCGCGCATGAGCTCGGACGGCGCCTCCTCCACCCGGAGCAGTCCGCGGAGACCGAGCCGGTGAGCGTCCACTACCAGCGGGCGAGCATGCGGGCGCTGGAAGGGGGGACCGTCGGCGACTCCCTGTACTTCGCCGACCAGGCCCTCGCGGCACGTACCGACGCCACGCCCGTGCAGAGCCGCGCTCGGCTCGCCCTCGCCGGCGCCAAGGCGCTGCTCAGGGGCGTTTTCCCGTTCTCGGTCGTCGCACCGCCAGGGGCGATGCCGGTCGGCGAGTTCGAACGTCCACGGCCAGAAGGCTCGCGTGAGGCCGCGCAAGAGGCCCTGGACCTCCTCCAAGGGACGACGGGTCTCGACGGTGACGACTCCACCGAGAGCACCATCGCCAAGGCGCGCGCGCTGGTCCTCGTCGGCGAACTGGACGATGCGATCGCCACGCTGGAACGGTTCCTCGACACCGGCCTGGCCCTTGCCGCCCCCACGAGCGCCCACACCGTGACCCCGCAGCCCGGCAGCGACCTCGCCGTGCGCACGCAGAAGACCGTTCTGGCCAGGCTCGTCCTCGCGCGCGCACGCGTGGCGCAAGGCGACCGCACGGCCGCCCAGGTCGTCCTGCGCGCCGCGGCCGACCAGCTCGGGACGCTCCCCCCGGGCCGTCCGGCTGCACACCTGTTCCGGGAGCTGGGCGAACTGTTCGAGCTCGTCCAGGACACCGAACGCGCCGCCACGGCGTACCGCAAGGCTCTCCAGGCCGCCGGCCTTTCGGCCTCCATCACGTCCACGCCGTCCGGCGTGAGGACCCCGTCCCTGCACGGCCCCCACGACGACCCGGGCATCTGACGACGCGAGTCTCTCCGGCACCGCCATCGCCCCGTCCTCGCGACGGGGCGATGTGACGCATCTCCCCGTGGATGGGAACAATCCGCGCTCTGATCTGGCTTTAGGCTAAACATGGGATGACTGGTTGACCGGAGGTTCGAGATGACGTTGCGCACGGCTCGGCGGTCGTCGCTGGTCGACCAGGTCATCGGCCAACTCAGGGACGAGATCGTCGGGGGGAACTGGGCGGTCGGCGCCAAGATCCCGCCGGAGCCGGTGCTCGCCGAGACGCTCGGGGTCGGCCGCAACACCGTCCGCGAGGCGGTCCGCGCCCTGATCCACGCCGGGCTCCTCGAAAGCCGGCAGGGCGACGGCACGTACGTGCGCGCGACGAGCGAGCTGTCCGGGGCCGTCCGGCGGCGGCTGGAGACGGCGGAGCTCATCGAGATCCTGGAGGTCCGGCGCGGGCTGGAGGTCGAGGCCGCGCGGCTCGCGGCCACCCGCCGCACCGAAGCCGACATCGCCGCCATCGCGGTCGCCCTCGCGCGCCGCGACGCCGCCTGGGCGGCCGGTGAGCACGCCGCCTTCGTCGAGGCGGACCTCGCCTTCCACACCTCCGTCGTCGAGGCCACGCACAACCGCGTCCTGACCGACCTGTACCGCGACTTCAGCGTCGCGCTGCGGGCCAGCATCGGGGCCGCCGGCGTCCTCCTGGAGCACGCGGACGTCCCGCACGGCCCCATCGCCGCCGCCGTCGAAGCGGGCGACGCCGACGCCGCGACCCGGGCCACCCACGCGTGCCTCGACCGGATCCTCGCCTCCACCACCCCGTCCGCTCCCGAGCCGGGACGCAAACCCGTGCATGGGCCCTGACCGTTCCCGCTGAGCGGACGGGCGGACGATGCCGCGCCGCGACTGAGGCGGGCGGCACGGTCAGTCAGAACGCGGTCAGTACATGAACGCGGTCAGTACATGAACGCGGCCAGTACATGAATGTGACCCGGCGGTCGACGCCGGGATGACGCGATGACGAGCAAGGTGAGATGAACAGTTCTGCGACGACTCCGGGTTCCCGTGCGACGGCCGTCTGGTCGCTCGCCGGGCTGGTGCTGCTGACGGTCAACCTGCGGGCCGCGATCACCGGGATCTCCCCGGTGCTCGGCGACCTGCGGGACGCCTTCGGGCTGTCCGGCACCGAGGTCGGGATCCTCACGACGCTGCCGGTGCTGTGCCTGGGCGTCTTCGCCGGCGTCGCGCCGGTCGTCGCGCGGCGGTTCGGCGCCGAGGCCGCCATCGCCGGATCCCTGGTCATGATCACGACGGGGATCGTGCTGCGCGTCGTGCAGTCGCCGGTGTCGCTGTTCGCCGGAACGGTCCTCGCGGGCGCGGGGATCGCGATGGGCAACGTCCTCATGCCGGCCGTCATCAAGCGCGCGTTCCCGTCCCGCGTGGGCTCGCTCACCGGCGTCGCCATGATGCTCATGGCGGCCAGCGGCGCCATCGCGGCCGGGCTCGCGGTACCGCTGGGCGAGGCGGGCGGCTGGCGGCTCGCCCTCGCCGTCTGGGCCGTCCCGTCCCTGGTCGCCGTGCTCGTGTGGGGGCCGCTCGCCGTCCGCGGACGCCGCGCACCGGACGTCCCCGTCTCGGCTCCGCGCGACGAGGGATCCCTGCTGCGCTCACCGACCGCCTGGTACGTCGCCGCCTTCATGGGGCTGGCGTCGCTGATGTTCTACGTCCTGATGTCGTGGCTGCCGGAGATCATGCGGGACGCCGGGTACACGCCCGCGGCCGCCGGGATGATGGTGTCCGCCATGATGATCGTCGGCATTCCGCTGGGCTTCGTCGTCCCCGTGTTCGCCGCCCGGCTGCCCGACCAGCGGCCCCTGGTCGGCGCCGTCGCCGCCACCATGGTCGTGGGCATCGGCGGGCTGCTGCTCGCCCCGTCGGCGGGCTGGACGTGGGTCGTCGTCCTCGGCATCGGCACCGGCAGCGCGTTCCCGCTCGCCTACACCCTGCTCAGCCTGCGCTCATCGAGCCCGTCCGTGGCCGCCGGGCTGTCCGGGATGGCGCAGACGGGCGGCTACCTCCTCGCCGCCGCCGGCCCGCTCGCGGTCGGGGTGCTGCACGACGCCACGGGCGGCTGGGACGTCCCGCTCGTCCTCCTGCTCGTCCTGGTCGCGCCGGAGGTCGTCTTCGGGCTGCTGGCCGCGCGCCCCGGGCTCGTCCGCCCGGCCCGTCCGCAGGCCCGGCCGGAGAAGCGTCCCGTGCTGGAACCCGCCCGTACGCGCTGATCAGGTCAGGTCGACGGCGTCCAGGTCCAGGACGCGGGCGTGCAGGACCTGCCGCTGGTGCAGCGCGGCGCGGAGCGCCCGGTGCAGGCCGTCCTCCAGGTAGAGCTCACCCTGCCACTGGACGACGTGCGGGAACAGATCGCCGTAGAACGTGGAGTCCTTCGACAGCAGCGACTGCAGATCCATCTCGCGCTTGGTGCTGACGAGCTGGTCGAGGCGTATCTGGCGAGGCGGGATCTTGGCCCAGTCCCGGGACGAGAGCCCGTGGTCCGGATAGGGCCTTCCGTCACCCACCGCCTTGAAGATCACCCTTCGAGTCTACGGCGTCCGTACTTTCCCGGAGAAGGCAACGTAACAACACGCGTCACTTGAGTTGGCGCAATCGGTAAACCACTTACATCCCAGCTCAGGGCATCCGTCACTTAGTTCCGAAACGACGAACGGATTGCGGTGCGTCGCGCGGGTCTTCGCGCCGAACGCGGCGTAACTGACGGAGCGGATCAGGGGGCGGACCGGGGGGCGGACGCGTCGCCCGGGCGCTTGAGCTGCGCGGCGGGATCCTCATGCGCATCGCTGCGCCGTCCGTCGGCTGGCGGGTGGCCGCGCGGTCCAGCGTGCGGTGCGGATGCGAAAGGCCGGTGCCCGCGTCGGGCACCGGCCTCGGTGTGGCGGAGGATGCGAGATTCGAACTCGCGAGCGCTTGCACGCAACACGCTTTCCAAGCGTGCGCCCTAGGCCACTAGGCGAATCCTCCACGGGAAAGCCTACCGGTTCCCGGGCAGTGACCTGACCTCAATTACGGCGGAGACCGGGATCGGTCCGTAGACGTGCGGGAAGAAGTCGCCGCCAACGGGCTCGTAGCGGACGGGAACGTCCAGCCGGGGCACGTCGATGAGCAGCAGGACCAGGTCTTCCCTCGGGACGGCGCCGTAGAAGCGGGCGAGGACGCCGTCCACCTGGGCCATGTCGGACGAGCAGTGGATGAAGCCCTCCTCGTCCAGCGTCCGGCCCAGCGTCGACATGGTGTACGACACACCGGTGGCGCGAGCGGATTCCCAGTGCGTTCGTTCGGCGATGTGCAGGAGCGTGTCCTGGGGCGAGGTGGGCATGAGGCGGAGACTACGCGGGAAGCGTGGCAATCCAGGGTCGGGGATGTCATAGACTCTGAGCAGACCCCTCGCATGGCGTCACCCTGTGAACCTCCCCAGGGCCGGAAGGCAGCAAGGATAAACAGGCTCTGGCGGGTGTGCGGGGGGTCCTTTCGCTTCTGACGCTCTGCTTCTCCAGGAGGGCGGGCCCCGATGAGTCTGGCGCTGTACCGCAAGTACCGGCCAGCGACGTTCGCCGAGCTGAAGGGGCAGGAGCACGTCGCCGAGCCCCTGCAGCAGGCGCTGCGCAACGGCCGGATCAACCACGCGTACCTGTTCAGCGGTCCGCGCGGCTGCGGCAAGACGTCCAGCGCCCGGATCCTCGCCCGCTCGCTGATCTGCGAGCAGGGACCGACCCCCGAACCATGCGGCAAGTGCGACTCATGCGTCGCGCTCGGCCCGTCCGGGACCGGGCACATCGATGTGATCGAGATCGACGCCGCGTCCCACGGTGGCGTCGACGATGCCCGCGACCTGCGGGAACGTGCCTTCTTCACTCCGGTGTCGGCGCGCTTCAAGGTGTACATCATCGACGAGGCGCACATGGTCACCAGCGGCGGCTTCAACGCGCTGCTGAAGCTCGTCGAAGAGCCGCCGCCGCACCTGAAGTTCGTGTTCGCGACCACCGAGCCGGAAAAGGTCATCGGGACGATCCGGTCCCGGACCCACCACTACCCGTTCAGGCTGATCCCGCCGGGAGTGTTGCAGGAACTCGTCGAGGAGATCCTGCAGGCGGAGAACGTACCGTACGAGGCGTCCGCGCTGCCGCTGGCGGTGCGGGCGGGAGCCGGGTCGGCGCGCGACACGCTGTCGATCCTGGACCAGTTGCTCGCCGGGTCGGACGAGAAGGGCATCACGTACGCGGGAGCCGTCTCGCTGCTCGGATACACCGACTCCGCCCTGCTGGACGAGGTCATCGCGGCCTTCGCGGCGCGGGACGGCGCCGCCGTCTTCGCCGCCGTCGACCGCGTGATCGAGAGCGGCCAGGACCCGCGCCGCTTCACCACCGACCTGCTGGAACGCGTCCGCGACCTGGTGATCCTGTCGAACCTCCCGGAGGCCGGCGGCTCGGGCCTGCTGAACGCCCCGCCGGACGAACTGGAGGCCATGCGGCGCCAGGCGTCCTCGATGGGGCCGGGCGAGCTGACGCGCGCTGCGGACCTGCTGCACACCGGGCTCACCGAGATGCGCGGCGCCACGTCCCCGCGGCTGCTGCTGGAACTGATCTGCGCCCGCATCCTGCTGCCGGCGGCGTACGAGGACGAGGCGTCGATGTTCGCCCGCCTCGACCGCCTGGAACGCCAGGCCAGCCAAGGCGGCTTCGCCGGGGGCCAGGGCGGCGGGGGCGGCCCGACGCAGGCTTTCGCGCCCGCGCCTGCCCCGCCCGCGCCTGCCCCGCCCGCGCCTGCCCCGCCCGCGCCTCCGCCCGCGCCCTCAGTGCAAGGAGCACCGGTCCAGGAACAGGAACGCGGTGCGGTAGTTCAATCGCGAGGAGAGCAACCCCCGCCCGCCCAGGGGGGCGACCCCACTTCTAGTGTCAACCCCCGCCCCCCCACGGCACCGCCAGAACGCGGTTCTGTGGATAACCGCCACAGCGCACCCGGCGCGGGTGCCGCCCAGACCTCGGCTGGCCCGGCCCAGAACACATCAGGCTCCGCCCAGAACACGTCAAACTCTCCCCAGAACACCTCCGGCCACCCCCAGAACGCGTCAGGCTCCGCCCAGACCCCCTCTGGGGCGTCTTCTGCGGCCGCCGAGGGCGGATTCGATTTCTCCGCCGTTCAGCGGCTCTGGCCCGACGTCGTCGAGGCGGTCAAGCAGAAGAGCCGCGCCACCTGGATGGTCATCATGTCCGGGGTGCAGCCGGTGTCGCTCGACGGCAAGGTGCTGACACTGGGCTTCGATGCCGAAGGGCGCCGTCTTGGCTTCGTCAACGGCGGTCGCGACACCGTCCTCCGCGATGTCTTCAAGGAGCGGATGGGCGTCGACTGGCGCATCGAGACCGTTGTGGGCGGAGGCGGCGCCGGGGGCGGACGTCCCCCGAACCAGGGCCCCGGAGGCGGCGGACGACCAGGCGCCGGCAATGGTCCAGGCAACGGCCCCGGCAGCGGTTTCGGCTCTCCGTCGTCCTCCTCCGGATTTGGAAACGGCGGAGGGGCGGCCCCATCCGGCGGCTTCGGTGACGCGCAACAGGCCCGAGCGCCGCAGTCCGCGTCCCAGGGCGCGCGGTCGAACACGTCCCCGAACCCGGTCCCCCGCCCGGCGAACGGCGAGAGGACGTCGAGGCAGGCAGACCCGGGGCCGATGCCGCCGCCTCCGGACGAGCCTCCGCCGCCCCCCGAACCCATGCCCGTGGACGAGAGCGACGAGGTCGACCCCGAAGGCGACGCGGACGCCGACGGCAGCGAGGCCGAGATGAACGGCATGGCCCTCATCCAGCGCGAACTCGGCGGCCAGATCATCCGCGAGATCGACAACTCGTCCTTGTAAGGCCACGTCTTAGCGCCCTATCGCGCGAAGGCTGAGCAAGCCCGAGGACGTTGGGTGAACGGCTTCGCGCGGCGCGGCCGTCAGGGGGTGAGGGCCTGGCGGATGGATCGGGCAGCCGTGCGGTGGTCGGCGGCGGTGGACGGCGCCGTTGAGACCAGGATGGCGGCGATTCCCTCGTGGGCCAGGGCCTCCGCGTAGCGGTAGCCCAGTTTCGGGGCCAGGTCCAAGGCTTGGCGGTGCAGGGGCAGCGCTTCATCAGGGAGGCCTGCCAGGCGGCAGGTCTCGGCGTAGCCGTTCAGGAAGTGGATCTTCCAGTGTTCCTCGAACAGCTCGTCGAGAAGGGTGAACGCCTGGCGGTGGGCGGTCAGCGCCTCCTCGTACCGGCCCATGTGGCGCAGCGCGACGCCCAGGCAGTTGAGACACCAGGCCTCGTTGTGCCTGTGGCCGTCCTCGCGGGACGCCGCCAGTGCCTGCTCTAGCTGCTCTGTGGCCTCGCCCGGCTCGTCGTGGGCGATGGCCACGCCGAGGGTGATCCGGGCCGTCAGCACCGGGGGCCATGCAGGATCGGTGTGCGGGATGTCCAGCACACTGCGGGCCAGACGTGCCGCCTCCTCGCGGTTTCCCAGTTGCAGCCTCGCCCAGGCCTCGTACGCGGTCGCGTGGGCGGAGCCCATCGGGCAGCCCGCGTCCGCGTACAGTTCGCCCGCCAGCCGGAACAGGTCGAGCGGCTCCTCGACATGGCCCTCGTCCCATCCCAGGTAGCCGCGGCGCATGGCCAGTTCGGCTTCGGAGCGGGTGTCCCCGGCCTGGGACAGCAGCGGTGCCGCCGCGGTGTAGGCGGCGTCCGCCTCCGCCATCCGGCCCGCGTTGTAGCGGGCGAAGCCCAGGTCGCTGTGCGCCTCGGCCAATTGCAGCGGATCCCCCAGGCGTTCGGCGGCGGCAAGTGAGTGCTCGAACAGGACGTTCAGGTGGGTGGTTCCGCAGCGCCGCGCGAAGTAGGCCCGCATGAAACGCGGCAGCTCGCACACGTGCGCGTCGGCTCCGGCGCCCGCCGCCGCCTCGAAGACGGCCATCAGGTTGGCGTACTCCGTGGTGAACCAGAGGAGCGCCGCATGCTTGCCGGTGAACTTCGGCAACTCGGACGGAGGCCGACCGGCGGACACCTCCCGGGCGGGGGACAGGTACGACATCGCGCCATCGGCGGCGGCAGCGGTGTGCACGTAGTAGTCGAGGACGCGGCCCAGCGCCCGTTCCAGATCCGCGGGAGAGTCCTGCTCGGCGGCGGCGCGGCGCGCGTGCTGGCGCACCAGGTCGTGGAGCCGGTAGCGGCCCGCCGACGGCTGCTGGACGAGGTGCGCGTCGAGCAGGTCCTCCAGCATGGTCTGGGCAGAGCGCACCGGTACCTCCGCCAGCGCCGCCGCGACGTACTCGTCGAACGTCGAGCCGGGCAGCAGGCCCAGCAGCCGGAAGAAGCGCTGCCGCGCCCGGTCCAGCTGCCGGACGGACATGGCGAACGCCGTGTCGAACTCGGTCGCCCCCTCCGCCAGCCGCTCGACGAGGATCCCGACGGTCCAGCCCGGACGGTGCCGCAGTCGCGCCGCCGCCAGCCGCAGCGCCAGCGGCAGATGGCCGCACAGCCGCAGCACCTCGGCGGCCGATTCCGGTTCGCGGGCCACCCGGCCGTCTGATCCGCCCGGGTCGCCGCAGGCGCGGGCCAGCAGCTCGGCGCTCTCCCGCGGAGACAGGACGTCCAGTGACACCGGCGGCACCTCGTCCAGACCCAGCAGCCGGTTGCGGCTGGTGATCAGCGCGACGGACGGGCCCGCGCCCGGAAGCAGCGGACGGACCTGCTCGGCGTCCACCGCGTTGTCGAGCACCACGACGGCCCGCCGATGCGCCAGCTCCGACCGCCAGCAGGCGGCCAGCGCCTCGATGCCGCCGTCCTGCGGGATCCTCTCGGACGGGACGTCGAGGGCGGCGAGCAGCGTCCGCAGCGCGGGGTCGGGGCCGAGCGGTTCCCGTCCGGTGGTGAACCCGTGCAGGTCCACATACAGCTGGGCGTCGGGGTAGCCGGTGGTGAGGCGGTGCGCGGCGTGCACCGCCAGGCAGGTCTTGCCGACGCCCGCCATGCCGTCGACGGCGACCACCCGGTCGCTCTCCACGGCGGCGAGCACGGCGGCGAGTTCCGCCTCGCGTCCCGTGAAGTCGGGCACGTCGCGCGGCAGATCGTTGCGGGCGGGGCGCGGCGCTCCGGGAGGCGGCGGCTGGACCTGGCGGCTGGTCTTCGGCGGCGCCGGCAGCGGGTTGGAAGCCCGCTCCCACAGCGGACGCAGCGGGCGGGGGTCGCGCTTGACCAGGCGGCAGAGCGCGATCACCGCGGGCCAGGGCGGCACCGTCTGGCCGCTGAGGTAGCGCGACAGCGACGACGAGCTGAGGCCCGTGTCCCGCGCGAGGGCCCGGACGCCGCGTCCGGACAGCTCCTGGATCAGGCGCAGCCGGGCCGCGAGTTCCTCCTCAGGTTCGGCGTTCCGCGCCGGCTGTTGCATGACCACCGTTCCCCCGCCCCGCCGTCCCATCCTGGCGGGAGTTCTCTGGGCCGTATCGCCGCAGCTCAGAGCCGTTCCAGCTGTCCCAGGGCGTCCCACCGCCATCGTCATCGTAGGCCCGCCCGGCTGTGATGGGGTCATGCCCCGAAGGAACGGGGCACCGGCCCATAAGAGGAGAAACCGAGATGCAGTCCCGTATGCAGAACCCCGCCGTCGTCCTGCCCGGTGCGATGGGGCCCATCCAGGAGGTCTTCAAGGCCGTGCACTCCGGCGGGGTGGACGGGCAGATCCTGGAACTCGTGCACCTGCGCGTCAGCCAGATCAACGGGTGCAGCGCCTGCGTCGACGCCGGCGCCAAGACGTCCCGCAAGGCGGGCGTGAGCGACGAGCGGCTGGCCACGGTCGCCGCCTGGCGGGAGGCCCCGTACTTCTCGGACGAGGAGCGCGCGGCGCTCGCGCTGGCCGAGGCCGCGACGCGTCTCGCCGACCGTCCCGACGCGGTGAGCGACGAGCTCTGGGACGCCGCCGCCACCTACTTCGACGAGAAGCAGCTCGCCGCGATCGTCCTGATGATCGGCGTCACCAACCTGTTCAACCGGCTCAACGCCACCACCCGGCAGATCGCCGGCGCGTGGGGCTGACCACCCGGCCTTCCGCCACCGACCGACCGAGGCACAGGGAGACCCCAGCATGAACGCGACGCCGAAGAACACCAAGAGCACCAAGACCACCGCCGCCAAGTTCGACGGGTTCACCGACGAAGAGCGGGCCGCGATGAAGGAGCACGCCCGGGAGCTGAAGAAGGCGGCGCGCGGCGGCAAGGCCAGGGCGGACGGGGAGCGCGACGTCGTCGCGAAGATCGCCGAGATGGGGGACGCGGACCGGGCCATCGCCGAGCGCATCCACGAGATCGTCAAGGCCGCCGCCCCGGACCTCGTCCCGAAGCTCTGGTACGGGATGCCCGCCTACGCCAAGGACGGGAAGGTGCTCTGCTTCTTCCAGAGCGCGGCGAAGTTCAAGGCCCGCTACGCGACCCTCGGCTTCAACGACGTGGCGAGCCTCGACGACGGCGTCCTGTGGCCGACGGCCTTCGCGCTGACGGAGCTGACCGCCGGCAGCGAGGCCCAGATCACCGAGCTCGTGAAGCGGGCGGCGAGCTGACGACTCCGGACGATGGCGTCGAAAGGCCGGGTGCCCGGGGTGCGATCCCCGGGCACCCGGCCTGAGCGGGTTGTTCGGCGTGCCGTTGGTGTGGGAGTCCTCTCGCCAAGATCGTGACGGGCGTACTTACCGCATCATGGCGCGAACCCGTAGTCTCGGGGGACGGACGTCCGGAGGCTGGCGGAGCGCCAGAGAGAAGGCCCTCGGGGGCCGGAAGAGGGAGTGCACCGTGGAACCCGGTGGTGAGTTGAACATGCAGGAACTGCTGCAGCAGGCGCAGGCCATGCAGCAGCAGCTTTTCACCGCGCAGCGCGAACTCGCGGAGGCCGAGGTGAAGGGGACCGCCGGCGGCGGGCTCGTCACCGCCACGGTCAACGGGCAGGGCGAGGTCATGGGCCTGTCGATCGACCCGAAGGCCATCGACGTCGACGACCCGGCCGACACCGCGGAGACCGTCGCCGACCTCGTCCTCGCCGCGATCCGGGACGCCGTCCGCGAGGCGCAGGAGCTGCAGCAGGAGAAGATGGGTCCGCTCGCTCAGGGGCTCGGTGGCGGAGGCGGCATTCCGGGCCTCGGCGGAGGCGGCGGAGGCGGCGGCCTCCCCGGCGGCTTCCCCGGCCTCGGCGGCCAGGGCTCCTGACCGGCGAACGACCAGCGGACGCGAGCAGGACGAGCAGGACAATCGTGCCGTGCAGACCAGGACGACGACCTGGTTGACCAGAATGACCTGGATGACCGGAGACTAGGAAAGGAGGGGTCCGTTGTACGAAGGGGTGGTCCAGAACCTCATCGACGAGCTGGGCAGGCTGCCCGGCGTCGGCCCCAAGAGCGCGCAGCGGATCGCCTTCCACCTGCTCGCCGCCGACCCGGCCGACGTCGAACGGCTCGGCAAGGCGCTCAAGGAGGTCAAGGACAAGGTCCGGTTCTGCAAGACGTGCGGGAACGTCGCCGAAGAAGAGGAATGCCGGATCTGCCGTGACGCGCGCCGAGACCCCCACATCATCTGCGTCGTGGAGGAGTCCAAGGACGTCGTCGCGATCGAGAAGACCCGCGAGTTCCGCGGCACCTACCACGTCCTCGGCGGCGCGATCAGCCCGATCGAGGGCGTCGGCCCGGACGACCTGCGCATCCGGGAGCTGATGCAGCGGCTCGCGGACGGGACGGTGACCGAGCTGATCCTCGCCACCGACCCCAACCTGGAAGGCGAGGCGACCGCGACGTATCTCGCCCGGCTCGTCAAGCCCATGGGCATCACCGTCACCCGTCTGGCCAGCGGCCTGCCGGTGGGTGGCGACCTCGAATACGCAGACGAGGTGACGCTTGGCCGCGCATTCGAAGGACGGAGGCTGCTCGATGTCTGACACCAACAGCCCGCAGGACTGGAACGCCCTCGCCGAGCGCGTGGCGTGCCACGTCGACAACTACCTGAACGGACTCGAGGCGGTCGCCCGCGGCGACGGCGGGGCGCACGCGATCCCGCTGCTCCTCCTCGAAGTGTCGCAGGTCATCCTGGCGGGTGCGCAGCTCGGCGCCAGCGCCGACGTCATCCTCCCGGACAACTGGGAGCCGGAGGTCGGCGACGACCCCGACCTCGACGCCGTCCGGCAGGGCCTGTCCGAACGCCTCGTCGCGCTGGACGAGTACGTCGAGGTGTTCGACCCCTACAAGGACACCGAGACCACGTCCTACCGCCTGTCGGACGACCTGGTCGACGTCGCCAGCGACCTCGTCCACGGGCTTCGCCACTACAACCAGGACCGTCCTCTGGAAGCGCTGTGGTGGTGGCAGTACTCCTACTTCAACCACTGGGGCAACCACGCGGGCGCGGCCCTGCGCGCCCTGCACGCCTTCCTCGCCAACACCCGCCTGGACGTCGCCCCCGAAGCCGCCACCGCCTGACACCACGGCTCGGCTAGTCGGCGCCGCCGGAACTCACCGTGGCGCCCAGCGTCCACGCCACCAGCTCGGCGGCCTTCTCGACATCCGAGCCGAGCCGGCCGGCGTCACCGAAGCTCCACCCGTACTGGCCGAGGTCGTCGTCCCAGACGACCACGGCGGCCTGCCCGCGGTACGCGACGCGCAGCCCGGCACCTGCGCCGTCCCCAGTGCCGCCCCCGGCGGCGTCCGGTCGTGCCGCGGACACCTGCGGCGCACGCCGCCGCAGCGCCGCGTACAGCGCGTGAAGCGGCCCCCTGCGCATGCGCGGCAGCTCATCGAACGCGGCCATCGGCCCTCCCATCGGCTCGGTCACCGCCGCGCACGCCCCGAGCGGGTGCCGGCGTGGGCAGGGCGGATCGCCAGTGGACGGGGTGCACCACGGCCCCCCGCCACTACATAGACGCCTTGCCCCACTTCCGGGAGGTCCGCGAAGAAGATCGGCAATGTGGGTGGGCGGGCATGCGGGAGGGCCTGCTGGGCGGGACATGCGTCAGCGGACGTGCCGTACGGGTTCGGCACGTCCGCCTCCGGTGATCGCGGTGGCACGCCGGGTGCCACGCCGGGTCACGTGATCGGCGCGGTCCAGGTCGCGTCCCACGTCTTCGGGCCGATGATGCCGTCGACCTGAAGCTTCTTCTCCTTCTGGAAGGCCTGGCAGACCTCCTCCGAATGCGGGCCGTAGATGCCGTCGACGACGACGCTCGTCCAACCGCGCTTGCGCATCTGCATCTGCCAGGTGCGGACGTCATCGCCCTTCATGGGCGGCGGCTGCTTGATGTATCGCCCGGGCCACGGCGGGGCCTTTGCGGACTGCTGAACTTTGTGCTCGGTCATGATCGTCCTTTCGGTGCGTCGGCTACCCTCCTCTTCACTATTCGTCCGAAGCATTTACGTATCAAGGTCGGCCAGGGCAGAATTAAGTAAAAGGTAGGGTCACGATATTCTTTGGTGAATATCAGACAAAGCGCTGAAAAATGGAACATTCAACCTTCAATGCCGGCCCGGCATGCCCGGCATGAACCGGGTCTTCCGTGCGCCGTCGCTGCTCGGCGGGGGCACCGGCGGTACCGGCGGCGTGGGCGTGGTCGCCGACGCGGCCGGGGCGGCGATCTCCCGCTCCGGCTCCGGATCGGCGGTTCCGCGCACGCCTTCCAGTACCGCCTGGCCCTGCCTGTCCACGAACTTGGTGAACAGCTCCTGCGCGTAGCCGAAAATGATCGCCCAGGCGATGATCTGGGCGGACGTGTCGAGGGCGCTCAGCCCCGGGAGGAACTGGCCGCGCAGGAGAAGGAGCCCGAGCACGGCCACGAGCGCCCCGGTGGGGAGTTTCAGGAGGGCCAGCGCGACGGGGATGCCGAAGCCGTTCGAGGTTCCGCGGACCTTGCGCAGGGCGGTGGCCGCCGCGATGCTGGCCGCCGTCAGCCCGGCGATCTCGACGATGGCGTAGTCCGCCGGTGTGGCGACCCGGCCGACGAGCGGCCCTGCCTGGGCGCCGGAGGGCACCGCGCGTGACCTGCTGGGGCAGACGATGACGGACCCCGCCTGGGAACCGTTCGTCGGCGTGAAGCACAGCGGCACGGCGGACTGCCAGATGAACCCGACCACGGCGATGCCGATCGCCAGGCAGAACAGGAGGACCGTCACCCACTGGACGATGCGCACGAAGCTCACGGCGCGCATCTTCTCCCTGAGCGATGCCTCCCGGGCGGCGTCGACGGCCTCCAGCACGGCGCGCAACTCGTGTGAGGACGGCTTGAGGTCCTTGTTCGCCTGCCGGGCCTGCTCCATGTTCCGCGCGACGTCCTCGGCGGCGATCCTGCGCGTGTCGCCGGCCGGGAGGTGCTGCTTGATGACGGCGAACAGGTCCGGCAGGTGGGGTGCGAGATCCTCGACGGGGAGCGCCTTCAACCACATGGTGCGCGCGGAATTCACGTGCATCTGCGCCGTGGTCACGTGTGAGGCGGTCGGGCCCCGCCGATGCTTGTTGAAGTCGACGACGGTGCGCGCCCTGTCCAATGCCTGGCGGGCGTGGAACACGAGGTGCGCGCGCTCGGCGGAACCCGGTCGCTTCGCCTGGACGGCCTTCAGCGATGCTTCCAATTCCCTGGCGTTCGCGCGAACTGCTTCGCAGAGCATCCAGGAGGGGCGCTCGCGGCTCCATTCGGAGAATCGGGACACGAAAGGTATTCGCGATTTCCGCCGGCTCATGCGCAGGGCCTCCCTCGGTGTGCCACTCGCCCGCGCATCGTGACCGGAGCCAACAATCAGGATAATTCTACTTATGCCCCATGGAATTCATGTCACGGTACATTGTGTGTCAGGGGCGGACATCTCCTGCAGGCGCCCTCGCGGGCACGATGCGGGCGCCCGGGGGACTGCGAGCACGACGGCGCCGGCCACGGGCGGAAGTTACCTCGTTGTGATCCATCGGGCGGGGCTCGGTAGACTCGTCGTCCGGAACGTCTGACCCCGATCCGAGGAGCGCCCACCCGTGGCCCTTGTCGTGCAGAAGTACGGTGGCTCCTCCGTCGCCGACGCCGAAGGCGTCAAGCGGGTCGCCCAGCGCATCGTCGCTACGAAGAAGGCCGGAAACGACGTGGTCGTCGTCGTGTCCGCCATGGGCGACACGACGGATGATCTCATCGACATGGCCAAGCAGGTCAGCCCCCTGCCGCCGGCCCGCGAGCTGGACATGCTGCTCACCGCGGGCGAGCGGATCTCGATGGCGCTGCTGGCCATGGCCATCGCGAACCTGGGCCACGAGGCCCGCTCGTTCACCGGCTCGCAGGCGGGTGTGATCACCGACGGCTCGCACGGCAGAGCGA
Source organism: Actinomadura chokoriensis (assembly GCF_041463665.1). Classification (GTDB taxonomy): domain Bacteria; phylum Actinomycetota; class Actinomycetes; order Streptosporangiales; family Streptosporangiaceae; genus Spirillospora; species Spirillospora chokoriensis_A. The sequence continues at coordinate 112,551 of NZ_JAXCEJ010000004.1, forward strand.
AGATCATCGATGTGACGCCGGGCCGGATCCGGACCGCGCTGGACGAGGGTTCGATCTGCATCGTGGCCGGGTTCCAGGGCGTCTCGCAGGGCACCAGGGACATCACGACGCTCGGCCGCGGCGGGTCCGACACCACCGCGGTCGCGCTCGCCGCCGCGCTGGACGCCGATGTCTGCGAGATCTACTCCGACGTCGACGGCGTCTTCACCGCCGACCCGCGCATCGTCCCCGCCGCGCACAAGATCCCGAAGATCTCCTACGAGGAGATGCTGGAGATGGCGGCGAACGGGGCGAAGATCCTGCATCTGCGCTGCGTGGAGTACGCGCGCCGCTACAACATTCCGATCCATGTGCGGTCCTCGTTCAGTCAGAAGGAGGGCACGTGGGTCGTCGACAGCAGCGAGATCGAAGGACAGGACATGGAGCAGGCGATCATCTCCGGCGTCGCGCACGACCGGAGCGAGGCCAAGATCACCGTGGTGGGGGTGCCGGACAAGGTCGGTGAGGCCGCCGCGATCTTCACCGTGCTGTCCGACGCCGAGATCAACATCGACATGATCGTGCAGAACGTGTCGGCGGCGTCCACCGGGCGGACCGACATCTCGTTCACCCTGCCGGCCACCGACGGGCAGAGCGCGCTCACCGCCCTCAACAAGCTGAAGGAGCGGATCGGCTTCGAGGCGCTCCGCTACGACGACCGGATCGGCAAGGTCTCGCTGATCGGCGCCGGGATGCGCTCGCACCCGGGCGTCACCGCCAAGCTGTTCAGCGCGATCGCCGACGCCGGGGTGAACATCGAGATGATCTCCACCTCGGAGATCCGGATCTCGGTCGTCGTCGCGCAGGACGACGTCGACACCTCGGTCGCCGCCGCGCACCACGCCTTCGACCTCGACGCCGAGCAGGTCGAGGCCGTCGTCTACGGCGGCACCGGCCGCTGAGCTCGCGAGGGCCGCGCCGGCCGAGAGCCGCGCCGGCAGGGAACTTCCCGCGCCCGCGCGGTCCTTCGGGAACCGGGCGCGGACGGCGGTAGTTCTGAGGATGTGAGTGCGACGAGGGGCTCAGGCTCCGGGCTGCCGACCCTCGCGGTCGTCGGCGCCACCGGGGCGGTCGGCACGGTGATGCTCGACCTGCTGTCCACCCGCCGGGACGTGTACGGGGAGATCCGCCTCGTCGGATCGGAACGCTCCGCCGGGCGGACGCTCCAGGTGCGCGGCGATCCGGTCGAGGCGCTGGCGCTCGCGCCGGAGGTCTTCGAGGACGTCGACGTGGCGATGTTCGCGGTGCCGGACGGGGTGGCCGCCGCATGGGCGCCGGTCGCGGTCCGGCACGGCGCCGTGGCGGTCGACGGGTCGCGCGCGTTCCGGGCCGCGGGCGACGTCCCGCTCGTCGTCCCCGAGGTGAACCCCGAGCGGGTGCGGGACCGCCCGAGAGGCATCGTCGCGGGTCCCGGCTGCGCGACCCTCTCGATGATCGTGGCGGTCGGCGCGCTGCACGCGCGGTACGGGCTGCGGGAGCTGGTCATCGCGTCCTACCAGGCGGCGTCCGGCGAGGGGCGGCACGGCATCGACACCCTGTACGCGCAGCTGGAGAAGGTGGGCGGCGACCGGGCGCTCGGCAACCGCTCGGGCGACGTCCGCGGCGTGGTCGGCGACCTCGGCCCGTTCCCGGCGCCGCTCGCGCTCAACGTGATCCCCTGGACGGGGACGGGCGAGGACGGCGGCTGGACGTCCGACGAGGTCGGCCTGCGGGACGAGACCCGCAGGATCCTCGGCCTGCCCGGCCTGAAGGTGTCGGCGACGTGCGTCCGCGTCCCGGTGATCACCGGGCATTCGATGGCCGTGCACGCCGTCTTCGAGGAGCGCACCGGTCAGCGCGAGGCGCAGGAGATCCTCGCCCGCTCGCCCGGCGTGGTCCTGTGCGACATCCCGGAGACGCACGAGTTCCCCACGCCGTCCGACGTCGCGGGCACCGACCCGACCTGGGCGGGACGCGTCCGCCGCTCGCTCGACGACCCGCGGGCCCTCGACCTGTTCCTCTCCGGCGACAACCTGCGCAAGGGCGCCGCGCTCAACACCGTCCAGATCGCCGAACTGATAGCCCGCGACGTGACCGCCTGACGGCGCCCGGCCTGCCTGCCCGTGGAGGCGGCCCGTGCTCTTCGGACGGTTCGGTCGCGCCTGGCGAAGGCCGGTTCAGGGAACGAGGTTGCGGTGGACGGCGGTTCGTGGCATGAGCGGGACGTCGCATGCGGGCTTAGGGTGGCATGCGTGACCGAGACGAAGGCCGTGAAGTCCGAGCAGACGCGGGCCGCGATCGTCGAGACGGCGCTGCGCCTGTTCCGGGAGCGCGGATACGAGGCGACGACGATGCGGGCGATCGCCAAGGAGGCGGGCGTCTCGGTCGGCAACGCCTACTACTACTTCGGCTCCAAGGAAGAGCTGATCCAGGCCTACTACGACGAGTTGCAGGACGAGCACCTCGCCGCCTGCCGGGCCGTCCTCGACACCGAGACGGAGTTCGCGCCGCGGCTGCTGGGCGTTCTGCGGGCCCGCGTCGACACGATGGTCCCCTACCACGAGTTCGCCGGGAAGTTCTTCAAGTTCGCCGCGGAGCCGACCAGCCCGCTCAACCCGTTCAGCGCCGAGTCCGGGCCGGCCCGCGACTCGGCGGTCGCGATCTACCGCGAGGTCGTCGAGGGCTCCGACCTGAAGATCGACAAGGAGTTCCGCGCGGAGCTGCCCGAGCTCCTGTGGATCTACTCGATGGGCATCGTCCTCTACTGGGTCCACGACAGCTCGCCGGGCTGCCGCAAGACCTACCTCCTCGTCGAGCGGACGGTCCCGCTCGTCAACCGCATGGTGGCGATGTCGCGGCTGCCGGGCTTCAAGTCGGTGACGCGGGAGCTGGTGGGGATCATCCGCGAGGTCCGCGCCTGAACCGCGGCGCTCCCCCCTGTCCGGGGCCCGGCTGGTGGCCGTCGCCGCTTTCGCGATGCCGGGACTCCGTGGGCCAATGCCGGGGTTCCGCGGGCCGATCGTCCCGGGTCGTCAGCGGAAGGTGATGTCCCAGTGATCCTTCTCGCGGGCGAAGACGGCGCCGTCCGGTGAGCGGTAAAGCCGGGCGCCGTCACCGCGCCTGCCGGTGGACGGGTAGCGCCTGATCGCGGCGTCCACGCACCGCCCGGGGGCGATGTCGAGTTTGTAGCCGTTCGCGTGGCTGTAGTCGCCGCTCGCGTGACCGCGCTCGGTACCGCCCGTGACGGTGATCTTGCAGCCGCTCGACCCGGCGAAGCCGATCAGGCCCTTGACCGTCCCCCGGCGGACGCCCTTGAGCGAGGTGCAGGTCGTGACCGTCCGGTCAGAGCAGCCGCCGGTCGACCGCCGGCCGATCCCGTTGTCGCGCAGCATGTACGCGGCGGACTCCTGCTTCAGACGCAGCTCATGCGGCTGCTCCGGTGCTGTGGCGTCCTGCTTTCGCGCGGACAGCGGCCTTCCCAGCGCGCCATGGGCGCGCGAGGCCGAAAGGCTCGGCTCTCCGCCGGGCGCGGAGCGCCGGGCCGCACCGCGCGCAGGCCATGCCGGACGGAACGGCGTTGCGCGACTGGGCTTCAGCGCCGGTGCGAACTCCGGGAGTCGGCCCGTGCTCACCAGGCGGGCAGATACATCGGGGGCCGGGAAGCGGAACCGTTCCGGAATGCTGTGCCCGGCTTCGGTGCCGGCGGCCGGGCCGGTGTCTGCGGCCGAAGTCGTGTGGCGGGTTTGCGCCGAAATCAGCCGGGCGGGGGCCGCGTCGGCGGCAGGACGGTCATCGCGGGTGGCAGCGGCGCGTCCGGGTGGGGAGGCGAGGGGCGTGGCAGCGAGGGTCATGACCGTCGCCAGGGCGGTCAGGCGGAAGCCCGGGCGGTGCGGCCTCGGTATTCGGTCCGCGAAGGCGTGCCGGACGGGTGCAGGGGCGTGCCGAAGACCTGTCATGCGGTCCCCCGATCGGTGATCTTCGATTACGGGGGGCCGGCCGGCCGTCCTGATCAACGGCCGACCCGAGAATGCCCGGGGCCTCGATCTTGTAAACCCCGGGGGACGGGCGGCCGCCCGCCCGTCCCCCGGAAAGATCACGACATACCGAGATGCTTCCGGGCGAAGCCGATCTCAGCGGCCATCTGCGTGATCCGCTCCTCGACGACGAGCGAGCCGTGCCCGGCGTCGTAGCGGTACACCTCGTGCGGGAGGCCCAGCTCGGCGAGGCGGCCGAGGTAGTTGTCGATCTGCCGGATGGGACAGCGCGGGTCGTTCTCCCCGGCCAGGATCAGCACCGGCGCCTTCACCCGCGAGACGTAGGTGATCGGGGACGACTCGCGGTAGCGGTCCGGGACCTCGTCCGGCGAGCCGCCGAACAGGGAGCGGTCGAACGCCTGCAGGCCCTCCATCTCGTCCTCGTACGCGGCGACATAGTCGGCGACGGGGACGGCGGCGACGGCGACGCTCCAGTCGTCCGGCTGCGTGCCGATGCCGAGCAGCGTGAGGAACCCGCCCCACGAGCCGCCCGTCAGCACGAGCCGCGCCGGGTCGGCGAGGCCCGACTCGACGGCCCAGTCGCGGACGGCCTTGACGTCCTCCAGCTCGGTGGTCCCGACGCGCCTCTCGATGGCGTCCCGCCACTGCGAGCCGTATCCGGTGGAGCCCCGGTAGTTGACGCGGACGACCGCGAACCCGTGGTCGACCCAGGCGGCCGCCGTCGGCACGAACGAGTCGTCGTCCTGCGCGGTCGGCCCGCCGTGCACGTCGAAGACGGTCGGGTAGGGGCGGTCGCCGTCCGGCCTGCTGACCAGCGCGTGGATGCGGCCGCCGGGGCCGTCCACCCACACGTCCTCGACCGGGACGGACGGCGGCGCGGGCGGGCCGGGCGGGGTGAGGACGACTGCCCCGGACGTGGAGCGGATCACCGGCGGCTCGGCGGCGGACGACCAGGAGAACTCGACCGTCCCGTCCGGCCGGACATCGGCGCCGCCGATCACCCCGCGCGGGGTGTCGATCCTGGTCAGGGTGTCGCCCGCCAGGTCGTACCGGTACAGCTCGTCGCGCGCCTCATGCGAATGGGAGATCAGCAGCGCCGTCCCGTCCGGGTACCAGCCGGCGCCGATCTCGCCGGGCAGGTCGAGGACGATCTCATGCTCGGTGCCGGCGACCGGGTCCCAGATCAGCATCTCGTCGCGGCCGCGCCGCTCATGGTTGACGAGGAGCCGCGAGTCGCCCTCCACTGGGGCGAATCCGGCGCCGTAGACGCCCTTGCCGGGCCCGTCCCACAGGTCGGCGACCGTGGACCCGTCGGGGCGCAGCACCCGCAACGCCATGTGCCGGCTGTCGCCGTGCTCGCTGTGCCCTATCGCGACGAGGGTTTCATCGCGCGAAAGGGCGGCGACGTGCGCGTCCTCCGCATGGTGGTAGAGCACCTCTGGCGACGCCTCTGGCGGGCACAGGTGAATGGTGTTGCCCTGCTCGGTCGTCCGTCCGACGACGGCGAGGCCACTGCGGCCCAGGGACAGCCCAGACGGATACGACGGCTCCAGGCCGGGAACGGCCGGGACACTCTCCGTCCCCCCGAAAGGGATGCGGTTCCATACGCCGAACTCGTCTCCGTCCGTGTCCGCGAACCACCACACCCATTCGCCGGACGGGTCGACGGTTCCCATCCACGTGCCGTTGGGACGATCGGTCATCTGATGCTGCGCACCGGTTTCCCGGTCCCACGTGTAGATCTCCCAAGTCCCGGTCACGTTCGACCGGTAGATGCTGCGGTTCGGGGCGTCACGCGCCCATCGGGGCAGGCTCATCCGGGCAGCGCGGAAACGCGCCTTCCAACGCTCGTCGTCGACCATGCCCCCAGTATCCCGGCCGACGCCCGCACACGGGGATGCCCGCTCGGGGTGCTCAGGAGGTGGTCAGGCGGTCGAGCAGCTGGTCGATCGCGGCGCGGACCTGGCGGTCCATGGCGCGGGCGAAACCGGCCTCGACCGTGACCTGGGCGCCGGGACGCAGCCGGGCGAGGGTGTCGGTGAGCTCGCCGAGGTCCTGGTCGTCGACGCCGTTGACGACGTGCGCGGCGATCAGCCGGACGAACATGGCGGCGAGGTCGTCCATGCTGCGCTGGAGCTGCTGCCCGGCCGACAGCACCTCGTCCAGCGGCACCCCGGCGCGGACGAGCGCGACGGTCGCGTCCAGCTGGCGGCGGCTCCAGTGGGTGACGCGGTCGCCGTCGACCTCGATGTGGCCGAGGGCGACGGCCCGCTCGAGCGAATCGGGGCCGACCTCGCCGGGGAACAGCGCGGCGAGCTCGTCCAGCGTCATGGTGACCGGGACCTCGTTCGACCACGGCGTCGTGACCGCCTTCTCGACGCCGAGGACGGTGCCGATGTCGCGTCCCTGCTCCCATGCCGACAGCAGCTCGCGGATGCCCTCCAGGGTGTGCCCGCGTTCGAGCAGGTTCCCGATCATGCGGAGGCGGGCGAGGTGGTCCTCGCAGTAGAGGCCGATGCGTCCCTCGCGGCGCGGCGGCGGCAGCAGCTTGCGCTCCTGGTAGTAGCGCAGTGTCCGCACGGGGACGCCGGCCGCCGAGGCGAGTTCGCCGATGCGGTACTCGCGGCCACCGCCGCCGGGACGATGATCCGTCGGCTCTTCGCTCACGGGCGCCAGCATAGTTCGCGGCCTGGGCCCGCCACGCCCGCCGTCCGGCAACGGAACGCGAACCGTGCCGCGGACGTCGGACCTGCGTTGCCGTAAGCAGAGAAGGGCCCGCCATGCCGAAACCCCGTTCCACCGCCCTCGCGTTGACCGTCCTGGTCGCCGCGTTCGGGTTGACCGCGTGCGGTCAGAACAGGTGGTGCGAGCACGACGCGACCGACACGAAGGTCAGCGACGGCTACTGCAAGAACGACACGCCCGGCTACGAGTGGGAGACGGACAGCGGCCACGGTCACAAGACGAAGCACAAGAAGACCACCAAGAGCAAGACCAAGTCGAGTCACTGAGGACGACGACTACTGAGGACTACGGGGCGCGCCGGCGGCCCTGGTCCGGCGCTGCCGGCGCCGGGGCTCGCCGTTCGGGACCTGTGCCGCCTCAGCGGCGAGCTCGGCCGCGAGCAGTTCGCGGAGCGAGCGGGGAAGGATGTCCCCGCGCCGGTCGGTGAATGCTGAACGCATCGGATTCTCCCTGATCAGGCGGCTGTCCGGACGTCGGGGTAGGCCGCGGCGACGATGCCGAGCGCCCAGCGCATCCGGGCGCTGTAGGTCTCGGGGTGGTCGCCCGCCTCCTGCGCGACGAGTGCGACGCACACGGAGCTGTCTCCGCCGCAGGCCCCGATCCGGGCGTCGATCGCCGCCCGGACCTGCTCGGCGGAGGGACGGTCGGACTGCTGCAGCCCGCTGCAGAACAGGATCTCGGCCAGGTCGGAGGCGGTCATCGAGGTGGGGGCCGGCGTGTTCGACATCGTGTGCCTTCTTCCTGCGGAGGGGCCTCGTCCCCTGCTGCCGGATACGACTCTGCCCGCCTGACGGACCGATCGCCATACGGGAAAACCCGCAACCGCGGTGTCGCGGGACGCGATGACCACGCGGCCGGCCCGCTCCCTCCCCTGATCAGCGGCCACGCGGGCGATGCCCGGATCGCCGATCGGTTATAGGTTTGCCGCCCGAGCGGAGCTGATGATTACAGTCCGGATTGTTAGGGTGAGCGCCATGGCCGACGAGGGCCGCGAGTACCGGGTCGAGGAGCTGGCGGCCGAGGCCGGGGTGCCGGTCCGCACGCTGCGCTACTACCAGGAGCGGCGCCTGCTGCCCGCGCCGCGCCGGCAGGGGAGGGTCGCCCTCTACAACGCGTCCCATCTCGGGCGGCTGCGGCTGATCGCCGAGCTGCTCGACCGCGGCTACCGGCTGGACGGCATCGAGGAGCTGCTCGCCGCCGCGGGCGAGGGGCGCGACGTCACCGAGCTGCTCGGCTACGAGTGGGCGGCCGCCACGCCCTGGGCGGAGCGGGCGTCGGCCGAGGTGAGCGCGGCGGAGCTGGCCGCGATGTTCGACGGGCGGCTCACCCCGGAGATCATCGCGGAGGCCGCCGAGCTGGGATACATCACCGTGCGCGACGGCGGGCGGGTCGTGATCCACAGCCCGCGGCTGCTCGACGCGGCGGTCCAGCTCGCCCGGGCGGGGATTCCGCTGCGCTCGATCCTGGCGATGAGCTGGGAGCTGGAGGCCGCGTTCGACCGGATGGCGTTCGGCTTCGTCCAGCTGGTCAGGGGCGAGCTGCTGGACCGCGGCGCCGGCGATCCCACCCCGGAGGGGCTGGACCGGCTGGCCGAGCTGGTCGGCCGGCTGCGGCCCATCGCGCGGACGGTCGCCGACGAGCATTTCGCCCGCGCGATGGATCGCCGCCTCACCAAGGACATTTCGGAGATCAGACAGCGAATTCGGCCTACGCGCCGGTAACATACCCCTACCGCATCCGCGCGGAATTGGTTACTCTCGGCAAACTATCCCAGTCAGAACTGGGAACTAGTCGCGAGGGGGTCGCACGGTGGCAGGGACGGACGATCGCCAGGTGGCGGTGGTGACGGGCGCCGCCCGCGGGCTCGGCGCGCTGCTCGCCCGCAAGCTGGCCGACCGCGGCATGAAGGTCGCGCTGCTCGGCCTGGAGCCCGAGGAACTCGCGAAGGCCGCCGCCGCGTGCGGCCCGGACGCCCGGCACTGGGAGGTCGACGTCACCGACGACGCGGCCCTCGCCCAGGCGGCATCCGACATCAGGGCCGCCTACGGACGCGTGGACATCGTGATCGCGAACGCGGGCATCGCCACCGGCGGACCGGTCGAGTACTCCGACCCGCGCACGTTCAACCGCGTCATCGAGGTCAACCTGCTCGGCAGCGTCGCCACCGCCCGCGCGTTCCTGCCCGCGCTCCGCGAGAGCAGGGGCTACTTCTTCCAGGTCGCGTCGCTCGCCGCGCTGTGCCCGGCGCCGATGATGGCCGCGTACTGCGCCAGCAAGTCGGGCGTCGAGGCGTTCGCGCACAGCCTGCGCGCGGAGGTCGCCCACCACGGTGTCCGGGTGGGCGTCGGCTACCTGAGCTGGACGGACACCGACATGGTGCGGGGCGCCGACCAGGACGCCGCGCTCGCCGAGATGCGGGCGAAACTACCGTTCCCGTCCAACCGCACGTATCCGCTCGAACCGACGGTCGATCGGCTGGTGGCCGGCATCGTCCGCCGCCACGCCCACGTGTACGGCCAGCCCTGGCTGCCGTTCCTGCAGGCCGTGCGCGGTTTCGTCCCCGCTGTGCTGACCCGGCACGCGCGCCGGCGCCTCGCGGGCGCCGAGGACCGCTGGCTCGCCGCCGGCGGATCCACCCGCCTCGTCGGCGCGGGCGGTGCCGCCAACGAGACCCGGGACCTGCCATGAGGCCCGATCTGCAGCGGTTCCTCGCCGACCGCATCGACGAGATCACCGCCGAGGTCGCCGGCGAGGTCACCGCCCGCGTCCCCGCCTACACGCACCTGCGCCCCGGCGAGATCTCCAACCTCGTCCGGGAGGCCATCGCCGCCTACTCGGGCGCGTGCGAGGCGCGCGCCGTCCTGCCGGTTTTCCGCGCCCTGGGTGCCAGCGAGGCGTGCGCCGGGCACGACGTCGGGCACTTCGAGTCCGCGCTGCGCACCGCCGCCCGCGTCCTCGTCCGCCGGACGGCCGGCGCCGCGGCCCGCCTCTACCCGCCGACGGCGGAGTTCATCGCGGTCATGGAGACCGCGTTCACCGCCGAGAGCGAGATCGTCGGAGCCGCGGTCGACAGCTACCGCCGGGCGGCGCGCCCCGCCGTGGCGCGCCGCCTCCACCCCCTGCTGAGCGACAACTAGCCACCTGCCGGGCGGTCCCGGTACTGCTCGACGGGATGTCAGCGCTGCTGGACGGCCCTCTCGTTCGGGACGCAGTGCGTCATCTGCAGGCCGCCGACGTCCCGGGACCCGTTCTTGCCGAGGTTCGCGAGCCGCTGCCTGTCCTCGTCGGTGAGGCTCTGACCGGGCAGCGGATCCAGGTGCTTGACATCCTCCGGCCCGATCCCGAGACCCTCGCCGACGCGCAGCCCGAGATCGTCCTCGACCAGCAGGAAATGCCACACCATCCGTTCCTGGACGGGACGCGCGCACTCGGAGATGAGCTGGACGAAATTGTGCACGAGATCGTCGCGCTCCCAGTCGTGCATGAGGAGGTAGCGCTGGCCGGCCTGCTTGTAGTCGTTCGTGCGCGCAATGCGCTTGCGGGTCAGCCGTCCCCGGATCTCCGGGCCCTGTTCGTCGTGCGTCGGGTATTCGCCCTCGCGCAGACCGCCCGTGATGGACGGCTCGTAGTTGACGTGCGGGTTCGCGCCGCCGGCGTCCACGTGGTAAACCATCTGGCCGTCGCGCTGGTTCGTCCGCACGTTCGTGCCCTGGGCCCGGTTGACGGGCAACTGCAGATAGTTGGGACCCACCCGGTGGCGCTGGGTGTCGCTGTAGGAGAACGTCCGTCCGACGAGCATCTTGTCGTCGGAGAAGTCGAGGCCGTCCACGAGGACGCCGGTGCCGAACGAGATCTGCTCGTTCTCGGCGAAGTTGTCGTCGACGCTCCGGTCCAGGACGATCCGTCCGACGGGCTTCGCCGGGAAATCGTTCTCGGGCCACACCTTGGTGTCGTCGAGCGGGTCGAAGTCGAGTTCCGGATGGTCGTGGTCGTCCATCATCTGGACGAGCAGCTCCCACTCCGGGAAGTCGCCGCGCGCGATGGCCTCGCGCAGGTCCCTCGTGGCGTGCCCGAGGTCGCCCGCCTGCACGTTGGCCGCGTCCTCCGCGGTCATGCTCCGCACGCCCTGCTTCGGCATCCAGTGGTATTTGACGAGCTTCGTCTCGCCCGACCCGTTCACCCACTTGTAGGTGTTCACGCCGAATCCCTGCTGGTGCCGGTAGTCGGCCGGGATGCCGCGCGGGCTGAACAGGTTGACGAGCATGTGCATGGACTCGGGGGTCTGCGACATGAAGTCGAAGATGCGCGCCGGCTCCTGCCGGAACGTCACCGGGTCCGGCTTGAGGGCGTGGATGACGTCCGGGAACTTGATGGCGTCCCTGATGAAGAAGACCGCCAGGTTGTTCCCGACGAGGTCCCAGTTGCCTTCCTCGGTGTAGAACTTGATGGCGAATCCGCGCGGGTCACGGGCCGTTTCCGCGGAGTCCCGCCCGCCGATGACCGTGGAGAAGCGCAGCGCGATGGGGGTGCGCTTCCCCTCGCCCTGGAACAGTTTGGCCCGGGTGTAGTTCGCGACGGGCTCGTCGCCCCATTTCCCGTACGACTCGAAGAACCCGTACGAAGTCGTGCCCCGCGCGTGGACGACCCTTTCCGGGATGCGCTCCCGGTCGAAGTGGCTGATCTTCTCCAGGAACTGGTAGTTCTCCAGCGTGGCCGGGCCCCTGGCCCCGACCGTCCGCTGGTTCTGGTTGTCGTACACCGGGTGGCCCTGCCGGTTGGTCAGCACCGGACGGTCGTCCCCCGGCTCCGGCCCCCTGCTCGAAACGTCCGTCACGACGCCTCCCCCTCTCGCTGCTTCGAGTGCGGCACTACCCGAAAAGGGGCAAGGCATTGGTCTGGATCAGGTAAATCGTCCGGACGGGAGGGCGCAGGGGAGCCGCTCGAAGACGGGGGTGGGGCTCGGCAGGCGGTCCCCGGCGCACTGCCGCCGGACCCGGTCCGCGAGGTCCGGCAGGAAGGGCGCGAGCTGCGTGGCCACGGTCCGGCAGGCCAGGACGAGTTCGGCGAGGACGGCGTCCAGCCGCTCGTCCCGGGCCTTGGCCAGCTCCCAGGGACGGACCCGGTTGATGTAGCGGTTCGCCTCGTCCACGATCTCCCACACCGCGGCGGTCGCCCGCCGGAAGTCGAAGTCGTGCAGGGCGGCGTCGACGCGTCCGCCCGCCTCGCGGCAGACCTCGTCCAACTCGCCGGAACCGTCGCTGACCGGCACGACCCCGTCCCGGTACCGGTGCACCATGGACACGACGCGGTTGACCAGGTTGCCGAGCCCGTTGGCGAGTTCGTCGTTCGCGCGCTGGACGAGCCGCTCGGCCGTGAAGTCGACGTCCCCGAGGCGGGGCGCCTCGCGCAGCAGCCACCAGCGGACGGCGTCCGTCCCGTACGTTCCCGCGAGTTCCACGGGGTCGACGGTCACTCCACCCGACTTGCTGATCTTCCGTCCGCCGGCGGTGAGGTAGCCGTGCACCAGCACTTCGTCCGGGAGGGGGAGCCCGGCCGACAGCAGCATCGCCGGCCAGTACACCGCGTGGAACCGCAGCACGCCCTTCCCGACGAGGTGGACGCGCCGCCCGCCGCCCGTCCACCAGCGCCGGAACTCCGCGCCCTCGTTCCCGTAGTCGAGCGCGGTGATGTAGTTGCCGAGCGCGTCCCACCACACGTAGACGACCTGCCCCGGGTCGCCCGGCACCGGAATCCCCCAGCCGCGCGCCCGCGCGGTCGACCGTGAAACGGAGAAGTCCGCAAGCCCGCCCGCGACGAACGAGAGGACCTCGTTACGCCGTTCGGCGGGCTCGATCCGCAGCTCGCCGGAACCGATCAGATCGTGCAGCCGGTCGGCGTATTGGGACAGGCGGAAGAACCAGTTCTCCTCGGCTACCCGCTGCGGCGCCGTCCCATGCTCGGGACACAACCTGTCGGCAAGTTCCGTCTCGCCGTAGAACTGCTCGCATCCGACGCAGTACAGGCCCTCGTAATGGCGCCGGTACAGATCTCCGGACGCCGCGCACGCCCGCCACAACCGCTCCACCCCGACCCGGTGCCGGGGGTCGCGGCTGGTGCGGATGACGTCGTCGACCGAGAGGGAGAGCGGCCCGGCCAGCCCGACGAACTCGTCGGCCAGGCCGTCCACGAACTCCTGCACGCCGACGCCCGCGGCCTCGGCGGCGAGGACGTTCTTCAACGAGTTGTCGTCGGTCCCCGCCTGGAATCTGACGTCGTCGTGGCGGCGCAGATGCCGCGCGAGGACGTCCGCCTGCACGAGTTCCAGCGCGAACCCGAGATGCGGGCGCGCGTTGACATAAGGGATCGTCGTCGTGATGTAAACACCCATGGGAACCTCCAGAAGACCGGGGCCCCAAACGAGAAAAGGCCCCGCGAACAGGGCCTTGGAAACGTCCAGCGTCAGCGACCCCACGAGCGGGGCATCATCACCTGGAAACCGGACGTCCTCATGCATTCAGGCTAGCAGGGGTGAGGTCGGCGGAAGTTCGCCATTACCGAGTGGTGGCGGACCGTTACGAGCCGAGGGCGGCGGTGAGTTCGTCCAGGTAGCGGGAGACCGGGCCGAGGGTGAGGAGGCCGCTGCCCGCACCGGCCAGCTCAGCGGCGGCCGGGGCGAGCGCGTCGTGCGCCCGCCGCATCGTGGCACGGTCGTCCACCTCCACAGCAGCACGGGCGGTCAGGCACCAGAGAGCCTCGAACAGCAGGTCGCGCGGCGGTTCGGGGACGTCCCGCAGCGCGGCGGCTGCCTCGCCGGGACGGCCGCGCGCCAGCAGCACCAGGGGACGGGCCCACGGCTCGTAAGGCCCCCAGCCGGGGTCCGGGCCGGTCTGCGCGGGCCGCCGGTGCTGGACGCGCAGGCAGAGCAGGGCGAAAGGCAGCAACCCGTCCGTGAGGCCCGGCATGCCGGAGCCCTGCATGCGCTCGGCCGCGTCCCGGTACGCGGCCTCCGCGTCGGCCATCCGGGCCCCTGACGCGGCGAGCCGCAGCGCCCGGTACCACGCCGTGAAAACGCCCACCAGCGGACGTTCGTGACGGTCGGCCAGACGGTCGGCGGCGGCCGCGTGCTCGTCGGCTCGGGCGAAATCGGCGAGCGCGCTGCGCGCCTGCAACCGGATCAGATGCCCGAGCACCTCGTGGCTCGCCAGCTCATGCCGGGCCGACAGCTCGACCAGCTCGGCGCCGATCTCGTCCCGCCGCGGAGCGAGCCCCGCCCGCTGGAAGGACTGCATGAAGGCGCCGTTCAGCGCGAACGCCAGCAGCGCCGGATCGTCCAGGCCGCGGGCGATCGCCTCCGCCTCCCGGGCCGCCTCGCGTGCCCGCCGCGTGCCGGCGCCGCGCGACTCCACGGCGATCGTGGCCAGCAGCCTCGCCCGCGCCGCCGCGTGCCCGGCCGGGAGCGCGGCGAGAGTGCGCTCGGCCGCCGCCACGACCTCGGCCGCCTGCCGCGGGTCGTCCGACCGGGTCCAGATCGCCGGGACGTCGTACGCGCCGATGACCCGCGCGGTGAGTCCGGCGTCGCCCAGCTCCTCGGCCGCGACGATCGCCGGCATGCGCTGCTCCCGGGCCGCCTCCAGGCCCCCGCCGCCGGTCACCGCGAGGTTGCGCAGGATGCCGACCGTCGACTCCAGCCGCGACCGCGCGCCGGTCGCCACGGTGCGGTCATAGGTCTCAGCAGCGCGAGCCCACAGCCGCGACGTCGCGTCCAGGTGGTCGGCTTGGCGGAGGATGTCTTCCTCTAGGCGACGCAGTTCCGGCCCTGGGTCGACCCCCAGTTGCTCTACGAGGAGGCCGCGTGCTCGGCGAAGCACCGCCAGAGCGTCTCCTTGGCGGCCGGCGCGGTAGAGGGCGAGCGCGAGCAGCCGCCAGGCGTCCTCGCGCCACGGATGCCCGGCGACATGCGCGTCAAGGTCCGGCACCGCTTCGGCGGCGAGGCCCAGCGCCAGCCGCGCCTCGGCCCGCCGCTCGACCGCATGCAGCCGCAGCTCCGCCAGCCGGGACCGTTCCCCGCGCGCCCACGGCTCGTCCGCGAAGTCGGCGTAGGCGGGCCCGCGCCACCGGCCAAGCGCTTCGTCCAGCGTTGCGAGCAACTCGGACGGCGGATGGACCGCGGCCACGGCCTGCTCGAAACGCCAGGCGTCCACCTCGTCCGGCCCGGCCCGGAGCGCGTACCCCGGCCCCTCGGTGACCAGCAGCCGGGACGGCGTCCTCGGCGGACGATCGGGCTCCAGGACGCGCCGCAACGCCGCCACGAACGTGCGTACCGCCCCGACACCGTCCAGCGGCGGATCGACCCACAGACCGTCCACCAGCAGGGACACCGGGACGACCCGTCCACGCGCGATGATCAGCCGGGCCAGGACGGCGCGGTGCCGTGGCCCCTTCAATGCGATCGTGTTCCCGGAGCCGTCCCAGGCCGTCACCGGTCCCAGCACCCCGAACAGGACGTCCACCCCAGCCACGGTATAGCGCGCTCATCGGTTGCTCATTCGCGAGCGGCAACCTGAAGCCATGCCAACCATCACTGGATTCGAGTACAAGCGCGTCCCTGTCGCCGAGGGGGTCTCCCTCAATGTGGCCGTCGGCGGCTCCGGTTCGCCGATCGTCCTCCTGCACGGCTTCCCGCAGACCCACCTGATGTGGCGGCACGTCGCCGAGGCCCTTGCCGCCGACCACACCGTCATCTGCCCAGACCTCCGTGGGTACGGAGCGAGCGACAAGCCAGACGGCGACTACTCCAAGCGCACCATGGCCGCGGACATAGTCGCGTTGGCGCGCGCGCTCGGCCATGACCGCTTGGCCCTGGCCGGCCATGACCGCGGTGCCCTTGTCGCCTTCCGCGCCGGCCTCGACCACCCCGACACCATCACCCACCTTGCCTGCCTCGACGTCCTGCCCACCCTGGACATGTGGGACGTCATGCACGGCACCACCGCCGCCGTCGGCTTCCACCTCTACCTGATGGCCCAGCCGCCCGGACTGCCCGAGCAGATGATCGCCGGTGCGCCGGACGCGTTCTTCGGCCACTTCCTCGACCTGTGGGCGAACGACCCGTCCGCGATCCCGCCCGGCGTCCGCGCCGCCTACCTCTCCGCCTGCCGCGACGCGATCCCGTCGATCGTCGCCGACTACCGCGCCTCTGCGGGCATCGACGTCGAGCACGACACGGCCGACCGTGACGCCGGAAACCGGCTGCGGATGCCCGTCACCGTCCTCCAGCAGGACTGGGGCGCCGCCCTCGGCTACGACGCCGCCGCACTCTGGCGCGCCTGGGCGTCCGACCTGGACCACGGCACCGTGACCTGCGGCCACTTCATGGCCGAAGAGGCGCCCGCCGAGATCACGAAGTCACTCCGGACGCTGCTGACCCGCTAGGACGTACCGGGACGGGCGGCGCGCAGCCGGTCCCCAGGGATCCGCCGCTCGAGGGCGCCCCTGGGCGAAGGGGCCGCGAACCTACCAGGGCGGCCCGCCCTGCGTCGCCGCCCACACCCACACGTAGATGATGAACGCGGTCGCCACCAGCCCGAGCAGCATTTCCCAGTTGAGCGGCGCGCTGTGCCCCCGTTTACGAGCCATGCCCATCGTCCGTTCTCGTGCGTCGGCCTCGTCGCTTCCCCTGTAGCCGGACTATCTGCCCTTAACCTCAGCGAACGGCAAACAGGCCACTTACTGGAAGTACTTCTCGAACCCCTGTGCCATGGACTCGGCCATGCGCTGCCGGAACGACGCACTGGACAACTTCGCCGCGTCCCCCGGGTTCGCCATGTTGCCGCACTCGATGAACACGGCCGGCACCATGGACAGGTTCAGCCCGCCGAGATCGTCACGCGCGTCCAGGCCGTCCTTCCCGATGTAGTTGGCGAAGGGCATGCCCGTCCCCGCGTGGTAGGCGTCGCGGATGTCCACGCCAAGCCGGCGTGATGCGCCCACGATGCCTTTGTTCTTGCCGACGGGCTGCGGCAGGATCACGTGGAACCCGTGCCCGGACGCGGCGGCGCCGTCCGCGTGAATCGACAGTGCGGCGTCGGCGTGAGTCTGGTTGGCGACTGCCGCCCGCTCCGTGATGCACGGCCCGACCCCGCTGTCGTTCTTACGCGTCAACGTCACTGTGGCGCCCTCGGCCCTCAGCGTCTTCGCGAGCCGGTTCGCGACGTCCCAGGTGAAGGCGTGCTCGCTGTAACCCGCGGGCGTGCTGGTGCCGGTCGTGTTGCAAGGCTTGTGACCGTTCCCGACGAAGACCTGCTTGTTGATCTTCTCGGGATGGGCCGCGCTGCCGCCGTTGTGACCGGGATCAAGCACGATCACCTTCCCGTTCAGCGCGGACGCGCTCTTGGTGACGGTCCCGCCAGGCGACGGCTTGCCAGGGGAAGGCGTCGCGCTCCCGTTCCCGCCCCCGCCGGGCGACCCGCCACACGCGACCAGCAGGCCAAGGCACAGCATCGCACCAGCCACCGGACCTACCGAAAGCCTCCGCACAAGCCCGCCTCCCCCGAAGCTCAATCCAGGACCTCACCCAGGGTAGTCAGCCAAAACGCGCCTCCGGTCCCTCATCGCTGCTCGAACGAGGGCCGGACGCGCATCGGGTGGGACGCCCGCAGGGGACGTCCCACCCGATGCGCTTGGCGGGGTCAGCTCTTCGTGAACTGGGCGATCGCGCTGAGCGTCGCCGTGTCCGTCAGGTAGCCGATGTGGGTCTGGCACGCCACATAGTGGTTGTTCGCGCCGTCCAGACGGGTGCTGGTGTAGGGGATGATGATGCCGTCGCAGGGCGAGTACCAGGTGGCGTACTGGGTGCTGCCAGGCGTCTCGTCGCCCGCGGTGATCTGCTGTATGAAGGACGAGCCGGGGAGCATCTGGCGGCACGTCTCGTAGATGGTGCACGCGCTGGCGTACGTCGTCCCATGGTTGGCGCCCGCGATCGACGCCAGGTGCGCCACGTTGCCGTTACCGTTCAGGACCTTCAGGTAGTACTGGCTGACCAGCCCGCCCATGGAGTGGTTGACGATGTCGACCTGGGACGCGCCGGTCCGCGACTTCACCTGGCTCACGTAGGACGCGAGACCGGCGGCGTTCTGCGTGTTGTCGCCGTAGGAGTTGTACTCGTACGCGAACAACTGGTCGCTGCCGTACCCCGCGGCACGGAACACCGACATGGCGGTGACCCAGTTGGACGCACTGCCCGTGTACCCGTGCACGAAGACGACGGGCCGCGGCCCCGCGGCGTTCGCCGGCGCCAGACCGAGCCCGAACGTCGCGAGCGCCGCGCACAGCGCCACGAGCGATCCGAGGATCCGTTTCATGAAGCCTCCAGGGGTGGGGGTGAACCAACGCCCTGAACTGTGAACCCTCGGATCCCCGTACGCATCGGCGAAATCACCGGCCTCCGAGCCTGCGCGCGCACCACCCCAGGTGGACGGGGGCTAGGTGGACCAGACCAGGCCCTTGGCGCTCCCGTCCGTGATCCGTCCCGTCCCGGAGCCGTACTGGACGACCTGGAACCGCACCCGGTAACCCTTGCGCACCGTGTCCGCCGAGACGTTGTAATGAAGGAACGTCGAACCATCACTGGCGACGTACTCGGCGATCGGACCGTTCTCGACATTGCCGCCGGACTCGGCGCGCTCGATCAGGCGCGCCTGCAACTCCGTCCCCGGCGCCAACCCCTCGACCCGGACGTTCGCGGTGAACGCGTAGCGGGCGGAGCCGATGATGAGCGAGGGCCCGCCCTCGTCCCAGTGGTGGTGCGCCGAGTCGGAGTACTCCTTGCCCCAGTTGACCGTGACCCACTGGCCGGACGGGAGGTCCTGGGCCTCGGTCATCCCGACGGACACGTAATCCGGCATATCGTCCTCCTCGATCTCGGCGGGCATCCCGGCCCGCACCCACGCGTACAGCTGGTCGCCCGGACAACTCGTGGCGTACACGTCCCGATGCCCGAGCTTCGCCAGGTTCCGGCCCGCACGCCGGCAGGCCTCGTCGTACACGGCCCGGATGGACCGCGTGGCCGCCGCGGTCGCGTCCCCGTTCCGCCCGATCATGCAGACGCCGATCCCGGACGCGTTGTGGCCCGGCGCGTGCGCGCCCACCGTCAGCCACCCGCGTCCCTCGTAGATCCGGCCCTGGACGTCGACCAAAAAGTTGTAGCCGATATCGGACCAGCCGTTCCCGTCCATGTGAAAATCCTGAATGGACCGCACCGACTGCGTGGTGGGCCCTTCCGAGTAGTGGACGACGAACTCGGTGCGGTCTCCCCAGGTGACCGTCGAGCGGGACCGCGGTTCGCGGGCGCCCCACTCCTTCCGGCTGATGATGTCCACGGCCGGCCTCCAAACGGATCGCAACGTGACCGAAAAGCCTAGGCGTACCATCGGCGCTCTTCGCCCCGAACCGGTGAACAGGGCTCCAAGCCACCGCAAGACCCGCCTTTACCCAACCTGCCCTCCGCCAACCAAGACACAGGAAGCCGCGGACACCGCACACTCTCTCGACCAGACGCCCACCTGCACACATGGCTCAAACAAGATTGAGGTGATTCCAAGAGCAAGGCCACGATCTGTCCGGGCGGGATCACCGGCCCCCGCTCAAGAAGGCTGGTCAGGGGACACAGTCCTGCGGTGAGCCTCGCCATGAACGACGCCTTGCGCTTGTCGCGCTCCCGGAGGTCGGCCAATAACCGGCGAAGCCGTCTTCGCCACCTGATCGCCAACTGGGGTATCCATCAGGTGATGCTCCGCCTTCCCCGTACGCTGCTCCCCTTCAAGACCGCCGATCAGTAGTGCATCGACCCCATGTCACCGCCGAGGTTTACGGCGAGCACCTCATCCTCGACCTCACCAGCGAGGACGAGGGCGGCGACTGGGTCGAGGGCGCTGAAGGACCGGACACAGAGCCCAGCAGAGGCCTCCGACGAAGGTGTCGTCAATGTATTCAGCGGAGACGCTGATAGAATCGTGCAACTGCGCGATATCCGCGGAGATCTGAACCTGAGTTGATGCGGGACCGGATTAGTCTGCACTCTATCGCAAGTCGTGCTGAGTGAGAATTTCTCGCAGGACCTGGAAGGTCTCTTCGTGGTTGCCTTCGTCGGTCAGGGACGGCCGGGCGCGAACTCTCGGCCCGACCGCCCCTGATGGTCCCTGCGGGAACTCCTGCAGGGCTTCTAAACCGCGTTCCCGACGGGAACGGACCACATGAATATATTCCAGAAGCGCGTGATCAAGGCGTCGTTGCCCTTCCATGCGAGTGTTGAGGATATGGCCCTAGATGTGCCGGTATGTCGGCAGGGTGTTGCTGAGGTTATCAGAGCAGAGGGACGAGATCACACGTTGCATCGTTCCCAGGTAAAGAAACTCAGGTGCCGGACGCGTCGTCGTGACGTATGATCCGCGCGCGTACCGATCCCGCCTCAGGGACGCCCAGATGCTCATAAAGTCGAAGAGCTTCCAGGTAGTAGTGGTCGGCGTGCGCCTGGCCGCGAGTGCGGGCGATCACCTGCGCGGTGCCCTCCAGGGCGCGTGCCTCCTGGTAGGCGTCCCCGATCGACCGCGCGACCGTCAGTGACTCTCCATAATTGTCCAGAGCAATCCCATAACGCTCCGCCCGGTAATGCAAGTCCGCAATATTCAACAATGCCGAGGTCGCTTCGAAACGCTCTGATATATCCTGGGATATTGACAGGGCCTTCTGGAAATGGATCAAGGCCTCGCCCGGTCGGCCTGTTTCGCTGTACCAGCGGCCGATGTTGTTCAAGCATGCGGCCTCGCCACGCTTGTCGCCGATCTCTCGATAAATTGAAAGAGCTTCTCGATACTGGGCAAGGTAGTTGTCGGGCTCGCCACTCTTCAGGCGCGCAGTCGCGATATTGTTCAGCCAGGTCGCCCTGTGCTGGCGACTCATCTCCATGACCGCGCCTGCTTCTTCATAGAAAAGGAGAGCGGAGGCGTGGCGGCCAAGCCGTAGATCAAGGTCTCCTAGATTGTTGAGCATCATCTGCTGTCCTTGGTGATTCCCCGTCTCCTCGTACAGAGAAAGGGCCAGGCGCATCTTCTCGGCTGCCTCGGAATACCGTCCTAGATGCCACAGGACGATGGACAGATGATTGAGGACCTCGGCCTCGCCGGTCCGGTTCCCGTTCGACCGGTATATCTCGAGCGCCCGCTCGTCATAGCCGACCGCGACGTCGAACTCGGATCGCTGCCAGTGGATCAGGCCGAGCTGATCGAAGAGCGCGGCGACCGACCCGGTGGCGTCGGCTGTGTACGCGATCTCCAGTCCCTCGTTGGCAGCGTGGAGCGCCTCCTCGTGGCGACCGGTACGCAGGAGAAGCCGGCTCTTGTCGGCCAGAGCGCGAGCCGCCCCCTCGCCTTCGTCCAGGCGCTGCCACGCTCGGACGGCGCGTTCGTGCAGTTCAGCCGCCTCCAACCAATAGCCCTGGGTTTCGAGATAGCCCCCTAACGCCGCCGCAAGCAGGCCGACGGCCCGGTGGCGACCGGTCTCCGCCGCGTGGTGGGCGAGCCGCAGGGCATTGTCGAGGTTCGCTTGCAGCCATTCGCGTGCCTCTCCCTCTTGGGAGAAGAACGACGAACCCGTGGGTTCGGGCACCGATCGTGAGCGATGCGGGAACAGCAAGTGGGCAGCGTCCGCTGTCACAGAGATATGGCGGCCCAGTAGACGATCCAGGGCATCGTCACGGACGGACGGCGCATCCTGGCTGGCCACCAGTTGCCGTGCGTACTCCCGGATGAGGTCGTGGAACCGGTAACGACCTCGCTGAGGCTCGTCGATCAGATGATGGTCGTGCAGGGTATCCAGCAGCGTCTCCGCGGTCGCCTTGTCGGTGTTCAGCAACTCGGCCGCGTCGGGAGCGGTCAGATCCATGCCGGGGTGCAGGCTCAGTATCCGGAAGGCGTGGCGCATCGCCGAGTCGAGGCCGAGGTAGGAGAGTTCGAAGGCGAGGCTGAGCTCGCGGTTCTCGGCCCGGATTTCGGTCAGGAGCCGACCTTCGCCGCCCAGCCTCTCAGCCAGGTCCGCCACGGTCCAGCTCTTCCGATGCCGTAGGCGGTTGCCGATCAGTTGGACGGCCAGCGGCAGATGACCGCAGAGCCGGACCACCGTGCGAACGGCGTCGGGATCGGCGTCCGGGGCGAGCCCGGCCGATTTGATCAGAAGAAGGGCCGCCTTCTCGGGGGTGAGCACGTTCAGGGACAAGGTTCGAGCCGCGTCCAGCCCTGCCAGTCGACGCCGGCTCGTGATCAGTACGAGGCAGCCGGGTGCGCCGGGCAGCAGCAGCCGGATCTGATCGTGCCCCAGCGCGTTGTCGAGCACGAGCATGGTCCGGCGTTGCGCCAGTTCGGACCGCCACAGCGCGGCTCTGCCGTCGAGGTCCGGCGGGATGCGATCCGCTGCCACACCGACCGTCCGCAGCAGCCGGTCGAGTGCGAACGCCGGTCCGAGCGGCTCCCGTTCGGGGTCGTGCGCGCACAGATCGATGAAGATCTGTCCCTCCGGATAGCGTGGCGCGAGGCGGTGAGCCAGATGTATCGCCAACGTGGACTTGCCCACGCCGGGCATTCCATCGATGGCCAGGACGGTGACAGCGGTGTCGCTTCCTTCGGCCAGCGCCGTCAGGCGATCGAGTTCCGGCTCACGCCCCGTGAAAGTGTGCAGATCACGCGGTAGATCGCTGGGTGGGGCGGGGCGAGTCGTCCTGGAGGGCGTCATGAGCCCGGGGTCTCCGGTCAGGATCCGGCGGTGCAGTTCACGCAGCTCGGTGTTGGGAGAAGCGCCCAGTTCCGCAGCAAGGCGTTGGCGCGCCCTTTCGTACACCCGCAGCGCCTCGCCGGTCCGCCCATCCCGGTGCAGGGCCAGCATCAGCAGTTCGACGGGCTTTTCATCACCCGGGAACCGTTCGACCAGGTCTTTCAACTCCGGGACGATTCTCGAATGCTCTCCCTGCTCCAGTTCGAGCTTCGCCCGCATGGATGCGGCCTCCAGCAGTTCTTCTTGCATCCCCCGGCGCCGCTGCGCCGCCCAGCGTCCCGCCACACCGCCGAGCGGATCGCCGCGCCACAACCGCAGCGCCTCGGTCAGAAGCCGCACCGCCTCGTCGGCGTGCCCGCTGTCGGCAATGGCGCGGGCTTGATCGCGTAACGAGCGGAAGCGCTGATAATCGATCGAATCTGGATCCACCTCTAACACGTAGGCGCCTGACCTGTGTTCGAGCCGGACCGCTCCTCCCAGCGCGTGGAGGCTGCGCCGGAGCCGGGCCACGTGCGGATAGAGGAGGTCTCGCGCTCTTGCCGGCGCGTCGGCGTCCCACACGCGGTCGATCAGTACGTCCGAAGTCACTGGTCGCCCGGGGTTCATCAGAAGCACGGCGAGTACGCAGCGTTCTTTTGCCCAGCCCAGGTGCAGGCGCTGCTCACTCGACCACACTTCTATCGGGCCGAGGATGCGGAATTCCATCCGCACTCCCTAAGGAAGTCGACCTTGACGTAGATCACTCTGGCATTGTCAAGTGAGAATTGCCACCGGCAAGTACATTATGGCCTGGCCATTATAGGTCGGTCGGCATGCGAAAACGACAAGGCTTCCGCAAGGAGTCCCGCAAGGCCCGCCGCAAGGGGACGCTCCGATGCTCAGTGTGGGGTCGCAAGGTCGGAAAGCACTGAGCAGAGGGGCAGTGAACGACGATGTCCGAGAGTCAATGGCGCCCGGTCCCGATCGGGCTCGGAGCCGAACAGTGGACCACCCGACGAGAATGCAAGACCGTGTTGATCATCGTCCACACCGTCACATCAGGCCAGCGGGTGCTGGAGGCCGCTCGTCTCGTCGAGAACGACATGCGCATTCAGGTCGTCTTCACGCAGGCCCCCGACGTGTTCGGAGACGGGGTCGGTGAGTTCCTCGCAAGTATCGGAGCCGTACAGGTGCCCTGGGAACAGGCGAAGCAGACCAGGTTCGACCTGGCGCTGGCGGCGAGCCTGCGAGGGCTCAACGACATTCACGCCCCACTGATCGTCATGCCTCACGGGGCCGGGTACAACAAGCTCGTCATCCGGCGGGAGGGCCGAGCGGCCGGCGGCCGCGTCGCTTACGACCTGGACTCGCAACGGCTCGTGTACGACGGTGCGCTGGTCCCCTCCTCCATCGTCCTCGCGCACGAAGAAGACCTCGGCCACCTAGGCAAGTCATGCCCAGAGGCCGTCACCGCCGCTGTCGTCTGCGGCGATCCCTGCTACGACACGCTCGTGGCCAGCCTGGAGTGTCGGCCCTCCTACCAGGTGGCGCTCGGTGCGGGCGACGGCCGCAAGATCGTCGTGGTCACCTCGACCTGGGGACCGAAGTCGTTGCTGGGCCGGCGGGCGGACCTGTGGTCACGCCTTTTGGGCGAGCTCCCCAAGGACGAGTTCCAGGTCGTCGCCCTGCTGCATCCGAACGTCTGGTACGGCCACGGAACTTGGCAGGTCAGGGCGTGGCTCGCGGACTGTTTGCGGCGCGGTCTGAGCCTCATCCCGCCCGAAGCCGACTGGCGGGCCGTCCTGGCCGCCGCCGACTGGGTCATCGGCGACCACGGTTCGGCCACAGCCTACGCGGCGGTCACCGGAGTTCCCATCCTGCTCGGCAGCTTCCCCGCCGGCGACTGCCAGCCGGGTTCCGCGCAGTCCCTGCTGGGTGCGGTGGCGCCACGGATTCCCCAGCGCGGATCGCTGCGTCGACACCTCCTCAACGCTGCCCAGGATTTCACGCCGGAACAGCACCGCGCCGTGATCAACCGGCTCAGCTCCGAACCGGGCCGGTTCAACCGCAACATGCGGCAGTTGATCTATAGGCGACTGCGCATGCGCCAGCCCGCCACCCTGCCCGTCACTCTTCCCGCCATACCGCCGTACCTCGTCACATGAAGGAGGAGGCATGACAGAGGATCTTGTGATCACCCGCTTGCTCAGGGTAGAGCGCATGCTCTGCCTGGCCCGCACCGAGGCCGCTGCCGGCGCTCCCGGACAGGGCGCCCCCGCGGTGCTCACCATCTCCCGCGGTGGACGTCCGTACGAGCCGCGGCTGATGCTGTTCGGTGACCACGACACGCGAGACGCCACCCGACTGGGAGCTCTCGTGCTCACCGATTCACACGTGGTCGCGCACTGCGACGGTCACGCCAGCGGGGGGCGGCGGGAGATCGCCGACGTCCTCATGGACCAGCGTCTCTGTATGCCGCCCGCCAGCGAGAGCCACCTTCGCAGAAGGTTGGAGCGCTACCCGGGGTGCGAGGTGGCCGTGGCCCGCTGGAGCGACGGCCACCTGGCCGTGGCGCGGGACGGGGCCGCACTCGTGATGACCTGTGACTCCTCTGGAGCCGAGGAGATGTGGAATCCGATCTCCGGGTCCTTCTTGTACTGCTGGTCGGCGGCAGGGCTTCCGCTGGCGGAGCTGGCCCAGGCAGTGCTCATCGTCGGCAGGTACACCGCACCGAACGATGCCGACCAGGGGCGCCTGACAACCGTCGGCCGGATACACATCACCGAGGCATCGGCCACTTCGGACGTTCGGAAGGTGGCCTCATGAGTGCCGAGATCGTCGTCGTCGGCGTAGCCAGTTGCTACACGACGATTCGCGTCGATGCGTTCCCACTGCAGTACGAGCCGACGTCCCCCGCGGACTGGGCGGACGTCAGCGTCTCCGGAGCGGGTGTACACATCGCGAAGGTGCAACGCCGGCTCGGTCGCGACGTGCGCCTGTGCAGCGTCGTCGGCAGAGACGTCGCCGGCGCCGTGATTCGCTCAGAACTCGACCGGGAAGGCCTGCTCGGGGCTGGAGTCCTTGCGTCCGAGGCATCCTCCTCGGGAGTCGTGCTGATCGATCGCGAGGGACGGCGCATGGGGCTCCCGCACCTCGCACCGGTGAACAGCTTCCCTTACCCGTTCGATGTGCTCCGGAAGCAGGCGGACGGTGCCCGCCTGCTGGTGATGACCAACGCCCGGTTCGTCCGGCCGCTAGTCGAACCTGCCATGGCACTGGACATCCCGATCGCGGTGGACGTCCACTTGATCAACGGACTGGACAGCGAGTACGACCGGCCCTGGCTCGAGCAAGCCAAGATCGTCTTTTGCAGTCATGAGCGGCTTCCCGACCCGAGGGCATGGATGGCCGGGGTGTTCGCCCGGTATGGCTGCGAGATCGTCGGTATTGGCCTGGGGGCCGGAGGTGCGATGCTCGGCCTCCCGGACGGGACGCTCATCAGGGTCGCAGCGGCGCCGCCCCCCCACCTGATCAACACGTCGGGTGCCGGTGACGCGCTGTTCGCGACGTTCCTGGCGGAGTGGCTGAGAGGCGCCGACCCCGCCGCGGCGCTGCAAAGCGGAGTACTGCACGCCGGGTGGAAGATCGGGCATCGATTGCCTTCTGCGGTGGCGTTGTCCGCGGGGCAGCTCGCCGAGCTTCGCCAGACCCGACCCCCAGCGACCAGGGTGGGCCGCTGGGACCGTTGATCAGTCCCTGCCGTCCAGTTCCAGCAGCCGCTCCTCAAGGATCCTGGTCGGTGCCCCTGTCCCGGCCAGGATCTCTTGGGCGCGGATGTAGAGCTGCCGAGCCTCACTGCGTCGGCCGTCTTGCCGAGCCAGGTCGCCCAGCACGTGCAAAGCGTCGGCCTCGCCGATCGCCGATCCGATCTCGCGCATGATCGTCAAGCCCCGTTCTACGGGGTCCCTCGCCATAGCCGGATCGGCGCCTTGCGCGTGAGCCTGCCCGAGGAGCAGCAGCGAGCGTGCATGGTTGTACGGGTCGGATGAGGATTCCAGGCGCCCTACTGCCTCAGTGAGAAAGCTTCTGGCCTCGGCTGGGCGTCCGGCCTTGATCATGGTGACACCCAGGTCGCAGAGCGTGATTGCCGCGCGGCGATCCTCGTTGACGGAACGAAAGAAGTCGAGCGCGGCCTGGAACTGGGCGGCCGCGGCAACGGTGGCTCCACGATCGAGTTCCAGCAGCCCCAGTCTGCGACAAGTGCCGGCGGCTCGAGTCGTGGCCCCTAGTCGCTGCCACAAGCGCAGTGCGGCGTTGAAGTCGTCCGCCGCCTGATCCACGCGGCCGAGTTGACGCAATGCCAACCCGGTACGATTGAGCATTTTGGCCTCGGCATGGAGATCACCTGCGGCGCGCGCCGCGGCCAGCCCGACGCGGTCGAAGTCCAGCCGTTCGACGTGGTGGCCGCGGTGCAGGAACAGGGGCCAGCTTGCGTCGACCAGGAGCCAGGCCTGACGGTGAAGACCGCATTCAAAAGCACGACGGGCAAGCGCTCGCAAGTTGCCGAACTCGGCGTCGAGCCAGTCGATGGCTTCGGTCGCATCGCCGAAGTCCGGTGGATCCGGCGTACGGAAACCGGGGTCAGCGAGCCTCCGATAGGAGGCTATGGCCTGGCTTGCGCTGAAAGCTGCGACGACGGCCCATTCGGTCAACCGCCGCACAGCCTCACATCGCTGGGCTTCCGGCTCGTTCTCCTCGGCCAGTTCCCGTGCGTGCAGGCGCACAAGATTGTGGAAGCGGTACCGGCCGTCCGGAAGGTCCTCAACCAGATTGGCCTCGGCGAGCAGGTCAAGACCCTCCTCAGCCACCGCGACGGAGACATCGGCCAAGGCAGCCGCCATCCGGCTGTCAAACGTTTGCCCAGGGTGCAGTCCCAGGCGCCGATACAGACTCTGTACCGGGGGAGGGAGGTTTCCGTAGGAAAGCGCCAACGCAGCTCTGATCGTCACTTTGTCCTCTGCGTCGTGTGTCGCCAGCACTTCCAGCCGTCGGCGTTCATGGGCCAGATCCCGGACCATCGCCGCCAGCGACCAGTGAGGCCTTGTGGCGAGCCTCGCCGCTGCGATGCTCAACGCGAGCGGTGATCGTCCACACTGCTCCACGAGTTCTTCCGCCATGGCGGTTTCAATCCGGACCCGCTCGTCGCCCAGCGTGGCACCCAGAAGTTCCAGTGCTGCGTCGGCGGAAAGAGGACCAAGTTGAAGACCCCGAGCACCGCGCACTACGAGACCGGCCAGGCGCCACCGGCTCGTCACCACGGTGGTGCTGGCCGCCGTCCCGGGCAGAAGCGGCCGCACCTGTGCCGCCGAGTACGCATCGTCGAGGACGATCAGAAGCCGACGTTCTGCTGCGAGCGAGCGGTACAGCGTGGCGCGTTCCGGCAAATCCACCGGGACCATCTCATCTGAGAGCCCGAATGCACGGATCAAGCGCCCAAGTGCCTCTCCAGGGAGGAGAGGGCCGGCAGTAGTATGCCCCTGTAAGTCGAGGAACAGCTGGCCGTCAGGGAAGTTCTCGAGCATGTTGTGCGCCCAGTGGAGTGCCAGAGCCGTTTTTCCGATTCCCGCAGGGCCGCTAACGACGACGACACCATCCTGTGCCGGGATTCGACCAAGGACGTCCAAGGGCCCAGCGCGGTCCACCAGGAGCCCGGCTGAGGGAAGCTGGCGCGGTATCGGCGGCGTCTCCCGGGACCAGTGGAAATGGACGCCACCGAGCACGTCTCGAGCCTGCACGACGGGCCCTACGACAGAGCCGTCCATCTCATTGACGTGACCGCGAGGTAATCCGGTGGCGCCGTAGTCTCTGATCACTTCTCTGGACACGTAGGGGGCATCGAAATTACATGATTACCTGTGGTGATTCTCAAGTCAAGTCTGGTGCTCCGATGTGACAACAAATGACAAGAACGAGGTAATGTGGAGGAAGATGCGCAGTGTAACCAAATTGATCCGATGGTGATGTCGCAGACATCTGTCGAACATGTCATCGATCAGCCCGTGCTGGGTCTGTCGCGTGCAGCTCTCTGGCCTTCAGCAGTGAGGCCGATACACGATCAGTGGCCGTGCGTTTTGGATGACGCTTGCGGAACGATGGGGCACCTGGCCCTCTGGCTTGATCACGATGCGGGATCCGTGTGAGGGACCAGCGACCCCTCTCGTCATCGATTGAGCGGGTCGAGCGCGGTGCCCCCGGCGAGGCCGTGCTGCAACACCCGTTCGAGCAGCCGAGGAGCATGCTGCTGCTGGTACCGAGACCTGAACGCCCTCGCCCGCTCCCCGGCGGGGCTAACCTGTCTGAGCACCGAGCACAGCGCCTACCGATGGCTCAACCCCGCCGACCTGGCCGACTCCGATCTCACTGCCGAGACCGCTCGGGCAATCCGGGACTGGATCGCCTCATGAAGCTGGCAGATTCCATCCGTTCAGGGGAATGGAGGAGGGCCTGGCGAGGCTAGGCAGCGGACCAGCCTTGTTCGGCAAGCTGCGTGCGGATCAGCGCCGCGAGGGCACGATCCCGTTCGGCACCTGCGACAGTCTCCTCATCCCCGAGTCCCTCCGAGACAGCCGACCAGCGCGTCAACGCGGAAAGAACCAGTCCCCATTGGGCCGCGTTCAAGGTCATCGTCGTCCCCTGGCCGGGCGCCGGCCAGATGTCGAATCCCTTCGCGTCGCGCGGCCAACCCGGGTTCTGCCTTCACCCGGCCTTGCGGATGCTCCTACCGAACTCCACCACGTCCCTCGGATCGCCGTCTGCAACCTCCGTGCTGACCTCATTGTCGATCGTGGCATCGATGATCAGCCATTGCCGGACCTCCATCACCACCTGACAGGTGGTCCCTTCTGGGGAGCGTTGCATGAAGCCTGATCGTGGTCGTGGCGGTTCGGCACGTCACCGACGTGCCGCGCAGCCGTAGACCCGTGACGAACGCGGGCCGCCCAGGTCTCAGGGGCAGCACGGCATCGCCGACGTCCGGATGGCACACGTGGTCCGAGACGCGACTGAACGCGTTCGGGCATTCGGATGTCCACGACTACGGGTCCGGGCCCGTCGGCTACCAAACCGGCGGCTGGCTCACCCATGCGCCGAAGACGCTGCACGCCCTGGCGGGCATCGCCACCGACTCGCGCGCCTTCTGGTCCCGAAGCCGCCAGTCCCGCGTCTCCATCACCGACGGTGACGATGCCGAGGACACCTTCACGGCCGAGGTGGACGCGGCGTCCACCGACACCGTCACGCCGTAGCCGCCTCGGCCCGTAAAGCTACGGCCGGACGCCTCTCCTCGGCGTCACCGAGCGCGCCCACCCGCTCGAAGCCGCATGATCGCCGCCATCGAACACCTGGGTCAACCCGCCATTGAGGAATCGGGCTTTCGTGGCAAATTGGACTTGCGGGTTGGGGAGTGAGGAGTGGAAGTAATGTACTGCCGAGGAGTGCAGTCCGAACAAGCCGTACGAATGCCTGAGGAGCAGCAGTCGTGCCACCCACTCTCTATCGCGACACCGGCTACTCGCTGAGCCACCTGATCGAAGACATCAAGACAGGGCGGATCGGCCTCCCGGACATGCAACGTCCTTTCGTCTGGTCGGCGGCGAAAACCCGGGACCTGCTGGACTCGATGTACCGCGGATATCCCATCGGCACGCTGATGTTCTGGGAAACCGGCGCGGAGGTCGGCACCCGGCAGATCGGCATGGAATCCGCCGCCCGATCGCCCCAGCTCCTGATCGTCGACGGTCAGCAGCGCCTGACCTCCCTCTTCGCCGTGCTCACCGGTCGCCACGTGCTGACCAAGTCCTTCGAGGAGCGTCGCATACGGATCGGTTTCCGCCCCGAGGACCAGACCTTCGAGGTGACCGACGCCGCCATCGAGCGCGATGCGCATTTCATTCCCGACATCACGGTGCTCTGGTCGAGCGGATACAAGACCACGGTGCGCCAGTTCTTCGAACGGCTCAGCGCCACGCTTGATGAGAAGATGCCGGACGCCCAGAAGGATGAACTCGAGGAGCGCATCGACCGCGTCCGCGATCTACGCGACTTCCGGTTCCAGGTGGTCGAGCTGGACGACACCACCGACGAGGAGCAAGTCGCCGAGATCTTCGTCCGGATCAACTCCGAAGGCGTCAAGCTCAACCAGTCCGACTTCATCCTCACGCTCATGTCCGTGCACTGGGAGGAAGGACGCCGCCAGCTCGAGGACTTCAGCCGCGCCGCCGTCGACCCCGCGGTGACCGGCACCAGCCCCCGGAACCCGTTCCTGGACCCGAGCCCGGACCAGCTCCTGCGCGTCGCCGTCGCGGTCGCCTTCCGCCGCGCCCGGCTCCAGCACGTCTACAGCATCCTGCGCGGCAAGGACCTCGAAAGCGGGCGGGTCAGCCCGGAACGCCGCCAGGAGCAGTTCACGCTGCTCGCCGCGGCCCAGGAGAAGGTGCTCGACCTGGCCAGCTGGCACGAGTTCCTCAAATGTGTGGCCACGGCCGGCTTCCGTAGCCGCAAGATGATCACTTCGGACAACGCCCTCCTGTTCGGCTACACGCTGTGGCTGATCGGCCGTCACGACTTCGGGCTGCAGGCTCCCGCCCTGCGTCCCGCCATCGCGCGGTGGTTCTTCATGGCGCACACCACCGGCCGTTACAGCAGCTCGCCGGAGTCCCAGCTGGAATCCGACCTCGGACGCATCGCGAGCCTGCCCGCCGGCGACGGATCCGCCTTCCTCGCGGAACTGGGCCGCATCGTCGCCGCGAACTTCACCGGTGACTACTGGGAGATATCGCTACCGAATCGGCTCGACACGTCCTCGTCTCGTTCCCCCGCCCTGTTCGCCTACTTGGCCACGCTGAACATCCTGGACGCCGAGGTGCTGTTCGGGGACCTGCGGATCAGGGACCTCTTCGACCCCTCGGGCGCGGCACCGCGCCCCCTGGAACGCGACCGGCTGTTCCCCCGCAAATATCTCGAGTCGCTCGGCATCTCCGGCACCCGCCAGGCCAACGCGATCGCGAACATGGCATACGTCGACTGGCCGCCCAACGTGCGCAACAACGCCGATGCCCCCGGCGACTACTGGCCCCGCATAACCGAGAAGGTCGCCCCACAGGCCCTGGCCCGCCAGTCCCGGTGGCACGCGCTTCCGGTCGGCTGGGAGCAGCTGGACTACCCAACCTTCCTGGAGCGGCGCCGCCAGCTCATCGCCCGTGTCGTCCGGGAGGGCTTCGACGCCCTCACCGACGGGCGCAAGAGGCATCCGCAGATGACCGCCGGCGAGCTGATCGAGGCCGGGGAGTCACAGACCACGGAGTTCAAGTCCAGCGGGCGATGGAACGTCCATACCGAGCAGCACGACCCGAAGCTCGGCCAGATTCTGGTCAAGGCCGTGTGCGGATTCCTCAACGCCGAGGGTGGTGTTCTTTTCATAGGCGTCGACGATGACGGCAAGATCCTGGGCATCGAAGAAGACTTCGTCACCTTCGGCTCGAAGCAGAACACGGACGGCTATGAACTGTTCCTCAGGCAGCTCCTCGACGACAACCTGTCGTCCCCGACGGCATCGACCGTACGCATCCGGTTCCCTGAAGTGGATGAGAAGACGATCTGCCAGCTCAGCGTGGCGGCGTCCGGAAACCCGGTTTTCGCCAAAACCGCCAAGGCGGGTACCGGCCCCACGGATTTCTGGGTACGAGTGGGCAACGCGACCAAGCAGCTTCACGGTGAAGACCTCATCAGATATCGAGAACAGCACTGGGGCTGAATAGGTGGAGCCAAGTGCTCGGAAGATGGTCGCCCTGGTGCCCGGTTCGTGGGACCAGCGATCTGCCTGGTACGGAGGCGAGGAGATGCTTGATGGGAGGACCGCGTGATGGCTCGTCGTTCAAGGCTTTCTCCGTGCGGCGATGTGCGACCCGCCGATTGGGTGATCGCAGGCGTCGGGCCGTTCGGGTCCGGGGTGGGCGGTCTGGTGCCGCACGGCTTCGAGGCGTACGCGCGGATACTGCACCCGGCCTACGCGGCCGACGGGAGCACGGTGACGTGGGCGCAGGTGGCCGCGTGGTCAGGCGGCGTGGTGCATCCCCGGGTGCAGTTCCGAGCACTGGCCGGGAGAGTACCGCGTTCGAGCCCGGTACAGCCTTGGGTAGAGGAACCCGACCCGGGGTCGCTGACTCCGACGCTCTTGGCTGCGCTGTGCGACGTCCTCGCCAGGTACACCAGAACAGCCGGTCACTGCTGGTTCTGCGTCTCGGACGGGTACGGACCGGCGCAGGAAGGGGCGACCGCCACGTTCACGGCGGACGCGGACGCGGACGCGGGCTCGGGTGAGGAGCGGGAGCCCGACGTCCTTGCGCCGGCGATCCCGCCAGAGATCGCCGAAGGCCCTCGAGTGGAGCTGCCGGAACGCGCATATCTCCTGCTCGAGGGCCCTCTCGATGCCGTCGGGGAACTCGCGACGCCGCTCCTTCCGCAGTCACCCAACCTGTTCTGGCCCGACGATCGGGCATGGTGCGTCACCACGGAAACCGATCTGGACTCCACCTACTTGGGGGGGACCGCGGCGCTCATCGCCGAGATACTGGCGGACGAGCGCCTGGAGGCCGTCCCGGTCGATGTGACCGACCCGGTGTGGGCGGACAGTGACGAGGTCAACCGGTGATGTGGGTCAGCAACGGATGGAGACCGTCGGGGTCTTCTTCCCTACGTTGACGACCCTGGGGGAATATCCCGCGGGCGCGTAGAGGGTTGCGACCGCTTCGCCGTGGTACCTGCCGGTTCTGCAGACGAGCGCCGCGTTGCCCTTGGCCGTCCGGGCTCCCGTACTGCCGAATGCCTTGATCTTGCTTCCGTGGTTGCTGAAGAGGCCGACCTTCCCGCGGATCATCCGGATCGGCTGGGTGCAGGTCACACCGGTGCGGACGTTGACGGTGCCGTGCACGTGACCGGACTTGTGCGGGATGCCGCCGTGGGCACCGATGAACCGGATCTCACAGTGGATGACTCTGGCGGCGTGGGTCTTGGAATGAGCCGAGAAGTCGACCTTTGACTTGGCCGGGACCGGGGGACGCGCGGTCGTCACCGCATCTGCCCCCGCCCTCGCCGCCGCCGTAGCCGCGTTGCCGACGACAGCCATGACGGTCACGGCGCCCACGGCGACCAGCTTCCTCTTCAGACCTGCCGCGGATCCCCGGCGCTGCTGTCCCATGCGCTGACTCCATCCAATCGTTGAGCCAATACCCCCGTCGATAACCGCAATTCTCGCAGCGCACATGAATGGCTGTCAACGCTCCGGTCTCTAATTGCAATTAGTCGTGATTCATCCTTTTTATGTACATAATTAATGCGTATTTCGGCTGAATCGATGCCCCTACGGAGGGCGCACGCTTGTTCGGTGCTGCGGCGGCCATCGAGAGCTTCGGCGTCTTCGTGGATCTGGACGAGGGGCCGCAACATCCCGTTTTCCCTGGCGTCGGCTTCATCGCCATGCCCGAGTTGTCCTGGCACAGATTCGATGACCCGTCTGATATTTACTCCCCGGGATGGCGGGTCACCTGCGAATTCCTCGCTTTCGACACCCACAACCGTGAGGGCCGGCTGTCGCTGCGTGCCACCCAACCTGATCCGTTCCAGCAGTTCGCTCGTGACACGCACGTGGGCCAGATCTTGCGTGGACCGGTGAGCAAACTGGTGCCCTTTGGTGCCTTCGTTCGCGTCCGGGATGGCATCGAGGGCCTGATTCCCCCTCAGCGAACTCTCCACCTCGCCAATCGAGACACCAGAAGAAGAAGTCCAGATCGGCGACGAGGCCGCAGCCACGGTCACCGTCGCTGAAATCGACCCGCCACGGCGCCGCCTGACTCCGTCGTGCCGCTACTAAAGATCTCGAGGCAGGTCTCCGTGATGGAGAACCGCTCTCAGACCCGCTCTTTTGCGTCGGGGTGGCGAGATTTGAACCCGCAACCTCTTCATCCCGAAGGGCATATTGTACGTTTTCTGCGGCTCGCAGAAAACGCTGGATCTCGATAAAATCCCAGGTAGATGGCCTGTTCGGCTGCCAGCGCGTGATCTTCAGGGTCACGCCATCACTCGCAGTCCGGGGTCAAACGAGGGTCAGATGATCAAGCCTGGGAGGCGGGAAGCTCATGGGGCAGACACGCAAGAGAATGGGTAAGGACGGCAAGCCACGTTACACGGCCTACTACGACGACATTCGCGGCCAGCGAAGGTCTGCTGGAACCTTTGCGAGCAAGAAAGAAGCGGACAAAGCATGGCAGCGTGCCGAAGTGAAAGTCTCGGAAGGTAGAACCGGAGAACCCGCCCGCGGAAGGCAGCGATTCAGAGACTACGTCGAAAACACCTGGCTTCCGAACCATGAGATGGAGGCGAGCACCCGGGAGGGCTACACCTACGCCATCCACAAGCACCTCATGCCGGAGTTCGGCGGCATGAGGATGGTCGACATCCTCCCTGAGCACGTCCGAGCCTGGATCGCCAAGCTCAAGAACCAGGGCATGAAGCCCGTGACCATCCAGTGCAACAAGATCATCCTCAGTGCCATCTTCACCACGGCACTGGACGACCAGGTCACCTACCTACACCCCTGCCGTGGCGTGAAGTCTCCGCCCATAGCGCGTAAGCCGCTCCAGATCGTCACTCCCGAGCAGTTCGACGACGTCTACAACGCCCTTCCCGAAGGCACCTTCCGCCTCCTCGCCGAAACCGAGATCGAGAGCGGCCTCCGCTGGGGCGAACTCAGCGAGCTGCGTCCCAAGGACCTCAACCTCAAGACGCGCATCCTCACGGTCAGCCGCACGGTTGTGGAGCTCAACCCGAAGTTCCACCCGGAAGGCGGCCACTTCCTCGTCAAGGACTACCCGAAGGACAAGGAGTACCGCCGCTTCAAGCTCAGCGCCCAGATGACCGAGAAGCTCGAAGAGCACATCAGGGCTGCGCGCCTCAACCGAGACGACCTCTTCTTCCACATGCCGCCCCAGGACAAGCCCCGAGCACGCATCACCGAGATCCCCGCCCCGGAGACCCTCGGCCGCACCGAACCGAACGAGAAGGGCCGCACCTACAACCACGGCACTCTCAGCGGCTACACCGCCGGCCGCTGCCGCTGCGACTACTGCCGAGGCGCCTTCTCCCTCTACCGAGCCGCCCGCCGCGCCAACGGCAAAGACAACCCACGCCCCCTCCGCACGCGCATGACGGACGGCCACATCCCCAACGACTGGTTCCGCCGCAACATCTGGAACCCAGCCATCGCCGCCGCCGGCCTCGACTTCAGGCCGACCATGCGCGACCTACGCCACGCCCACGCCTCCTGGCTCCTCAACGGCGGCGCCGACCTCCAGATAGTCAAAGAACGCCTCGGCCACGCCTCCATCGCCACCACAGAGCGCTACCTACACACCCTCCCCGACGCCGACGAAACCGCCCTCGAAGCCCTAGCCAGGACCCGCAACCGCTCAACCGCGCGATAGCCGAGAGGAGTCGGCGGGAAGGGTCAGCCAACCCTTCCCGCTCCCGTCAACGATGTGAAGCCGGGGCGGGGGCACCACTTACATCCCGACCTGCCTCGGATTCCGCTCTTGCTCACGACCACGCTAGCTAGCATGCCAATTGGCATGGTCGTCCGTTCCTCCTCAAGAGTGCTGGTCACGAACGCAGCCCTGCCCGGTCCAGGGCCTGGCTGTGAACGACGTCTTGCGCTTGTGGCGGATCCGGAGGTCGGCCAGGTAGCCGGCGAAGCCGTCTTCGTCACCTGATCGCCGGTACGCCTCACCGAGTCGGGCGATCGTCTTGACCGGCTTGCTGTAGCGGTACTTGTCGCCGGTCATCGCCAACCGCAGCTCGATCAGGTCCTGGTAGGGCACGATCACGTCGGTGGGGTGCCCGATCTCCCAGAGATCGATCAGCCGGAACCACTGCGACTCGTGTAGATCGTTCGGATGCGCGACCGCGAGGTGCCATGCCTCGTCCAGAAGGTTCTCATCGATCAAGACGTTGAGTAGTTCGGTGACGTAGCGGTGGTCGACCTGGGCCCGGCCGCGGATCACGCTCAGCGACGGGTTGCGCAGGTCGGGCCACTGGCCGGCTCGTTCGGCGGTCTTGCGGAGCGCTACGTAGTCGATGTGCATAGTCCGGTGCTCCAGTGCCGTCTGCCGCAGCGCGATGGCCTCGTCACCGCGGCCGTTGTCCAGCAGCAGATCCACCAGCCGGTTGCGCAGTTCGTCGGCCTGGTGGCCCGCTCCGTCACGCGCCAGCCCCTCGCGAGCCCACCGTTCTGCGTCACCGTCCCGTCCGGCCGCCCGCAAGGCGTTCACGATCTCGGTGTAGCGGTAGGTGCCGCGCAGGTCCTCGGCCAGCACGGCGACATGCGCGTCCACGTCCCCCGAGACCGCCGCCAGTTGCTCCCGCAGGTCCCGCACGCCCACGGTCACCGCCCATGAGTCCGGATCACCGGTGGCACGACGTTCCTTCACGAGGCGGGCGAGTTCGCTCAGGCCTCGTTCTCCCAGCGCGGCCTTGAACTCCGCCAGCCGGATGTCCGGCCAGCCCGGCCCGTCCAGTCGCGTCCTCACCAGCCAAGCAGCCAGCCGCTTGGCATCCGGCGGCGCCACCGTGCACGCCCGGGCGTACAGGAGCATCAGCTCGCGCAATCGGTCGCCCACGATCCCCGACGAGTCGTCCAGATACAGCAACGCCGAGGTGACTCGCTCCACCGCCCGGCGCGCCAAGGGAACCGCCTGAGCCGCCGCCTCGTGTCTGATCAGGTGGTCGATCTCCGCTGCCACCTCGTCGGCCCGAGCCGCGTACTCCCGGCGTCCCCGATAAGGGTCCCGGCGGCGGTCCCACCGCAATCCGTCGATCAACCGCCGCACCTCGTTGACCTGCGTGTCCGTCACAGAACCATTCAAGCCGAACGGCGGAACCCGCTGAGCGCCGACATCCCGCGCATCCAGGGTTCCGAGCCGAGGACCAGCGCCACCCATTGATCGTCGGGTCGGGCGAAGCCTCACATCCTCAGTCCGGCCTCACTACTCTGACCAGAGTGACAAGCCTGAGCGATGCCGAACTGGACGCCCTGGTTGAGCAGGCAATCGTCGACGCTTACGACGAGCACGAGCAACACGCCGCGTTCCATTGCCTGCTGGACGAGCATTTGAGCGTGCCCTTCCAGACCACTGTCCTGGGGGTCGAGGTGACCATCACGAAGATCGATCTTTCGCCTGGTGGCGAGATCGTTGGGATCTGCACCCGCGGCAAGCACCGGCAGGCCATCGGGATCCTAGATCTGCCGCTTCCAACCCCACGCCCGGCGGGCGCCGAATGGATCGACGCTTACCGACACTGGGCCTGCTGACGACGAGCGAAGATGAGCGAATACCAGTACTACGAGTTCCTGGCCGTCGACCAGCCCCTGGACGAGCGGCAGCAGGTCGAAGTCCGCGCTCTGTCCACTCGGGCACGGATCACCGCCACCAGTTTCACGAACGAATACCACTGGGGCGATTTTCGGGGTAGTCCGCGGACGATGATGCGGCGCTACTACGACGCCCACCTGTACGTCACCAACTGGGGCACCCACCAGGTGATGCTTCGCCTTCCCCGCACGCTGCTACCCCTCAAGGTCGCCGAGCGGTACTGCATCGACCCCTATGTCACCGCAGAGGTTTCCGGCAAGCACCTCATCCTGGACCTGACCAGCCAGGACGAGGGCGGCGACTGGATCGAGGGCGCCGATGACTCCCTCTCGGCCATCATCGGAGTCCGCACCGAACTCGCGGCCGGGGACCTGCGTCCGCTCTACCTCGCCTGGCTCGCGGCCTATGGAACCTGGGAACGCGACGAGGACGCCTTCGACCAGGACGAGGACGATGAACTCGAGCCGCCGGTACCCGCGGGGCTGCGTGCCCTGACCGCCCCCCAGCGCGCTCTCGCCGACTTTCTCCGCCTCGACTCCGACCTGCTCCGGGTCGCCGCCCAGACGAGCCCGCCCCTGGCCGAGACCAAGGACGACCCTGGCCGACTCGCCAAGTGGATCGAAGAACTACCCCCGAAGGAGGGGCGGGCTCTCCTCCTCCGGGTCGCGCAAGGTCAAGGGCCCCAGGTCCAGATGGAGCTACTCCGCCGTTTCCGCGGCGAACCCGACGCCGTGAGAGACGACCGTTCCCGGCGCACGGTGTCCGAACTGCTGGACACCGCCGCCGCACTTCGCCACGAGCGTGAACGCAAGGCCGAGGCGGCACGTGCGGAGCAGGAGGCCCGCCGCGAGCAACAACGCGCGGCGGCCCGCGAGAAGAGACTCGACGCCATCGCCCGCGACCCGGAAATCACCTGGGCACGGGTCGACGAACTGATCGATGCCCGCAAACCATCCGACTATGACGTGGCCGTCGAGCTCCTCAAAGACCTGCGGGCCATCGCCGAGCGTGTAGGCCTCCGCCAGGAGTTCACCGCACGGCTCACGCACCTGCGCCGAAAGCACCACCGGAAAACGGGCCTCATCGCCCGCTTCGACCGCGCCGCCCTACTCGCGGCACGGTCATGACCATCACGCCGCCGGCGTGGACACGCTGGCGTCCTTCCCTGACCTTGGACTCCGCCGCGCTGGTCACTACAGGGTCAGTCTTGCTTGCTCAAGTACGTTCCCCGTGTTCAAGGTAGCGGGTGCTGCCGTCGCGGTGTGCGGCGTGGGCGTGGAGAAGACGGCGAGCGAGACGCGGGATGGTCAGGTCGTTGATCTGGGCGATGTCGTGGAAATGGCAGCCGACCAGTTCGCTGGGTTCAAGGCGGATGGCATTGAGGTGGTCGGTGCTGAGGGTGCCGCCGTCGAAGAGGAAGAGGATTTTGTCACCTTCGGCTTCGTTAGGGGCCCAGTCGGCGACCAGGAGTCGCCCGATCTCCGGGCGGATGCCTAGTTCTTCAGCGACTTCGCGCTCCGCGGCTTGGTAGGGGGTCTCACCGCGCTCGACGTAGCCGCCAGGGACGTCGCGGTAGTCCTTATAGGACGGGTCGACCAACATGATGTGGTCCTGATCGTTGAAGAACAGGACACCTGCCGCCGCTCGGGCGTGGGCGAAGGTTGCTGCCGGGTCATCGGTCACGGGTGTTGAGCGTAGGAGATCGGGCTAGATGATGCTCATTCGGCGAGCGAGATCAGCCAGGAGGCGGCTTCTCTTGCCGGTAGCAGTGCCACGGAGTTGGTGGACGAGTTGGCGGCTCATGACGTGGGCGTGGACCTGTTCGGCGGCCCGGCGCTCAGCGGTGAGCAGTTCACTGATGGCCTCATCGACCTTGTTACGGGCCCGGTAGGCGTTGACGACTTCAAGGCTGTGGCGGACCGAACGTTCAACAGGTAGGTGGACGGCGGTGATGCCTGGAATGAGGTCGAGCGCGGTGGGGACATCACCCAGCGCCATGGCTGCAGTGACGCGGTGGATCCGCACGTTCGTGGGGCCAAACGCCGTCCACAGGTGGTTGGCGTCCGCGCCGAGTGCGTCGGCCATCTGCTCGGCTCGTCTCAGGTAGTCCATGGCATCGGCGCGGTTGTGGGCCCGGGCAGCGGCAACGGCTCCGGGGAGTAGCAGGGTTCCGTGGATCGACAGCAGCGTAGGTGAGAGATCAGCATGCTGGTCCTGTAGGTATCGCGACGCGTGCTGGGCCATTGTCGCTGCCTCGTCGAAGCGGCCTTGGGAGTGCAGTGCGTGGATCACCGAGCGGAACAACGACCCAATGATCGTGGGGTCTGCGGTGCGTTCGGCCGCCGCCAGTCCGCGCTGAGCAGCGATCCAGGCGAGGTCGGCCTCACCGAGCTTGGTGAGCAGCATCGCGGCCGACTGGTTGGCAAGGGCGGCGAGCCGATCGGCGTTCGGCCGCTCTTCCTCGCGGGCTTCCCTGGCAGCGAGCTGGGTCTGGGTGAGCAGCGCGGGCAGGCGGGCGAGCAACTGTCCGTAGCGTGAATGCTGATAGGCGGCCATCACTTCTGCCACATCGCGGCGAAGAACCTCCAGCCGGGGCGCTTCGGGCTCTGCTTCGATCGCTGCCAGCAGTGGGGACAGTTGCGGTAGTCGGTGAGCGCAGAACGGACCGCGCTGACGTCCAGGTGGGACGGCTCACGGCGCGTCGACTCGGCAGGGTGCGGGTCGATGATGTCGAAGACGGAGATGCGCAGGGCATCGGCGAGTGCCCTGATGATCGAGAGTCTGTCCAAAGCCGCACGATCATTCTCGATCTTGCTGAGCCAGTCCTCGGTCCGTCCGACCAGGCCGGCCAAGACCTCTTGAGACATGCCCCGCCGGACGCGGTGCCAGGCCACGCGCTGCCCTGGTGATAGGTGCTGCAAGTGATCGGACATCACAGCCCCCTGTCAGGCGACCCCGGAATTTCTTTCCGGGTCGCACCCCTCCTGCGGTTTTAACGTCTTGGACGTCGCGCCGCAACGCGTCCGACGGATTCAAGCCGAGGCGATATGTACGGGACGGGCCAGATGTACCAATTAATCGCAAGTCCATTCCTAGGCGGCTTCCTAGTGCTGAAGCCAGGAGAGACCCGAGGAATCAAGATTTCGCAGGAGGCCTACCGTGCACTTGCCGACGCCGAGGAGCTTCCTGATTGGCTGACGGCAGCCGCCCGAACCGCCTGGGGGATCGACCTTCGCGGGCAGCCGCCCGGCGATCACCTGCTCATCCGCCGCGAATCGGACCACGGGTTCGGCAAGGCGACCTATGAGCTGAATCTTGGCTGCAACTACGACTGTGAGCACTGCTACCTCGGCCTCAAGACCTTCGATGGGCTGGGCTGGCCCGAGCGTGAGCGGTTGCTGGAGGCAATCCGGGATGCCGGCGTCCTTTGGCTCCAGCTCACAGGTGGGGAGCCGATGGTGGATCGGCTGTTCGCCGCCGTCCACACCAAGGCCTACGAGCTGGGCATGATGGTGGAGATCTTGACCAACGGCTCCCGGCTGGCCAACCCCAAAATGCTCGACCTGTTGAGGACCTACAGGCCGAGCAAGATGAGCCTCAGCGTCTATGGCGCTACAGCGGAGACCTACGACGGCCTCACCCGAAGGCCAGGCTCCTTCCGCAAATTCATGCGCGGACTGTCGGCGGCGCACGAGGCCGGCCTCCAACTGGATCTGAGCCTGATCATCACCAACCGCAATGCCCATGAACTCCACCTCATGCGCCAACTGGCCGAACGGTTCGGGCTACGACATCGCGAGTACGCCAACATGTCCCCGACCATCCACGGCGGTGCTGAGAGCCTGCCCTCCCAGTCACCCCAGTTCCTGAGCAAGCGGGCACCCTTCACCGGCTGCGACGCCGGACACACGTCGTTCC
Organism: Actinomadura chokoriensis; assembly: GCF_041463665.1. Lineage (GTDB taxonomy): Bacteria > Actinomycetota > Actinomycetes > Streptosporangiales > Streptosporangiaceae > Spirillospora > Spirillospora chokoriensis_A. The sequence goes on from NZ_JAXCEJ010000004.1 coordinate 154,504, forward strand.
ACGTCGACCCGTTCGGCCGCGCGAGCATCTGCAAGATCGGCCGTGACCCCAACATCGACCTGGTACGCGAGGGGCCACAAGGGCTCCAACGCCTGGGCAGCATCAGCGACGACCTGCTACGCCGCCAGGGCGGATGCACCGGCTGCACGCTCCAAGGCACATGTGGGACGTGCATGCCGCTGGTGCAGCTCTACCGCAAAGCCAAAGCCCCGCTGGCCACCTACTGCCAGCACCAAGAGCCCCGAGAGGAGGTACCCCAGTGAGCATCACGATCGAGGTGCAGGACGGCCCCGCGACCGAGGAAGCCGTCGTCGAGATCGTCGAGGATGTCAACGACGCAGCCGACTACGCCATCGGCCTCGGCTGCGGCGACGACAACCCCTATCAATGATGACGCGTAGGGCACCGCAGCACGGCCCCTCGCCCATCCCCGCAGGCGAGGGGCCCCTCCAGTACGGTTCCGATGTGACCGAACGGCTCCCCTGGCACCAGACGCAGGCACTGATCGAGAAGCACACCGGGCCGGTGATCACTGCTCGCCCGGTCAGCGAGGGCTTCAACTCCGAGATCGCCGTGATCATCAACGACACCACTTTCGTCAAAGGGCTGCGCACCGATCACCCCCGCGCCTGGACCCAGGAACGCGAACGCCGGATCAACCCGCACATCCAGAACGTCTCGGCTCCGCTTAGATGGACGGAGATCACAGGTGGCTGGGACCTCAACGGGTTCGGCTTCATCGACGGCCGTCCCGCATCCTACGAGCCGTCCAGCCTCGACCTCGAACTCATCATCGCCATGATGGCTCACTGGCCACCCGCCCCTGACGGTGTCGAACTCAAGCGAGCCGAGCAACGCTGGTCGAGTTACAGCGACCACTCCGAGATGTTCGCCGGCGACTGGCTCTCGCACACCGACTGGTCACCCACCAACATCCTCATCGGCAGTGACAAGCGGGCCTACATGCTCGATTGGGCCTGGCCCACCAGAGGCGCCCGCTGGATCGACCCTGCCTGCTGGATCGTCTGGCTCATCGCCTGCGGACACCACCCGGCGCAAGCACAGACCTGGGCGTCCAACATCCCGCTCTTCGCCGCCGCGCCCACCGACGCGGTGACGGCATTCGCCAAAGCGCAGGTCGCGATGTGGGAAGACATCGGCGACCACGCACCCCACCCCGGGCTTGCCGCAGCAGCAACTCGCTGGGTCAAGCACCGAACCGCCTAACGCACCCCTCAACCCGGTGCGCCAAGAACGCTGGAAGGACACACATGGCCCTCCAGGTCCATCCCTCGACAACACTGGTTCCTCCTCACCAGGAGGAAGCGGTCCTCATCGACAACGCCATGATCGACCTCGTCCGCGCCATCTGGGCGAGGCGCTGGCAAACCGCTGCCTGCTGCCAGGACACAGGTGAGGCGGTCGAAGCCGAACGCAACGCCGTAGAGCCTGTCGGCGAGCCGACGGGCAACGCTGGTTTCATCGAGTACTACCGCGGGTGGGCCTGGCTCAAGATGCCGCGCGGCGATGCGCTCGCCCTCCTCAGCGCTCTGGCGACCGATGACCAGTTCCGCGAGTTCGTCACCACTCGATGGGCCCAAGGCTCCTGGCGACTCCACACGCCCGTCGTCTGGACAGGCGAGCGATTCACGACAGCCGCCTTCGTCCAGATCTACTTCCCGTCAAATCAGATCATCGCGCTGACGAAGGCGCTCATCCCGGACGAATGATGCATCAACCGCCTGCGTGGGCGCTGGACGGCAGTGAGCGGCTCACCTTGGAGGGCTTCCTGGAGTCGTTCGGTGAAGCCTGGGCACGCACCGAGCGGTGCTTCCTCAAGTTGGAGTGCTGGCAGTCATACCGTGAGGCCGACGGCGTCCGATCGCAGGAGGCCTTCCAAGCAGGTGACGTCGTGCTGGCCCGCCGCCTCCTAGAGGAAGAGGCGATGGAGGACCAGCCTCTTCGCGACGAGGTGAGGTCACGGAACCTGGAGTTCACTCGGGTGCGGCTTCTCTCCTACCCCCTCACCGACTACCTGCGCTACGAAATGATCAATTATGAGGTGCGGAGCCGGCTGGGAGAGCGCATCGAGTTCTTCGTGCCGCCGTCTCCGGTGCACAGCTACTTCGACTTCCTGCTGTTCGACTCCCACACCGCCCTCATCCACGACTACGGGTCCGGGCCCGTCGGTTACCAGACCGGCGGCTGGCTCACCCATGCCTCGAAGACGCTGCACGCCCTGGCGGGCATAGCCACTGACTTGCGCACCCGCGGTGAGCGGGCGTGGCCGCTGGAAGGCGCCCCGGACCGCCCCCGCGCCTAATCCGGCGGTGCCATGCCAGGCAGAATGAGGTGCTCCGGCCCATCAGTCTTGCCATCATCGCGCGGGCTCCTTACAGTCGGGCTCCCCGAGTCTCGACTGGTGCTGTAGAGGGACGACCCCATGAAGGATGGGCCCTGCCAATCAGCTACCCGGTGGTGTGAGGCAGAGACGAGCGCGACGCGGTTACGGTTGGCGGTATGGGGTCGAACCTGCCCGCTGGGTGCGATCTGGTCGCGTATGGGAGCGTGGAAGCGGCCTTCTGCGTCGGCTCACCCCCGGTCGAAAGTGCCAGCCTTGATTTGATGCCTGAGATTCCGCCAGGCTCGGCCTTCGAGGACAAGCTTGGGACCTTCCGGATCCTTGGAGTCCCGCACGGCCGCGTAGCCGCTGACACCGGCCAGTTCGACGCACTGATCCGTTGTCTGCTGGCTGCGGGTGCTCTTGATCCAAGAAGCTTGGCTGAAATCCGGAATCATGCCTACTTGTCTACCCGGTCTGGTGGCGACGGGCGATGGCTTTGATTAGGTCCACAGATGCCGCAGGGCTGAGGGCGGTCGCGCTGAGGTGCTGGAATGCAGTGGCGGTGGCCTGGACGTCGGCAGCACGTTCCAGAAAGAGGGTGCCCGAGACGCTGTCGACGTAGGCGACGTCGGGATCCGGGCCAGGGAAGCTGAAGACGCCGATCATGCCGCTCAGTGAGGCGTGTGGACCTGCGCTGAACGGCATGACCTGGATGTCGACCCCCGGGTGGTGCGCCATCTCCACCAGGTGCATGAGTTGCTCATGCATGACATCGAGTCCTCCGATCTCGCGATAGAGCGCGGCCTCGTCCAGCACTGCCCAGAGCCGAAGGCCGCCTGCCTCGGTGATGACGGCTTGTCTCTTCAGCCGGAGGCTGAGGCGGCGTCCGATCTCGTCCTCTCCCAGCGTCAGCGGGCCGGCACGAGTGATGATCGCTCGCGCGTAGTCGGGGGTCTGCAGGAGACCCGGGACGGAGGACGGCTGATACGTCCGAAGCGACTCGGCCGCTGACTCCAGACCGATATAGGTCCGGGCGTTCTTGCTCAGCATGTCGCTGTAGGGCTGCCACCACTCCTTCTGCCGCGCCGCCTTGGCCAACTGGACGAGTGCCTCACGAGTGGCGGGATCGTGAACCTCGTAGAGATCAAGGAGGTCCATGACGTCCGACCAAGGGACGGAAATCCGTCCCTTCTCGATCCGAGAGACCTTCGCTCCATACCAGCCCAGCCGCTCGGCGACCTGGTCACCCGTGAGCCCTGCCGCCTCACGCAACTGACGGAGTTCCATGCCGAGTTGTCGGCGTCGGACCGTCGGAGAGGTCACCGCGCCACCTCTTCCATCTCAGGAGAAATTTCACGAGAGCAGTTGCACACGAGTATGCCACCCAGCACACTGACGGTGTGCGGCGAGTCACAGCATGTGGCGGAAGTTGCTTCAGCAGACGTTGATCTTGTCGACGCAGAGGCTGTCGTCGCTGATCAGAGACCGCCGCGCGGCTGGGCTGTGGATTGGAGCCCTCGCCCGGCCGCGCGGCCTCACTCCCAAGGGAGGTATGGATGAGGATAGCTTCGAGGGCGCTGGCAGCGCCCCATCTCCAGAGTCCCGAGAGATCTTCCAAGACACTCGAAACTACGGGCGGCGGCACCCTTTCCGTTATGCCGGACCTGGACGGCGCCTTGGTCGCCTCAACGGCACCAGCGCCGCGCCAGGCCACCGCCGACGGAGAGAACAGCGAAGCTGACACGGACGGTCACTTCTGGCGTGTTGACGTCCCGGGCGTGACCGATGCGGTGCCCTTGCTGCGTCGTTGGGTTCGTCTGCTCTTGGCCGACGACGCGGAACTGACCGAGGCGTTCGAACTGATCGTCAGCGAGTACGGCACCAACGCGCTGTGGCACTCGGCCAGTGGAGAGCCCGGCGGTCGGATCGGGGCCGAACTGTGCATCAGCCGCCGACAGACGCGCCTAACGGTGTTGGACGACGGCCCAGTCCCCGCTCGGACCGATGAGGAAGCCGACCCCGCCGAGCACGGACGCGGACTGATCCTGGCGGATGCCTACGCCGACGAGACCGGCCAGTACGACTGCGCCGACGGCCACGCCGCCTGGGCCTTGATCAACCGCTGAGACCGGGACGCGCGCCGCACCCTCATGGTGCGCGTCCTTTGCCGGCCGTCCCCCCGGCCGGCCCGTCGTGCGGTCGGTGGCTGATTCCCCCCGGAATTCACCGGCCGCACGACACCCATGAGCCATCCATCACCCGACGAGCGCGCTTGCCGCGTTCGCTCTGGAGGTGACGTCATGACCTTCCGTGAGCACGCTCTCCGCCCCAGCGGCTTATCTGTGGCGCCTGTCGCTGCGTGGAACCGCACTCTGGCAGCAGAAACCGATCTCGACCAGGCCGTGGAGCTCCTACGGCGGCGCTACCCCGACCTATGCATCTATTGGGGCGAGTACACCGGCTCCCTTTGGGCCTTGCTGCCTGATCAGCTGGTCGAGGCGAAGACCGCCTTCGACCTCGCCAGACGCCTCGATGCGATCCTTGAACGCTCCAACGCCTGGAGTGTCGGAGACCGCCATGTCCAGCGCGAGAGACCGGCCTCTATGTCAGCGGACGGGACCTGGGCCATGCCGGAAAGGAAGGCGCCTTCCACAGCAGGTCAGCCCCGACGCATCGTCTCGGCATCGCGCCGCCGGCGTAGCAGCCTCCTCCGTCGCGTCCTGGTCAGTTGCCATCGCATCCTGACAGGACAGTCGAAAGTGGCGCCTCACCCCTGTTGAAGCGCCGCCACGAGGCGGAGCCTTCTTCTCCCCTCGCAGCCGTGACCAGACCTACGGTTGACCCGCTGTGGGTGAAGTAGAGGGCCGTGACCATGAGGAACGGCCATGACGGCTAACAGGAACCCGGCCTTCTCAAGGCTTTGCGTGACTCGATCGCCTTCGGGCTTGAGGTTGAGGGCATCGCGGGTGACACCCTCCAACTCCGCTTGCCTCCATCGGGTACCAGAATCCGTACTACTCGCAGTCTCCGTCGACCGTCCTGGCGATGAGGTATACCGCATCCGGGGGACGCAATGCCTGCTTGCTGTTCACCAGAGAAGAAACGTCGGCGAGTTGAACGGCGCTTTTGTATTCGAGGAGGTCTAGCCTGTTGACGGCATCTCGGGGACCTGGATTCTCCATAACTCTGCAGCGCGCCCTGGCCCGCCGCAACAGCATAAGGGATCGAGAGTCACGCGCTGACACTTTTGGCCGCTGCAGTGATTAGAGGCTGCAAGGTAGGACCGTGTCGCGACACGTTGTGGATTAATGGAAATCCACCGCGCACACTCAAGTGGTGCGGGACCGAGCGCGGTCCTGAACGAGCCGATCGGAGGTGGAGCGACGAGCGACGAGCAGCTCAACCAGCCTCGCAAGCTGCAGCGACGTTCGCAGCTTGGCGGAGGACGTCGACGAGACCGGGAGATGAGGTTCCGAGTTAGCGACCAGGAGTACACGGAAATCCGTGCAGCAGCCCAACGAGCAGGATCCGCCTACGGAACCTTCATCGTCCACACCCTACAGGCTGCCACCCGGCAGAACAGATTGGGACAGCAGCCGACCGAAGAATTGTGTGAAGAACTACGCGGCATCGCGCGGCAATTGAACCGAATCGGAGTGAACCTTAATCAGCTGACGCGCATCGCGAACGCGACAGGACAGGCGCCTCGCGAACTGACTGCTGCATTGTTGCATCTGGAGAGCGTCCTCCGCAGAGTGGACGCCTCATCGGTCGAGATCGGTCGGCTCCTGCGTTGATCGGCAAGGTGACCCGCGGCCAGGGCGTCGCAAGGCTGCTGTCCTACCTTTACGGCCCCGGTCGCCGGAACGAGCACATCGATCCCCACATCGTCGCGGGTTTCCGACTCCCCATGGCACTGGAACCCGGCACCGACGCCAGAGGCGACTGGGACTTCCGCCACCTGGTCGGTGTCCTGACCTCCCCGCTCGACACCCTCCGACACACGCCCCTGGCGTTGCCAATCTGGCAGTGCTCGATCCGAGCAGCCCCCGCAGACCGAACCCTGTCGGACGATGAATGGGCTGACATCGCAGAGGAGGTGATGCACCGGACCGGGTTCGCGCCGCGGGGCGATGACGAAGCATGCCGCTGGATCGCAGTGCGGCATGCCGATGACCACATCCACCTCGTCGCCGTCCTGGCGCGCGAGGACGGACGTAACCCCAACGTCCACCGCGACTACTACAAGGTCGCCGACGCCTGTCACGTTGCCGAGAAAGGCTTCGATCTCACCAGAACCGCGCCCGCCGACCGCACAGCAGCACCCCGACCGACCCGAGCCGAGACAGAACTCGCCGACCGCCAGAACTGGCCAGAGCCGCCCCGCACCACCCTCCGCCGGTACGTAGCCACCGCAGCCGCCGGAGCCGAAACCGAGGGCGACTTCTTCGCCGCGCTCGAGCATGCAGGAGTGCTGGTGAAGGTACGCCATAGTGCCCGTACACCCGGGGAGATCACCGGCTACGCCGTTGCGCTCCCGCATCACAACAAGGAACAGAACCAGCCGGTCTGGTTCTCTGGCGGAAAGCTCGCCGCCAACCTCACGCTCCCCAAACTCCGCAAGCGCTGGTCGGCGCCGCAGGAAGGCAACCGCTTCGACCGCCGGCCTTTCGGCGGGGTGGGCCTGACCCACGAGGAGCGATCCGCTGCCTACCAGCAGGCCGCCCGAGCCACCGCGACTGCCACGTGGCAGATGCGCCATATTCAGGACCCGGCCGTCCGCGCCGACGTGGCTGCCGCGACCTCCGACGTCCTGCACGTGACTGCGGCCCTCACAGGCAACCGGGAACTTGCCCGTGCCGCCGACTTCTACGATCGTGCAGCTCGCGAACCCTACGGCCGCCAACCACCGCTGACTCCCTACGGCACGAACCTCCGCACGGCTGCCAGAGCACTGGCCCTATCCGGTATCCGAGGACAACGCGGTAACCGTCCCAGCCTCGCCGGCGTCCTATCTCACCTGGTCGTGCAGCTCGCCGCCCTGATCGAGGCGATCGCGGAGCACCGGCAGTTGCAGCAACGCGCTGCCCAGGCAGCTGCTGCCCGCAAGGCCGCCGCTCAGCTCAGCAGACTCAGCCGACCAACTCCGCGGCCACCCTCTCCAACGCTGCCACCGACACCACCGAACTACACAGCGGAGCAGAACGCGGCGCGCCTCGCTGCGACGGGCTTTCCAATACCCCTCAGCCACCAGCTCGCAGACAGCCCGTACCGAATCAGCGCGCCCACACCAACGCCCCTTGGCCCTTACCGCCGCCGTGGCCCATCGCGGTAACCCGATCACCAAACCCTGGCGCCACGCCGTCATGGTCGTGGCGCAAAGATCAGCGCCTCTGCATACTAACGGAGCGTAAACAGCGCCAACGATGCGCAAGCAGTGCATCGGTGCAGCGTCCGCGCAGGTAGAGCTGCACCACCTCACGACCAACACGCAAGAGAGGCAAAGCCATGACCGACCACAGCCCCCAAGCGGGCCTCGTATCTACAAGGACACATTCACATGACCGACTACAGGCGGGCTCCCGCTGCCGCTCGTAACGACGACCAAACGGCGGACCTCGCGAGCAACCTCTACGAACACGTCCGCCAGCTCAACCACGCCACGGCTGGCCCTCCGAGCCTCACCCTCCCCGGCACCGCGTACACCATCCTCGGCCACCTCAGTGCAGCCACCTATGGCCTCGATCAGGTGCTCGACCAGATCAACCGCTTCTTCCTCCGGGAACTGCAAGCCGACCGTCTCGGTCACGACCAGCCCGAAGACCTCGCCGACGTCCTTAGCCGCCACGGCCAAGCTCTAGCCGAAGCCAGGCAGCACGCCCGAGCTCTCTGCGCGGCCCTCAGCGAAGCCCAATCGACCATCAACGCCGTCCACTCCCGCGTAGCCCACGGACGTGAAGCACCCCCAACGATCGATGGAAGAACACGCGTGGACGACGCCGGTGTAGCAGCGGCGGCCAACGACTTCCCCAGACCGATCACCGATCCGACGCTTCTCGCACCGCCTCCTACCGGCGAGCGAAGCCGCTTCCTCCGTACCCGCCGCACGAACACTCCGGAGGCCTGAGCATGGAGCCGATGACCCACGAGGAACTCGCCGCCCTCCCCACCACAACGACCATCGAGACCGCCGCCCGAGCCCTCGGCCTTGGCCGAACCCGCGCCTACCAGCTCGCTCGCGAGAACCGCTTCCCCTGCAAGGTCATCCGCATAGGCGCCACCTACCGAGTAGTCACCGCCGACCTCCAACGCCTCGTGGCCGGCAAGGACGATGCTTGAATGTGTGGACTCGGTAAATTCATGCCGTAGACGTGCTCTCGAACGTGCGGCGGCGTCAGAAGAGACGACTCCGCTCCACTTTCGTACGGTCTAGGGCGAAGGCCAGCTCGTGAACGTACTGAGCGATGGCCGTCCCGAGGCCCGGTGGCACCGCATTTCCGATCTGCCGACCAACTTGGATCTTGCTGCCCTCGAATACGAACTCGTCGGGAAAGGACTGCAAGCGAGCGGCTTCACGGTGGGTGATCGGCCGGTCGGCGGTGGGGTGTAGGTAGCGCCCCTTCTCCGGCTTGTAGAACTCCGTGCGGATCGTGAAGCCGGGTTTGTCCCACCAGAGCCGGCCCATGACATCCGTCGTGCCGGTCGGCTTGTTCTTCCAGCAGTCGGGCAGTAGGTCGGGCCTGTTGCGCTGTAGGTCGAAGCGGTTGCCCCCTTCGGGGATCGCCCGGTACCTCGCGAGGGATTTCTCCGTCGGGTTGCGGCGGAAGTGCAGGTGCTGGCTGCCGTCGTCGCTGAACTCGATGTCCGTGAGCTCTGGGTACGCCGGCAGGTCCGCGATGACATCGCGGAGAGTGGCGTACGGTTGCTGCCCCTCAGAGTCGGGACCGTGAGTGGGCGGTGGGGGCCACGGGACCTCGGGGATCCCCTTGACCGCGATGAAGATACCGCGACGCCGCCTCTGCGGAACGCCGTAGTCAGCTGCGTTCAGGACGCCGTACCCATAGCCGTACTCCTTGAGCACAGGGTCTTCGTCCATCATCTGCAGAAGTTTCCCGAACTGGGCGGACTTCTGAAATTCGGGGACGTTCTCAATCACGAACGCCTGCGGCTTGACCTGGCGCACAGCACGGAGGTACTGCTGCCACAGCTCGTTGAGCTGTGCTCGGCTTGCGTCGTCCCGGTCCCGCCCGAGTGGACTGAAGCCCTGGCAGGGCGGTCCGCCGATGATCACCTCGGCGCTCGGAAACGTGTCGACGACCTCGATGGGACCCGAGTAGACGTCACAGTCGAAGTTCCGCTTGAACGTCCGGGCCGCCGCTTCATCGATCTCGACGGCGAACACGGGTCGATAGCCCTTGCCTGCGAGCTCGAAGCCCAGACTCAGTCCGCCTGCGCCTGCGAACAGGTCGACGGTGCGGATGACCCCCCTGGCCAAAGTCACCTCCGTGACGGAATTACATCCATGAAACTACCAGTGCCTCACGAGTCTCACTTCCGACACCGTGGAGGTGACCGACAGGAGCCGTCTGAACACTCAACACCAGGGGTGCGACAGAATCGAGAGCACTCTCGACTCGATCGGATCGACCGCCCTCCGAGAAGGTAGGCGCAGCAAGCGACTCGTTCAGTGTCACGAGCCCGGTCCGACTCGTCAATCCCACTCGCGTGCCTCCGCACGGCACACGGGCGGCACTACATTCCGAAGATCTCGGCTCGAGGGATCGTCGCGCATACCCTGGCGACCACTCGTACGGTGGTGTCATGTCCGTCCCTCGCCCACTGAAGGCGTCCAGCCCGGGCGTGCGCAAGAGCATGCAGAGCAACAAGAGCCGGGACACCAAGCCCGAACTAGCTCTACGGCGCGCGGTCCATGCCCTCGGACTTCGCTACCGCGTCTCGCTGCGACCTCTGCCCTCCGTGCGGCGCACGGCCGACATGGTCTTCACGAGAGCTCGTGTGGCCGTCTTCATGGACGGCTGCTTCTGGCACGGGTGTCCGGAGCACCACACGAAGTCCGCCACGAACGCCGACTACTGGGCGGAGAAGGTCCGCCGCAACCGAGAACGTGACGCGGAGACCGACCGGATGCTACACGAGGCCGGTTGGCGAACGATTCGTGTCTGGGAGCACGAGGATCCTCGTGAGGCGGCTGCGCGTATCGCCAAGGAGGTGCGCGGGGGCGGCTGAGATACTGCTTGATCCCTAGCCGAGGCGGCATCGGGAAATGTCGGGAATGATCGCATATGTTGGCCGGAAGTCGGTCCTGATCTCTCCCGTCGATCGAGGTGTCCGCTGTGACCTCGCTGGTGACCACCGCCGAAGAAGTCCTGTCCATGTTCAAGGTCACGAACCGAGCCCGAGTGGAGTTCGAGAGCTGGACGACCAGCAGCAAGCGCAAGGACACGGTCGTTCCTGACGTCTTGGCTCACCGAACGCGGTTCCTCTATGAGATCCGCCCCGAAGACATCGAACGCATACGCGACTTGGACGACAAGGACGAGCACGCACTCGGCGAGATCAAGAGAACGGCTGGTGAGTCGGTACGGCGCATCGTCGACTGGGATCCCGACTACGCGTTCGTACACACGTTCCACTACATCCTGGAGACGACCGGTCACGTCCCCACGTGGCAAGAGTTCCGCAGGCACTGTTACTTCGACCTCAGAGCCAGAGCGATGCTCTGGGACCCCGCCCAAGAGCTGCGGAACGAGTTGGAAGCAGAGTACAGCCGAGTACAGACCTACCAGGCGATGCGGTGGCGGGTGGGCAACTACTACTACTCGGTTCTCCGGGAGCTCCACGTCATTGCCGTGTTGCGAGAACAGGGCATCGATGTTCGGTTCCATCCCCTCGCAGATGCACTCTTCCGAGTCGATGCCTGGTACGAGCGCACCGCGATCAGCCTCTACATCGGCAACCCGGAGTACAAGCAGGTCGGTGCCGCTGGCCGGAAGCCCCTCGCCGAGCAGATCTTGGGCGGAGCATCGCCGTCGTTCACTTTCGAGACGATCGAACTCCCTAGCAGAGACCGGTTCGGGTCCGTGTGGCTCGTCCCCCGTTCCGACATCCGCAAAGTGGGCGCGAGGCTGCTCCGGTCCAATGGGTGAAAGTCGGGCGGGGCTCCGGCCCTACACGATTGTCACCAGCGAAGCAGGGTCTCGGACAAGGTCCGGTAGCTGAGCAGCCGGCGCTGCTGGACGCACTCATTCCACGCAGCCTTCTGCGCTGGATTGCCGTTGTCGCGCACGGACTGGTCGAGGGCGTCAAAGGCGATGTGATACACGGCATCGATCTCACCAGTGCCGCGCGTGATGGATGCGATCCTGCTCGGTAGAGGTTCCGCCGTGACCGTCACCAGGTGAGGTTGTCTGCCACGTCGGTGCCTGATCATCTGGTTGAACTCGTGACGGATGTTCTGGACTCGGTCCGACCGAATGGTCCATTTGCAGGAGACCGCGGCGTGGAGGAACGGAGTGCTCTCCAGCAGATTGTCCGTATCGACGACGCCGACGGTGACGTCCGGCTTGATCAAATAGTCCTGCCCGAGCGTGACGCGCAGCTCGGCGTGGTCTTGAACCATTTTATCGACGCGCTTGAGGTGCTCATACTGCGAAAAATCCGCGATGACTCGCCCACGTGCGATGTCCCATGTTCGGTTCCGGTCCCCACTCCCCAGAACGTCGGCCAGGTCGCTCCGGACCAGTTCCTCTAGACGAGGCCCAGGATCGGTGGGCACCTTCTGGCCGGCATCGGCCTGGATCCCCAATGCGGCGAGCATGCCGCCCGCGAGGGCGATGGACTGAACGGAATCTGAATCCGCGCAGTTGGGGACAAAACGCCCATCTGCTTGCCTTGGCTTCCGCCAGCCGAGGAGCTCGTGAGCAAAGGGTGCCGTCACACCTCGAACCGTACGCGATCCACGGCAGGCGCCGGGGTGCCCCGCTGGAACGGATTTCCGCGGGTATCGTTGAGAATCCCAACTCGTCGTGCTTATGTCACGACACCGCCTGAACACTCGAAGCCAAGGAGTCGAGAGCCCGATGACCTCTGCATCACGCTCGTACGAGAGGGAACTCCGTGACATCGAGCTGGCCTTGGAGCGAGCGCTCGAGGTGGTGCGGAACACTCCACGCGAGGACCTGACCGCGGCGCGGTGGCTGGATTCGGCCGCGGAGTTGGGTGAGCGGCAGGCCGAAGCGCGCGAGGCTGCGGCCAGAGTTCGCCAGGCCCTTCTAGGGTCGGCTCGTACAGCCCTGCTTGCTTACCTGCGTACCCATGTCGGGGAACCGGTGCCCGCCGACGCACTGGAGGGCGTAGCCGCCATCCAGGCTTGGACCCGCCGTGTCCGGGAGCTTCGTGATCCCTTCGGCTGGGCGGTCGAGAGCGGTACATGGTCCGCCGAGATTCAGAAAGATCAATATCGGCTCGTCAGCGACCAGCTCGGCGAAGAGGCCGCGCAGGGTGACAAGGTCGCCGACGCCATTAAGGGCAAGACTTCAAAGGAGCGGGTCCTCGAGTACCTGCTCCACCTCAGCCCATGGCCGGTCAGCCCGCAGAAGCTCGAGCGCGTGGCCGGTCAGCCGACGTGGCGTCAGGACATCCGCGAACTCATCGATGAGGGCTGGCTCATCCGCACCCACGAAGACGACCCCACCCTCTCACCCGGCTTCTACAGACTGGCTCGCTTGGAGGATTGACTAACCCTCATTCCCCAAAGGAGAGGGCACGCCGTCCGAGCCGGGGGATCGGAGGCACGCCCGCGGTCGGGCGGCGGCTCACTACTCGACGCCTTAGACCGAGCGGACAGAGCTGAGACTCATGAGAGCCGACATCACAACCTCCCGGGCGTTGCGCTTGAAGCAAGAGTCTGAGGCAAGCTTGAACCTATAAGGCTTGGGCCGGTCGGCCCCATCCACTTTCCCGAACCCGGCGATCCTGCCGTCAGGTCGCCGCCTTGACTCTCGGATGGTCTCGATCAGCCCATAGGCGGCGAGTTCGCGGTGTCGCTCGTAGCTATCGGGACGCACACCGTAAGCCGCTCTCCTGACTGAGTCGGTCGCGTAAACCCCGTTCTCATCGTGCTCCCTCCAATAGCGACCCCTAAGGTGCCTCAACATGAGGTACACAGAAATCTCCGCTGGCGAGAGCACATGCACCCACCCTTTGGTGAAGAATTCGCAGGGAAGCCTCACCGCGTGCTCGTCGGCCATAGGTGTGGTGTATGACATGCTTTCCTCTGCGTCGCTCTGCGACCGGCCGTCCTCGTACAGCAGCTGGAATCCGCCGAACCGGCCGTTGCCCGTCCGGAGAAGCCTGACTAGGCGGTTCCGCTCCAAAAATAGCACTGCGCTGTTGAACTGACGTGCCAGGTTGGTGCGGACAGAAGGTGCAGAGCCGGAGAGGATGAGGTCGGACCAGCTTATGGCTCTTTCCCGGCCGTTGGGATGTACGGGGCGTTCGTTCGGGCCCACCTGCCTTCCGTCCGGGTACCGGCACTGAGCTTGGTACAAGGCCAGCAGATGCACCTGGAGCGGGATGCCGCGGGGAGGAAGAAGTCGTGTGATCGGCGGCGGTGAGGGCGCCTTGTCGTCGCTGGTGATGTACCCGTTGCGGACCCGGATCGCCTGTCGGTTGCGATTGCCCGTCCTACGCACTTCCTCGCAGGCGGCGATCGAGTTATCGAAGAAGTCGCCCAACTCCTGCAGGTGTTGCAGTCGCCGTCCGCGGCGCTCAGCTTCCCGACCCGTCTCCACAGCCCTCACTCCTCGTGCTTCCACCTTTCTGGCTCGTCACTCTATACCAAGATCACGCCCGATCGAAGCGCCAGAGAAATACTATGTTCGGGCCAATGCGTCGAGTTCCCATCCGTTCCCATCCGCATGCTGCGGCTACCTTGCATACCGATTGGAATCCCGGTTCTTGGCTGGACTGGACGGTTCCTCCTCCGGTAGCGTCCAGTTCAGTACTGTACCGTGGATAGAAGCGTGGTACAGGGCTCGTATCTGCGATCCTGCGAGGCATCCGCGGGTCAGGAAAACGGACAGGGGGAATGGAAGAGGACATCGACAAACAGCTCTGCCCGGAGAGCTCATAAACGTTGCGAAAGGCGCAGATGGCCTAACGTTTGATGCATCCTGCTGCGGGAAATCCCGCAAAGCATGGGTGTTCGGTCATCCGTGCCATCAAAGAGCGAGGATAGGAGAGGAAGTAGCGTGAGCCTTCAGTTGTGCCTAATCCTGAAGACCGGGGGACGAGGACGTCACCGGCCTTGGAGGCTGTACCAGGTCCGCCTGGGCCGCACGGCAAGTGCCGACGGAGCCAGGCGGACCTGGACCCTGAGCTTCCTGCGGAAGCTCGGCAAGCGGCGTGCCTAGAAGCTGAAACGCTCCGCTAGGGCAACGCCATGACGGCCGTCTCGGTCGGAGTGGATGTGGCGGGAGGTTCTGATGCCCTGCCAGGCCCCTCCCGACCCCCCTCTCCGATCGAGACGTGCTGTCACTCTCAATACTGGCCTGCCTCAGGCCTCGTTGTCATGTCACGGGCTCGGCGCCGGCCGCCGAGAGGTCGGCTGCGAAGAAGCCAAGTTCCGGTTGGCCCGGCGTGCCGACGAGTAGTGCACGATCGAGGAAGGTGTTGAACTCTTCGCACGAGGTCTCCGGAAGTAGCACACAGGCGTGGCAGGCGGCATGGTTGAGGTTCCCCGGCCCTGACGGCGGTGACTCGATGCACAGAGGGTCGGAAGAGCACCAGGTCATGCGGTTCAGGGCGCGGCGGATAGATCCGCTGAGATCGCCGAACTCTGCTTGGGCCACGATTCCGCCCAGGCTACCCGCCGAGTCGCTCGTGGCCGTGTAGATCAGGATGCCGGCCATGCTGTCCGAGACATAGAGGCGCTCGCGCAGGCTGGCCGCCGAGTATCCACAGTCCAAGGCCCACTCGTTGATGACGGCATGGGCCAGGGTGTGCACCATCATCAATCGAGGTGTGATCTCCCTGTCAACAGCAATGTCGTACTGCTCGAACTGTTTACGATAGGCGATGTCGGTCTCTGCGGCTCGTCCGATCACTTCAGGGTGCTGTTCCCAAGCCGCCAGCATCTTCTGGTCGAGACGTAGAAAGACGCCTTCGCCGATCACCTCAATCGCTGGCAACCAGCCTGGGTCGTTCGTATATAGCGGTGGACGCGTTTCTGTCACCGGACTTGGGGCTTCCAGACGTGTGAAGCTCTTAAGGACGCGCACCTCGCGAAGGCGTTTGACCTTCATAACCTTATCAATCGCCAGAGTCGGATCGAGTTCTTCTTCGATGGCAGGAACGCAGACGAACTTCTGCTTGTCGGTGCTCTCTTCCACCGTCCTGTTCAGTGCCTTGTACTCCTCGGCTCTGATGTCAACGGCGGAGTCATCTTGGAGCCCTCTTTCCTGCTGTTGGCGCTTTTCCACCGCCAGAACGATGTCATCAGTTGTGAACGAGGTTCGCCTTCCGATCCTCGTTGTTTCTATTACCTTGCGCAGTGTCGCGCCTTCAAGGTGTGCCAGAATTTCCCAATGGCGGCTGATCAAGCTCTGTAGAGGTTCCGACCAAGGGGGGATTGAGATGGCCGATACGACATCGGAAAACCAGACGCCCGAGGCTCCTCGCTGCATCGCTCTTGGATCCTCTTCGCACGCCTCTGTGATAGTTCCATCGAGCCATGGGTGAAGCCCAGTGCAGCTAGTGATCCCCTTCAAAGCATACCGGCCCAGAGCGCCTTCCAGCGTCATTCTTGCGCCGCAGTCGCACGAGATTACGATATCGCGAAGTGCGGCGCTGCGGCCTGTGGACTCGATCCTCATTGCGTGACGATCGACATGGCGTCCTCTGTTGCTTTGGTGAACCCAGTTGTAATAGGGAAAGTCGTCGATGTGTCCCTTGGGGCAGCACATTACGAATCGAGAGGGGACCAGGTCGCGTTCGCATGACTTGCACTTGGCCGGGCCACGAGAAACACCAAAAGCACGCGCTTTGTCCAGACGATTGCAACTCGGGCACGACTGGTACTGCGGAAACCGTACTACCGGGACGTCCCCATACCCGTCTCGATCGAACGCGGGCGGAAGACGAAAGCCGTCCACCCGGAGCTTCCGTTCGAGTAGGGGCTCCTTTATCAAACCTTCTGTGCTCCCGAGGTCAGGCCAGCGGTCAATGCCCGCCACCATGAAGGATTCGCTTTCGACCGCCACGATTGATCCGACGCCGTAAGTGGTGATCAGTTGAGCTCGCCGCACGCCCCCAATGGGCTTTCCGGTTCTCACTTGGTCCCCCAGTCCAGGTAGAACTTCGACTCCACATCGACGTCTCGCAAGCTCCGCAACGTCGGGAAGGTGTCCGCGATCGCATCGTCTGTCTGGTCATAATGACCGGCGTCCATCAGAAGGCCGTTGCCCGGTGTGCGGCGATCGTCGTACACCAGCTCGGTTTCGTCCTCCGCTCGCGCCAGCCAGTGGTCGATGACCTCGTCGATCTGGCGAGCTGTCGCGTCACGCTCTACGGGGCCGGCCGTTCGCTCTACCCTCGCCAACACCGTCTCGCAAAGGCCCCTGAGCTCTTCCTCGAAATCAACGATGGACGCCGCCGCTTCCCTGGGGCGGGCCCCGGGGATGAGAAGCCGGGCCAGTCCGATGATCACGGCTGGGAGTCCCCGGTCACGGGCACGTGCGGAGAACGGTGTAACGCTGGTGGCCTCAACTTGCCGGTACAGAGCCGAGTGGTAGGCCGGGAAACTCTCGTAGTGTGACCGATCCCTGGCTCGTGCCCCGTTGTAGAGCGTCACCACTAGGCCCGGGTGCTTGCGTCCAACGCGGCTGGTGGCCTGGATGTACTCGGATGTGGACTGCGGTTGGCCCATGACGACCATGAGCCCCAATCTGTCGACGTCCACTCCGACCGAGATCATGTTGGTCGCCAGGATCACATCGATGGCCTGATCGGGAAGAGATCTGGCCATGTCCTGGAGATGGCGAGGAATCTCGCTCGACGACTCGCGGCTCGTCAGCTCGATGTCCCAGAGGATCTCACGCTCCGCCTCTTCGTACAGTGTCGCCAGAAGGCCCAGCCGATCGGATACGTCGTCCTGAACCTGGAGTTTCGCGCCCGCGAGAAGGCGAAGGCTGTTGAAGTAGCCGAGAAGCGTCCAATAGGGGTCGCGCGTCGCGTCCGTTACTTCGTCGGCTCCGATCGCCTTCGTGTTGTGCAGCAGAGCCGCGTAGGCCCGTACCAGCAGGGTGGTCTGGCTCGTGGCGGGCGTCATGAGGCCCACATATAGTCGGCTGGCCTTGTTCTCCGGCGGGGCTTCGACCGAGAAGTAGGAGTCACGGGCGTCGAGGCCAGGCGGTGGGAACTGCCGTACCTCACGATCGAAAAGGCTGTGTCCTTGCCTTGTGGCGCGTCGGATCGTGGCCGTGGACGCAATGATCTTCGGACGCTCGGCGGCCATGTCGATCGCGGTCTCGTACAGGCCGGCGAGAGTACCGAGCGGACCGGAGATGAGGTGGAGTTCGTCCTGAATGATCAGAGCAGGCGGCGGTTCAGGAGACGTGAGGTTGAAGAGGGCTGCGATCTTGGGGTTCCAGGCGATGCCGGCGAACTTGTCCGCGGTCGCGATGATGAGGGTCGGCCGCGCCTCATAGATGGTCTCGTCGACCACGTGGACCGGGAGCCCTGAAGCGTAGAAACAGCTACTCGTTCTACAGGCGATGACGAGTCGGTCCTTGGATATCGAGTATTTGCGGTGGTCGAGCTCCGTCCCACACCACGGACAGGCGCGGACCTGCACTGGATTCTTCTCTTGGATCTGCTCGCCCCTGGCGAGCTTCCGCAATGAGGTCTTCGCCGTGCTGAGAGAGTTGGGAGTCGAGGCTTCGCCGACCCACATGCCGATCGATATTTCGGAATCACGGCCGAGCACATTGGGCTGAGCTTGTCTGAGGTACTCCATACAGCAGATGAGGAGGGCTGCCCGTTCGAACTGTTGAACGGTGAGCAACCGCAGCGTGTAGCGCATGAGGACGGTCATGCCTCCGCCGAGTGCCGGGTCCCGGAGCCTCCGCATGAAGACGGTGAAGGCGATGAGACCCAGATACGCCTCCGTCTTACCTCCACCCGTGGGGAACCAAAGGACGTCGGCGATGCCACGGTCGGGTGAGCTTTCGTCCACGATGCCACGGAGGGAGAGCAGGATGAAGGCGATTTGGAACGGGCGCCAGGCGCCTTGGGTCTCATCCGGCTCTTCCGAGGTCCGGTCGGAACTCCTCAACCATTCGGTGCGTGCTCGTTGCATCGCCATGGCTTGGTTGGCCAAGCGGAAGGCCTGCATCGCCTTTGCCTCGGACAGGGCCGTGATCCCGTCCGCCATGCGGTCGCAGGCTTCAACGCAGAGATCCAAGTGCTCGTTCGCGATGCGGATGAGGTCTGCGTCGGGCAGAGTCCCCGCTTCGCCACGGCGCTCTTCGATCCAGAAGCGGTATCCGTTGACCAGGTCTTGGAGGGCGGTGGAGACATCCGTTGTCGAAGCAGTGGCCAGGTAGTGCATGCCGAGACGTTCGGTGTCGATGGCCGGATTGGAATCCGCTAGCCAGAGGTCGTATCGGGGCACGAAAGTTGTACGGATCGTCGATGCCCCTGCGACCCTCCTAGTGGAGTTGACCTTGGTCCTAACGGCGTCCCACTCGGCCGAGCAACCATGCCCCACCGCATAGGTCGGTGCGTGACGGTAGAGAAGCCTGTAGGACTCGATCTCCTTGTCGCTCTCTGGAGCACCTGGGGCAGGGCGTTCCACGAACGGGGCAGTGCCGGCCGGCCCAGTCACGGTCAGCCGTGGTTGGAAGAAGGCAACCGAGTCACGGTCTGCCCCCGGGGCGGCCTGAAGTCGATTAACCAGGCTCACTGTGATCGACACACGGCCGGCGCGGTCGGCCGGCCTCACTCGGACGAAGAGCTCCAGGCCCTCAATGAGAGTTCGCCGCTGGTCTCCCGGTCTGGTGACCTCGATCGTCTGGAACGGGATCTTCTGCGGCACCCGATGCCATCTCTCAGCGCCGTCTCCCGCGCCGCCCTTCTTGATCTTGACGATAGCGCTCTCGGAGACGTATCGAGCCGCGTCGATCGCAACTGTGACGGTGTCGGTGATCTTGCCGTCGACCGCGAAGGTCATGCCCATGGACGAGGGGTAGCGAACGTTGGCCAGTGAAATGGCCGGGTCTGCCGAGGAATCGACATCCCGTCGCCGACCCTCGGGTTCGTCGTCCAGCGCCTCCTCCTCGCCGAGGTCCTGCTTCGACTGGGGAAAGAGAACGCCGGCCGCGTACTTGGTGATCGGCCGGTCTGTGATCACCTCTACTGCTGTGGGGTCCTCGGGGCCCATGAGATCCGCGGCGAGCCGGTTCACCAGTTCGGCACGGAAGCCGTAGTGGGCCTCGCGGACGTCTGCCCCCATGGTCACTTTTCCTTCCAGACGAAGCGGCTCAATCCGGTGAGGCGAGGACGGAGCCAAACGCCGAACTCTCCCAGCTTGGAGTTCTTACTCGACGCTTCCGAACCGCTGACGGTCTCGATGCCGTCGATCCACACGTCGTGGATGGCCAGCGGTACGCGTCGGATCTCCCATTTCGGAGTCGCCCGCAGCGTCTGCAGGAGAGCACGGCCGAAAGATTCAGAGGTGATCCCGAGGTGCACACCCTCGTGCCGGATGTCGTAACGGGGCACCGACTCCGCTTCGTCCAATTTCGTCAGCGTGACCTCGGCGCCCTCCGGCACCTTGGTGGCGAGGTACGTCTGGACGCGTCGCGGATCCGAGAGGTAGCCGATCGTTCCGGCCGGATCCAGGGCGTGGACATCATCGCCGCTGATCTCCATACCGAACCGGGAGTACTTGTGCCGTCCGTAACCGCACTCGGCCCACCGCTCGTGGAGAAGTTTGACGAGACGTCCCTTGATCAGCGAGCCCACCGGCTTCGTCCACATGAGCCGATCGCGCGGCCGGGTCATGGCGACGTAGAGAAGTCGTGCTGCTTCAGCCTGCTCGACGGCGTCGTCCTTCGGGTCACCCGGATCAACAATCGCGACCTGATCGAACTCCAGCCCCTTGACCCGGTGAATCGTGGAGACGACGAGCTGCGCCGGCGTCTGCCTCGTGAGTTCGTCCGGAACAGTTCCCTGAGAAAGTCTCTTTTTGATCTCCGACAAGTCCAGGGACGCTTGGTTCGCCGGGTTGCCGTCCATGCGCTTGAGCAGCTTCCAGACGAGATCCGGCGCGAAGCCCGCCCCATGCGTTGTTGTCTCCAATTGACGCATCACGTCTTGGCGTGACGGACGGGGCCAATCGAACGTGAGGAAGAGCGACGCCACCCAGGGGGGCACGACGCGATCTTGCGCCGACCTCTGCAGCCGGTGCGGCACACCGCGATTGTGGAGTTCACGAGAGATCGCCAGGGCTTCGCCGTTGTTGCGGCAGAGAATCGCCGTCGGGGTCGTCATGTCCAACAGGACGGGGATTGCGTCCTTCAACGTCCCCAGGTATCCGGGGCCTGCAAGCAACTCGGTGCGCAGGTCCCGCTGGACGGAGGCGTAGTCGGCGTCGACCTTGCCGAGCAACGGACCAAAAGGCAACGCTACGCGTGTCTCTGGCTCGCGCGCCCGGAAGTTCTCCGTCAGTGTCGCTTCAGTCAGCTCGTCGCCGTACGTGGACCGGATCCAGTCGTAGAGTCCCGCAGCGCCCCGCATGCGTTCGTCGCGGTCTTCCACCTGGAAGCTGTAGATCCCCTGTGCCGGGTCACCGAGCAAGGTGAAGCCGCCTTCGGCCTTCTCCAACAGCATCTTGACGAGGTCTGCACGAGCCTCCACGAGGTCTTGAACCTCGTCGACGACGACATGCTGAATCTCCGCGACGAGCTCCGCCGCGTGCTCGTCTTCACCCATGAGGCGGACGGCCGTGCGAATCCGCCCTTCGTAGCCGGTGCCCTGCCATGCGCCGTCCGGGTCGACTTCCGAAAGGAGCCACGTGGCGTAGGAGTCGAACGTGCGCACGTCCACGTCTCGGGCGTTTCCCCCGCGTACGGCCAACCGATCCTTGATCTCCCTGACCGCGGCACGAGAGAAGCTGAGGACGAGGATGTCGGCGGCGTCGAGTTCGTGATCGTCGATGAGCGCCGTCACCCGCTCGATCAGGCAGTACGTCTTGCCGGTGCCGGCAGCGGCTGTGACCAGTAGTCGGGCGTCCCACGGCTGCTCGACGATCTCGAGTTGTTCCGCGGTGAGGGGGGTGTCATGCGGAGTCATTACTGCTTCCATAGATGTTCGAAC
The DNA here is from genome assembly GCF_041463665.1 of Actinomadura chokoriensis. GTDB lineage: Bacteria > Actinomycetota > Actinomycetes > Streptosporangiales > Streptosporangiaceae > Spirillospora > Spirillospora chokoriensis_A. Next base: position 176,246 of record NZ_JAXCEJ010000004.1, read on the forward strand.
TGGTGGAACGCCAGTTCCTCGCCGTACTGCAAGACGTTGTCGGCGACGTTGACGATGAAACATTCGTCCTTGCCGCCGTTCTTCGGTCCGCGGAGGCCACGACCGATCATTTGCTGGTAGACGTTGGGACTGTAGGTGGGCCTTGCAACGATCACGGTGCGGGTTGCGGGAGCGTCGAAGCCTTGGTGTAGGACGCCGTAGTTCGTCAGTACGCGAACCTCTCCGCGCTTGAAGCTTTCGATGGCCTGGCGCCGAACCGCGGGATCCGTGCCGCTGGAGATAGGCGCTGCCGAGACACCTCTCCTCGTGAGCAGCGCCGCCATGGTGAACGCGTGGTCAACGGACGTTGCGAACAGTAGGACGGGCCCCTCCGGGGCAAGGCCCTCGATCTGATCGAGCAACATTGTGTTTCGGGTCGTGTCCTGGCTGAGCCGCCGTGCGGCGCTCGAAGGCAGATGACGAAGTCGCGTCAACTTCTCATGTTCGGCGGGGTCGAGCTCCAGGTCTGCACCCTGCAGCTTCACGTGTCGCACCTTGGCCAGGATCCCGAGGTCCTGGAGAACGGGATAGGGGTTCTCGCCGAGGACGGGGATGCCCGACGAGTCATGATCGAGACGGTTGTGACCGTACCTGGCGACGAGTCGATCGGTCTCCTGCTTGTTGTTCCCTCGATAGGGAGTGGCGCTGAGACCGATCAGCGGGCACCGAGTGCGATGCCGGGTCACCCCCAGGGCGGAGAGGATTTTGGTGTAGCGAGTCGTGATCGATGTGTGGGCCTCATCGACGACGACCGCCTGCGTAACGCGCAGCCATTCGTACTCGGCAGACTCGATCACGCTGTCGAGCTTGGCGTCGGTCGCGATGACCAGGTGATAACCGGACGGCGCGGGATCGGCCTCGTTGCTCTCCCAGAGCCTGCTGATCGCCAGACGCTTCGCGGGACCGATGGCGCGCCAGACGAACTGCCAGGACTGCACCGCCTGCTCGCACAGCTCGGCTGATTGCGCGATCCAGAGCAGGGGGATCGATTCCTCGGTCTCCGGCAGAGCGCGAAGAGCACGGATCGTCGCTTCGACAGCGACTCGAGTCTTCCCCGCTCCGGTCGGGAGGCTCAACATCCCTCGCTGCGGAGGTCGGCTCTGCAGGACCTCCACCATGCGTGCGACCATCTGCTCTTGGTAATCGTGGAGCGGCGGAAGGTCGACCGGGCCGTCCACCATGAGCCGCGGTTCAAGCGACGGTGTGCTCTGCCCGGCGAATACGGCCGGAAATCCCAGGTCCGCGACGAACTTCCTGGCTGAGTGACCGCCAGCCAGCTGGGCCGGAAGAGTAAATCCCTCTTCTTCGAGTTCGGCCCGATAGGCACGCAGCACACCGGATCGGCCATGGACCACAAAGGCGAGTTCCGCCAATGTCCGCGTATCGGCCTTCCGGCCCTCCGCTCGCTCGACATGCTCGACGAGTCCCTGAGGGAGCCTTCCTTTGATCACCGGACCCAGTAGCATCGCCGCGAATCTGTCGATGTCGTCTCCCTTGCGACGCAGCTGGACGATGCGACGGGTCTGACGATGCTCTTCACGGTGCCGCAATACCTCCCGTATTCGCTCGTCCGAGAGCCCGAGCCCGATCAGATTATTGATCTCCCGCAGCAGGAGAAGGTCGTCGTCTCCTCCGCTGTAGTAAACGGTCTCCCCTTCTTGACCGATGGTCAGCGGGCTGGCCAACTGGCCGTCCCCAGTCTGGACGAGTTCCTCCAGCTCGACGCAACGCTGCAGGTCGAGGCCGCGCAGCGGTCGGTCGGGGCGCAGACGCAACTGGGGATAAAGATCCTCAAGCGCGGTGCGCGGTCCGGTGGGAACCATTCGCAATGCGGTGACCAGCGCGTCGGCGAAGGCCACCATCCCCCAGGACTCCACGAGACGAGAGGCGGCCTCGGCTCCCTGGGCCAGTACGGTGGGCACGCCGTGCGCCACGAGACGCCCGAACTGAGTCCGCTCTGCAGCAACTGCCACCTCGGCTGGATCTCGCACCTCGAAGCCAGTAGACGTGCGGCATCGAATCTCGTCGGGGGCGCCCACCTGCGTCGCCGCCAGAGCGTAAAAGTCGCCTAGGCGCTCGTCCTCTTCCCAGTTCATGACCTCGCCGAGGAGCCTGAGCCATTGCGAGCCGCTGATCTTGTCAAGCGTGTCAGGCAGCGACAGCACGGCGGCGAGCGCTGCATCGGCTTGTACGACGGGGAGCACATCACGGTGTTCGACCAGGCCGCCTCCTACACAGACGTCTACATCCTTGAGGCCCTGCGAGGTCGCAAGAACCCCGTGACGCTTCAGCATCCAGACGAGAGGCGACTGCACCGTAAGTGGTGGGTCGGAACGCCGGGTTCGAGCACGTACCTGCCAGTGAGCCTGAAGACCCGCCGCAGGTATCGAATCCAAAAATCTCGCCCGTGCCGGTCGGCTCAGCCGAGTCAGAAACTCCAGCGGTCCGGCTATAGGAGGGCCGTAGATCATGATGCTTTGCTTTTGTGGCCTGCCGACATCGGCGGGCAACTGCCGGTAGTAGAGGTCGACCATCTGTCGGCAGTACTCGGTGTACCAACTTTGCTGGGAGGGGTCCCGATCGACGCGGGCGGCATCGGTCATGCCCAGGGCGCTTAGAACTCCCAGGTCGTCTCGATGGAACTCGGTATCGACCACGGCTGCGGCGTCTTCAATGCTGTCCCCTGGAACGACCTTGCCCGGAAGCAGGCAGAGCTCTAGGAAGCGGTAGTCGCCCGCCGACGTGCGAACGCGCAAGTGCTTAACGTCCACTCGCTGACGACGGAGGATTTGGACGACCTGTTGAACATCGGCTGCGCGAGAGAAGGCCCAAAAACGATCCCAGTCCTGTGCCTTGTAGCCTTCGAAGCCCTTACGCGTGAGAGCGGCGAAACGCCCGGTCGCGTCCGCCTCCCGGATCCCAAGGACGGAGAGCGACTGCCCTACACCCGGGAGTTCCTCCAGACTTGGGTCAACGAACGGGATCTCAGTCGCCCCGATATCGAGCTCTGTCCGCCGAAACACCGTATCGGCCATTGGAGCCGTCATCAGACCGCTCTCGGTGCGTAGGACACATGCCTGACGAGCCATGTCGGCGTACTCGTGCCCCTCCTGCACCATCTCGGCGACGATCGACAGGGCGACCGCAGAGGACTCCACAGACCCGTCGGTAACGAGGGCCTCCAGCCAGAGCTTAACGTTCGCCGGCCCCCGACCGGCCTGCTCCATGATGACCTCGGCCCTTGATCGGCGCGTGGTGTCCTCGATGGAGCGGTGGCACCAGTCCGCTGGGCGCCCGGGATAGTCCGCCCAGCGGGTGAGCCATGTCGCTTTGAGCTTGTCCGGATGAAGTTTGATCTCGAATGGACGGCGAAGAGTTCCATCCTGGTCCGGTAGAGAAGGCTTCTGAGCGGCCTCCTTGTAGAGCAGGTCGGTGAGCATCTTGTCCGCCCAGTTCCGGGCCTCACGGCCGCGGGCCGTGATCAGGCTTAGATGCCTCGCCGGGTCGTCCGGCGGGGACAGCCTCGGAAGCGACTCGACGATGAGTTCGGCCGCGACCTCCATGAGCTCGTCATTGAAGGGACTGTCCTTCAACAGGTTCTGCCGGTCCTCGTTCGTTTTCCACGGCGCGTTCAGCACGCCGCGAAGCGTTGTGGCATAAGTGGTCGGGAAGAACGCCCAGAACTCGCCCGGTCCCGGGTTGCCACTAGTGGGAACCGCCCAGGCAAGGGGGATGCGGTCTCGACCGTGGTACTCGCCTGCGCTCTCCTTGGCCGCCTCAGAGGGGGAGTGGGTCGTTTCGAAGACCATCCACTCGGTGGTTCGCGTTTCGCCAGCCTCAAGGGTGGTCAGCGAGCGTCGGTCGCCCCCGCCCTCGACTCGAATCTCCCGTCGCAGCGGCGCTCCGGGGTGCCTCCTGTCCTCCAGCACCAGCCGTCCAACATGCGGAGAGAAGATCGCGAACCTGTCAGGAAACGAGTCGATGTCCTCGGCTAGGCGTTGGGCGTGCCCCTCCAGCAACGGAAGCTTGACGACGGTGGCCGCCCACTCCATGAGCTCCGCGAGGGTCGGATCGTTTGCTCGCTCGGCCTCCGCGCCGAGGATCTGCGCCATCCGCAGAACCGGAGTGGGGCCGTCACCGGGTACTCGCTCGCGAATTCGTGTCCTCGCCTGGCGAGCGTCCCAGCCAAAGGATCCGCTGCGGCTGAAGAACTGTGGCCGGTCCGAGACGCTCAGCACCGACTTGAAGCCCAAGCCGAAACGGCCGATCTCCGTCCCTCGCTTGCGGGAGAGGTGAGAGGCAAGGATCGTCTCCACGCCGTCGGGCGTGATCGGAGTTCCTGCGTTCGCGCAGTAGAGCGTCTCTCGGATTAGTACGACGTGAATGCCGCCGCTCGGCTCCGTTTGGAGTTCGTCCGCTCCATTCTGGACGAGTTCATAGAGCTGACGATGGCCGTACCCGCCCTGGGTGGTGGATCGCTCGATGTTCGCGTGTTCCTCGATGAGGGTCGGATTCGCATCGTAGGACTCCAGGCACCGAGCGGACTGCTCGAGGACGACCTTGGAAACGGCGGTGTCAGGGCCACCCCAGCCGTCACGAACGATCGGCACGCCACCCGTCATGGTCATGTGCGCGGTTCCTTCCCCCGTGGTCGCAGTGTGAGGAGACCTTACGGCCTACCACCGATGTTCTCTAGACGCCTTGTAGGCCATGCCGGATGACCGCGGACCACGTTCTCACGACTTAGAGCCGCACTAGCTGGAATCGAACAAAATAGCGATTTGGTTGGGGGCTAGGGCTGCTCTCGTGTGCCAGGTGCCCTGTTCCGTATGTCTGCGACGCCCCTCGAGGGGCCTCGAAGAGTCCTGCGCAGATCGCGTGCGGCGGTTTCGAAGGTGCGGCGAATTTTAGGTGGATCTCTCGAAAGTCGACATCGGCAGCGGAAGCTTATCGCCGTCCCTGCCGTGACTCGCAGGTTGAATCTAGAGTTAAGAAACTATTCTAGGACCCAGGACTCTCAGTGGTCGTGTTCACGGGATGGTGCTCCAACTTTCCACATATATGACACTTTTGCGGCTCGAACCCATCCTCTACAAGATGCGTCATTGGACAAATTCCGCGAGCCAGCTTGTCAAGTGCGTCCTGTGCGGATTCGCGAGAGGACCAGTAACCGAGTCCTGGCACTTCAATGACTTCGGTGCCGGGCATGTACTTGCTCTCAGTGATGAGAATCTCGGGTGTGATCCCGTCAGTGTTCAGTTCCATGTTCACCCCAAACGTGGACTCTGGCGCGGCAACTTTGTCCCCTTGCGTGCTTGGACTAACAAGGTACCTAGATGATGCGGTATGGGAGCTGGCTCGACGGTGGCCTGGACCTTAGTGAAGCCATGGGCTTCGAGGATGGTTGTCCTGGCAGCGGGTTCGTAGGACCAGCGGTAGAGCCAGGCTTGGTGGCCGGTCAGGTTGGCGGCGTAGGCGCCTTGGACGCCGTAGGCGCCTGGAACTGGTGGGGCGTGGGAGAAAACGAGCTTGCCGCCCGGGACTAGGTGGTCGCGGATGAGCGGGAGCAGGTCTTCGGGGTTCGTGAACCAGACCGCGCCCCAAATGGAGTAGATGGCATCCCAGCAGCGATCGGTGGTGGCGAGGTAGTCGAGGACGTCGCCATGTTCGAAGCGGGCTTGGGTGAGGTGGGCCCAGCGGTTCCGAGCCTTCTCGCATTGGGCTGGGGAGATGTCCAGGCCGGTTGCGGTGATGCCCTTGGTGGCCAGGGCTGCGACGGCGTCGCCTCGGCCTGAACCGAGCTCCAGGGTCGTCGCGGGGTCGCCGAGTAGGTCGTCACCGGGGCCGTGGCCTGGGTACTGGGTCCAGCCAAAGGCGTTCTTGAGGGCTTCCTCGCGGGGCTGGTCTGCGGCGCGTTCCGCGTAATGGTCCCAGTAGCTGGTCTGGTCGGTGATGGTGGGCGGCATGTCGGTGGTTCCTCGCGGGTGTGGGATGGCGGAGCCCAGTGTCACGGTAGCTCCGCGCGATGCCAGCCGTCTGTCGGATGAGGCGCGAGCCCGGCTGAGAGTTGGCTGCTGGACTCCCTGTACAGCAGAGTCGGCCCCTGGGCGGACGTGCTGACCGTGAGGCTGTGCGCGGGGTCACGAGGTCGTGATGGGGCTCGTTAGACATCTGGGCTCGTGACACCGTCGTTCCGTAAGCGGTGATCATGCTCTGCAGGGGGTGGGGCCGCGGTTCAGATGGGTGCCGGAGGGAGCTGAGATGTGGCCACGGGGTGATGGTGCGTGCCCCTGGATGGTGTGGGGGCGCGTCCGGGGTCGGGGTCAAACGAGGGTCAAACGATCAAGAGGCCGGATTCCCTGTCTGGGAACCGGCCTCTGACCTGCACCTTTGTGTCGGGGTGGCGGGATTTGAACCCACGACCTCTTCGTCCCGAACGAAGCGCGCTGCCAAGCTGCGCTACACCCCGGTGGTGGCTGCCCGGGAGGTCGTACGTGCTCCCGGCGCCTAGACCACTGTAGCGGATGGCGGGGGGTGCTGCGTCCCTATTTACGGGCTGTGAAGCCGGTCACGGCGCCGATGCGGGTGAGGTCTATGGCGGTCAGGCCGGCGGTGGTCAGCCAGGTGCGGAGGTCGTCGGTCGTGCCCGGGTTGCCGAAGATGTCCAGGTGTTGGAAGAGGGTGATCAGGGGGTCGCGGTTCGTGCCTCGGACGAGGGTCGTGCCGGTCAGGGCGCCGCCTGGGCGTAGGACGCGAGCCAGTTCGCGCAGGGCTGTGGCCGGGTCGTCGAGGCAGTGCAGGCCGTTGTAGGTGAGGCAGGCGTCGAAGGTGGAGGTGGGGAAGGGGAGGGCGTAGAGGTCCGCTTGGAGGAGGGTTGCTGTTCTGCGGCGGGCGCGCCTGAGCATGATCTGGGAGAGGTCGGCGGCCACGTGGCGGGTGCCGTGGATCGCTATGCCGCCGCCGCAGGGGATGTCGAGCGTCAGGGCGTGGGGGTCCTGGGTGGCGATGGTCGAGCGGAGATGGTCGATGTCGTAGTTCCAGAGGACGCGGGCTCCGAGCGAGGAGAGGGCGCGGTTCTGGACGGCGTGGTCGTAGAGCGTTGAGAGGAGGGCGGAGGTCTTCCAGTTCACCGGCGGGGGACGAGGGTCAGCAGGGTGGCCTCGGGTGGGCAGCAGAAGCGCATGGGGGCCTTCGGGGACGTGCCCAGGCCGGCGGAGACGTGGAGCCAGGAGCCGCGGTGCCTGTGGAGGCCCTTCACGCGGGGGCGGTCGATGCCGCAGTTGGTGGCCAGGGCGCCGTAGAAGGGGACGCAGACCTGGCCGCCGTGGGTGTGGCCGGCGAGGAGGAGGTCGTAGCCGTCTGCGGCGAAGCGGTCGAGGTTGCGGGGTTCGGGGCTGTGCATGACGCCGAGGTGGACGTCGGCCTGGGGGTCGACGGGGCCTGCGATCTTGTCGTAGCGGGCGCGGTCGATGTGGGAGTCGTCGATGCCGCCGAACTCGACGTCCAGCTCGCCCACTTTGAGGCGGCCGATGCGGTTGTTGAGGTCGAGCCAGCCCGCGGCCTGGAGGGACGAGCCGAGTTCGCGGTAGGGGAGGTCCGGTTCGCGGCGGCGGCTCGCGTAGTCGGACTTGCTCGTCCGCCAGATGTAGCGCAGCGGGTTCTTCAGGACCGGCGAGTACAGGTCGTTGGAGCCGTAGACGAAGACGCCGGGGCGGTCCAGGAGGGGGCCGAGGGCTTCGAGGAAGGGGCCGATCGCGTCGCGGTGGGAGATGGTGTCTCCGGTGTTGACGACGAGGTCGGGCTCCAGCGAGTCCAGCGAGCGGACCCAGTGGATCAGGCGGGAACGTCCGGGGGTGAGGTGCGCGTCGGAGATGTGCAGGATCTTCACCGAGGGACGGCCGGGCGGCAGCACCGGCACGTCGACGCGGCGCAGGCGGAACCAGTTCCGCTCGATCACCGAGGCGTACCCGAAGGTCGCGGCGCCCGCGCCCAGGAGGCCCAGGGGCACGGCGTAGATCTTTCGCACGACTCTCCCTTCTCAGGTCTCCATGCTTTCAGACATGGGCACCCAGCGGTAATCCTGCTGAGGCAGAAGGTGCGGGACGGGCATGATGTTGCCATGACCCTGAAGGAAAAGCTTGAGACCGATCTCGCGACCGCGATGAAGGCCCGGGACGAGGTGCGCACCCGCACCTTGCGGATGGCCCTCACCGCGGTGAAGACGGAGGAGGTCGCCGGCAAGCAGTCGCGCGAGCTGTCCGATGACGACGTCGTCATGGTGCTCACCCGGGAGGCGAAGAAGCGCCGCGAGGCCGCGACGGCGTTCGGTGACGCGGGACGTGCGGAGCAGGCGCAGGCGGAGCGGGACGAGGGAGCGGTGCTGGAAAAGTACCTTCCCGCGCAGCTGTCGGACGAGGAGCTGATGGCGCTGGTGGCGGACGCCATCGCCGGGACGGGCGCGGCCGGGCCGCGTGCGATGGGGCAGGTCATGAAGGTCGTGAACCCGAAGGTCGCCGGACGCGCCGAGGGCGGGCGCGTCGCCGCCGAGGTCAAGCGGCAGCTCGCGGAATGACGAAGGGCCCGGCATCGCGCCGGGCCCCTGGCCTGGCGTCGCGCCGGGCCCCTGCCCGGCGTCATGCCGGGCCCCTGCCCGGCGTCATGCCGGGCCCCTGCCCGGCGTCATGCCGGGCCCTGATCGTCAGTTGCCCCAGGGGGGCCAGCCGCCGCCGGGCTGGTCGTTGCCTCGGTCGCGCTTCTTGCCGTTGCTCACGTACAGGATGATGGTCGTGCCCGGTGGGACCTCGCTGCCGGCGTCCGGTGAGGTGGAGACGACCGTCCCGCGTGGCTTGTCGGAGTCGACGGACCCGGACGCGACCTTGGCCTGCAGGTCCGCCGCCGCGAGCCTGGCCGTGGCGGCGGCGACCGTCCGGCCCTTCACGTCCGGTACGCGGGTGGTGTCGCCGAAGTCGCGGGACGGGGTGCGGAAGCCGGGGGCGGGCTCGCCGGCGAGCGCCCGCTGCATCGAGCTCTGCCAGATGCCGCCGGGGATGTCGGCGCCGTAGACGCCGTACACCTTGTACTGCCAGGGGCCGCGGTAGTCCCAGTAGGCGGTGGCGGCGGCGAGGTTCGGGGTGAATCCGGCGAAGACGGCGCAGGTGAACTCTTCACACGTTCCGGTCTTGCCGGCGGCGGGACGGCCGATAGTGCGTCCCGCGGCGGTGCCCTTGGTGAGGACGCCCTGCAGGATCGAGTTCACCTTGTCGGCGACGTCCTCGTCGAGGGCCTGGTGGCAGTCCTGCTTGGGCAGCTTCAGCTTCTTGCCCTGCGGGTCGACGACCTCGGTGATCGAGAGGGGGGAGCAGTACTTGCCGCGCGCGGCGAAGCCGGCGTAGGCGGCGGCGAGGTGCACCATGTCGATGTCGTTGACGCCGAGGACCTGGGACGGGGTCGGCAGCAGCGGGTTGCCGTTGCCCTGCTTCATCCCGAACTTCTCCGCCATCTTCACCGCGTTGCAGACGCCGACGCGCTTCTCGAGGTAGGCGTAGAACGTGTTGACCGAGTGCCAGGTGCCGGTCTTCAGGTTGAAGTTGCCCTGTTCGCTGTCGCCCGCGTTGGACACCGTCCAGGGCGCGCCGCCGCCGAGCAGCGCGTTGTCGTACTTCTTGTTCTGCCACACCCCGGTGTAGCGGCACGGCTGGTAGCCGCCGACCGTCGCGGTCTGCGGCGAGTGGATGGTCGTGCTGACCGGAATGCCCTGGTCGATGGCGGCGGCGAGGGTGAAGACCTTGAACGTCGAGCCTGCCGATACGCCGTTGCCGCCGCCGTGGTGGGAGTCGGCGGGGAGGTTGATCGTCGTCCGGCCCTTGCCCGGCCCGAACCGCTTGCTCACGCCCATCGCCTTGATCTTGCCGGTTCCGGGTTCGACCATCGCCTCGGCGGCGACGCGGTTCCCGCCGGGGGCGACGGTGCTGCGGAGGGTCTTGTCGACGGCGTTCTGGTCCTGCATGTCGAGCGTGGTGCGGATCGTGTAACCGCCCCGGTTCAGCTCGTTGACGATGTTCTGCTGCTGTTTCGGCTTGAGCGACGAGTACTTGCCGTCCGACAGGATGTTGAGCATGTCGTACTTGACGTACTCGCAGAAGTACGGCGCCTTGCTGGTCTGGCATCCGCCGACCGGATCGGTGCGGTTCAGCTGGATCGGCTTGGCGGCCTCTTCGTCGGCCTGGGCCTTGGTGATGTGGCCCAGCTGCGCCATCCGGTAGAGGACGACATCACGCCGCTGGCGGGCGTCCTTGGGGTTGCGGATGGGGTCGTACGCGGTCGGGTTCTGCGTGATGCCGGCCAGCAGCGCGGCCTGGCCGAGGTTCAGTTTGGACGCGGGCACGCTGAAGTAGCGCTTCGCGGCGGCCTGCACCCCATACGCGCCTGCACCGAAGTAGGCGATGTTGAGGTAGCCCTCAAGGATCTGGTCCTTGGTCATGCGCTCCTCGATGTCGAGCGCGTAGCGAAGCTCGCGGAGCTTGCGTCCGACCGTGGGGGCCGTCGCTTCGCGGTACTCCTCCTGCGTCCGGGCGCTGTCGACCAGGAGGTTCTTGACGTACTGCTGCGTGAGCGTGGACCCGCCCTGCGTCTGCTCGGACTCGACGTTGGACGCCAGTGCGCGGATGGTGCCCTTCAGGTCGAGCGCGCCGTGCTCGTAGAACCGCGAGTCCTCGATGTCGATCATGGCCTTGCGCATGATGGGGATGACCTGGTCGAGCCGGACGGACTCGCGGTACTTGTCGAAGAACGTGGCGACCGGCTTGCCGTCCGCGGCGTACATCACCGTCTTCTCGGACGGTGGTGTCGTCTTGAGCTCGGCGTCCATGTCGTCGAAGTTGTTCGCGGCGTCGCGGGCGGTCATCCCGGCGCTGCCTACGGCCGGTAGCGCGATGAGGGCGACGATGAGACCCGCCACCATCCCGGCTCCGAGCAACCTGAACAGCGTGGAAGCCGCCTTGACCCGATCCGTATTCGCAACGCGCACGGGGTCTAGGGTACGCGGGACGAGCAGTGCATTAGGGACAGGTCCCCCGGCGTCCTCGCGTTCCGGCCGTGCCGCGCAGGACGTTCGCCCGTTATGCCCTCAAGATGACAACCTGCGCTGTGTCTGGCGCGTCAACTACAGGTAACTAGTCCGTTCCGGCTGTATGGCCCCGGTGGGCTATATCGAGAATGGGCCCATCGGGGTCTGTTGAAACGTCCCTCGCTTCCGTAAGTTCTTCCCCACGGCTTTCGTTTGGCGGCCTGACGTCCGCGCCCGTCTGGCCAAGGAGCGCAAATCGACACAGACCCTAGGGGAGTGGGGCCAAGATGTGGATCACGGATTGGACCGCCCGCGCCGCCTGCCGTAACGCGGATCCGGACGCCCTGTTCGTGCAGGGAGCGGCGCAGAACCGGGCCAAGCTCATCTGCCGCGGCTGCCCAGTGCGCACGGAGTGTCTCGCTGACGCCCTCGACAACCGGATCGAGTTCGGTGTCTGGGGCGGGATGACCGAGCGTGAGCGCCGGGCATTGCTGCGGCGGCGGCCGGACGTGCGGTCATGGCGCGACCTGCTGGAGACCGCGAAGGAAGAGTACGAGCGGTCGGTCGAGGACGAGGTCGAGGTGGACGAGCAGGAGCTCGTCGCCAGCTGATCTCGGCGGGCCTGGAGCGGGGCTTGTACGGCCCGTCCGGGCATCCGGCAGAGGTTCGAGGACCGGCACGGTCCAATGAAAAGCGTGGCTGCGGGCCCGCACCGTTTTCGCGGTGCGGGCCCGCAGCCACGCCTTCTTTTTCGCCCGCCGCTGTCGCGCGTGCGGGCCGGCGATTGCCCGGGATCTGCCAAAAGACGGCCAAAATCCGCCGTCGCGCAACGCATTATCCCTGGTCGCAGCCTTGATCATCGTATTGTCCGTGCGGGCGCGCCCGCCTGGGCCGCCTCCGTTCACCGGACCGAGGGGGCACGTGATGAGGGGACGCCGGACGATCGCCATGGCGGCCGGCGGAGCGGCCGTCGTGGCGGCTGCGGCTTGGCCCGCCACCGCTGGAACCGCGACCGGCCGCACCGGGCCGTCCGACCGTGCTAGGCCGTCCGACCGCACCGGGCCCTGGGTCCTGATGGCCCAGGAGGACTTCGACCGCCCTCTCCGCGTCGACGGCGCGCCCTGGCGTCTCGACCCGCAGGGGCCGCGCAGCCCGTGGCACGTCGACGCGTTCGACGACGACGGCGAGGCCTGGACGAAGATCAGCGGCCCCCTGTTCGGGAAGCAGCTCGCGACCCTGAACGTGTTCCGCAAGCGCGTCGCGTTCGGCCGCGGCGGATGGCTGACCGCCGAGGTCGCCGCCGTCGACAAGGACCGCGACGGCCGTCCCGACTCGCGGCCGGGCCTGTCCAGCACGTCCCTGCCGGACGGTCAGAAGGTCGCGCGGATCTCCGAGCCGAGCTGGGACGCCGGGGTGCTGATCCGTCCCACCCGGCCGCTGCCGCCGCGCTACCGCGTGGAGATGACGCTGCGCGGCATCGACTTCGGCGGGAAGCGGCACGGCACGTTCGACTACGACGGGAAGCACAACGGCTACACCAGGGGGCCGTGCAAGACCCGGTACCCGTGGACGTTCCAGGGCGCGCTGCCCGGCAGGACGCGCTGCCAGTACCCGGACGTGACGAGGGAGAACGGGTTCTACTACCTGACGATCCTCGACTACGCGAACCCCGCGCCGCACGGCAACCCCGGCATCCACTACCGGCGCAAGGTCATCATGGACGGCTACTACAGCGACGACGACCGCTGGAAGAACGCGGGGACCTGCGACCCGAAGACGCGCAAGATCTACCGGACCTTCGACGGCACGTTCAACGGCATCAACGCGCTGTTCGTCCGCGGCGACAAGTTCCGCGAAGCGGCCAACAACAACATCAGCAACGAGTACTACATCAAGACCGCATGCGGGAACGTCTCCATGGACAAGCCCTACGGGCCGGGCGGCCGGTTCCGGGAGCACCTCGCCAGCGCCGAGTTGCAGCCGGAGCTGCTCCCCAAGGCCGCCTACCGGTTCGCCGTGGAACGCGACGCCACCGGGTACACGCTCGAAATGAGCGGCCCGTTCCTGCACATCGGGCAGGCGACGCTGCGCGTCCACCACGACTTCGTTGAAGACGGTCGTCCGATCTGGCACTACAACCAGACGCCCGGCGAGTACGACGGTCGCTTCGACCGTCGGCTCCTCCACAAGGGCCCCGCAGGCACGTACACCACCGAGCACTCGTGGCCCAAGGGCTCGGCCTACCCCGACTCCTTCATCATCGGCGACCCGCATCTGAACTACTACGAGGGCTCGGCGAACGTGGACGACATCCGCCTGTACGTCCCCAAGGACGCCAGATAGCGCCCCGGATGCTCGGTCGGGGTCAGGCGGCGGTCGGGGCCGAGTCGGAGGCGGCCAGGTCCTCGCCGACCTGGCGCAGGCCGTCCAGATCGTGGACGTCCTCGGCATGGGAGGGGACCGCCGTGGCGGGGACGTTCGGGTGCGTGGACGCGAAATGGTCGCGGAGGCGATCCTCGCGGGCGGCAAGCTGCATGCGGCCGGTGTGCAGACGGAGCAGGGCCGCGGTCAGCGCGTGCTCGCCGCGCTCCTCCAGCGTCTCGGCGGCGGCCTGGCTGCGCGCCGCCGACAGCGCGCCGCCCGCGGACTCGTGGACGCGGTTGACCACGATCCCGGCGAGGGGCATGCGCTCCTCGGCGAGACGCTCGACGAAGTAGGACGCCTCGCGGAGCGCGTCCGGCTCGGGGGCGGCGACGACGAGGAACGCGGTGCCGGGGGTCTGCAGGAGCTTGAACGTCTTCTCGGCGCGCTCCCGGAACCCGCCGAACATCGTGTCGAACGCCGCGACGAACGTCTGCACGTCGCGCAGCAGCTGGACGCCGAGGACCTTGTTGATCGCGCCGGTGAACATGCCGAACCCGGCGCTGATCACCTTGACGCCGAAGCGGCCGCCGGTCTTGGCCGGGGCGGCGAGGATCTTCATGAAGCGGCCGTCGAGGAAGCGGCCCATGCGCTCGGGCGCGTCCAGGAAGTCCAGGGCGTTGCGGGACGGGGGCGTGTCCACGATGATCAGGTCCCAGGCGCCGGAGCGGTGCAGCTGCCCGAGCTTCTCCATCGCCATGTACTCCTGCGTCCCCGACAGGCTGGACGAGAGCGACTGGTAGAAGGGGTTGGCGAGGATCTGCTTCGCCCGGTCCGGGTCGGAGTGCGCCTCGACGATCTCGTCGAAGGTGCGCTTCATGTCGAGCATCATGGCGTGCAGCTCGCCGTCGCAGTCGCCGTCGATCTCGATCCTGCGCGGGCTGTTGTCGAGCTCCGACAGGCCCATGGACTGGGCGAGCCGGCGCGCCGGGTCGACGGTGAGGACGACGACGTCGCGTCCCCGCTCGGCCGCGCGGACGCCGAGCGCGGCGGCCGTGGTCGTCTTGCCCACGCCGCCGGACCCGCAGCACACGATGATCTTCGTGCGGGGGTCGTCGAGCAGCGCGTCGACGTCCAGGACGGGGGGAGTCTTGCCGGTCGGGCTCATCGGTTCACCTCTACCGTTCGGCCCCCGGCCCTCCGGGGCCGCTGCTCGGTGGTGGGCGTCGCCGTCAGCGCCACCCAGGACACGCCCGGCCGCGGCGCCGCGTGGGCTCGCGTTCCGGTGCGCGGTGCGGGGGCGGTCATGCGGCGCCCTGGGCGCGGAGGGCTGCGGCCAGGTCGTAGAGGCCGGCGAGGTCCATGCCGTCCGAGAGCATCGGGAGGGTGTAGCGGGGGCGGTCGATCGAGTCGAGTCGCTCCTTCTCGCGGCGCTGGAGGGCGGTGCGGCGGGCGTGGTCGGCGGCTTCGGCGGCGAGGACGGCGGCGATCTGCTCGGCGTCGTGCTCCAGGCCGGCCGCCTTCACGCCCCGGATGATCTCGTCGGTGTCGAGGGCTCCGGCGCCGGCCGCGGCGAGGTCGTCCTCGGTGAGGACGGGCTCGTGCTCCATGTTGACGATGACGCCGCCGATCGGGAGCCCGGCCTCGGTGAGGTCACGGATCCCGTCCATCGTCTCCTGGACGGGCATCTCCTCAAGGAGGGTCACGAAGTGCACGGCGGTTTCGGGGCTGCGCACTACCTTCATCACGGTGTCGGCGTGGTTGCGGACGGGGCCGACCTTGGCGAGCCCGGACACCTCTTCGTTCACGTTCAGGAACTTCGTGATGCGGCCCGTGGGCGGGGCGTCCATGACGACGGCGTCGTAGATGAAGGAGCCGTCCCGCTTCTTGCGGCGCACCGACTCGGAGGTCTTGCCCGTCAGGATGACGTCGCGCAGGCCGGGGGCGATCGTGGTGACGAAGTCGACGATGCCGAGCTTGGTCATCGCCTTTCCGGCGCGCTTCAGGTTGTAGAACATCTCGAGGTACTCGAGGAGCGCCTCTTCGGTGTCGACGGCGAGCGCGTACACGTCCCCGCCGTCCGGGGCGACCGCGACGCGGCGCTCCTCGTACGGGAGGGGCGGACAGTCGAACAGCTGGGCGATGCCCTGGCGACCCTCGACCTCGACGAGCAGGACCTTGCGGCCTCCGGCGGCCAGGGCAAGGGCGAGGGCGGCCGCGACGGTCGTCTTCCCCGTGCCGCCCTTACCGGTGACCACATGGAGGCGTACGCCGTCCCAGTCGGTGTCTCTCGCGCTCACCCGATCGACCATATCGTTCACTCGGCAAACACTTCAGAGGGCGTCCGCCCGTATGCAAGTGATCCCTGACACGGTTCCCCCGCAAGATCATTTGTGTGGACGTTGTACACGGGCCTGCCCGCGCGGTTAGCTGGGAAACGTGGACCGTCTCCAAGCGGTTCCGTCTGAATCCTCACGGGTTCGGAGTTCTGCCGGTGCCGGGGCGCTTCCCGGCCCCGGCCGTCCACGCGAGAAAGGTGCGCGTGATGGAAGCAGTGGTACTCATCGTCCTGCTCGCCGTCGTCGTCGGCGGGCTGATCACCCTGGCGTCGTCGCTCCGGGTGGTGCAGCAGTTCGAGCACGGGATCGTGTTCCGGTTCGGCCAGGTCCAGGCGGACGGGCAGCTGCGCGCCGGCGCGGTGCGCACCCCGGGCCTCACGGCCATCGTGCCGATCATCGAGCGCATGCAGAAGGTCAGCCGGCAGACGATCACCATGGGGGTGCCGGGACAGGACGGCATCACCCAGGACAACGTCAGCGTCCGCGTCGACGCGGTCGTCTACTTCCGGGTGATCGACCCGGTGAAGGCGATCGTGAACGTCCACAACTACGGATACGCGATCTCGCAGGTCGCGCAGACGTCGCTGCGGTCGGTCATCGGCCAGGCGGACATGCAGGAGCTGCTCGGCGAGCGCGAGAAGATCAACATGCGGCTGCGGGCGATCATCGACGAGATCACCGAGGGGCCGTGGGGCATCCTGATCGAGCGCGTCGAGATCAAGGACGTCTCGCTCCCCGAGGGCATGAAGCGGTCGATGGCCCGGCAGGCCGAGGCCGAGCGGGAACGCCGCGCCCGCATCATCACCGCGGACGGCGAGTTCCAGGCGTCCAAGCGCCTCGCCGCCGCCGCGGAGATCATGTCGCAGGACCCGGCGGCCCTCCAGTTGCGCCTGCTGCAGACCGTCGTGGAAGTGTCCGCGGAAAAGAACAGCACGCTGGTCATGCCGCTGCCGGTCGAGATCCTGCGGTTCTTCGAGAAGGCCACGGGAGGCTCCAGGCAGGGCGAGGAAACGGGCGAGGGCAGCAGGCTCGACCTCGGGGAGCGGCTTGCGAAGGCCGAGCAGGAGCTGGCCAGGGCGGCGGAGCAGCCCTCGACCCTGGAGTCGGCCGAGGACGTCCCGCCGGTCATCGGCCTGGACGAGCCGAAGCGCGCCCCGTCCCGCGGCATAACGGGCGGCGAGGTCGCCGGTCCCCAGCCGCCGGAGGAAGAGGACACGCAGCGCTGACCGGATGACGATCGGCGTCCGCCCGACCGCCGGCCGGGCGTTCGCCGTGCCGCTCCAGCGATGAGGGGTGCTTTCGTGTCTGCGACGTAGGGCGGGCGGTGTGTGAGCCCACCGATGCGCCCACCGATGAGCCACCGATGGGCCGAGGAGCGTGGCCTCCAAGGCCCCGACCGCCGAGGTGGGCGCGATGAGCACCGCTAGGGTGAGCGGCATGAAGAAGTGGGAGTACGCGACCGTTCCGCTGCTGGTGCACGCGACCAAGCAGATCCTTGACAACTGGGGCCAGGACGGGTGGGAGCTCGTCACCGTCCTGCCGGGGCCGAACCCGGAGAACCTGGTGGCCTACTTCAAGCGCGAAGTCCAGTCGTAACGAGACGCCTCGGCGAGGAGGAGCGGGCATGAGCACGCCTGAAGAGCGGATGCGCGAGCTGGGGATCGACCTGCCGGACGTCGTCCCGCCGGTCGCGTCGTACGTCCCGACGGCGCGGACGGGTTCGCTCGTCTACACGGCGGGCCAGGTTCCGATGGTGAAGGGCGAGCTGGGCGCCACCGGGAAGGTCGGCGCCGAGGTCAGCCCCGAGGAGGCCGCGAAGCAGGCGCGGATCTGCGCGCTGAACGCGATCGCGGCGCTGAAGGCCGAGGTCGGCGAGCTGTCGCGGGTCGTCCGGATCGTGAAGGTCGTCGGGTTCGTCGCCAGCGCGCCGGACTTCTACGGCCAGCCGCAGGTGGTCAACGGGGCGAGCGACCTGCTGGCCGAGGTGTTCGGGGACGCGGGCAAGCACGCGCGCAGCGCCGTGGGCGTCGCCGTCCTGCCGCACGACGTGCCCGTCGAGGTCGAGTTGATCGCCGAGGTCCAGTAGGACCGGCGCCTTGACGGAACGCCATTCGGTATGTCCGAATGGGCCGCCATGAGCATTGTGCGCGGGCTGAAGCTTCCGCCGAGTTTCCGGGACCGGATCGAGGACTTCCGGGCGGGCCGGGCCGAGCCCGCCCCCGCCCGGCACGCCTCGACGGTCGTCGTGCTCCGCGACCACGACAAGCACGGGCTGCAGGCGTTCATGCTGCGCCGCGTCCGGTCGATGGCGTTCGCGCCGGGCGCGTACGTCTTCCCCGGCGGGTCGGTCGACCCGCGCGACGGCGACGCGGCGCTGGCCTGGTCCGGGCCGCCGCCCGCCGAGTGGGGCGCGGCGTTCAAGGCGGACGAGACGCTGGCCCGCGAGCTGGTGTGCGCGGCGGTCCGGGAGACGTTCGAGGAGACGCTCGTCCTGCTGGCCGGGCCGACGGGCGAGACGGTCGTGGACGACACGCGCGGGGACGAGTGGGAGGCCGACCGGCAGGCGCTGCTGGATCGTTCCCAGTCGTTCGGCGGGTTCCTCGACCGGCGCGGCCTCGTCCTGCGCGCCGACCTGCTGCGCCCGTGGGCGCACTGGATCACCCCGGTGGTCGAGCCGAAGCGCTACGACACCCGGTTCTTCGTCGCCGCGATGCCGGAGGGGCAGCGGGCGAGGGACGTCAGCACGGAGGCCGACCAGGTCGCCTGGGTGCGCCCGGCGGAGGCGGCCGAGCGCGCGGAGAGGGGCGAGTGGCCGATGCTCCCGCCGACGATCGCGACGCTTGAGGAGCTGGCCGAATTCGAGACGGTGGCGGACGTGCTGGCCGCGCCGCGCGAGATCGCCGTCAACGAGCCCATCGCGGAGATCATCGACGGCGAGGCGTATCTCGTCCTGCCGGAGGACGCCGAGCGGCACTATCCGCGGGGGTGACCCGGTGCGCCGTGGAATGCCCCGCTCGCAGGCCGTCATGTGGCGGCTGGCCGGCACGTCGGCGCTGCGGCATCTCGACCGTCTCGGCTGGAACCCGGCCCGCCACCCGGATCGGGCCTCGGGCAGGATGGGGGATATGACGGAGATCGACGGGATGGGTACTGAACGGGCGACTTGCGTGCTCGCCCCGAACCCGTCCGCCATGACCCTGGACGGTACGAACACGTGGATCATCGCCGAACCGGGGTCCGAGGAGGCCGTGGTCGTCGATCCCGGGCCCAAGGACGGCAAGCACCTCAAGCGCGTCCTGGACGTCGTGGAGGCCCAGGGGCGCCGCGTGGGGCTCGTCCTGCTCACGCACGGCCATCCCGACCACTCCGGCGGCGCCGGGAAGTTCGCGAAGCTGGCGGGCGGCGCCGTCCAGGTGCGGGCGCTCGACCCGAGGCACCGGCTCGGGGACGAGGGGCTCGCCGAGGGGGACGTCGTCACCACCGGCGGCCTGGAGCTGCGGATCATGGAGACGCCGGGCCACAGCGACGACTCGCTCACGTTCTGGCTGCCGGCGGACGGCGCCGTCCTCACCGGCGACACCGTCCTCGGGTACGGGACGACCGTGCTGGAGGGCGGCCTCGGCGACTACCTCGGCTCGCTGGACCGGCTCCGCGCGTTCTCCGCCGAGGTCGAGGCCGCCACCATCCTCCCCGGTCACGGCCCGAAGCTGGACGACCCGATCGCCGTCCTCGACTACTACATCGACCATCGCCGCGAACGCCTCGCGCAGGTCGAGGCGGCCGTGGCCGCGGGCGCGCGCACCGCCCGCGAGGTCGTCGAACGCGTCTACGCCGACGTCGACAGGTCCCTCTGGCCCGCGGCCGAATGGTCGGTGCAGTCGCAGCTCGACTACCTCAACGGCCGCTGACCGCGGGGCGCCCGCCGACCGGGGGTCACTTGGAGCGCTTGCGGAGGCGTTCTATGTCGAGGATGACCACGGCACGCGCCTCGATGCGGAGCCAGTTGCGCTGGGCGAAGTCGGCGAGCGCCTTGTTGACTGTCTCGCGGGACGCCCCCACGAGCTGCGCCAGTTCCTCCTGGGTGAGGTCGTGGTGGACGTGCAGGCCCGCCTCTGACGGCTGCCCGAACCGTTCCGCGAGGTCCAGCAGCGCCTTGGCGACGCGTCCGGGAACGTCGGTGAAGACCAGGTCGGCCATCACGTCGTTGGTCTTGCGGAGCCGCTGCGCGAGCGCGCGGAGCAGCTGGACGGCGACCTCCGGATGCCCGGTGAGCCACGGCCGCAGGTCGTCGTGGCCGAGCCCGGCCAGGCGGCACTCGGTGACCGCGATGGCGCTCGCCGTGCGCGGGCGCGGGTCGAACAGCGACAGCTCGCCGAACATCTCGCTCGGACCGAGCACGCTCAGCAGGTTCTCCCGGCCGTCCGGCGCCGTCCGGGTCAGCTTGATCTTGCCCTCCAGGACGACGTACAGCCGGTCCCCGGTCTCCCCCTCGTTGAACAGCGTCTGACCGCGCGCGAGCCGCGCCTCGGTCACGTTGGCGCGCAGCGCCTTGGCGCCCTGCTCGTCGAGCGCCTCGAAGAGCGGGGCTCTGCTCAGAACGTCCACGTCGCGATCGGTCACGCTTCTCCTCCTCGAACACCTACATGCCTAGTGTGACGTACGTCCCACCGCGTACGTGAAGGCAGGGTCACGGCGCGCCGAAACGCGGGACCGGGGGTTTTCCGTCCCGCGGCGGGTTACGGTCCCGTTTGCCCAGTGTACGGACCATCGGGTGAATGCCATCACAGCGGTCTCACCGCCAGTTACCGGACGACCTGGGCCATGAGCTGCGGTGCCATAACCTGAGCGCATGCAGAGCTCCGGCCCCCGCCCCTCACCGCGCAGGCTTCCGCGGGGGCGTCACGCGCTCTCCCGCTCGGAGGTCGAGCGAGTGCACCGGGACCGTCTCTGCGGGGCCATGGCGGCGGCGATGGCGGAGAAAGGGTACGTCGGTACGTCGGTCGAGGACGTCCTCAAGCGAGCCAGGGTGTCCAGGCAAAGCTTCTATGTGCTGTTCTCGTCCAAGCTCGACTGCTTCATGGCCGCGTTCGACAAGGCGAGCGAACTGCTCATCCACCGGCTGGAGGGCGCCGCGAACGGCGGGGGCGATGCGGCGGCCCGGTTCGAGAGGGCCGTCACCACCTACCTGGAGGCGCTGGCGTCCGAACCGGGCTATGCGCGGCTGTTCCTGGTGGAGGTGTACGCGGCCGGTCCCGAGGCCATCCAGCGACGGACCGAGATACAGCACAGACTGGCCGAGGCATTGGCGGGCCTTATGGGCGTGACCGGTCAGGCGGGCGAGTTCGCGTGCCAGGTCATCGTGTCGGCGGTGAGCGCGATGGTGACTCCGGCTATCGCGGCGGGCGACATGGAGGCGTTGCGCGCGGTGGGGCCCCCGATCAGCGATCACGTGCGCCTCCTCCTCCGGTCGGGGGCCTTGGGCGCCTAACGGGCCGTCTGAGGTGCGGTGGATGTGATGGTCACTCGCGTGGTGGCGGTGCCGTGTGCGCGCGGGAGCGTGACGGTGAGTCGTCCGCGCGGTCCGGCGACCGCCTTGAGCACCCGGCGCGTCCTCCCCTGCGTTACGCGGATGAGGACACGTGTGCCGGGACGGTAGGACGCGGGCGTCGTGACCGTGGCGGTTCCGGTGGCCCGCAACGTGAAGCCCGTCCTGGACGCCTCGGAAAGCGCGCTGAACTCCCGGGCCCTGCGGCGGTCGAGCGAGACCGTCCAGCCCCATCGCGTCCAGGTCCGGTCGATCGACCGGTAGGAGATCTTCGCCGGCGGACGGGGCGGGGCGGCGAACGTCGCCATCAGCGGGCCGAACGCCGGGGACGGTCGGGCTGGACCCGGAGGGCGGTGATCACGGTGGCGAGCATCTCGTAGTGGCCGACCAGCACGGTCAGCTCGACGCACTCGCCCTCGGTGAGGTGGGTGCGGAGCCGCGTCCAGGTGTCGTCGTCCAGGTCACGCTCGACGTGGAGGCGGTCGGTCGCGGTGAGGATCGCCCGCTCGCGCGGCGTCCAGCCGTCGGCGGACGGCCCCGCCTCGACGCGCTCGACGTCCCGGGCCCGGACGCCCGAGCGGCCCGCGATGCGCACATGGTGGTCGAACTCGTAGCGGCAGTCGCGCAGGTGCGCGACGCGGAGGATCACCAGTTCGGTCTCGCGGCGCGGCAGGGTGCCGCCGGGCATGAGCCGCCCCGCGAACCACAGCCAGCCGCGGAAGAGCCCGCGCCGCCGCGCGAGGGTCAGGAAGAGGTTGGGCGGACCGGTCCCGGCGGCCCGGCCCACGACCTGGCACGCGAGCCAGTTCACCACCCCGACGTCGCGGATGCCCCCCGGCGTGGCGCGGGGGGCGGTCACCGGTGAGAGTCCGGTTGCGGCGTGGTCAGCTCGACCTGCTCTTCCCGCGCGATTTCGAGGATCTGGCGCAGCCCGCGCTGGACGGCGCTGTCGACGACGGGCTGCACGAGCATCCGGACCGGCAGCACCCCGCCGACCCACCAGGGAGCCACGACGCGCTTGGAACGACGCGCGATCCCACGTTCCAGTGCGTCGATCCCCACCTTCAACGGCGTGACCGCTGAGATGAGGCTGCTCGCACGCCCCGAGTTGGTCATGGCGGAGGCCGCCTCTGTGCTGAACCCGCGCCGCGTCATGTCGGTGTCGAGTTCGGCGAAGTAGGCGACACCGGCCTTCGCGCCCAACGGCCTTAGCTCGGACCTGAGCGTGTTGCCCAGCGCCTCCACCGCGGCCTTGGACGCGCTGTACGCGCCCAGCAACGGCGCCTGAACGGCCGCAGCGAGCGACGCCACAGCCAGCGCGTAGCCGCGTTCATGGCTGATGTGGGGCCCGGCCGCCCGGAGCGTGTTGTAAACGCCCAGCACGTTCACCCGAAGGCTCTGCTCCAGGACGGACGGGTCGCCGCCGATGATGGGCATCTGCGCGGCCACCCCCGCATTGGCCACGACCACGTCCAGGCCGCCCAGTTCCTGGACCGCGCTGTTCACGACCTCCTCGACCCTGCCGCGGTCGGTGACGTCGCACGTCCACCAGGGGGCGGACCCGCAGTCGGCCGCGACGGCGGCGAGCAGTTCGGGTTCCAGGCCGGCGAGCGAGACGCGGGCGCCGCGCTCGTGCAGCCTGGCGGCGAGGGCCGCGCCGATGCCTCGCGCCGCGCCCGTGATCAGCACGCGCCGTCCGGCGAGGGTGGCCGTCCAGCGGGAGGAGTCAAGGGTCATGCGCTGAGCCTAACATTAAAGAACATGCTCGTCTTTTTAAGGGAGGCCCTACCCTGGCGGAATGGCGACTGATGAGGCCCCGGCGGCCGGGCGCAGGCCCGAGTCCAGGCTGGCTCTCGTGCGCCGGGCGCGCCGGATGAACCGGATCCTGGCCGAGACCTACCCGGACGCGCACTGCGAGCTGGACTTCGGGACCCCGTTCCAGCTCCTCGTCGCGACCGTCCTTTCGGCGCAGACGACGGACGTGCGGGTGAACCTGACGACGCCGGCGCTGTTCGCCAAGTACCCCACCCCGGAGGACCTGGCCGCCGCCGACCCCGAGGACGTCGAGGCGATCCTGAAGCCCACCGGGTTCTTCCGCGCGAAGACCAAGTCGGTCATGGGCCTGTCCGCCGCACTGCGCGACAAGTTCGGCGGCGAGGTCCCGGGGCGGCTGAAGGACCTCGTCGAGTTGCCTGGTGTCGGGCGTAAGACGGCCAATGTCGTCCTGGGGAACGCGTTCGACGTGCCCGGAATCACCGTCGACACCCACTTCGGCCGGCTGGCACGGCGTTTCGCATGGACGACCGAAGACGACCCCGTGAAGGTCGAACAGGAGGTCGGCGCGCTCATCCCGCGCAAGGACTGGACGATGCTCTCGCACAGGCTCATCTGGCACGGCCGCCGGATGTGCCATGCCCGCCGTCCGGCCTGCGGCGTGTGCCCGCTCGCACGGTTGTGCCCGTCCTTCGGCGAGGGCCCGACCGACGAGGAGACCGCCCGCAAGCTCGTCAAGCCGGGGCCTTTCTCATGACGGGCAGTCTCATTACGGGCAGTCTCATTACGGGCAGTCTCATTACGGGGAGTCTCATTACGGGGAGTCTCATGACTCGGAGACTCATGACGGGAAGGAACGCGGGAGTTCCGCGGTTGGGACGGACGTGACCGAGATCGCCCCCAGCAGCCCCCCGTGGCTCGACCGCTTCCGCGTGGAAGGCCCCCGGATGCCGGTGCCGCCGATGTTCCGGCCCGCGGCACCGGCCGCCCGCGCCGCCGCCGTCCTGATCCTCTTCGGTGAGGGACCGGACGGCCCCGACCTCCTGCTCACCGAGCGCGCGGCCACGCTGAACAAGCACGCCGGGCAGCCCGCGTTCCCCGGCGGCCGCATCGACCCCGAGGACGACGGCCCGGTCGCGGCGGCGCTGCGCGAGGCGTGGGAGGAGGCCGGCGTCGAACCGGACGGTGTGGACGTCCTCTGCACGCTGCCCGAGCTGTACCTGTCGCGCAGCGAGCACCTCGTCACGCCCGTCGCCGGCTGGTGGCGGGAACCGTCGGAGATCGCGCCCGGACATCCCGGGGAGGTCGCGATGGTCGCGCGCGTCCCGCTCGGCGAGCTGGTCGACCCGGCGAACCGGCTGATGGTCCGCCATCCGTCCGGGATCAAGCTCGGCCCGGCGTTCCGTGTCCGCGACATGCTGGTGTGGGGGTTCACGGCGGCGCTGCTGATCCGGGTCCTGGACGCCGGGGGCTGGAACCGGCCGTGGGACATGTCTCATGTCGAGGACCTGCCGCCCGAGGTCCTGGATCTCGCCGACCGCGGCTGAGAATCTCGTATATTGCGATTAAATCGGTATTTTCGCCGGGCGCCGGAATGATCCGCAGGTCAGGGTCCTATTTCCTGCGGGTATGGTCATGGTCACGACCGCGTGTCACCCCTGACGGCTACCCGTCGCACCTGAATCTGGTACATCGAGGGGACGTGAACCGGGGGCCCGGACCTATACGGTGAAGCGGTGCTGCACGACCACGTTCTCGACGTCATCCTGCTCGTGCTCGTCGTGCTGTTCGGAGTCTCGGGCTACCGGCAGGGCTTCATCGTGAGCCTGCTGAGCTTCGCCGGCTTCGTCGGCGGTGGCGTCATCGGCGTGCTGATCGCGCCGCCGATCGCCGAGACGGCGGTGGACGGGGCCGCGCAGCAGGCGCTGCTCGCCATCGTGATCGCCTTCCTCGCCGCGACCCTCGGGCAGTTGATCGCCTCCTCCCTCGGCGCCGTGCTGCGCAACCGGGTGACCGGCATGAACGCCCGCACCGCCGACGCGGTCGGCGGCACGTTCGTCAGCGCGATGTCGCTGCTGATCGTCGCCTGGTTCTTCGGCAGCCTGGTCGCCAACTCCGAGTTCAAGCCCGTCCGGACGCAGGTCAAGGGCTCCTCGATCATCAACGGCATCAACGACGTGATGCCCGAGCAGGCGCAGACCTGGTTCACCTCGTTCCAGGGGTTCGTGAAGAGCAGCGAGTTCCCGCAGGTCTTCAACGGCCTCGGCGGCGAGTCGGTGGTGCAGGTGCCGCCGCCGGACGAGTCCGTGCTGAACACCCGGGGCCTGAAGGCCGCCAAGAACAGCATCGTCAAGGTGGTCAGCACGGCGCCCCAGTGCGAGCGCCGCATCGAGGGAACCGGGTTCGTGTTCGCGCCGCAGCACATCATGACCAACGCGCACGTCGTCGCCGGTGCCGGCGCGTCGAAGGTGGCGACGATGAACGGCGAGGTCAGCCGGGGGCGGGTCGTCCTGTACGACCCCAAGCGGGACGTCGCCGTGCTGTACGTGCCGGGCCTGCGGGCCCCGGCGCTGGAGTTCGCCCAGGAGGCCCGCGTCCGCGACAGCGCGATCATCGCCGGGTTCCCGAAGAACCAGCCGTTCACGGCGGGGGCCGCCCGGATCCGCGCCCGGCAGACGGCGCGCGGGCCGGACATCTACCACTCCGGGCAGGTCACCCGCGAGATCTACGCCCTCCGCGGCAAGGTCGAGCCGGGCAACTCGGGCGGTCCGCTGCTGTCCACGGACGGACGCGTCTACGGCGTCATCTTCGCGGCGGCGCTCGACACGCCGTCCACCGGCTACGCGCTCACCGCGCAGGAGGTCGCGCCTGACGCGCGCGTGGGCGCGCAGGCCACGAACCCGGTGTCCACACAGAACTGCTCCGACTAAAGCGTGCCCGACTAGAGCATTTTCACGGGAGCGTGAGCCGGAGGGTCACGGGGCCGTTCTCGGGGCTTGCGGCCAGGTCTCGTGCCCGCTGGACGACTCCGCCTACGTCGATGTTGTGCGGAGCATCCGTCCCGTACGGGACGAGACGTTCGGCGGCGCGGCTGAGCAGAGCTTCGGCGCCGCGTGCGTTTCCCCTGCGCAGGTGAGTGATCCCTACGGCGACCTGTGCCAGGCCCCGCCACAGCTCCCGTTCGGGCTCCGGGGCGGCCTTCCAGACCGCCTCCAGTACCTCGTGGGCATGGAAGGGACGGTCGGCGTCCAGGAGATGCTGTGCCTCGGCCAGAGCCTCCTCCGGGGGCATGTCGAGGTCGTCCGGCATGGTGGGTATGCCGGTGGCGCCATGGGGCAGCGGACGTCCGTAAGCGTCCCGCGGGCGTGAGTTGCGTGGGCGTCCAGACTCGTCCCGATCGCGCATGGCTCCACCGTACGCCCGGGGTTCAGCGTTCCGGCTCCGGGTCGGCGAGCCAGCCGAGGAGCTGCGCGTCGAACGCGCGAGGACGCTCCTGCTGGGGGAAATGACCGGCGCCTTCGATGAGCTTCCACCGGTAGGACGCCGACACGTAGCGGCCGGAACCCTGGGCACTCGCGGGGAGCGTGCACATGTCGAGCGCACCGTGAAGCTGAAGTGTGGGTACCTGGATGGGGGCGCGCATACGGTGCGCGTAGCGGATGCCGTCCGGACGGGCCAGCGACCGGATCAACCAGCGGTGGTACTCCAGCGCGCTGTGGGCCACCCCGGGGATCTGCACCGCCATGCGCACGAGCTGCTCTGTGCGCCTGTCCGGCCAGCCTGGCCCGGACCAGTCGTGCAGGAGCTTCCCTACCAGCGCCGCGTTGTCGCGGACCAGGCGCCGTTCAGGCCACATCGGCACCTGGAAGCCGAACGTGTGCCGCGCCGCCCACCCCTGTCCGCGCGGGTCGCCCGCGACGGCCTGCCGCAGCCGCAGCGGATGCGGGGCGCTCACCACCGCCAGCCGCTGGACGGTCTTCGGGTGGTAGACGGCCGTCGTCCAGGCGAGCAGCCCGCCCCAGTCGTGCCCGACGACGATCGCGTTCGCCTCGCCCAGCGCGCGGACGAGCCGGGCGGCGTCCCCGGCCAGCGTGACCAGGTCGTAGCCGCGCGGCGGCTTGTCACTGCCGCCGTACCCGCGCAGGTCGACGGCCGCCGCCCGGTAGCCGGCCGCGGGCAGCGACACCAGCTGGTTGTGCCAGGACCACCAGAACTCGGGGAAACCGTGCAGCAGCAGGACGAGCGGGCCCTCGCCGGCCTCGGCGACATGGAACCGCGTCCCCCCGGCGCTGACCTGCCGGTGCGTCCACGGCCCGTCGACCTCGATCAGCGAAGCGTCGTGCCCGGACATGGCGCCGGTCAGACCGTCAGCTCGGACTTGCCGGAGCCGCGCTCGACGGACTTGCGCGCGCCGGAGCCGTCGTCCCCGGAGCCGCCGCGGTGCCGCAGCGCGGAGAAGTCGTCCTTCAGCGTCTTCCGGGTCCGCTTGGCGCCCTCGATCCGCTTCATGAAACGTTTGGCGAGGAGCATCAGGATGCCGGCGAGCACCACATAGACGATCGCCACGACGAGGAACGCGAACCAGGGCCGCAGGCCCAGTTCCGCGAGGAGCAGCGCGAACATGATCGACAGCAGGATGACGACGAGCCCGCCCATCACCGCGGCGATGGTGAGCATCACGCTGCTGAGCGCCGCCTTCTTGGCGTCGGCCTTGAGCTCCATCTTGGCCAGGGTCATCTCAGCCCTGACCAGGTCGGAGATGTTGCCCGACGCGAGCGCGACCAACTCGCCGAGGGACTTGTCCTCCATGCGCTCGCCTGGTAGTTCCTCCGACATATCGCTTTGCTCCTTAGCCCGGGTGCGCGCGCACACGCACCCTTCTCCGGAAGACGACGGTCGCGGCCGCCGAGGCGAGAACGCTCGCGATGAGGACCGCAGTCGTCACTCTCTCGAATTGTGACGGGTCGGTATAGGCCAAACCGCCGATCAGCAGCGAAACGGTGAAACCCACCCCGGCGAGGAGCGCGACTCCCGCGATCTCATGCCAGTGCAGGTCCTCTCCGAGGTTCGCCAGGCCGAGCCGCACGGCCGCCCAGGCACCCCCGAAGACCCCCAAGAACTTACCGATCACCAATCCGGCGATCACTCCGAGGGCCACCCGGTCGGTGAACACGGCGCCCAGTTGAGACGCGCCGAGCCCTACACCCGCCGACAGGAACGCGAAGACCGGCACGCACACGCCCGCCGAGAACGGCCGCAGGATGTGGTCGGCCCGTTCGGCGTTCGTCGGCCGTCCGTCCGGGGTCTCCCTAGGGCTGGTGAGCATGCCCAGCGCCACCGCGGCGACCGTCGCGTGGATCCCGCTCCGCTGTAGGAAGTACCAGGCGAGGACGGCGATAGGTACGTACACCCACGGTGAGCGGACGTTTCTACGCTGCAGCACCCCATACACAGTGACGAGAACCACTGAGAGCCCTAGCGACGTCCACTGCACGGTCTCGGTGTAGAAGAGCGCGATGATGGCGATGGCTATCAGGTCGTCCACGACGGCCAGCGTCAGCAGGAACGCGCGTAGCGACGCCGGGCATGAGGTGAACGTCACGGCGAGCACGGCCAGCGCGAACGCGATGTCCGTCGCCGTCGGCACCGCCCAGCCGCGCAGCGCGCCCGGTTCCCCGGCGCTCACCATGAGGAAGACGATCGCCGGCATCGCCACGCCGGCCGCCGCGGCGATCACGGGCAGCGCCGCCTGCCGAGGATCGCGCAACTCGCCGTGCGTCAACTCCTCGCGCAACTCCAGCCCGGCGATGAAGAAGAACACCGCCAGCAGCCCGCTCGACGCCCAATGCTGCACGTCCATGTGCCCGAGATGCAGCCAGTGGGGGCTGATCTCGAACGTCCGCAAGCTCTCGTAGGCGCTCGCCCACGGCGTGTTGGCCCACACCAGCGCGGCGACGGCAGCCGCCAGCATCACGACGCCGCCTATCGTCTCCATGCGCAACGCACTGGCGACCTGCGCCCCGTAACGGACGGTCGGCCGGACGGGCCACGTCGCGGCGACGCGACGCTTCATGGGTGGGCGCGCCATGGAAAAACCCCCGAGAAGGTGGCGGACATTTTGAAAGGCCCGGCCCGCACACCACTACGGGACGTACCTGCCGACCAGACTTCCCGGCACACCACTGGACATTTTACTGGGCTGCCCCAAGAGAGCGTCTGGCCGGGCAGGGGAACGGCCCGCGCCCTCGGTGGGCGCGGGCCGTTCTGGGCCTGGACCAGCCGTCTCCGGCCAGGTCAGTCCTCTCCGGGCCGGAATCAGTCGTCGGACTTGGCGGAGGGGAGCTTCTCCGAGATCAGGTCCATGACCGTGCTGTCGGCCAGCGTCGTGACGTCCCCGATGCTGCGGTTCTCGGCGACGTCCCGGAGCAGGCGGCGCATGATCTTGCCGGAGCGCGTCTTCGGCAGCTCCGGGACCATCATGATCTGCCGCGGCTTCGCGATCGGGCCGAGCGCCTTGGAGACGTGGTCGCGCAGCTCCCGGGCGAAGTCCTGGCCCTCCACCTCCTCGCCGGCGCTGCCGCGCGGGATGACGAACGCGACGATGGCCTGCCCGGTCACCGGGTCGGTCGCGCCGACGACCGCCGCCTCGGCGACCTTCGGGTGCGACACCAGCGCCGACTCCACCTCCGTCGTGGAGATGTTGTGCCCGGACACGAGCATGACGTCGTCCACGCGGCCGAGCAGCCACATGTCGCCGTCCTCGTCCTTCTTGGCGCCGTCGCCGGCGAAGTACAGGCCGTCGAAGCGCGACCAGTACGTCTTCACGTACCGCTCGTCGTCGCCCCAGATCGTCCGGAGCATGCCCGGCCACGGCTCCCGGACCACCATGAACCCGCCGCCGCCGTTCGGTACCGACCGGCCCTCGTCGTCCACGACGTCCGCGGCGATCCCGGGCAGCGGACGCATCGCCGCGCCCGGCTTCGCCGCCGTGACGCCCGGCAGCGGGCTGATCATGATGGCGCCGGTCTCCGTCTGCCACCACGTGTCGACCACCGGCGCCCGGTCGGCGCCGATGTTCTTGCGGTACCAGACGTAGGCCTCGGGGTTGATCGGCTCGCCGACCGACCCGAGGACGCGCAGGGACGACAGGTCGTACTGCGCCGGGATGTCGTCGCCCCACTTCATGAACGTGCGGATCGCCGTGGGCGCGGTGTAGAAGATGGACACCCCGTACTTCTGGATGACGTCCCACCAGCGCCCCTTGTTGGGCGTGTCAGGGGTGCCCTCGTAGATGACGCTGGTCGAGCCGTTGGCGAGCGGCCCGTACACGATGTAGGAGTGCCCGGTCACCCAGCCGATGTCGGCCGAGCACCAGTAGACGTCCGTTGCGGGCTTGAGGTCGAACACGGCCCAGTGGGTGTAGGCGCACTGGGTCAGGTAGCCGCCGGTGGTGTGCAGGATGCCCTTCGGCTTACCCGTCGTCCCGGACGTGTACAGGATGTAGAGCGGGTGCTCCGAGTCCATGGGCTCGGCGGTGTGCTCTTCGCTCTGCCGTTCGACGACGTCATGCCACCAGAGGTCGCGCTCGTGCTCGGTGACCTCCTCCCCGGTGCGGCGCACCACAAGGACGTGCTCGATGCTCGGCGTCTCCGCGACGGCCTCGTCCACGATCCCCTTGAGGTCGGACGGCTTTCCGCGCCGGAACCCGCCGTCCGCGGTGATGACGAGCTTGGCCTGCGCGTCGTCGATGCGGGTCCGGAGGGCCTCGGCCGAGAAGCCGCCGAACACGACCGAGTGGGTCGCGCCGATACGCGCGCACGCGAGCATCGATATCGGCAGCTCGGGAATCATCGGCAGGTAGATCGCAACCCGGTCGCCCTTGCGGACGCCCAGTTCGAGCAGAGCGTTCGCGGCCCTGTTCACCTCGCGCTGGAGGTCGGCGTAGGTGAGGGTGCGGCTGTCACCCGGTTCGCCCTCCCAGTGGTAGGCGACCTTGGCTCCCAGTCCGGCCTCCACATGCCGGTCTACGCAGTTGTAGGCGACGTTGAGTTCGCCGCCCACGAACCACTTGGCGAACGGCGGGTTGCTCCAGTCGAGGACGTCGTCCCACCGCTTGGCCCAGGAGAGCCGGTCCGCCTGCTCCGCCCAGAAGCCCAGGCGGTCGTCGGCCGCCTGCTCGTAGGCGTCGGCCTTGACGTTGGCGGAGGCGGCGAGATCGGCGGGCGGGGCGAAGCGGCGCGTCTCCTGCAGAAGGTTCGACAGTGTTTCTTGGTTCTGGCTCAACGCGAACTCCTTGCTAGGTGATGCGGGGTCGCCCGGTGTCCCCACTCCACCAGGAAGGTCCCGGTCTTCACAAGGCCGGAATCCCTGAGGTGGAAGACGAACGCGACCGGCTCCCACGAATCCGGATGGTGTTGTGATCCCCGACAGAGCGTGCCCTCTCAGCCGTGTATGCGGGAACCGTCTCCGTTCTACGCCTCCCCGCAGTGTTTCGCGAGCACATGCGGAGACCGCACGCGGGGGTCTTCCGTGAGCTCGTGCGCGTCCCCGCAGGAGGTTGCGGGGACCCGCGCGGGGGGTGTTTCCGGTGCGCATGCAGGGACCGCATAGGGTCGGGCCGTGACCGATGCCCTTGCTGATGTTGCGAAACTGCCCGGCGTCGCCGGCGCCGTCGATGACGCGCGTAAGGCCGTTGACCGGCTGCTCGGCCATCGCATCCTGCGGCGGCGCAGCGCCGAGGTGTCCACGGAGTCCGCGTTGCGCGGTGCCCGGGCCTCGGCCGTCCTGGACGGTGCGTCGGTCACGCTGGACGAACTTCGCACCAGTGAGAGCCCGTCGGACCCCGTCGTGCAGGGCTCGCTTCGCGTGTCGGCCGAGCTGGGGACGTTGACGGATACCTGGCGGAACGCGCCCCGGCAGGCGCTGGCTCGGCTCCACGTCCTCGCCGCGGCGGATGTGGTGGACGGCGCCGATCTGGGACGTCCGCGCTCAGCCGACGCCGTCGTTGAGGACGTTCTCGGTCTTGGTGAGCCGCCTTCGACGTCCGAGGTGGCAGCGCGCCTGGACGCACTCAGCGGGCTCCTGACTTCCCCGACGAAGGCGCCGGCGCTGGTGGTCGCGGCCATCGTGCACGGCGAGTTGCTGACCCTGCGTCCATTCGGGTGGGGGGACGGGCTGGTCGCCCGTGCCGCTCAGCGGCTCACGCTGGTGTCCCGTGGGCTCGACCCCAAATCGCTGGTCGCGCCGGAGGTCGGGCACCTGGAACTGGTGGACGACTACGGCTCGGCTTTGCGGGAGTACTCGTCCGGCACGTCCGAGGGCGTCGCGCGGTGGATCGTCCACTGCTCGGCCGCCGTGGCCGCCGCCGCACGTGATTCGCAGGCGATCTGCGAAGCCTTCATGCGCGGCTGACCCGGGGACGCCAAGCGAACGGCGCCCCGCTCGGGGACGCCGTCGCCAGTCACGTCACACCGGGTTACCAAGCGTGCACCTCAATTCGTCGGATCGGGTCAAGCCCGTCTCGACGCGCCTCCCGCGGCTGGTCGCGCGTGGGTGCCCGGCTGCCGTGCTCGGACACGAGGTCCGTACAACCTGTCTACGCCTCATCTGTGCAGTTGACAAGCCCCTCTTCGAAAAGTGCGGCAACGCCGTCGCGGGTGACGCCGAACGGGACGCGGGTACCCGGTGAGGCCGAGGAGGGCCATTCCGGGCTATCCGTAACTCCCATCGGGGTCGCAGAATTGATTACTCACTGTGATCGTTTCTTTTTGGGGCCGATCACGGATGCGGCCGGAAAGATCTTTAGTTCTGCTGTACGCTCCCACTTCCGTCCCGATGCGCGCACCGCGCGAGGGGACGGGACGCCCTGCCGTGGAGGGCATGGCGCCGCATGGCGCCGCGGCGAGCACAGCGTTCCCGCCAGATGAGAAAAATCGTCGTCTGCCGGGCGAGTTTGTGCCTCGACGGAACTCTCGACGATCGGGCAGCATATGTTGTATCCGCCTAGACTGGAGTCAGTGAGTTTGTCTCTCCCATAGGGCGGACTTGCGTGCGGCTTAGCCTGAACTCCAACTGAGACTTTCCTGGGAAGGCGGACCGGCTCTACCCCCCCGGAGCCGGACCGCACGGCGACCCTCGCTCTCCCCCCGGCGGGGGTCGCCCAGCCGTAGAGCGGCGGGCGGTGTATCCGCGGACGCACCGCCCGCCTGCTCACCAGGACCTCCGGCGAAGTTATCCACAGTTGGCGGAAGCTTCTCAGCGCCGCCGTCCCGCCCCGCAAGGTGGATGTCTCCGAACATCGAAGGAGCATCCGATGAACCTCGCGGCACTGATCGTCACGGGCGACCCCGCCCTCGCC
Organism: Actinomadura chokoriensis; assembly: GCF_041463665.1. GTDB lineage: Bacteria > Actinomycetota > Actinomycetes > Streptosporangiales > Streptosporangiaceae > Spirillospora > Spirillospora chokoriensis_A. The sequence goes on from NZ_JAXCEJ010000004.1 coordinate 209,725, forward strand.
GACGGGCTGCTGCGCCTTGCGGCCGCCGCCGACGCCCACGCGGAGGTCGCCTACGGCGCCGACGAGGCCAGACCCGCCTGGACGTGGCCCGCACTGATCCTCGTGGGCGCCGACATGGCCGCGGACGTGGCCGCCGCCGGTCTCCAGCGCCGCCCGGGCGTCGTCCTCGTCACCGGCGACGGCGCCACCCCCGAGGCCTACCGCCTCGCGGTCGAGGCCGGCGCGCAGGACGTCGCCGCACTGCCCGACCACGAGGACTGGCTGATCAACGCGTTCGCCGCCGCCTGCGAGCCCGAAGGCGGCTGGGCCACCACGCTCTGCGTCATCGGCGCCCGGGGCGGCGCCGGCGCCAGCGTCCTCGCCGCCGCGCTCGGCCTCGCCGCCGCGAGCCAGGGCCTGCGCACCCTCCTTCTCGACGCCGACCCGTTCGGCGGCGGCGTCGACCTCATGCTGGGGCTGGAGGAACACGAGGGCGTCCGCTGGCACGACCTCGCCGAACGCCGCGGCCGGCTGAACACCGCCGCGCTCCGCGAGACCCTGCCCCGCTCGGGTGACCTGTCCGTCCTGTCCTGGCGGCGCGGCGAACCCGTCCCCGTCCCCGACGAGGCCGCCCGCACCTTGCTGGACGCCGCCTCCCGAGGCTTCGACCTGGTCATCGCCGACGTGCCCCGCTACCCGGGCGACGTCGGCCGCGCCGCACTGCGCGCAGCCGACGTCACCTTCCTGCTCGTCCCCGCCGAGGTTCGCGCCACCGTCGCCGCCGACGGCCTGGCCGCCGCCCTGCGCCGCAGCACCGCCGACCTACGTCTCGTGGTGCAGGGCCCGGCCCCCGGCGGCCTCACTCCGGACGCGGTCGCCCACGCTCTCGACATCCCGTCCGCCGGCACGTTCGACCGCGACCGCCGCCTCCCCGCCGCCATCGACGAGGGCGCCCTGGAGCGGGCCTGCCGCCGCGGCCCCCTGACCGACTTCTGCGCCAAGACCCTGGCCGACCTTGCCCTCCAGCCCGACGCCTACCGAGAAGCGGCGTGACCTCGGCCTGGGGTGCGGCGTGACCCTGGCCTGCGGGTGCGGCGTGAGCTCCGGCCTTGCCGAACGGGGATGTTCCCTAAGGAGGCGGTATGACGAGGTTGTCTGATGCGGTGCGCGACCGGCTCGCCGGGAGCGGCGGGGAGGCGACCACAGGGCGGGTCGCCGCAGCGTTGCGTGCGGAGGAACGCCTGCTCGGCGACCGCGAGGTGCTGACACTCGCGGACGAGTTATGCGCCGAGTTCGTCGGCGCCGGGCCACTGGAGCCTTTACTGCGCTCTCCCGACATCACCGACGTCCTGGTGAACGGCCCGGACGAGGTCTGGGCCGACACGGGCTCCGGCCTCGTCCGCACACCGTTGCGGTTCACCGACGAGGCGACCCTGCGTCGCCTGGCCCAGCGCCTGACCGCCGCCGCCGGACGCCGGCTCGACGACGCGGCCCCGTACGCCGACGCCCGGCTGCCCGGCGGGGTCCGCCTCCACGCCGTCCTGCCGCCGGTGTCCGCGGGCGGCACCTGCCTGTCGCTGCGGCTGCCCCGCCGCCGCGCCTTCACGCTGGACGAGCTGGTCACGGCGCGGACCGTCCCGCCCGAGGGCGCCGATCTCCTCGCCGCGCTGATCGAGTCACGCGCCGCCTTCCTGATCACCGGAGGTACTGGCACGGGCAAGACCACGCTGCTGAGCAGCCTGCTGTCCTTGGTGCATCCGGCCGAGCGGCTGCTCCTCGTCGAAGACTCCGCCGAACTGAAACCGGCCCACCCCCACGTGGTCCGGCTGGAGGCCCGTCCGCCCAACGTGGAGGGCGCCGGTGGCGTGACCTTGAACGACCTCGTCCGCCAGGCCCTCCGCATGCGCCCCGACCGCCTGGTGGTCGGCGAGGTCCGGGGCACGGAAGTAGTGATCCTTCTGCAGGCATTGAACACGGGTCACGAGGGTGGCTGCGGCACCCTTCACGCCAACACCGCCGCGGACGTACCGGCCAGGCTCGAAGCACTGGCCTGCGCGGCGGGCCTGAGCCGGGAGGCCGTCCACAGCCAGTTGGCCGCCGCGTTGGACATCGTCGTCCACCTGGTCCGCGAACCGGGGGGAGGCCACCGCCGCGTGGCCGAGATCTGCCTTCTGCACAGGGCCTCCGACGGTCTGGTCGGTGTCCTTCCCGCCGTCTCGTTCACCGCGTCCGGCGAGGTCGTTCCGGCCCGTGGCGCCGACGCCCTGCACGCACGGCTGCGAGGAAACCGATGATCGCCACACTGGCGGTCCTCTGCACGGCCGCCGCCGTCTGGATGCTCCTGGCCCCCGCCCCCGCCCTCCGCCGCCTGGGCCGCCTCGCGCCACCCCCTCCGGGCGATCCCCTGCGCATCCTGCGGACCAGGCGCGAGGCCCTGCGGGAGCGCAGAACCCGGCCGCGCCGCTGGCGGATGTCCGTCATCGAACTCTGCGACGCCATGGCCGCCGAACTGTCCGCCGGCCGGACCCCCGACGAGGCGTTCACGGCGGCCGCCTCCGTCCTGGACCCGCACGTGTCCGAGGAACTCCTCCACATCCCTCGCCCGCCGCCCGACCACCTGGACGAGTTGGCGACCCAGCCGGGAGCGGAAGGGCTGCGGCTACTGGCAGCCTGCTGGCGCATCGGCGCGGAACGCGGCGGCACATTCGCCACCGTCCTGGACGGTCTGGCGGGCGCCCTCCGCGATGAGGAGGCCCAGCGCCAGGACGTATCCGTCCAACTGGCCGGCCCTCGCGCCACGGCCCGCCTGCTCGCCGCCCTCCCGCTCTTGGGCCTGGCCATGGCCGCGGCCCTGGGCGCCCATCCGGTTTCGTTCCTGTGCACCACTCTCCCGGGCCTGGCGTGCTTGATCACAGGCGTCACCCTCAACCTGCTCGGCCTCTACTGGACCCGTCGCCTGGCCAATTCCGCCGAATCCCTCCACTGACCGTGGCGGGGGCGCGGCAGGCACAAGTGGACGAGACCGCAGGAGTGCCGGGCTCGCCGGTGGGTTGGGACGGGCCCAGCGATAGTGGGCCGGGTTTCAACCTGGCGGGCTGGGGTCCCGCTGACGCAGGTTTGCCCCGCCGGGTGCGGTGCGGTGCCTGCCGGGGGGAGGAGGTGCGCGAGAGGAAGTAGGTGAAGTGATGACGGCGTTGGCGGCCGTGCTCTGTGCGGCGGCATCGGCGTTCCTTCTTCCCAGGGGGACGAACGCCGCCGCGAAGCGGTTGTCGGATCGGTTCGAACGCCCTTCGCCGAGACACGCAGCCCCGAGCAGCGCCCCATGGGCCTGGGGCCGCAGCCCTGGTGGAGCGAGCCCTCCCGGGCAAGCACCCGCAGAGGAAGGTGGTCCCCCACAGGCGGACCGGCGGCGCGACGTCCTGCTTCGGCGCGCTGCCGCGGGCGCCGCAGGGGTGTTGTGCCTGGTGACGCTGGGCGGTCTGACCGGTGGCGTGGTCGGTGCCCTAGCGGCGGTGGCCGTCTGGTTCTCCTTCGGCCGCGTCGGGGGCGCGGAGCGTCGGCGCAGGCGGGCGCGCCTCATCGCGGACCTTCCCGTCGCGGTGGACCTGCTCGCCGCCTGCCTGCGGGCCGGCGCCCCATGGCACGACGCGGTCGCCGCGGTCGCGGACGCGGTGGGAGGGCCGCTCGGGGACGAGCTACGGGCCGTTTCCGTCCAGATCCGGCTCGGTGCCGATCCGGCGGAGGCGTGGCTCGCGCTCACCAGGGAGCCGATGCTCGCGCCGCTCGCCCGGACGTCCGTACGCGCAGTGTCAACTGGCGCGGCCCTGGCGCCCTCCCTCGGCCGTCTCGCGCGCGACCAGCGCCGCGTGGCGCGGACGGCGGCCGCCGCGAGGGCCCGCGCGGCGGGCATCCGGGCACTCGCCCCGCTCGGCCTGTGCTTCCTGCCCGCGTTCGTGCTCCTCGGCGTCGTCCCGGCCGTCGCCGGTATCGCCGCGACCATCCTCCTGCCCCGGTGAGTCCAGGTTTTCCACAGGATTGCGTTCGGTCATGGTCCGGTGCCTCCGCGCAGCAGCCTTGAGGGGAAGCCACGACCGGAAGGAGCCCCATGCGGGCGATGAAGATGGTGATGCGGCGATGGTCCAGCACGTGCGGGGACCGGGGGATGTCCACCGCGGAGTACGCGGTCGGCACCATCGCCGCGGCGGCCTTCGCCGGCCTGCTGTTCAAGATCGTGACCAGCTCGCAGGTGAAGTCCCTGCTCTTACAGATCATCGAGAAGGCGCTCAATCTCGCGGGCTGAGGGATCGCGGGACGGCCACCGCCGAGATCGCCGTCGCACTCCCCGCCCTGGTGCTGATCACCGCGGTCGCGCTGTGGGGTTTGGCGGCCGTGTCCACGCAGCTCACATGCACGGACGCCGCCAGGGCCGGCGCCCGCGCGGCCGCCCGGGGCGAGTCCCTCACCGCGGTGCGCGAGCTCGTTGTGAGGGCCGTCCCGAAAGGTGCGACTGTCCAGGTCCGCCGTGACGAGGCCACCGTTCATGTGGACGTCTCGGCCCCCGTCGCACCCCCTGCGGCTGTCGGTCTCCCACCCTTGATCGTCCATGCCCGCGCGGCCGCCGCGACGGAACCCGGCGTCCACCCCGACACTGCCTACGGCTCCGGCCGTACGAGCGTGCGGAGGTTGTGAGCGGTCCGGGTGCTGCGGGAGGCCGGGTCGCGAGCACCTCGGCCTCTCGTAGCGGCAGGGCGTCGCGGTCGGCCCGCAGGGTGGGTCGGTCCTGGCGTTGCGGTTGGACGGGTGCGGTGGTCGGGGTGGGCGTCGCGAAGGTCTGGTGTTGCGGATGCAGCAGGGCGTGGGTGAAGGGGTGAGAGTTCGGGCGGCGGCCCGTGCCCTGGGAGTGAGGTGGCGTGCCGCCTTCCAGGGCGTGCCGGGCCCCTACTCCGGCGCGGTTCCGGTCTGAACGTCTTCGAGGTGGCTCGGCATTGGTGTCCGGTCGCGCGTCTGCGCCGACCGGAATCGGAGGAGGCAGAGGTGAAGTGGACGGGTGACGTGGTGTCCGGGCGGTGGCGGCATGTGGGGAGGCCGGGGCCGTTCGGGGCCGACCGGGGGTCGGGGACGATCTGGGTGGTGGCGTTCGCGGCCGTCGTGTGGGTGGCCGGAGTGGCGGCGATCGCGGTCGGCGGGGTGCGGGGAGCGCGGCACCGGGGCGACGCGGCGGCTGACATGGCGGCGTTGGCGGCGGCGGCGCGCGTCGCGGAAGGCCGGGAGCCCGCGTGTGCGCGGGCCCGGGACATCGCGGCCGCGTCCGGTGCCCGGTTGTCGCGGTGCCGATTGAGCGGGGAGGTCGTCGAGGTCGCGGTGACCGTCCGGCTCAAGGCGCCGATGGGGATCGGACGCCTGCGAGTGGTTTCTCGGGCGAGGGCTGGCCCCGTGCGGGAATACGGCGTAATCTGGCGCGGCACGGCTCGTTGCACTGAATGTCAATAGAGTGGGAGGGTCGCGGAGGATGCGTTTCGTCATCGTCCTGTGACTTCTGCCACCCGGTGGTACGTTACGCTCCTGTAAGCCCATAGTTACCACCGGACGCGTGCCCCCCCGCGGACTCTCAGCGGGATGAGACGAGCAGGACGCTGTCGAAGGGATTGAGGCGTGACCATCATTCGCAGGATCGGTGCGGTCGCGCTCGCGGCGCCCCTTGCGATGAGCTTCCCGGTGCTCGGCGCCCTGCCCGCGCAGGCCGCCACGACGAGTGTCATCACCCCGGCGGACGGTGCGGTCATCACGAGCGGGTCCCAGGCCACGGCCAAGGCCCACTTCGACTTCGCGATCACGATGCAGCTTCGCGTGAACGGGCCCGGAATCGGTGACACGTTCATCGCCGAGAAGGATTTCTCCGGAGACATCTCCGGAACCTTCCCGATCACCCAGAACGGTCGCTACACGGTCTCCCTGAAGGGCAAGCAGACCGGGCACCTCTACGACTCCAACACCTTCACCGTGCGGATCGCCCCCGCCGCTCCCACCGGCCTGTCTGCGGCCGTGTCCGGCGGCAAGCTCGTCGTGAAGTGGAACCGCGGCCTTGAGGACGACCTCACCGGCTACGCGCTCTCGGGCTCGGGCGTGAAGTCCAAGTCCGGCTCCCTCGGCTCTCTCTGCCAGGGCACGAGCTGCTCCACCACCCTGTCGCTGACCCGGTCGAGCGGCTCGGTCTCCGTGGGCGTCCGTGCGCGGCGTTCCACCGGGACGGGCGGTTCGCTCTACTCGAGCAGCTCGACGGCGACCGCCTCGGCGGGCGGCGGATCCGGGTCGCTTCCCGGCGGCTCCGCTCCGTCCCTCCCGTCGAACTCCAGCGTGCCCAGCGCCAGTACGCCGCTGACGCCGTTCAACAACGAGTCGCCGGTCACGCTCCCGTCCGTCCAACCTGACGGCGCGACGCCCGGCCTCACCTACCCCGCGCCGCAGATCGCCACCGACTCGCCGAAGGCCCAGAACGTCGCGGCGACCGATCGGCTCCAGTGGGGCAAGAGCGTGGGCATCGCGATAGTCCTGCTGATCGTCGCCGCGCACCTCGGAACGTGGACGCGCCGCCTGCGCGTCGCTCAGGCGGGCACGAGCAGCAACGGCATGGCGGCCCGGCTGGCACGCGGCGGCACCGGCCGCAAGCGCGTCAGCAAGGCACGCCAGCAGATCGCCCGCGCGGAGGCCCTCGCCAAGACGGCTCCGGTCATGTCCGCCGTCGCGCCTCCGGCGTCCGAGACCAAGCCCGCCCGCCGTCCCGCGACCCTGGGCAAGAGCTCCGGCGGCGTGAACGTGCGAATCGCCAAGGCCAGCCCCGCCAAGGCCAGCCCCGGCAAGGCCAGCCCCGGCAAGAAGCCCAAGCGCACCCACCGCAGCAAGTAGGCCACCGCCGTAGGCAGGCCCACCGCCGCAAGCAGATGCACCGCCGCAAGTGGACCCTCCGCCGCGCCGGGCGACGTCACCGATGACCGGGCCGAGATCGTGGACGACGTGCCCGCGGATCGCCTCAGAGGTTCCGGGGACGCGTGGCGTGAGGCGTCCGGCGCGGTCGTGAACGCGGCGCTACTGCGTTGACGCGTCGCTAAGACGAGGCCGGGCGTTGGTGGTGGCCCGCGCCACGTCCTGGCGGCACGGATTCCGCAGCTTCGTGACGCTCCCCAGGTCTCGGGCAGGGCCCGAGATGCGGGTGGCGTCGGCTCGTTGGCGGCGCCGCAGGTTCGCCGCGGCTCCAGCATCCGGGACGCGCTCGCCGAGACGTGTGGGTGTGGTGAGCCCTTGGTGCGGATCTCGGCGATCTGTTCGGCCGTCTATTGTTCCGGCGCTATGCCCTCTGACCTGGGGAGATCCCTCCTCGTCTCGGTGGACGCGACCATTGGGGGCCGTAAGGGTGTTCGTTCGGTCTGAGTGGTGGGCTGTGGCGTGCGGGGCCGGTGAGGTGTTGATCAGGTGGGTGGCGGGGTGCTGGGGCAGGGTCTAGGCTGCCTTGCCAGTCGGATCGTCCGGATCGTCCGGCAATGCGTCCCTGTCGTCCGAGACCTCGGCCCTGTCCGTTCGGGCCTGATGGAGAGGAGACCCTCCGCATGATCTTGCTGGGGCTGATCGTCGCGCTCGCCGCCGTCGTGGTCGGTGCCGCCGTCGTGCTGGACAACACCGACAATGCCTCGGTGTCGGCGTTCGGCGACGAGATTCCAGGGATCACGCAGCAGTGGCACGTGTTCGTCGCGGGCGCCGTGGTCGCGATCGTGTTCATGGCCGGCGTGATGGTCGCGACGCTGGGGCTCAGGCGGGCGATGAGGGTGCGCCGTGAACTGCGGGACCTTCGGGACGAGCACGATGAGTCCATGCAGACGCTGGAGATGGAGCGGCGGAAGTTGCAGCAGGCCCTCGCCCAGGCGCGGCGCGGAATGGACGACCAGGCCTCGGTGCCGGCCCAACGCGTCGCCCCGAACTGATCGCGGCGCCCGTCCGGCACACCTCCCGCCTTGCGCCTGGGCCGTCTTGAGGGTCAGTCGGGTGCTTGGGCCAGGAGGACGGCCAGGAGGGAGAGAGCGCCGGGCTTGTCCAGGGGGTCGTTGCCGTTGCCGCACTTGGGGGACTGGATGCAGGACGGGCAGCCTGAGGCGCATTCGCAGGAGGCGATCGCGTCGCGGGTAGCGCGCAGCCAGGTGGCGGCGTCCGAGTAGCCGCGTTCGGCGAATCCTGCGCCGCCCTCATGCCCGTCGTACACGAACACGGTGAGGAGACCCGTGTCGGGGTGGACGGCCGTGGAGACGCCTCCGATGTCCCAGCGGTCGCATGTGGCGAACAGGGGGAGCAGGCCGATCGAGGCGTGTTCGGCGGCGTGGGCGGCGCCTGCCAGGTCGAGGTCGTCCACGGAGGAGACCTGCGAATCGGAGAGAGTCCACCACACGGCGCGGGTGCGGAGGGTTCGGGGCGGTAGGTCCAGGGGCTTCTCGCCGAGCATCTCGCCTGTCTGCAAGCGGCGCATCTGGTAGGCGACCACCTGGCGGGTGACGTCGACGGTTCCGAAGCAGAGCGTGGCTTCGCCCCAAGAGGTGGAGCGAAGCCGTTCGACGATGCTGATGTCGGTCACATCGCGGGCGGTCGTCGAGTAGTCGGGGTCGGCTGCTTCTACGAGCGCGACGGAATCGTCCAGGTCGAGGGTATGGACGATGTAGGACTCGCCCTGGTGGATGTAGACCGCGCCTTCGTGGACGGTGGTGTGCGCGGAGGCTTCGTCGACGGTGCCGAGAAGGCGTCCCGTGGACAGCTCCACCACCTGGATGGGTGCGCCGCCCGCTCCGCGGATGTCGGCCAGGTCGGCGGCCTTGTCGCGGCGCGTCCAGTACCAGCCCGTGGGACGCCGTCGGAGGAAGCCGCGGCGGACGAGGTCGGGCAGCAGGTCGGTGGTCGCCGGGCCGAACAGCGGGAGGTCGTCCTCGGTGAGCGGCATCTCGGACGCGGCAGCACAAAGATGCGGTTCCAGGACGTAGGGGTTGTCCGGGTCGAGCACCGTCGCCTCGACCGGAGTCCCGAAGATCGCCTCGGGATGGTGGACGAGGAACGTGTCGAGCGGGTCGTCCCGGGCGACGAGGATGGAGAGGGCGGCCTGCCCGGAACGTCCGGCACGTCCGGCCTGCTGCCAGAGGGACGCGCGGGTCCCGGGCCAGCCGCAGACCAGGACGGCGTCGAGACCGGAGACGTCTACGCCGAGTTCCAGAGCATTGGTGCTCGCCAAGCCGATGATGGAACGGGAACGTAGAGCGGCCTCCAGCGCACGCCGTTCCTCTGGCAGATAACCCGCACGGTAGGCGGCGACCTGTTCGGCCAAGCCCGGAGTGACCTCGTGCAGCACGCGCTTGGCACTGAGTGCCACCGACTCTGCCCCACGCCTGGAACGGACGAACGCGAGCGTCTGGACGCCTTCGACGACGAGGTCGGCCAGGAGGTCACCCGCCTCCGCCGTGGCAGTGCGGCGAACGGGGGCGCCGCGCTCACCGCGCAGTTCCGTCAGCGGCGGTTCCCAGAGCGCGAACGTCGCGGGCCCGCGCGGTGAGGCGTCGTCGTCGACCGCGACCACGTCCAGGCCGGTGAGGCGGGACGCGGCGGACGCGGGCGAGGACGTCGTCGCCGACGCGAGGATGAACGTCGGGGAGGTGTGGTACCGCTTGCACAGCCGGCGCAGGCGGCGCAGGACCTGCGCGACGTGAGATCCGAACACGCCCCGGTATCCATGGGCCTCGTCGATGATCACGTAGCGGAGGCGGCGCAGGAAGGAGGACCAGCGGGCGTGCCCGGGCAGGATCGACCGGTGCAGCATGTCCGGATTCGTCAGCACGTAGTTCGCGTGCTGCCGGACCCATGTCCGCTCGTCCTGCGGCGTGTCGCCGTCATAGGTCGCCGCCCGCACCCGGGTGAGGTGCAGGGCGCGGAGCGCGCGGAGCTGGTCGGCCGCGAGCGCCTTGGTCGGCGACAGGTAGAGGACCGTCCCCTCCTGCCGGGGGTTCTCCTCCCCGGCATAGATCGCCTCGACGCAGGGCAGCAGGTAGGCGAGTGACTTGCCGGACGCCGTCCCTGTGGCGACGATCACAGAACGGCCGGCGCGGGCGTACTCGGCGGCCGCGGCCTGGTGCTCCCAGGGGGCCTCGATGCCCGCCGCGGCGAGCCGCTCCAGCAGCAGCGGCGGAGCCCACGCCGGCCACCCGGCCCGGCGGCCCTGACGTGCGGGAACGCTCTCCACATGGGTGATGCGCTCGCGCCGCGACGGGTCGGCGAGGAGCCGGTCGAGGGGGGTTGAAGATCTTTGGACGCCCATCAGGTTTTCAGTTTGCCAGCCTGGGCAAAACTACGGGAACGCCCCGGCGCCAGTGGGCTGGTCCCCCCTGCCCTGGCACATAGATCAGCAGGTCAGACGGGATGACGCGAACTTTCGCCTGAGTGGGCGATTACGTGCGTACACGGCGCTGGAGCGTGGTTGAATCACGGCGAAGTCTCGATGGCCGACCACCGCCGGTGGCCCGGGCATCGAGATCGGATAGTGCTGCACGGCGCGTGGAGGATCTGTGGACCTGAAGGTGAACGACTACACCACCGACGATGGCCTCACCGTCATCAACGTGGAGGGCGAGATCGACGTCTACACGGCGCCGAAGCTTCGCGAGAAGCTCATCGACCTGGTCAACAAGGGCAAGTTCCACCTGCTCGTGGACATGGAGAAGGTGGAGTTCCTCGACTCCACCGGCCTCGGTGTCCTCGTCGGCGGGCTGAAGCGGGTGCGCGCCCACGACGGCTCGCTGGAACTGGTGTGCACCCAGGAGCGCATCCTCAAGATCTTCCGGATCACGGGGCTGACCAAGGTCTTCGGCATCCACGACTCGATCGCCGAGGCGGAGGAGAAGCGCAAGGGCGCCAAGTAGCCGAGCCTGTACAGCTGAGATGTCGACCGTTGAACTGTCCTTCAGTGCGCTGCCCGTCCACGTACGGACCGCCCGCCTGATCGTGACCGCCGTGGCCCGTCGCAGCGGCGTCGCCGAGCCGCTGCTGGACGAGGTCCGGCTCGCGGTCGGCGAGGCGTGCTCGCGTGCCGTGGAGGCGCATCGCCGGCACTGCCCGGACGAGCCCGTCCGCCTCGAACTGAGCGGCGCCGACCGCCGCTTCGAGGTGACCGTCAGCGACACCGTCCCCGGCGAGGACACGCCGGGCGACCTGCGTGCGGCCATGGACGCGGACGAGTTCGAGTACGGCCTGGGCGAGGGCACCGCGGAGCTCGGGCTGGCGGTCATCGCCGGGCTCGCAGACGACGTGGAGATCGCCGCGACGCCCAAGGGGGTCCAGATACGGATGAGCTGGCCGGCCGAGGCCGAGGCGACCATCTAGACGCGCGACCGCCCCCACCAGAGACCGAAGGCCCCGCCACCCCCGGCGGGGCCTCAGTCATGCCCTCCCTGGAGCCTCGTCCCCGGAGCCTCGTCGTCGCCCGGAGCCCGTCCGCCGACGTTCCGCTGCCGATGTCCAGCCCCGATGTCCAGCCCCGATGTCCGGCCTCGATGTCCGGCCTCGACGTCCGGCCCTCCGACGTCCGGCCTCCTCGAAGTCATGGCCTCGAATCCGGGCCCGGTCTGGGGGTGGTGGGGCGGGTGGTGCCGGGGTTGTGAGACTCTCTTCGCGTTGATCTCGGTTCGGGTCGATTTGGGGCTGGACATATTTTGTGTTAATGCCTACCTTTAATGGGGACGCCGGTCGTCGGGCCGATGCGCCAAATGTCGTATGCACCTGTCAAGGTGGCGGCTGAGTAAGGTTCTTCTAACCCCGACTGACCTGCGACGATGACGCCTGATCCGGCGTATGCGGCAAATTCCGGCCGTACCGTTCGTTGCATTTCGGCGACATCCTTCGCAAGGGCCGTGCGGCCTTAACATTCGACTTGCGCGTGCGTAGACTCCCGGCACCCGCGTTGCCGTGCGAGGCGTTCGAAATCATGACTCGCGGGGTACGCGGTAAAGATCGTCTTTATGTGACGGTCGAGATCGCAATGCCCCTGTCGAGGAGGACGGATGTCCGGGTTTTCCCTGTCAAGCCCGGCCAGCGCAGAAGTGGATCTCGGCGGCGGCGACCTCTCCCTGGTCGTCGTCGTCGCCGTGATCGCACTGCTCGCACTGGCCGTCGCCGCGGGTCTCGTCCGCGATGTCCTGGCCGCGGGCCAGGGCACCGCCAAGATGCAAGAGATCGCGCGCGCCGTTCAGGTGGGCGCGAGCGCCTACCTGAAACGCCAGTTCCGAACGGTCGCGGTCTTCGTCGTACTGATACCGCTGATCCTGCTGCTGCTCCCCGCCGACTCGACGAGCGAGCGGATCGGACGCTCGGTCTTCTTCGTCATCGGCGCGCTGTTCTCCGCCGTCACCGGGTTCACCGGCATGTGGCTGGCGGTGCGCGGCAACGTCCGGGTCGCCGCCGCCGCCCGCGAGGAGGGCGGCGAGAGGACCGCGATGCGGATCGCGTTCCGCACCGGCGGCGTCGCCGGCATGTTCACCGTGGGCCTCGGCCTGTTCGGCGCGGCGGTCGTCGTCCTGGCCTACCAGGGCGAGGCGCCGAAGGTGCTGGAGGGCTTCGGCTTCGGCGCCGCGCTGCTCGCCATGTTCATGCGTGTCGGCGGCGGCATCTTCACCAAGGCCGCCGACGTCGGCGCCGACCTCGTCGGCAAGGTCGAGCAGGGCATCCCGGAGGACGACCCGCGCAACGCGGCGACGATCGCCGACAACGTGGGCGACAACGTCGGCGACTGCGCCGGGATGGCCGCCGACCTGTTCGAGTCGTACGCGGTCACGCTCGTCGCGGCGCTCATCCTCGGGACGGCGGCGTTCGGCACCGAGGGCCTGGTGTTCCCGCTGATCGTCCCGATGATCGGTGTGGTCACCGCGGTGATCGGCATCTTCGCGGTGGCGCCGCGCGCCGGGGACCGGTCCGGCATGACGGCGATCAACCGCGGGTTCTTCATCTCGGCGGGCATCTCGGCGATCCTCGTCGCCATCGCCGCGTTCGTGTACCTGCCGTCGTCGTTCGCGGAGCTGAAGGGCGTCACCGACGGCGCGATCCGCGGCCTGGACGCCGACCCGCGCTGGGTCGCGCTCGGCTCGGTGATCATCGGTATCGTGCTGGCGAGCGTCATCCAGCTGCTCACCGGCTACTTCACCGAGACCAACCGCAAGCCGGTCAGGGAGGTCACCGACAGCGCCCGGACGGGCCCGGCGACCGTCATCCTGTCCGGCATCTCGCTCGGCCTGGAGTCGGCCGTCTACACCGCGCTCGTGATCGCCGGCGCCGTCTACGGGGCGTTCCTGCTCGGCTTCGGCAACACCACCGTCGCGCTCTTCGCGGTGGCGATGGCCGGCACCGGGCTGCTGACCACGGTCGGCGTGATCGTCTCGATGGACACCTTCGGGCCGGTCTCCGACAACGCCCAGGGCATCGCCGAGATGTCCGGGGACGTCCAGGGCGAGGCCGCGTCGGTGCTGGAGCGGCTGGACGCCGTCGGCAACACCACGAAGGCGATCACCAAGGGCATCGCGATCGCGACGGCGGTGCTCGCCGCGACCGCGCTGTTCGGCTCGTTCCGGACGACGGTGATCGCGGCGCTGGCCGACGCGTCCGCCGGCGCGAGGGACGCGATCGGCGCCGACTTCCTCGACTTCAACCTGTCGATCGCGAGCCCGAACGTCCTGATCGGGCTGATCATCGGCGCGGCCGTGGTGTTCCTGTTCTCCGGTCTCGCGATCATGGCGGTGGGACGGGCGGCCGGACGGGTCGTGGTGGAGGTGCGCGAGCAGTTCCGCACCAAGCCCGGGATCATGGACTACACCGAGAAGCCCGACTACGACCGGGTCGTGGACATCTGCACCCGGGACGCGCAGCGCGAGCTCGCCACCCCCGGGCTGCTGGCGATCATGTCGCCGATCGCGGTCGGCTTCGCCCTCGGGTACGCGCCGCTCGGCGCCTACCTGGGCGGCGCCATCGCCGCGGGCGTGCTGATGGCGGTGTTCCTCGCCAACTCCGGCGGCGCCTGGGACAACGCGAAGAAGCTCGTCGAGGAGGGCCACCTCGGCGGGAAGGGCAGCGACGCGCACGAGGCGACGATCATCGGCGACACGGTCGGCGACCCGTTCAAGGACACCGCCGGGCCCTCGATCAACCCGCTGATCAAGGTGATGAACCTGGTCGCGCTGCTGATCGCGGACGCGGTGGTGACGTATGCGGGCAACACGCCGCTGCGCGTCGTGGTGACCTTGCTGTCCGTCGGCGTCATCGTCGCGGCGATCGTGATCTCCAAGCGGCGCGCCGACCCGATCGCCGAGCCGGCCGCCGACCCGGCGGTCAAGGACGGCGAGAAGACGCCCGTGGACGGCGCCGAGGCCAAGGCCGTCGAGGCGGAGCCCGTCGAGGAGGCGGCCGTCGGCGCCGACTCGGGCAACGGCGCCGCGGCCGAGACGGGCACCGAGGAGTCCGCGAACAAGGGGTGACGGTTTCGCGCTGAGAGGACCGGCGGCGACGGCGCCGCCGGTCCTTTCGCATGTCCGGGGTCGCGTCCCGAGCACGGGGCACCGGCCGTACGCTTGGGTGAGGGCCGGACGTTCCAGGCCCCGGACGGGAAATCGGGAGGCGCTGTGGCGAGCGGCGAGAGGCAGCCGATGTCGGGGCCCAAGGGCTTCGCCATCGTGATCGGCGGGATGTTCGGCGTTCTCCTGCTGCTGTGGGCGCTGGCCGCGTTCCTGGCGCCCTGACGGCGTCCTCGCGCCCCTAGTGTGGCAGTCATGCCCACGCTCATCGTGCTCCGTCACGCCAAGGCCGTCGCTGGTTTCGGAACGGCCGACATCGACCGCGTCCTCACCGACCGCGGCCGCCGCGACGCCGCGGCCGCCGGGGACTGGCTGCGCGCGCACGACCTCGTCCCGGGCCGGGCGCTGTGCTCCCCGGCCGCGCGCACGCGGGAGACGCTCGGCCTCCTCGCGGTCGACGCGGAGGTGAGCTTCGAGCCGGGGATCTACTCCGACGACCCCGCCGGGCTCCTCACCCTCGTCGGCGAGGCGCCGGACGACGCCGGGACGCTGCTGCTGGTCGGGCACAACCCGTCCGTGCACCAGCTCGTCCACGACCTGACCGGGCAGGCCCCGGACGCGTTCCCCACCTGCGCGCTCGCCGTGATCGATCTGCCGGGCGGGTGGAGCGGCGTCCGTCCCGGCCTCGGCACGCTCCGCACCGTCCACACCCCGAAGGACTGACCGGGCTCAGGGACGGGGCCCCGCGGAGGTGAGGGACGACTCGACGACCGTTTCGGCGTCCCGGCGCAGCGACCTGATGGTGTAGCGGGTGCCGGACACCTGGAGCAGCGCCTGCCGCAGCGGCGTGACCTCCTCCCGGCCGACGCCCGCCTTGATCTCGGCGCGGCGCCGCCGGGTGAGGGTGGACAGGTGCCTGTCGAGGTCGGCGAGTTCCTCGTCCAGTTCCTCGACGGGCGGGACGTGCTTCGGGTCGAGGTCCTCCGGTTCCTCCAGCAGGACGGCGCTCTCCTCGAACTCGTCGGCGAGCCGGTCGAGGATCTCGGGGACGGGCCCGGTGTCGACGGCCTTCTCGCGGGACAGCCGGGCCACCGCGACGAGGTGGTCGCGGGTGCGGTGCGCGGCGGTCACGGCGGTCCGCAGCTCGGCGATCAGGCCGAGGTCGGGCAGCCGCTCGTGGCCGAGCCGGGTGCGGGTCTCGGCGACGGCCTCCGCAGCCCGCTCCGCCGCGACGATCGTGTCGTAGGGCAGCCGGACCCGCTCGCCCGCGAGGACGTCCGCGGTCGCCCGGACGAGGTCGGCGTGCGTGCCGAGCAGCCGCTTGAGCTGCCTGGGGAGCCCCTCCAGGTGCCCGGCGGGCCACAGCAGCCGGACGGCGAGGTAGGCCATGGCCGTACCGCCGAGGGTCAGCGCGATCCGCTCCCCGGCGATGCGCCAGTCGGCGGGGGCGGAGAAGTCGAGCAGCATCATCGCGAGAGGCGTCCCGAACAGGGCCCAGTAGGCGAAGTTCACCGACCGCATCGCGAACCCGGCCATCGCGAAGAAGAAGGCGATCACGGCGACGGTGAGCTGGCCGGGGGCGAGTGTGAGGATGACCGCGGCGGCGACGGACCCGGCCGCGGTGCCGCCGACGCGCTGCACGAGCCGGTCGACGGTCTCGCCGTAGGTGGCGCGCAGGCTCAGCATCGCGGTGATCGTCAACCAGTGCCCGTGCGAGAGGCCGATCGCGGCGGCGAGCGCCATCGACACCACCGCCGTCACGAACACCCGCGAGACCTGCCGGAACAGCGGGGACCGGGTGCGGACGGCCCGCCGCGCCTGCTCCAGCACCGGAGTCGGGTCGAGGCTGCCGGGCATCCGGGGCGGCGCCAGCCCGATCCGCACGCCGCCCGCGACGATCCGGCGGGTGGAGGCGACCTCGCCGGCGATGCGGTCGATGGAGCGGCGCACCTGCCCGATCAGCGCGACCGCGACGAGGTCCTCGTCGCCGGCGAGCCCGGCGCGCCGGATGTGCTCGGCAGCCCGCCCAAGCCGCCGAATGGCCGTGGACTCCTCCCGTCCGAGCGGCGCCTCGCCCGCCGTCGCGACCGCCCCGGCGAGCAGCCGCAGCCGCGCGGCGAGCGCCGAGATCGCGGTCTGCGTCTCCAGCCGCCACTCGCGGTCCGGCGGGTAGTTCTTCGCCGCCTCCAGGACGGCCTGGAGCGTCACCGTCTCGTGCAGGACGCGGCCCAGCGCGTCGAGGAACCGTTCGGGCCGCGTGGGGTCGCTGCGGCCGCCTCCCGTCCGGTACAGGCGGTAGGTGGCGCGGGCCTCCGTCAGCGACTCCGACGCCGTCCGCCGCTTGGCCTCCCAGTCCGGCACCCGGACGACGGCCAGCAGGTCGGGGTCGGTGATCTCGACGTCGTCGAGCGGCCGGGCGCCGTGCGCGCCGACGTCCTCGGCGACCGCGTCGAGCGCCTCGGCGACCGCGTCGGCGCACTCGCTGAGCGACGTCTGCAGGGGGCGCAGCCGCCGCGCGGGCCACGGCGCCAGCAGCAGCCCGGTGGTGAACAGCCCGCCGATCAGCTCCAGCAGCCCGATGTCCAGCACGGCGGCGGACGGTGGCCGGACGGCGCTGAGCAGCACCGCCAGCCCGGCGGTGGACCCGATCGGCGGCACCGCGACGCCGAGCGCGATCAGCGGCGGCACGATGATCACGGTCGGCCACAGGTGCCCGCCGAGCAGCCCGCCGACCGCCGCGCCGATCGCGACGACGGCGACCCCGAGCGTGAGGCTGCGCGCCTGCGCCCCGTAGGGCCCCTCGGGCGTCCGCAACGCCACCAGGTACGCGCCGAGCGCGATCATGGAGCCCTGCGCGGCGTGCCCGGTCAGCGCCCCGGCGAGCAACGGCACGACCACCGCGACGGCCGCGACCACCCCGTACACGGGCGTCGCCTGCCCGTTCGCCTGAACGTACGCCTCCCGCGCACGCTGCAGCACCGCCGGTCCCTCCGCCTTCGCTAGGCCGCCCGCGGAGACCGCTTGCCCCGCGCCTCCCCCGTACCCCGATGATCGCGGCCTAGGCGCGAGATTCCCGGCAAACCGCCAGGTCCGAGGCTTTCAAGCCGAGGGCCTCCGGACGCGCCCGGTACTTTCGCGCCCCTGGTCGGCCGGGTGCCTTCATGCGTGCGCGGCCGGTCGGCCGCACATCCCCGGAGGCACGGTGGTTCGCGCGAGGATCAGGCGTGCGCCTCCGCATGTGGACGGCGGTCCCAGGCGTCCAGTACCTCCGTGACGACGGCCAGTTGCGCCAGGTCCTCGGGGATGAGCGTGTTGAACGACGCCGGCGGGACGGTGTTGTGATCGATGCCGGCACGCCGGCGCAGCCCCGGGACCAGTGGCTCGAACGCGTCGCCCAGTTCCGCGGCGGCCTCGGGGAGCCAGGGCCCCATCCCGTACTCCGTGATCCGGCGGGCGACGGCCTCGACCAGCGGGCCGGTGTCGCCGTCGATCTTCCTGATGGCCAGGGCGGCCGAATAGTGGGAGAAGGCGTCGCCGTCCACCGCCCGCAGCGCGGGCACCAGGGCGGCGGCCTCCGCGCCGAGGCGTCCGGCGAGCCGGGCGGCGTCGACCGCGGGCGCGCGGCCGTCCGCGAGCACCTGCTCGGCGGCGCGCAGCGCCGTGCCGGTGTCACCGGTGAGCTCCAGGACGATCTCGGCGGCGGCGATGCGCCGCGTGCACTCGTCGAAGTCCATCGTCTCGGTCGTGGCCAGTTCCCGCAGGGCGGGCAGGAGATCGTCCAGGGGAAGCCCGTGCGCCCTGGCAAGCCGTGCCGCCCGCACGGTCTCACCGCCGTCCGCTGCGTCCGCCACGAGCCGGACGATGTGCTCCCCGTCGCCGGTGATGGCGGTGAGCGCCTCGGCGCACGCCTCCCGGAACTCCCAGGAGCCGGAGCCGCCCGCGGCGCTCGTGAGGGCCGGCACCGCGGCCATGGCGCCCGGACCGATCGCCCGCAGCGCCGTCACCACGGCGAGCCTCTCGTGGGGGACGAGGCTCGCCAGTTCGGGTGTCGCGGCGGCCGCGTCCGGCCCCCAGGCGGCCAGCACCGCCGGGATGGCCACGTCCGCTTCGTGCGCCATGAGCGTCTCCATGCCGGCGGACGCCAGATGCGGTCGCAGGACGTCCAGCAGCGCGGGGTCGGGCGGCAGCCCCCGCTCCGCGAGCAGGCCGACCGTCTCGCCGTCGAACCATCCCGCGCCGAAGGCGCCGAGGACGGCGGGCCGCCAGTCCGGATGGTCCGCCATGACCAGCAGGCGGAGCGCGGCGGCGAGGAGGCGCCCTTCGGGCGTCCGCAGGCCGTGGAACCAGTGCCGCCGGTCGGCGAGCGCGGCGTCCGGCGGCGCCTTCGCGTAGTCCGCGAGTGCGGTGACGGCGGCGGGGACGGCCTGCCGGACCTCGACGAGCAGCTCGGCCGCGGCCGCCCGCACCTCCATGTCGGGGTGGGAGACGGCCTCGCCGAGCGCCTCCGCGAACCCCGTCCGGGCGGACCGGAACCAGAGGCAGCGCCAGCGCATCCCCGCCACGACACGGGCGGCGTTGTCCACCGGCCCGTCCCGCAGGAAGGCCCGCGCCAGCTCGACGGCCTCGTCCAGCGGGGCGGCGGCGACGATCTCGCTGAGCGAGTCGTCCGACCACACGCTGTCCCTGAAGGGGTCGTACTTCGCCCAGCATTCCCGGACGGCCGCCGAGGCCGCCGGGCCGAACGACTCGCCGTCCACGGCCAGCGACCACGCGGCGGCGGCCCGGGTGAGGACGGGACGGCCCGCTTCGAGCTCGTCCTCCAGCCAGGCCGCCGCCTCCTTCGGGTGGAGCCGCCCGGCGGCGAGCAGCAACTCGGCCGCGGCCTCGGTGTCGCGTTCGGCGTCCCGCATCTCCCGCAGCCGCGCGAGGGGCACGCTTCCGGGGGGCAGCTGCCCCACGACGTACGCGGCCGTTCGCCGCACCTGGACGTCGGGGTCGGAGTGCAGGTCCAGAAGCCGCCGCGCGCCCGCGCCGAGCGCGGCCCGGATCTCCTCCAGCAGTTCCGGGGCCGCGTCGGTGCTCTCGGCGATGACGGCGAGCCGCCACAGCAACTCGGGGCGCCGCCGTGTCCGCCGTGCGGCGGCCAGCTCGATCAGGACGGGCACCAGCGCCGCCGTGGCGGGATACAGCGTGCCCTGATGGGTGACGCGGGCGGCGAGCTCGTTCAACGCCTCCTGCGCGGCGTCGTCGCCGCGCCCGACGGCCGCGCGCAGCAGCCGGGGGACATCGTCCGCCGGGCCGTGGGCGTGTTCGAGCGAGGCCCAGTCGATCTTCCCGAAACCGTCCGCACCCCGAAAGATCATGACCCGCGACCCTAGCGAATCCGGCGGGGCGGGCCGGGGTGTTCTAGGGGGTCGGGTCCTGGGAGTCGGCGGCGTCGGCGGCTTCCACTTCCTCGCGGGAGATGCCGAGGAGGAAGACGATGGTGTCCAGGTAGGGGACGTTCACTGCGGTGTCGGCGGCCTGGCGTACCACCGGCTTGGCGTTGTAGGCGATGCCGAGGCCGGCGGCCTGGAGCATGTCGAGGTCGTTGGCGCCGTCGCCGATGGCGACGGTCTGGCTGATGGGGATGCCGGCCTCGCGGGCGAAACGTTCCAGGGCGGTCGCCTTGCCGGCGCGGTCGATGACGCGGCCGGTGACGCGGCCGGTGAGCTTGCCGCCGACGATCTCCAGGGTGTTGGCGGCCGAGTAGTCGATGCCGAGGTCGTCGACGAGGGCGTCGGTGACCTGGGTGAAGCCGCCGGAGACGATCGCGAACTTGTAGTCGAGGCGCTTGAGGGTGCGGACCATCGTGCGGGCCCCGGCGGCGAGGCGGAGCCTGCCGCGGACGTCGTCGATGGCGGCGGCGTCCAGCCCGGCGAGGAGGGCGACGCGTTCGCGGAGCGAGCCCTCGAAGTCGAGTTCGCCGCGCATGGCGGCCTCGGTGACCTTGGCGACCTCGTCGAGGCAGCCGGCGTGCTCGGCGAGCAGCTCGATGACCTCGCCCTGGATCAGGGTGGAGTCGACGTCCATGACGATGAGGCGCTTGGCGCGGCGGCTCAGGCCGCTCTGCTGGACGGCGACGTCGACCTGCAGTTCGGCGGCCTCGGCGGTGAGGGCGGCGCGGAGCGCGTCGGGGTCGGCGCCGGAGACGTCCATCTCGATGCAGGTGACGGGGTTCTGCGCGAGCCGCTCGATGCGGTCGATGTTGGCGCCGTGCGCGGAGATGCGTCCGGCGATGCCGGCCATGGCGGCGGGGTTCAGCGGCGCGCCGAGGACGGTGACGTGCAGGCGCCCGGTCCGCTTCGGCATGCGCCTGTTGCGGCCCGTGGAGAGCTCGATCTCCATGTCGAGGTCGCCCGCGATGCGTTCGGCCGCGTTCCAGACGCGTCCGATGTCGGCGCCCTCGGTGTAGGCGAGCAGGACGCCGAGGATGAGCCGCCCGCGGATCACGACCTGCTCCACGTCGGCGACCGTGAGCGGGAACTCCGAGAGTGTCCGGAAGAGACGCGATGTCACGCCGGGGCGGTCGCGTCCGGTGAGTGTGATGAGCAGCGTGCGCTGTGCTGACCCGTCCATAGCTGCTTCCACGGTACCGGCCGTGACGTGCGGGACGTGCGCGAGGTCCGGCATGCGAGACGGCTCACCGGTTCATGATCAGGTTCAGGTCGCCGAACTCGTGCCACAGGTAGCGCTCCGCCAGGGCGGCCTCGTAGGTGGCGGCGAGCAGGTCATGGCCCGCGATGGCGGTGAGCATCATCAGGTGGGACGACTTGGGCTCGTGCAGTCCGGTGAGGAGGCCGTCCACGGCTCGGACGCCGTTCTCCTGCGTCACGATGTGCTCGGTCCAGCCTGAGGCCGCCCGGACGTGCCCGGAGGCGTCCACGGCCGTCTCCAGGGCGCGGACGGCCGTCGTCCCCACGGCGATCACCCGGCGGCCCTGGGCGCGGACGTGCTCGACCAGCGCCGCCGTCGGTTCCGGGACGCGGTAGCGCTCGGCGTAAGGGGGTTCGTGGGCCTCGGGCGAGGCGACGCCGGTGTGCAGCGTGATCGGGGCGATCAGGACGCCGCCCGAGACGAGCCGCGTCACGAGTTCGGGGGTGAACGGGCGGCCGGCGCTCGGCATCTCGGCGCTGCCCGTGGAGCGGTCGAAGGCGAACGCGGTCTGGTAGGCGGCGGCAGGCCAGTCGCGGCGCACGTACCCGTACCTGATCGGCATCCCGTGGCGCCGCAGGTAAGGGACGACGTCGGTGCTGAGCCGGGCCCGCCAGAGCCGATCCGATTCCCTGCGTGGGGACGTCCCGGAGCCGGCCGTGTGCCGTTCGACGAGGGTCAGGGTGGCGCCGCCGGGCAGCGGGATCCACTCGCCGGGGCAGCCGCCCGAGTAGGGGCGGCTGGCCTTGCCGGCGCGACGGCGCAGCTCGACGAGCCACAGCCGGTCGTCCGCGCCGGGCACCGGGGTGGAGAAGTGCACGCTGATCCGGTCGAGCCGGACTGAGGCGGGCAGCGTGGACGAGGTGTTCACGACCAGCAGGTCGCCCGGGTCGAGCAGCGACGGCAGGTCGCCGAATGCGTGGTGGGAGACCGAGCCGGTGGCGCGGCGGGAGACCAGGAGGCGGACGCCGTCGCGGGTCCGGCCGCGTCCTTCGGGCGGTTCGTGGGCTTGCAGGGCGGAGGGGAGGGTGAAATCGACGGTCATTTCGCGACCTCCAGCCGGAGTGCGGCGATCACCCCGAGCAGGGCGATCGCGGCGGCGAGCGCTCCGGTGACGGCGAGCCCGGCGCCGAGCCGGGCGGTCCCGAAGCCGGCGACGACCGCGCCCGCGACGCCGACCACGAGGGACGAGCCGAGGGTGTCGCTGATCTGGAGCGCGGACGAGTTGACGCCCTGCTCGTCCTCCGGGGAGAGGTCGAGGAGCAGGACGGAGAGGCTGCCGATGGCGAAGCCCATCCCGGCTCCGCCGATGAGCCACGCGGGGGCGACGAGCCAGCCGGACAGCTGCAGGGCGACCGCGGCGAGCGCGATCCCGGCGGTGACGAGCACGGCGCCCAGCCGGGCGTAGAACTCGCGGGGACGCTTGGACCGGCCCTGGATCTGCGACGCCGCCGACCAGCCGAGCGCGCCGACCGTGAGGACGATGCCCGCCTGCGTCGTGCTGAAGTGGTGCAGCCGGGTCAGCGCCAGCGGGATGAACACGTCGGCGCCGAAGAACGCGCCGGAGAGCAGCCCGCGGACGAGGACGACGCTCGGCAGCCCGCGGCGCAGCCGGAGCGTCCCGGCGGGCACGAGCCGCGGAAACCCGAAGGCCAGGCCGGCGAGCCCCGCGAGGGCGGCGAGCGGCATCGCCCAGCCCGTGGTGCCGAGGCCGAAGAGGAGGACCGCGGCTCCCGTCGCCACGGCGACGGCGGCGACGTACCGCGACCTGCCGGGACCCGGCCCCGCGTCGGTCGGCGCGATGCCGCGCAGCGCCGACGCCAGCAGCAGCGCCGGCGGGACGACCAGCGGGATCAGCCCGAGGAACACCCACCGCCAGCCGGCGTGCTCGGCGACGACGCCGCCGATCGCCGGGCCGATCAGCGAGGGCAGCACCCACGCCGCCGACAGCGCCGCGAACACCCGGGACCGCAGGTCCTCCGGGTACACGCGGGCGATCACGACGTACATCGCGACGAGCGAGACGCCGGTGCCGAGGCCCTGCACCGCGCGTCCGGCGACGAAGATCCACATGGTCGGCGCCGCGCCCGCGACCGCGAGCCCGGCGACGAACGCGCCGAGCCCGATCATGAACGGGCGGACCGGCCCGGACCGGTCGATCCAGCCGCCCGCCAGCACCGTCGACAGCAGGCTCGCGATCAGCGTGGCGCTGAAGCCCCACGCGTACAGCGACAGGCCGTTCAGGTCGTCCGCGACCGCGGGCATGACGGTGCCGACGGCCATGCTCTCGAACGCCAGCAGCGTGACGACGAGCACGATCCCGAACGTGGCGCCGCGAAATCCGGCAGTAAGGACACCTCGCCCCGAAAAAGACACGGGCTCATGATCCAGGGCGGCGGCGGTCATCGCGTCGCCGCCAGGTCGGCGGCCCGGTAGCGGCCGCTCGGGCGGCGGTCCGAGATCAGCCGGCGCAACGCCGCGGCGGCCTCCGCGGGCGGCGGCGCGGCGTCGGCGTCCTCCCCGGCGGCGCGCAGCATGGCGGTGTTCATCTCGCCCGGATCCGCCCACCAGACGGCCACGTCCGGCTCCTCGGCCGCCAGGACGTTCGACAGCTGCTCCAGCGCCGCCTTCGACGTCCCGTACCCGCCCCACGTCTCGTAGTTCTCCACCGCCGCGTCCGAGGTGATGTTGAGGATCGCGCCGCGCCGCTCCCGCAGGCCCGGCAGGACGCCCTGGATCAGCGCGAGCGGCGCCAGCACGTTCGTCGCGAACGTGCCGGCGAGGTCGTCGACCGGAAGCGCGCCGATCCGGGGCATCGGCGTCGGGCCGAGGGTGCTCGCGTTGTTGACGAGGAGGTCGAGCCCGCCGGACACCGCCCGGACGAGCTCGGCCCGGTGCGCGGGATCGGCGACGTCCCCCGAGATCGCGGTCGCCCCGGTCTCCTCCGCGACCGCCGCCAGCGCGGTGGAGTCGCGGGCGTCGATGACGAGGTTCCAGCCGTCCCGTGCCAGCTCCAGGGCGAGCGCCCGTCCGAGCCCCCGGGAACCGCCTGTGATCAGTGCCGTCTTCATGCTCTAGACGCTAGGAACCGGCGGGGTCGCCGGCATCGGCCGACGGTTCCCGGGGCGGTGGTCAGATGGTCCTAGGACCCTGGTCCCGCCAGGATGTGCACCGATAGTCGTCCAGGTTGATTCGGGAAGACCCGCCCAGAGAGTACGGTCTTCACCAGTGGGCCCCGCAGGGCGCACATCTCGGGAGGGCGAGAGGCCGGAATGCAGACCGACGACGGGTGCCGCGGCGACCAGGGCGCGACCCTGCACGCCGTGAGCTCCGCCGTGCTCGCGGTGACCCGGCACCTGTCCGTGCACGAGGTGCTGCAAGTGATCGTCCGGGCCGCCGCGCAGCTGCTGGACGCCCGGTACGCCGCCCTCGGCGTCCCCGACGACGAGGGCTCGTTCGCCGAGTTCGTCGTGGCGGGCGTCTCGGACGAGGAGTGGGAGCGGATCGGCCCGCTGCCGCGCCAGCACGGCATGCTCGCCGCGATGCTGCGCGACGACGCGCCGAAGCGGCTCGCCGACATCCGCAAGGAGCCGGAGTTCGAGGGCTGGCCGGTCGCCCATCCCGTCCTGAAGGACTTCCTCGGCGTGCCGATCCGCGACGGCGAGAACGTGCTCGGCATCGTCTTCCTGGCCAACAAGCAGAGCCCGGGCGGCTTCACCGGGCACGACGAGGAACTGCTCACCCTGTTCGCCGCGCACGCCGCGATCGCGATGTCGAATGCCCGCCTCCACGAGCACAACCGCGAGCTGACGGTCGTCGCGGAGCGCAACCGGCTGGCCCGCGAACTGCACGACGCCGTCGCGCAGAAGCTGTTCTCACTGCGGCTGACGGCGCGCACCGCGTCCGCGCTGGCCGAGCGCGACCCGGCGCGGACCGTCCAGGAGCTGGCGCAGGTCGAGCGGCTCGCCGCCGAGGCCCTCGCCGAGCTGCGCGCCGTGATCTTCGAGCTGCGCCCCGCCGACCTCGCGGACGGACTGGTCGCGTCGCTGCGCAAGCACGTCGAGGTCCTCGACCGGGCGCACGAGGCGACCGTGCGCCTCGCCGCGGACGAGACCGTCGTCCTGCCGGAGGAGCAGGAGGCCGTCGCGTTCCGCATCACCCAGGAGGCGCTCTACAACGCGCTGCGACACGCCCGTGCCGGGACCGTGGTGGTCCGCCTCGGCACGCAGGACGCACGGGCCGTCCTTGAGGTCGCCGACGACGGGTCCGGCTTCGACGCGTCCGAGACCGAGCCGCAGGGCGGGCTCGGGCTCGCCTCCATGCGCGACAGGGCCGACTCCATCGGCGGGGAGCTCACGGTCGACGCAGCACCCGGCAAGGGCACCACCGTCCGGCTGGAGGTGCCGCTGTGAACGCGAAGCCGGGCCCCATCAAGGTCCTCATAGCCGACGACCACCCGGTCGTCCGGCAGGGGCTGCGCACGTTCCTCGGCATCCAGGACGACATCGAGGTCGTCGGTGAGGCCGAGGACGGCGTGTCGGCCGTGACACTGGCCGAATCCCTGGAGCCCGATATCGTGCTCCTGGACCTCAAGATGCCGGGCGCCGACGGTCTGGCCGCGCTGACGGAGCTGCGGGCTCGTGGGGTGAAGGCACGGGTGCTGGTGCTCACCAGCGTCACCGAGCGCGGCCGCGTGCTGCCGGCCGTGCAGGCGGGTGCGGCCGGGTACCTGTACAAGGACGTCGACCCGCAGGCGCTCGTCCAGGCGATCAGGGCGGTCCACGACGGGCATGTCCTGTTCGCGCCGGACGCGGCCGAGGCGGTGCTCGCGGGCGGCGTGGCGGAACGGGACGACCAGCGCGGCCTGGCCGCGCTGACCGAACGGGAACGGGAGGTGCTCGTGCACATCGCGCGAGGCAGGTCCAACCGGGAGATCGCGCGTGCCCTCGTGGTGTCCGAGAAGACGGTGAAGACGCACGTCAGTAATCTGCTCATGAAACTGGGAGTCCAGGATCGGACGCAGGCGGCGCTCTACGCGGTCCGGCACGGTGTCGGAACGTCCGGCGCGGCCGGGGAAACCGGGGAATCCACCGTCCGTTACTGATAAAACTCCTCTGACAGGATCGTCATCGAAATTGGTATGAACGTAGCAATCAGGTACGCAGCAGGCAGCGACATCGGGTGCAACCGCGAGAACAATGAGGACTCGGGTTACGCCGGTGCGCGGTTGATCGCGGTCGCGGACGGCATGGGCGGCTATGCGGGCGGCGAGGTCGCCAGCTCGACCGTCATCGGCTCACTGCGCTCGCTGGACACCGCTGCCCCCAAGGACGATCTTGTCGAGGTGCTGGGCCGCGCGGTGGCCGAGGCCAACGAGAAGCTCCGCATCGTCCGCGAGGAACGGCCCGACCTCAGCCGGATGGGCACCACGCTCACCGCGATGCTGTGGTCCGGCGAGTCCGTCGCGCTGGCGCACGTCGGCGACTCGCGCGGCTATCTGCTGCGCGACGGCGAGCTGTTCCAGATGACGCAGGACCACACGATGGACGAGTTGCTCAAGGCGGAGGCGGAGCAGGCGGGCCAGACCGCCGACCCAGCCGAGACGTCGCGGCTCTCGCACGTCCTCTACCGGGTGCTGGACGGCCGGGAGGACCGCGAGCCCGACCTGCGCCTGCGCGAGGCCCGCCTCGGCGACCGCTACCTGCTGTGCTCGGACGGCCTGAGCGGCCCGGTCGACGCGCAGCGGATCTACGAGGTGGTGTCCGCGGAGGCCGACCCGCATCGCGCGGTCGACCGGCTGATCGAGCTGGCCCGCGAGAACGGCGGGCCCGACAACATCACCGCCGTCGTCGCCGACGTCGTGGAGGCCGAGCACTTCCACGGCGCCGAGGGCCCCGTGGTCGTCGGCGCCGCCGCGCAGAGCTGAGCTTTCTCGCCCCTCCTGTATCCGGCTCTGTCCGGCCGTGCCGCGATCCGCGTCCGCTTCCGGCCGTTCTGACCGGCGTTTCGGCGTACCGTGCGCGCGGCTGCGTCCAAACGATTCATGAGACTCTTAGAAAGAAAGAGTGCCCACGTACCTGGTGATTTGTCTTACTCTTGCCCCTGGAGTGATGTCAGTGCGCTCTCGGTGACGGTCCCGTGGCGGACCGTCGCCCGCACCTGACCCGGCTCCGGGTGCACCCGGTATGCGGGTCACTCATCTGTTCGTCATCGAGGCGGAGGATTCGTTGGGGGGAGCGCCCGGGGCGGCGGCCACCGGTGCACCAGGCGGTGCGCTGGGCGGGATCGTCAGCCGGACCCTCACCGCGGCGCGGCACGGACCCCTGGGTACGGTGCTGCGTGTCGCGGCGATGGCCATGGCGGCCGTCGGCGCGTCATGGATCCACCGCGTCAACGACCCCGGCGTGCTCTGTCCCCTCCGGGCGCTCACCGGAATCCCGTGTCCCATGTGCGGAGGCACGACCGTGTTCATCGAGCTCGGCTCGGGCCGTCCAGGCCAGGCCGTCCTCGCGAACCCGGTCGCCCTGGCCGGCGCGATCGCCGTCGCCGCCGCACCGCTGGGCCTGGGCCGACGGTGGTGGGCACTCCAGCCGAAGACCCGTGCCTGGATGCTCGGCACCGCCCTCGTGGGGTCGGAGCTGTGGCAGCTCGTCCGGTTGGGAGTCCTGCGGGTTTGAGCCGAGGACGATCCTCGGCCAGACTTGCGGAGCCCACCGGGTCCGGCGGGCGTCACATAACCACAGGGTCAATCTATAAGGAGCAAGTGTGGGTAACCCCTACGACCCGTACGGTCAGCAGCCGGGCTACGGGCAGCAGCAGCCGGGCTACGGTCAGCAGCAGCCCGGGTACGGTCAGCAGCCCCCGTCCCAGCCGGGCTACGGTCAGCAGCCCCCGTCCCAGCCTGGTTACGGCCAGCCTCCGGCGCAGCCCGGTTACGGCCAGCAGCCCCCCGCGCAGCCGGGTTACGGCCAGCAGCCTCCCGCCCAGCCCGGCTACGGCGTCCCGGCGGCGTCCTCGCAGCCCGGCTACGGCGCCCCGGAGGTCCACCACCACCACTACGGCTCGACCGGCCAGCTGGCCGAGTGGGGTTCGCGTGCCGGTGGCTACATCATCGACTACCTGATCTTCATGGGGCCGGTCTTCGTCCTCTACCTGCTCAGCATGCTGCTGACGAGCTCCGGCAGCGGCGGCGCCGCGGTGCTCGGCCTGCTGTTCATGCTGGTCGGCCTCGCCCTCTCCTTCGCCGGCGGCCTGTGGATCTGCTACCAGGAGGGCACCACCGGCCAGTCCATCGGAAAGCGCCAGATGGGCATCCGCCTCATCAGCGCGCAGACCGGCCAGCCCATCGGCTTCGGCATGGCGTTCGTGCGCAAGCTCGCCCACATCGCCGACAGCTTCCTGTGCTACATCGGCTTCCTCTGGCCGCTGTGGGACGACCGCAAGCAGACCTTCGCCGACAAGATCTGCAACACCATCGTGGTCCGCGCCTGATCGACGACCTACGAGAACGGGGCGTCCCCACGGGGGCGCCCCGTTTCGCGTCCGCGCCCGCCGCTAGCGCTCCGTACCAGGATCCAATTCCTGGAACTGCGCTAGCGCTCCGTTCCAGGAACCGGTCCCTGCTTCTGTGGGGGCAACCCCCACGCCCCCGTTAGGGCGTTCGACCCGGTTCCTGCAACTCCGCTAGCGCTCCGTTCCAGGAACCGGGTCGAACGCGCTGTTGCAGGCGGCCACGAGAGCGCGGCGGACGGCGGCGTCGAGGAGCCGCAGGGCCTCGCCGCGGCGCCTCATCTGGTCGGCGCCGAGCCCGCGGTCGTCCATCTGCCGGGCCAGGTCGACGACGAGGGACAGCCGGCCGGCGAGCGCGGCGACGCGGTGGGCGCGCTGCGGGTAACCGGGGGCGAGCGGGTGGTCGCCGCGGTCGGGGTCGCGCAGGTCGACGAGCGCCTCGGCGATCTCGGGCGGGACCCCGGCGAAGTCGTCGACGGTCAGCAGCGCCTCGGTGGCGTCCCGCATGGCGAGCGTGAGCCGCCGGTCGGCCTCGGCGAGGGACGGGACGTCGGGCAGCCCCGCCGACGCCTCGTGCGGCGTCCAGCGGACGCCGACGTACGACGAGCCGCGCCGGTCCTCGGTGGGGACGAGGCCCATCGCCCGCCCGTCCAGGACGGCGACGACGGCGGCGCCCGCCTCGATCGCCGCGGTGTTGAACGCGGGCGGGCCGGGCAGCCCGAGCGGGTCGCCGGGCTCGGGCAGCGCCAGCCGCAGCGCCGCCAGCCCGCCGACGCGCAGGTCGCCGAGGCCGCGGCGCAGCGTCACCTCGGCGGGCTCGCCGCCGAGGATCTGCGGGCCGCCGACCTTCTCCACCGCGTCGACCGCCTCGTCCAGGCCGACGTGCCCCGTCAGCCAGGCGTTGCCCCACGCGACCAGCGACGTCGCTACGGCCCTGCTCATTCTTCCGGGCTCATTCCCTGACACTCAGCAATGGGCATGCGAACCACGATAGGCGCTCGGATCGCCGGTTCCACCGGACGTAAGGGACCTATCGCGGCGGGGGAGCACCGTGAGACCGCCGTTTCCACCGGGGATCCGGGGGGCCACGGCCGCCCCGGATCGCATAGGTTCTTCTCTGAGAAGGCGACCATTGGCTACCGGGAGTGGGGCGAAGGCACGCGATGTCCGGCGAGGTACTTCAGCTCCGCGGAGTCGGGGTCAGAAGAGGCGGGGCGACCCTGCTGCGCGATGTCACTTGGGCGGTGGACGAGGGCGACCGATGGGTCATCGTGGGCCCCAACGGCGCGGGCAAGACGACGCTGCTCCAGGTCGCCGCCGCGATGCTGCATCCCACCGAGGGCAAGGTCGAGATCCTGGAGGAGGAGATCGGCCGGACCGACGTGTTCGAGCTGCGGCCCCGCATCGGCATCGCGAGCTCGTCCGTCGCGGAGAAGGTTCCGGCGGGCGAGACGGTCATCGACCTGGTGCTGACCGCCTCGTACGCGATCATCGGCCGCTGGCGGGAGGAGTACGACTCGACCGACGTCGACCGCGCCGTGGCGCTGCTGGAGGCGCTCGGCTGCGCCGGCCTGGTCAGGCGGACGTTCAGCACGCTGTCGGAGGGCGAGCGCAAGCGCGTCCAGATCGCCCGCGCCCTGATGCCCGACCCGGAGCTGCTACTGCTGGACGAGCCCGCCGCCGGTCTCGACCTCGGCGGCCGGGAGGACCTCGTCGCGCGGCTCGGCGCGCTGGCCGGCGACCCGGCCGCGCCGACGATGGCGATGGTCACGCACCACGTGGAGGAGGTGCCCGAGAGCTTCACGCACGCGCTGCTCCTGCGCGGCGGTGAGATCGTCGCGCAGGGCAAGGTGGACGAGGTCTTCACTCCGGAGCACCTGACCGCCACGTTCGGGCTGCCGCTGACCATCGACCGCCAGAACGGCCGCTGGTACGCCCGCTCCCTTCGCTGAGGCGCTCCGTCCGCCGACCGGCCCGCGGTCGGCCCGCGCCCGGAATGGACCGTTCCAGGCACCCCGCGTGCGGACGTGTACTGCGGCTTTTCTAGCATCGTGGGGCCCTTGCGAAAACGTGGAACCGGAGTGGGTGTGCCTTGGACGTCCTTGACGCGGTCGCGGTGCTCGCCGCCGGGATCGCCGCCGGCGGGATCAACGCCATCGTCGGCTCCGGCTCCCTGATCACCTTCCCGACGCTGGTGGCGCTCGGCTACCCGCCGGTGATGGCGAACGTCTCCAACAACGTGGGCCTCGTGTCGGGCAACGTCAGCGGCGCGTACGGGTACCGCCGGGAGCTCGGCGGGCAGCGCCGCCGGCTGCTGCGGCTCGGCAGCGCCTCGCTGATCGGCTCGATCGTGGGCGGCCTGCTGCTTCTGGCGCTGCCGGCCGAGGCGTTCGACATCATCGTGCCGGGGCTGATCCTGATCGCGCTGGCGCTGGTGGTCGTCCAGCCCCGGCTGCAGGCGTGGCTCAAGGGGCGCCGGGAGGAGGGCGGCACGCACCGTCCCGACGGCGGCGCGCTGCTGTGGCTGGGCGTGTTGGGCACGGGCGTGTACGGCGGGTACTTCGGGGCCGCGCAGGGCATCGTCCTCATCGCGCTGCTGGGGATCGCGCTGGACGACGACCTGCAGGTGCTGAACGGCGTCAAGAACGCGATGGCGGCGATCGTCAACGGCACGGCCGCGCTGCTGTTCACGGCGGTGTGGCTGCTCGGCCGGACGGAGATCAGCTGGTGGGCGGTGCTGCTGATCGCGGTCGGCTCCACCATCGGCGGGCTGCTCGGCGCGCGGCTCGGCCGGCGCATCCCGCCGCTGGTGCTGCGCGGCGTGATCGTGGTGGTCGGGCTGGCCGCGATCGTCCAGCTGCTGCGCAACTGACCTGCGCCTTCCCACGGTTGCCGGACCCCGTTCCGGGGTATAACTCGAACATAGGTTCGAGCATGCGGAGGCATCGCGGATGAAGGGCGACTGGGTCGAGATCGTGGTCGACGTCGGCGGCGCGGCCACCAGGACTTACGAGGTGACCGCGACCCGCGCCGGCCGCCGGGTGGAGATCGGCAACCGGCGCGGGGTGGTCGAGGTCAGCGAGGTGACCCGCACCGGCACGGCGGTGCGGACCGCGCGCTTCATGTCCAACCGGGTGCTGGCCCTGGTCGAGCACCCCGTGGCCGACGAGCGGGGCGGGCACCAGGGCGACGGGCGGGGCTAACGGAAGTCGGCCTTGCGGATCAGGCAGTGCACGCCCTTGACCCCGTCGACCACCTGGCTGATCTCGAAGTCGGCGGCGGCGCTGAGGTAGGCGAGGGCGGTGTGCCGGGGCATGCCCTGGGTGGCCGAAAGGAACCCGACGGCGGCCCGGACGGCGCGGCGCATGGCCTCGCCGAGGTCCTCGTGCAGGCCGAGCGGCAGCCAGTGCGTGGCGGTCTCGGCGAACGGCTCGCCGAGCGCGCCGAGGAGGGCGGCGGCCTCCGCGCGCGGGAGCACGGTCAGCCGCAGCGTCGCGCGCAGCGGCGCCTCCAGGGCGGTGAGGGCGACCTCCCCGTCCCCCTGGGCGTAGTGCGGGTCTCCGGTGAAGAAGGACGCGCCGGGGACTTGGACGGGCAGGTAGAGCGACGAGCCGGCCTGGAGTTCGTTGACGTCCAGGTTGCCGCCGAAGTCGCCGGGGGGCACCGAGTGGAGGGGGTCGGCGGTGTCGGTCGCCACGCCCATCAGCCCGAGGAACGGCGCGAGGGGGAAGCGCGCGGCGCGTCCGTCCCCGTACGGGAGCACCCCGTAGTCGCGCCCGCCCTCCTCGACGACCTCGGTGAACTCGCAGACGCTGTTGTACGCGCGTACGCCGCCGGCCGGTACGGGGCCGCTGTCGGGCTCGGTCTCGGGGAACTCGCCGGGCAGCGCGCCGTACCCGTGCCGGCTGCTGATGAAGCCGTACGGGGCGCGCGGGAGCAGGCTCAGCGTCTCGACGCGCAGCACGTCGCCGGGCTCCGCGCCGACGACCTCGATCGGGCCGGTGACCACGTGCGGGCCGTCCTCGTCGTAGTCGTGCGCGACGTCGGAGGCGGCGAGGGCGCGGGCGTCGGCGAGCACCTGCTCGGCGGGGACGCCGAAACCCGCGAGGTACGCGGCGGGGTCGCGGCCCTGGTCCTCCAGGATGCCCTCGTGGCTGAGCGTGTCGACGGTGACGGTGTCGCCGGACGCGATCCGCAGCACCGGGGGCCGGTCCCGGTTGGGGAGCCGGCCCCACAGGCAGGTGTCGGGGGTGGTCGGGAGGTAGTGCGCGCCGTCGATGCGGCCTTCCTTGGGCTGAAGCATGACCGCATGCTCGCCACCCGGTGGTGCGCCGCCGTTCCAGGACTGTTAATCGCAGGTAACAGATGCACCATACGAGATGGTGTCTCGTATTGCCGTTACAGGTCGAGCACCAGGCGAGATGAGGCGCAGCGCCCGACGCAGATCATCATGGTCCGGCCCTCGGCCCGTTCCTCGCCCGTGAGCAGCGAGTCGCGGTGCTCGGGCTCCCCGGCGAGGACGCGGGTCTCGCACGCGCCGCAGTAGCCCTTCTCGCAGTCGTAGGAGAGCCCCGGCACCGCTTCCCGGACCACCTCGATGAGCCGCCGGTCGGCGGGCACCCGCAGCGTCCGGCCCGTCCGGGCGAGGTGGACGTCGAACTCGGTGTTGAGCGCCGGGTCGAACGCGACCTCCAGCGAGTCGTCGCCGGTGAAGCGCTCGACGTGCAGCCGAGGCCGGATGCCGAGCTCCTCGCAGGCGCCCTCGGCCGCGGCGATCATCGGGGTGGGGCCGCAGCAGTAGATCGCGGTGTCCGGATCGGCCTGCTCGGCGAGGATGGCCTTCAGGTCCGGGATGCCGGTCTCGTCCTGGGGCAGCATCCGCAGCCGGTCGCTGGCGAGCGCGGCCAACTCGTCCCGGAAGGCCATGGACGTGCGGGTACGGCCGCCGTAGACGACCTGGAACGCGGCGCCGCGCCGGGCGGCCTCGCGCACCATGGCCAGGATGGGGGTGACGCCGATCCCGCCCGCCAGGAAGACGTAGGAGTCCGCGTCCACCAGCGGGAAGTGGTTGCGCGGGCCGCGGACGCCGAACGTGGCGCCCGCGCGGGCGAGCGCGTGCACCTCCGCCGAGCCGCCCCGGCCGTCCGGCTCCCGCAGGACCGCGACCCGGTAGCGCGAGACGTCCGACGGGTCCCCGCACAGCGAGTACTGGCGGACGCGCCCGGACGGCAGCCGCAGCTCGAGGTGCGCGCCCGGCTCCCATGCGGGCAACTCCCCGCCGTCGGCGGGTGCCAGCGTCAGTGCGAGCACATCGTCGGCGGCCTTGTCGGCGTGCGTCACCGTCAGCTCGTAGGGGGCGCCGGGCGCGACGGCCGTCACGGGGGCGCCGCCGCCGCGCGGGCCGGGGGTGAAGACGGCCGGGATCGCGTCCCAGCCCTTCTGGTTGCCGCTGGTCGGGTAGGCCACGAGGCCGTCCTCCAGCACCCGGAAGTCCGGCAGCCGGGTCAGCACCTGCGTGATCATCTCGCGGAACATGGCGCGGGCGAGATGGGCGCCCGCGCAGCGGTGCGAGCCGATGCCGAAGCTGAGGTGCCGGGAGGCGTCGCGGTCGAGCCGGACCTGCGCCGGGTCGGGGAACACCGCCGGGTCGTGGTTGGCCGCCGCCCACGGGATGAGGACGCGCTCGCCCGCCCGGACGGGGCAGCCGCCGACCTCGGTGTCGGCGAGCGCCGTCCGGGCCATCGACTGGGACGGCGCGAACGCGCGCAGGAACTCCTCGGTGGCCCGCTCCAGCAGGTCGGGCGACTCGATGAGGCGCCGCCGCTGGTCGGGGTTGCGGCTCAGGTGGACCAGCACGGACCCGGTCAGCGAGGTCGTGGTGTCGACGCCGCCCGCGATGAGCAGCCCGATCACCGAGACGAGGGCGTCCTCGGTGAACGGCTCCCCGTCCGCGTCCCGGGCGGTGGCCACCGCGGTCACCGCGTCCCGCGCCGGCTCGGCGCGGCGGTCGCGGACCAGCTCGCGGATGCGCTGCTCCATGTAGGCGAGGCCCTGGGCGCCGCGCATCGCCCGCTCGCTGCCCGCCGGGGCGGCGAAGATGTCGTGGATCGGCCCGGCCAGCCGCGCCCAGTCCGCCTCGGGGAAGCCGAGCCAGTCGAGGGTGACGGCGGCGGGCACCGGGTTGGTCAGGTCGCGGACGAAGTCGGCGGAGCCGTGCTCGATGAACGCGTCCACGGCGCGGGCGGCGTGCCGGGCGATCATCGGCCGCAGCCGGTCGACCGCAGCCGGGGTGAGCAGCGGGTTGATCAGGTCGCGGTAGCCGGTGGACTCCGGCGGGTCGAGCTCGATCGGGTACTGCTCGAGCCCCGGCCCGCTCGGGATGACGATGGAGACGCCGTCCACGCCGGTCGCGGCGCGCGAGGAGGAGAAGGTGGCGTCGTCGCGGGCGATCCGCGACACGTCGGCGTACCGCGTCGTGTAGACGAACCCGCCGTGCGCGGAGGTGCGGCCCACCGGACAGGACTCCCGGTACGCGGCGTAGTAGCCGACCGGGTCGGCGGTGCATTCGGCCGAGTGGTGGTCGAAGGGTGTCATGTGCGCGACTCCAGATGCGCAGGGATCCGCGCGGTGTTGCCCAGCCGCGCCACTGGGGGTTGCGGTTCAGAAGGTGAGGACGGCCTTGCCTGCCGTGCCGCTCCGGGCGGCGTCGACGGCCTCGCCGATCCGCTCGAACGGGAAGTGCGTGACGATCTCGTGCACCGGGAACCGGCCCGCGGCGTGCAGGGCGAGCAGTTCGGGCACGAAGACCTGCGGGACGGCGCCGCCGCCGATGATTCCGGTGATGGTCCGGCCGTTCAGCACGCTGCGCCAGTCGAAGATCATCTCCTCGCTCGGGCCGACGCCGATCACGCCGCAGGTGCCGAGCGGGCCGAGCGCCTCGACGGCGGTGCGCAGGACGTCCGCGCGGCCGGTGGTGTCGACGGCGAAGTCGAAGCCGTCCGGCGCGATCGAGCTCAGCTCCCGCGCCGCGCCCGTGCCGCCGGCCACCCCGTGGGTGGCGCCGAGGGACCGGGCGGTGGCGAGCCGTTCGGCGTTGAGGTCGACGACCGCGATGGTCGTGCAGCCGCTGAGCACGGCCGCGAGGATCGAGGAGACGCCGACGGCGCCCGCGCCGAAGATCGCGATGGACGAGCCGGGCGAGGGGCGCAGCACGTTCAGCACGCCGCCCGCGCCGGTCTGGAAGCCGCAGCCGAACGGCCCGGCGAGGGTGAGGTCGGCGTCCTTGGGGATCGGCACGACGGCCCGCGCGGGGGCGATGACGTGGTCGGCGAACGACGACTGGCCGAGGAAGTGGGCGTTGATCTCGGTACCGGCCATCGAGACGGCCGAGGTACCGTCAGGTCTCCGCCCACTGAAATTGAGCGCGTCGAACCGCGTGCAGTAGCCGGGGGAGCCGGTCAGGCAGGGCCGGCAGTGCCCGCACGAGGTGAACGACAGCGCCACGTGGTCGCCGGGCGCGATCCCGGTGACCTGGTCGCCGACCCGCTCGACGATGCCCGCGCCCTCGTGCCCGAACACGGCCGGGGCTTCGAAGAACGTCGCGAACTCGAGGTCGGTGGCGCAGATGCCGACGGCGCTCAGCCGGACGAGGACCTCCTCCGGGCGGGGCGGGCCGAGCTCGACGTCCCGGAGGACGAAGGGCTCACCGGGCCGGTCCAGGACGGCGGCTGTGACGCGCATGAGAGTTCCCCCAGGACATTTCACAGAAAGATATGGCATCTTGACATGCGGGATAGGCGCGGTCAAGGATTCCGGCATGTCCCCACTTGAAATTCCGGTCTCCCGGCAGCTCATCGACGGTGCGTGGATCCCCGCCGAGGACGGCGCGGGCCTCCAGGTCCTCGATCCCGCGAACGGTCGTCCCATCCAGGAGATCGCGCGCGGGGGCGAGGCGGACGTCGACCGGGCGGTCGCCGCGGCCCGGCGCGCGTTCCCCGGCTGGGCCGCGACCTCGCCCGCCGAGCGCGGCGCCCTGCTCGGCCGCTGGGCGGCACTGATCATGGAGCGGGTCGAGGACCTGGCCGCCTGCGAGGCGCGGGACGTCGGCAAGCCGCTGTCCGGCGGCCGGCTGAACGCCTACATCACCCGCGGCATCGTCGAGTACTTCGCCGGCGCCGCCGACAAGCTCACCGGCGTCACGCTGCCCACCCGCGGCACCGACTACCTGGGCTTCACGATCCCCGAGCCGTACGGGGTGTGCGCGGTCGCGATCCCCTGGAACGTGCCGATGCTGCTGACCGCGGCCAACGTGGCGCCCGCGCTCGCGGCCGGCAACACCGTCGTGCTCAAGCCGTCCGAGGTCGCCCCGCTCGGGCCGATGGCGCTGGCCGAGCTGGCGCGCGAGGCCGGGTTCCCGCCCGGCGTGCTCAACGTGGTCACCGGCCTCGGCACCGAGGCGGGCGTCGCGCTCACCGCGCACCCGGGCGTCGACCACATCAGCTTCGTCGGCTCCACCGTCACCGGCCGCGCGGTGATGCGCGCCGCGGCCGGCAACCTGGTGCCGGTCAAGCTCGAACTGGGCGGGAAGTCGCCGAACGTGGTGTTCGCGGACGCCGATCTCGACGCCGCCATCCCGGCGATCGTCGGCTCCATCACCGAGAACGCCGGGCAGAACTGCTACGCGGGCTCGCGGCTGCTGGTCGAGGAGTCGATCCGCGCCGAGGTGACCGAGCGCGTGGTGGCGGGCATGCGCGCCGTGCGACTCGGCACCTGGGACCAGGACCTCGACATGGGGCCGCTGGTCAGCGGGCTCCAGTACGAGCGGGTGCTCGGCTTCCTGGAGGAGGCGCCGCGCGAGGGCGCCCGGGTGCTGACCGGCGGCGCGAAGGGCGAGGTGCCGGACGGCGGCTGGTTCGTGGCGCCGACCGTCCTGGACGGTGTGGAGCCCGGTATGCGCGTCGTCCGGGAGGAGGTCTTCGGGCCCGTCCTGACGATCCAGGGCTTCACCGGAATGGCCGAAGCGGTCGATCTGATGAACGACACCGACTTCGGCCTGCTGGCCTGCGTGTGGACCGACGACGTGTCGCGGGCGCTGCGGGTGGCCAAGGACGTGCGGTCCGGCCAGGTCGCGGTGAACCAGTTCCACGACGCGGGCGTGATCGGGTTCCCGTTCAACATGCAGAAGGACAGCGGGTTCAGCGCGGGCGGCGGTTACGCGGCGCTGCGCGAGTACACGCAGGAGAAGGCCGTGGCGGTCCGGTTGCTGGACCGCTGAGCCGGTCGGCGCCCTGACGTGCGGGTCGACATCGCCGGGAGTTTTTCCCGAAGTGTTGA
This sequence comes from Actinomadura chokoriensis, assembly GCF_041463665.1. Taxonomy (GTDB): domain Bacteria; phylum Actinomycetota; class Actinomycetes; order Streptosporangiales; family Streptosporangiaceae; genus Spirillospora; species Spirillospora chokoriensis_A. Next base: position 247,809 of record NZ_JAXCEJ010000004.1, read on the forward strand.
CACGCCCGTATGGCGAGGTTCAGAGTTGCCTCACATTGCGAGTCGCTGGCTCACAATGCGAGATGAGTTCGACGGCGGAACCAGCCGGAGGTCCTGGTGAGAGCACTGGTCCAGACTGCGTTCGGCGGCCCCGAGGTGGTGTCGCTGCGACGCGTCCCCGACCCGGTCCCCGGCCGCGGGGACGTGCTCGTCCGGGTGCGCGCCTGCGCGCTCAACCGGCTCGACGTCCTGCAGCGGCGCGGCCCGGCCGTGCTGCCCGGCTTCCGCCTCCCGCACATCGCCGGGACGGACGTCGCCGGAGAGGTCGAGGCCGTCGGCGACGAGGTGCGCGGGCCCGCCGCCGGCGACCGCGTGGTCATCGACCCGACGCTCGGCTGCGGGACGTGCCGCCGGTGCGGCGCCGGGGACCCCGGCCACTGCGCCGGGGTCCGCGTCGTCGGCGGCAACATCGCGGGCGGGTTCGCCGAGTACGTCGCGGTGCCCGCGCGGCTCGTCCACCGCGTCCCCGAGCACGTCGGACTGGACGAGGCCGCCGCGCTGCCCACCTCCTGGAGCACCGCCTGGCACGCCACGCTGACCGTCGGCCAGGTCACCGCCGGGGAGACCGTGCTGGTGCAGGCCGCGGCGAGCTCGGTCAGCATCGCCGCCGTCCAGCTCGCCAAGCGCGCCGGGGCCCGGGTCGTCGCGGTCGCGGGCAGCGACGCCAAGCTCGCCCTGGCCGGCGACCTCGGCGCCGACCTGCTGCTGCGCAACGAGGACGACGTGCCCGCGGCCGTGCGCCGCTTCACCGGCGGCGAGGGCGCCGACGTCGCCCTCGACCACGTGGGCGCCGCGACCTGGAAGTCCTCGATGGACAGCCTGCGCGCCGGCGGCCGGCTGGTGACGTTCGGCAACACCACCGGAGACGAGGTCACGATCTCCCTCGCGGGCGTGTACCACCGCGGGCTCCGCCTGCTCGGGTCCGGCGCCTACACCGAGGCCGAGTTCGCCGCGATGCTCGCCGCCTACTACGAGGGCGGGCTGCGGGTCGTCCGGATGGCCGACTACGGGCTGGACGAGCTGCCCGCCGCGTCCGCCGCCGTCGAGTCGCGCGCGGCCATCGGCAAGGTCCTGGTCCGCCCATGAACGGCGCCTCCCTCCTGGTCACCGGCGGCACGGTCGTGACGATGGCGCCGGACCGCGCGGTCCTCACCGGCGCCACCGTCGCGGTCAGCGGCGGCCGGGTCACCGCGATCGGCCCGTACCGGACGCTCCGCGCGGAGCACCCGGGCGCCGCCGAGCTGGACGCGGCGGGCTGCGTGGTCGTGCCCGGCATGATCAACGCGCACCAGCACTGCACCGTGGACCCGCTGATCCGCAGCGTGATCCCGGACGACATCGACGCCCAGGAGGCGATCTTCGGCTGGGCGGTGCCGCTGCACGGCCTGGTCACCGGCGACGACGACGAGCTGTCCGCGGCCCTCACCGCCGCCGAGTCGCTGCTGCGCGGCGTCACCACCGTCCTGGAGCCGGGCACCGTCGCCCACCCCGGCCGGGTCGCCGCCGGGCTGTCCGCCGCCGGGATACGCGGACGCGTCGGCGGCTGGGGCTGGGACGCCCCGGACGTCCCCCACTCCCTGCCCGCCGCCGAGGCGGTGGCCCGGCAGGAGGAGATCGTGCGGAGCCTGCCCGGCGACGGCCTCGTCACCGGCTGGATCACCCTGGTCGGCCACGACCTCGCGAGCGACGAGCTGTTCACCGGCGCCGCCGCGCTCGCCGAGCGCCTTGGCACCGCGATGACCTGGCACATGTCCCCCGGACCGGGCGACGCCGAGTCGTACCTGCGCCGCACCGGCGCCCGCCCCCTCGTCCACCTGCGCCGGCTCGGCGTGCTCGGGCCGCGCCTGCTGCTCGGCCACGCGGTGTGGCTCGACGACGACGAGGTCGACGCCGTCCTGGAGACGGGCACGGCCGTCGCGTCCTGCCCCGGCGCCTACCTGCGGCTCGGCCAGGGCTACACGCGGGCCGGGCGGCACGGCGAGCTGGTCCGGCGCGGCGGCCGGGTCGCGCTCGGCTGCGACGCCCACAACGCCGGCGACGCGCCCGACGTGCTGCGCGCCGCCGGGCTGCTGGCCGGCCTGGAGAACGACCGCGGCGCCTGGCCGCTGCGCGCGGACGAGGCGTTCGCGCTGGCCACCTGTGCCGGTGCCGAGGCGATCGGCCTCGGCGACCAGATCGGGTCGATCGAGGTCGGCAAGGCCGCCGACCTCGTCGTCCTGGACGCCCGCGACCTCGCCTGGGCTCCGCCCGGCGACCTCGCGGCACACCTGGTGTGGGGCGCCCCGAGCCACACCGTCCGCGACGTGGTCGTCGCCGGGCGGGTCGTGGTGCGGGACCGCCGGCTCACCACCCTCGACGCCGGCGCTCTGCGCCGGGAGGCGGAGACGCGTTCGGCCGCGCTGCTGCGTGCGGCCGGCCTGGACGTCCCCCGCCGCTGGCCGGTGCTCCCCGCGGACGCTCCGCGGGGCCCCGGCGACCAAGCCTCCCGCCCCTTCGCACCTTCGACCGTCCGATCGAAAGGACCCTGTGGTGAAGAACCGTAAATCGGTACGGATCGCGGGCGCCGCGTTCGCGTGCGCCACCCTGTTCGCCCTGGCCGGCTGCGCCGAGAGCGACGCCACCGCGAACCAGAGCACCGGCGGGGGCGGGGCGGGCGGCGTGCTGCCCGGCGAGCCCGACGTCAACGGCGACGGCAAGGTCGTCATCGGCGTGCTCAGCCCCGGCGACATCAACGACAACGGCTACTACGAGAGCTTCGTGACCGGCGCCGAGGCGTTCGCCAAGGCGAAGGGCTGGACGGTCATCAAGCGCGGCAGCGTCCCGGAGAGCGAGGCGCTCAGTGCGGCCCGCGCCCTGTGCCAGCAGAAGGTCGACATGGTCGCGCTCGGCGCGTCCGAGTTGAAGGACGCGATCCCCGCCTCGGAGGAGGCGGTCTGTCAGAAGACCGCCTGGTACGTCCCGAGCTCCGGCAACGTCCAGCAGACCCCCAAGGTCATGCTGTCCACCGACGACCCGTCCCAGAGCATCCTGTCGGCCGGGTACGCGACCGGTGTGCTGATGCAGGCGCGCGGCACCAAGAAGGCCGCCTTCGTGGCCGGCATGGAGGTCGACTTCAACATCAACGCCTCCAAGGCGTTCAAGGCGGGCATCCGCTCGGTGATCCCGGACGCGACCGTCACCACGACCTACGCCGGCGACCAGGACGACGCCGCCAAGGCCAAGGAGGCGGTGCAGGCCCAGATCGACCAGGGCGTCGGCGCGGTCTACCCCTACCTCGGCGGTTCCACGGACGCCGCCGCGAAGCTCGCCAACACCAAGAACCTCATCACGCTGACCCCGGGCACCGACCGGTGCTCCTCCACCGACCCGAAGTTCGACCTCTCGGTGCTGTTCAGCCCCGGTGACTACTTCACCGAGGCGCTCAAGCTGTTCGAGGCCGGGAAGCTGGAGATGGGCGTGCAGAAGGTCTGGACGATCGGCAAGGACCCGTTCCCCACGGTCAAGCTGTGCGGCGACGACGCCGCGGCCAAGCAGAAGATCGAGACCTTCATGAAGGACATCGCGAGCGGGAAGATCAACGCCGCCGCGGAAGTGGAGAGGCTCGGGAAGTGACGACCGATCACGGCGGCCGCGACGGCGGCAGGGCCAGGGCGCCCGCGCTGGAGCTGCGCGGGATCGGCAAGTCCTACGGGCGGGTCGTGGCCTGCGACGCGGTGGACCTGACCGTCCACCGCGGCGAGATCCACGGCCTGCTCGGCGAGAACGGCGCGGGCAAGTCCACGCTCATGAAGATCCTGCTCGGGCTCGTCCGGCGGGACTCGGGCGCGATCCACCACGACGGCCGCCCGGTGGACGTCGCCGGCCCGCAGGAGGCGATCGCGCTCGGCATCGGCATGGTGCACCAGCACTTCAGCCTCGTCGAGCCGCTGACCGTCTGGGAGAACATCACCCTCGGCGACACCGGCAAGGTCGACCGCGCGCGGGCGTGCGCGCAGGTCGAGGAGGTCGGCGCCCGGTACGGGCTGCCGATCGACCCGCTGGCCCCGGTGTCGCGGCTGTCGGCCGGGGAGCGGCAGCGGGTCGAGCTGATCAAGTGCCTGCGCCGCGACCCGTCCGTCCTCGTCCTGGACGAGCCCACCTCGGTGCTCACCCAGGCCGAGTCGGCGGAGCTGTTCGGCGTGCTGCGCGAGGTCGTCGCCGGGGAGGACCGCGCGGTGGTCCTGATCAGCCACAAGCTGGCCGAGATCACCACGGCCACCGACCGGGTGACCGTGCTGCGCCGGGGCCGCGTCGCGTTCCACAGCGCGACCGCGGAGACCACCGCGCAGGAGCTGGCCCGGCAGATGGTCGGCCGGGACGTCTCGCTGCGCGCCGAGGCCGCCGCGCTCGGCATGCTCCCGGTGGAGCGCCGCGGCAAGCGGCAGCCGGAGGAGGAGGCGCCGGAACCCGGCGTCGAACCCGCGCTGCGGCTGTCGGGCGTCACCGTCCGGTCCGAGGGCGTCGCGCTGCTCGACGACTTCAGCCTGGAGGTCGCACCCGGCGAGATCCTCGGCCTGTACGGGGTGGAGGGCAACGGGCAGGCGACGCTGGGCGACCTGCTGTCCGGCCTGGTCGAGCCGTCCGCCGGGACGGTCGACGTCGGCGGCGTGCGGGTCGACCCGGCCAGGCCGGGCGCGCTGCACAAGGCGGGCCTCGGCATCGTCCCGGAGGACCGGCACGCCTCCGGCGTCGTCCTCGACATGAGCGTCGCCGACAACCTGGTGATGAAGGCGCTCGACGGGGTCAGCGGCCGGCTGCTGGTCGACCGGCGCAAGACCCAGGAGCTGGCGCGGCGGCTCGCCGCCGAGTTCAACATCATCACCTCGTCGCTGGACGCGCCCGTCCGCAGCCTGTCGGGCGGCAACCAGCAGCGGGTGGTGCTCGCCCGGGAGATGTCGGCGGCCCCGTCGGTCCTCGTCGCCGCGCAGCCCACCCACGGCCTCGACGTCGGCGCCATCGAGGACATGTACCTGCGGCTGCGCAAGGCCGCCTCCAGCGGCGTGGCGGTCCTGCTGATCAGCACCGAGCTGGAGGAGGTCATGGCGCTGGCCTCCCGCATCGCGGTCATCTCCCGGGGCCGCGTCGCCGGCCTGCTGCCCACCGCCGAGGCCACCGCCGAACGCCTCGGCATGCTCGTCGGAGGTGTGGCCGCGTGACGGAGGTGGAACGGTCCGGGCGGCGGCTGGCCGCGGCGCTGAACGCCCGGCGGGGCGGGGCGCAGGTGGCCGGGACGACGGTGGTCGCGGTCGTGCTGGCGCTGGCGGTGTCGTCGGCGCTGGTGGCGGCGACCGGCGGGTCCCCGTCCAGGGCCGTGACGGCGCTGTACGACGGGAGCCTCGCGAACGCGGCGGCGATCAGCGCGACGCTGCTGTACGCGGCGCCGCTGCTGCTGGTGGCGGTCGGGACGTGCGTGTGCGTGCGGGCCGGCGTGTTCAACCTCGGCCAGGAGGGCCAGGTGCTCATCGGCGCGCTGGCCGGGGCCGGGATCGGGCTGCGGCTGGCCCTGCCGGGGCCGGTGCTGCTGGTGGTCGCGCTGGTCGCGGCGGCGCTGGCGGGCGCGGCGTGGGCCGGGGTCAGCGCGCTGATGCACCGGTTCCGCGGCGTCAACATCGTGGTGAGCACGCTGCTGATGACGTTCCTGGCGCAGCAGCTGGTCGCGTTCGCGGTGAACACGCCGTGGCTGCTCCAGGAGACGAGGCGCGGCGGCGCGACGGTGTCGCCGCAGTCCAACCGGCTGCCGGAGAACGCGCTGCTCGGCTCGTTCGGCGAGTACCCGGGGCTGCAGATCAACGGCGGGCTGCTGATCGCGCTCGTCGCGGCCGCGGTGATCGCGGTGCTGATCACGCGCAGCCGGTGGGGTTTCCGGCTGACGATGCTCGGCCTGAACCCGCGGGCCGCCCGGCACGCCGGGGTGCGGGTCGCGGCGCTGAGCGGGACGGCGCTGGCGGTGTCCGGAGCGTTCGCGGGCGTCGCCGGGGCGGTGCTGCTCGCCAGCCCGGTCGGCACCAACCGGCTGCAGGGCGGCATCTCCAACAACATCGGCTGGGACGGGCTGCTGGTCGCGCTGGTCGCCCGCAACCGGCCGCTGGTGGCGATCCCGGTCGCGCTGCTGTTCGGTGTGCTGCGTTCGGGGGGAGGGTTCCTGGCGTCGACCGGGGTGCCGTCCTTCCTGGTGGACGTGGTCAAGTCGCTGCTGGTGCTCGCGTTCGTCGTCCCGCCGGTGCTGACCGAGGCGATGCGCCGCCGGCGCGAGTCGCGCGGCGCCGGGGCCGGCGCGGACGTTCCGGCACCCAAGGCCAAGGAGGCGGTCAGCCTGGAAAGCAGGGCGTCATGAGCGCCGCGGACAACATCTCCACGATCCTCGCCAGCGGCGCCCGGCTGACGGTGCCGCTCGCGTTCGCCGCCTGTGGGGAGTACCTCGCGGAACGGGCCGGGACGGTCAACATCTCGGTCGAGGCGATGATGCTGGGCGGGGCGTTCGGGGCGGTCGCGGGCGCGTCCGTCACCGGCAGCGCGACGACGGGTCTCGCCGCCGGGATGCTCGTCGGCGTGCTCGTCGGGTTCGTGCACGGCAACCTGTCGCACCGGGCGGCGGTCAACACGTTCGTGGTCGGCCTCGTCCTCAACACGCTGGTGCTGGGGCTGACCAGCTACCTGATCGTCACCGGTTCGTTCACCGGGCACCAGGTGTGGCAGGTGAGCGTGCCGGTGCTGCGCGACATACCGATCGTCGGGCAGGTGCTGTTCGTCGAGCGGTGGCCGGTCTACCTGCTGATCGGGGTGATCCCGCTGACCTGGTGGCTGGTCGAGCGCAGCCGGTGGGGCCTGGAGCTCCGCGCGGTCGGCGAGGACCCGCAGGCCGCGGACGTGACCGGCATCGACGTGAACGCGCGGCGCCGGCAGGCGCTGCTGTGGTGCGGCCTGCTGGCCGGGCTCGGCGGCGCCTACCTGGCGGTGGGCGAGGTCGGCTCGTTCAGCCAGAACATGACCGCCGGCCGCGGCTTCATCGTGATCGCCGCGGTGATCTTCGGGGCCTGGCGGCTCGGCCGCACGCTGCTCGGCTGCGTGCTGTTCGGGCTCGCCGACGCGATGCGCCTGGCGCTGCCCGCGCTGGGCTTCACGATGAACTCGCAGCTGCTGATCGTCGCGCCCTACCTGCTGGCGCTGGTCGCGATGCTGCTGTTCGCCGCCAAGGACCGGGAGCCACGCGCGCTGGGCAAGCCCTTCCAGCGGGGCATCGCGTGACCGGGTAGGACAGGGGACCGGGCCAGGCGTCTGCGGGCCCGGACGATTCGAAGGAGGAGCACGTGACCGGACTGACCGCCGCGCGCTGGACGCATGTGGCGCTGCCGACCGGAGACCTGGACAAGTCGATCGACTTCTATACATCGCTCACCCCGCTGGTGGTGGTCGAGCGGTTCAAGGACGCCGACGGGGAGAGCGCCTGGCTGTCCAACGACGGCCAGGCGGAGACGCCGTTCGTGCTGGTGCTGGTCTGTTTCAACAAGGACCGGGGCGGCGAGCTGGGGCTGCTGCACCCGTTCGCGCACATCGGCATCGAGGTGCCCGAGCGCGCCGACGTGGACGCCCTCGCCGAGCGCGCCCGCGAGATGGGCAGCCTGCACTGGGAGCCGCGCGACATGCCGGACCCGGTGGGCTACATCTGCGCGCTGAAGGACCCGGACGGCAATGTGGTCGAGATCTCGCACGATCAGAAGGTGTTCGACACGGTCCGGGCGAAGTGGGGAGGCGGGTCCTGACCGCCGACTCCACCTCGGCCGAGCCGGGGGCCGTCGCGCGGGTCGAGGAACGGACCCGCGCGGCGGCGCTGCGCTATCTCGGCGCGCTCAACCGCCACGACGCCGACGCCGTCGCGGCCTGCGTGACCGAGGACTTCGTCAACGAGCACACGTCCGCGATGGGGCAGGGCGTCACCGGGCGCGACGCGTACCGGGGGCGGCTGGACGGCTTCCTGGCCGACTTCGCCGACCTGCGGTACGAGATGGAGGACCTGGTCGTCCGGGACGTGCGGGCGGTGCTGGCCTACAAGATGTCGTTCCGGCTCGTGTCGGCCGGGAACGCGCCGGTCAAGGTGCGCGGCGTGTTCCGGCTCTGGGTGAACTCGGACGGCCTGCTGGCGCGCCGGATCGACTACTGGGACGGCTCCGAGGTGACCCGCCAGCTCGCCGACGCCGTCACCGCGACCGCGGCGCACTCGGCCTGACCTGCGATTCCGCCGTGCCGCTCGTCCGCCGGACGGGCGGCACGCCATGCTGCCCGGCACCTCTCGTGTTGCATTGTGAGATGCCATCTCTCATTGCTTGACAGGACTCCATCTCGCATCGAAAGATGACGTCGTGCATGTTGTGATGACGTCGGCGGGCATCGGCCGGATCGAGGACGGCGCCGTGGCCGTCCTGGACGCGCCCTACCCCGACCCGAACACCGTGATCGAGACGACCGGCTCGCTGGACGCGCTGGGCGGGGCCAAGGTCGTCCGGCGGATCCCCCTGGACGGCGACGAGCTGGACCTCCGCGCCCCCCTCGGCCGCCCCCGCGCCCTGTGGGGCGTCGGCCTGAACTACCACTCCAAGGCCGAGCGGACCGGGCGCCCCGCTCCGGACGAACCGGTGCTCTACCTGGCCGGCTCGTCGTCGGTGAGCGCGCCCGGCGCGGCGGTCCGGCTGCCGGCCGAGGAGACCGTCCAGATGGACTACGAGGCCGAGATCGCCGTCGTCATCGGCCGGACGCTCGACCGGGCCGCCGAGAGCGAGGCGTGGTCGGCGGTCGCGGCCATCACCGCGGCCAACGACATGACCGCCCGCGACGTCATGAAGCGCACCGGCACCCCCGCCCTGGCCAAGAGCTTCCCCGGCTTCACCCCGCTCGGGGCCTCGCTGCTCGCCCGCGACGCCATCGCCGATCCGGACGCGATCGGCGTCCGCAGCTGGGTCGGCGACGAGCGGCGCCAGGACTCCTCCAGCGCCGACATGATCTTCGCGATCCCCGAGCTGCTGGCCCGGATCTCCCGGTACGCGGCGCTGCGTCCCGGCGACGTCGTGCTGACCGGCACCCCGGCCGGGACGGGCCAGGACCGCGACGACTTCCTGCGCCCCGGCGACACCGTCCGGATCGAGGTCGACGGCGTCCTGCCGCTGACCACCCACGTCCGGGCGTGACCGCACCAGGCGTGACACCACCAGGCGCGACCCCCTCCACCCGCTACCTCACATGATCGGGAGTACTCGATGACCGAACAGAAGAAGCCCGTCTACGACCGCGTCCTCACGGGCGGGACGGTCATCGACCCCGCCTCCGGGCTGAACGCGCGGACCGACGTCGCGATCAGCGGCGGCACCGTCGCGGCGGTCGGCGACGGGCTGGCCGCCGACGCGGCCGAGGTCACCGACTGCACCGGCCGGTGGGTGCTGCCCGGCCTGGTCGAGGGCCACACCCACATCTTCCAGCACGTCTCCAAGGTGGGCGCGCCCGCGGAGGAGGCGCACCTGCGCCGCGGCGTCGTCGCCGCCGCCGACGCCGGCACCGCCGGGGCGTCCACGTTCGCCGCGTTCCGCAAGCTCGTCGTCGACGCGACGCCGATGCGCATCGTGAACTTCCTGAACGTGTCGGTCCTCGGCCTGATCGACTTCCGGTTCGGCGAGCTGATGAACCCCGACACGCTCGTCCCCGACGACGCGCTGGAGACCGCCGCCACCAACCCCGACGTGGTCCGCGGCTTCAAGATCCGGTTGTCGGAGGACGTGGTCGGCGACAACTGGCAGATGCTGCTGAAGAAGTCGCTCCAGGTCGCCGAGCAGGCCGGCCTGCCGCTGATGGTGCACATCGGCGAGACGTCCGAGCCGCTGCCGATCGTCCTGGAGCACCTGCGTCCCGGCGACGTCGTGGCGCACTGCTACACCGGCAAGGAGCACGGCATCCTGGACGGCGACGAGGTGCTGCCCGCGGTGGCGGAGGCCCGGGAGCGCGGCGTCCTGTTCGACTCGGCGCACGGCAAGAGCAACCTCAGCTTCGAGGTGGCGCGCCGCGCGATCGCCAAGGGCTTCTACCCCGACGTGCTGAGCTCCGACACGAGCGCCCGCAACTGGCGTGGCCCGGTGTTCGACCTGCTCACCAGCATGTCGAAGCTGGTCGCGCTGGGCGTCCCGCTGACCGAGGCCGTCGCCCGCGCCACCGTGCGTCCCGCCGGGCTGCTCGGCCTGGACGCCGAGGGCTACGGCCGGCTGGAGGCCGGGGGCCCGGCGCACGTCACCGTGATCGAGGAGACCGCGGAGGTCGTGCTCCCGGACGCGTCCGGCAACACGATGACCGCGCCCCGCCTGGAGCCGGTGCTCGTCCTGCACGGCGGGAAGCCGGTCGAGACGGTCCCGTGGCGCGGCCTGTGACGGCTGGGCCTGTGACGGGCGGGCCCGGGCCCGCCGGGCCCAGGGCCCGGCTGCGGGCGGCCCTCGCGGCGGGCGCCCGCGTGCACGGGACGTTCGTCAAGCTGCCGGCGCCGGACGTCGTGGAGGTGTGCGCGCTCGCCGGCTTCGACTTCGTCGTCGTCGACCTGGAGCACTCCACGCTGACCGGGGCCGACGCGATCGGCCTCGTCCGGCACGCGGAGCGCTGCGGGCTGCCGGCGCTCGTCCGGATCCCCGAGGTGGACGGGCCGCTGATCTGCCGCCTGCTGGAGAACGGCGCGGCCGGGTTCCAGCTGTCGATGCTGAGCGGCCCCGCGCAGACCTGGGCGCTCGTCCAGGCCACGCGGTTCGCGCCGGACGGCGACCGGTCGGTCAGCCTGGCGAACCGGGCGGCCGGGTTCGGGCTGCCCGGCTCCGGCGGGCTGGCGGCGTTCCTCGCCGCCGAGCGGGCCGATCCGCCGCTGCTCGTCGGGCAGATCGAGACGCCCTGGTGGCGGGACGGCGGCACGTCCTTCGAGGAGGTGATCGCCGACCTCGACGTGGTCTTCGTCGGCGGCACCGACCTGGCGGTCGGCCTGGGCGTCGAGCCCGGCGGCGCTGCGCTGCGCGCGGCCGTCGCCGAGATCGAGGAGGCCGCCCGACGGAACGGGATCGCGTTCGGCGGCTGGGCCCCGTCCGCGTCCGCCGCCGGGCCCGCCGGGCTTGCCGCGGCGCGCTACCTGGTGACTGGCTCGGACCTGCAGATACTGGCCGCCGGACTGCATGCGGCGGCCGGCGAGGGAGGCAACGAATGACCGAGAACGGGCGCAACGCCAAGCTCTACAACCGGGTGATCGGCTGGGCCGACATGCCGGAGACGCAGCTGCGCAAGGGGGTGCGGCGCCGGGTCTACTCCACCGACGAGGTGATGGTCGCCCACCACACCCTCGACGTGGGCATGGACCTGAACCCGCACAGCCACGCCGACTTCGACCAGCTCGTCTACATCGCCGAGGGGCGCTGCAACTACTACATCGAGGGCGTCGCGCACGAGATGACGGCGGGGACGTTCCTGCTGGTGCCGAGCGGCGCCGAGCACTACATCGAGCCGCTGGAAGAGCCGTGCGTCAACATCGACATCTTCGTGCCGCCGCGCGCCGACTTCGCCGCGTCGCTGGCGTACGTGGACGAGCTGCCCTGATCCCGGGCGTCCCGGCCGGGGCCCGCCCGGCCGGGACCCCGGTGTCAGCCGGCCTCGGCCGGCGGGACGCCGTTGTTGCCGAGCCGCTGCGACAGGTCACGGGTGGTCTCCAGCAGCGCCTCGGCCAGCGGCGAGTCCGCCTTGCGCGGGACGTCGACGGAGGTGCCGACGATCGCCATCGTGGCGATGATGGCGTCCCCCTCGAAGACCGGCGCCGCGATGGTGTGCAGGCCGTTGTCGGACGGCGAGTTGACCGACAGCCCGTGCGCGCGGATCCAGTCGACGTCCTCGCGCAGCTCGGGGGAGCGGCGCAGCAGCTTGGCCAGCGCCGGCACCTGCTCGGGCGGGAGGTAGGCGCAGAACACCCGGCCCTGCGCGGAGGTGGCGAGGTCGAGCCGCGAGCCGACCCGGACGCTGATCCGGATCAGGTGGTCGGTGTTGTCGACCGACCGCACGACGGTCGGGGACTCCCCGTCCCAGATGCTCAGCACGACGGTCTGCCCGGCGGTCTGGACGAGCCGGTCCATGTACGGCTCGGCGGCGGACACGATCGGCAGCGCGGCCCGCGCCGCGGCGGCGAGGGTGAGCACCTGCGGGCCGAGCGAGTACAGCGCGGTGCGGTCGTCGTAGCGCAGCAGGTTGGCCGCCCGCAGCGCCTTGGTGTAGCGGTGCGCGGTCGCCTTGCTCGCGCCGAGCCGCGCGGTGATCTCGTTCAGGCTCAGATGCGGCCGGGCCACCGTGAAGGAGTCCAGGATCAGCGCGGCGCGCTGGACCGTCTGGATCGACGGGGAACTCTCGGCCGTGTCTCGTGCGGTCCTCATCGTCGTTGCCATCCGTCTCTCGCTTCTGCCTCGGCCGTCGGTCGCCTGCCGTCCGGGGTGGCGGGCCGGGGCGGAACGACACGCCATCTCATCATGAGTCCGGCAGCGTCGGCAGGCCATCCGGGAGACCCGGAAAGTCCGCTCCGCGCGGGGCCGGCGCGACCGCGCCGGGATGGCGACGATACTCCTCGCCATCTCTCATTGCGAGACGCAATCATGGTAACTGGGACGTAGCTCGTCAAGTCGGGGATGGATCGGTGCCGTCCGACCCTTGACACGGCGATCCGGCCTGGGCAACGCTATACGCACGATACGAGATGGCATCTCGAATAGTCGAATGATACTGCGTGGAGGGGGTGGCGCCCGATGCCAGAGCCGAACGGCAGGGGGCTTCCGGAGCGGCTGGTCGTCGAGGACTGGGACGCGCTGACTTTCCGCGTCAACCGGGTCGCGTACCGCTCGGCCGAGGTCTTCCAGGCCGAGCGCGACCGGATCTGGGCGCGGTCCTGGCTCTACCTCGGCCACGAGACCGAGGTCGCGGGGCCGAACGACTTCAAGACGCGGACGCTCGGCGGCAGGCCGCTCATCTTCTGCCGCGACTCGGACGGCACGGTGCACGCGTTCCTCAACGCCTGCCCGCACCGCGGCACGATCCTGTGCCGGGAGAGGGAGGGCTCCAGCAAGCTGTTCCAGTGCTTCTACCACGCCTGGACGTTCCGCAACAACGGCGACGTCGCGGCCATCCCCGGCAAGGACGCCTACGAGGCGGCGGGCGAGGGCTTCCTCGACTCGATGCGGCTGCGGTCCGTCCCCCGGCTGGAGATCCACGAAGGGTTCGTGTTCGTCGCGTTCGACCCGGACGTGCCGCCGCTCCTGGAGTACCTCGGCGACGCCGCCGACTACATGACGATGATCTCCGAGCAGCACGCCGCCGGCATGGAGGTGCTGCCCGGCACCCAGCTCTACGGCGTGCGCGGCAACTGGAAGCTCGCCGTCGAGAACGCCATGGACGGCTACCACTTCTCGCCCACGCACAACACGTTCGTCGGCTACCTGCGGGAGACCGGCTTCGCCGTCACCGACGACGACCAGTACGCCTACAACCTCGGCAACGGGCACGGCCTGCTCGTCCTCACCGGGCACGGCGGCCGGATCAGCATGCTGTGGGAACCGCGCTTCGGCGAGGACGAGAAGGTCCGCACCGCCGAGCACCGCGCCGAGATGGACCGCAGGCTCGGCCCCGAGCGGGCCCGCTACGTCGCCGACGAGAGCCACATCCTGTTCGTCTGGCCCAACCTCCTGCTCTTCGACCTCGAAGGGCTGTCGATCCGGCAGCTCGAACCGGTCGCCCCCGACCAGACCGACGTGCGCGCCTGGCAGCTCGCGCCGCGCGGCGAGGACGCCGACACCCGCGCGCTGCGGATGAAGACCATGGTCAGCTTCGTCGGGCCGGGCGGTCTCGCCACCCCGGACGACATCGAGGCGTACGAGGCGGTGCAGCGCGGCATCGAGGCGACCGCCGCCGAGGCCCGTCCGGGCTTCGACTACAGCGACATGTCCCGCGGAATGGTCGACGAGGTCAAGGGCGTGCAGGGCCGGTCCATCGACGAGGGCGCGATGCGCGGCTTCTGGCGCCACTGGGTGGGCGAGCTCGGCGTCGAGAACGGCCTGGACTTCGCCGGACCCCGCCCCGAGCGCTTCCTTGAGGGGAGGAACGTGCGATGACCGTGCTCATCGGCGGGCGCGAGATCACCCGCTCCGACGTGGAGGACTTCCTCTACGCCGAGGCGGACATCCTGGACGCCTGGAAGTACGACGACTGGCTCGCCCTGTTCGAGCCCGGCGCCCGGTTCGAGGTCCCCTCGACCGACTGGACGGGCACGTCGGCGCACGCGTCCGGGTCGTTCGTCTGCGACGACTGGGACCTGCTGCGCGCGCGCGTCAAGCGGCTGAAGTCGCGCAAGGCGCACGCGGAGAACCCGCCGTCCCGCACGCACCGGTTGATCTCCAATGTGCGGCTGCACGAGTCCGACGACCAGGCAGAGCCCGGCCTGCTCCGGGTGACGGCGGCGTTCATCGTCCACCGGGCCCGGGACGGCGAGTTCGACACCTACGTCGGGCGCTACGACCATCTGCTGGTGACGGCCGGCGACGCCCTGCGCTTCCGGCTGCGCCGCGCGGTCCTCGGCCACGAGCACCTGCCCGCCGGCAGCCGGCTGAGCTTCATCCTCTGAGGGAAACGCGATGATCAATCACACCGTGGTGTTCCGGTTCCGGCCCGATGCGCCGGCCGAGGCGGCCGAGGCCGTCCTGGCGGAGCTGCGCACCTTCCCCGGCCGCTACCCGCAGATGCGGGACTTCTCACTCGGTCCCAACGTCAGCACCCGCGACAACACGTTCACCCACGCCTTCTCGGTCCGCTTCGACACCGCCGCCGACCTGCACGCCTACCTGCAGAGCGACTCGCACGAGCGGTTCGTGCGCGAGCGCTGGCGGCCGGTCGTCGAGCAGCACCACATCGTCAGCTACGAGACCGGCGGCAGGGCGGGCCGTCCGCGCGGCCCGTACGGGATGGAGTACGCCCGCATCGAGGTGCCCGACATGGCGAGCACCATCGAGTTCCTCCAGTACCACGTGGGCCTCCAGCTCGAACAGCGCACCGACGAGTACGCCTACCTGCGCGCCGACATCGAGCACCACTCGATCGAGCTGATCAGCGCGCCGGAGCGCACGACGGGGCACACGTCCGCCGTCGGCTACAGCGTGGAGGACGACGAGATCCTGGCCGACCTCCGCAAGCGCGTCGCCGACGCCGGGCACGAGATCCTCGAACTCCAGGACCGCCAGAAGGACCTCTGCTCGGACGGCTTCGGGGTCCGCGACCCCAACGGCCTGATCGTGGAGCTGTTCACCGGCTTCCTGGAGTACGCCGAGCCGCCGCTGCGGGAGCTCCGCCCGGTCGACCTCGTCCACCCGTTCATCGCGACGCCGAAGTACGAGGAGTCCCTCGACTTCTACACGAACGTGCTGGGCTTCCTGTCCTCGGACGAGATCATCGGCTCCACCACGTTCATGCGCTGCGAGGACCGCTACCACCACAGCCTCGCCCTGCAGAACAACAAGGAGCACTACGTCGCGCACCTGTGCTTCGCGATGAAGAGCTTCGACCACGTCATGCGGGCCCGTGCCCGCGCCCTCTACAAGGGCGAGCCGATCGCGTCCGACCTCGTCAACCACTCGGCGTCGACGTCCATCGCGTTCTACATGCACGAGCCCAAGCACGGGCCCCGGTACGAGCTGTGCGACCGGCACCGCGTCTTCACGCCGGAGGAGCACGAGACCCACCGCCCGCGCCGGATGCTGCCGGACCCGCGCAACATCGACGTGTGGCGACCGGCCGCCGACGACTGGGGCCGTTTCTGAGCGCGCCGTTCCAGGACGCGGGCGACGAGATCGTCCGCGTCCTGGAGTTCCTGGACGGTGTCTCCGCGCCGTACGGGCACGAGTCCGCCGCCGCCGTGTACCTCGCCTCCTGGTGCACGGCGCGGTGGCCGTGGATCGAGTGGACCGTCCAGCGGTACGGCCCGACCGGCGCGAACCTGTGCGCGGGCGACCCCGAGGGCGTGCTGCTCTACTCGCACCTCGACACGTCGCTCAGCGGCGATGTGGACGAGGACCGCGCCATCACCGGACGCACCGACGCACCTGCCGGGCTGAAGGTCACGGCCTCCCAGGTCGAGGGCTTCGGGCTGGGCGTGGCACGGGCCCCCGCGGCCGCCGCCTTGGCTGCTTTCGTCTCCGCCGCGTCCCGGGGAGCGTCCGCGGGCCTGCTGCTGGCGGGCTCTGGGACGCATCGCAGCACCCTGTACGGCTCGGGCGGCGCGGTCCGCTCCACCGGCCTTGACCACTACCTGGAGGGCGCGCCCCGGCCGTCGTCCGCCGTCATCGCCAAATGCGGCCCGGCCACCCTGCTGTGGGAGGAGCCCGGCGCGCTGTACCTGCGGGTGCGCGTCCGGGGGCGGCACGGGGCCGTCCTGGCTCGCGAGTCGGCCACGCCGCACGGCGGCGTCATCGCCCACGCCGGGCCGGTCATCGAAGCCGTCGAGCGCTGGCGTACGGCCTACGTCGCCTCCAGCGCGGCGCCCGGCACGCAGGTGGGCCCGGCCGCCGGCATCGGCTCGCTCACCGCCGGCCGTCCCGACAAACCCGACCTCTTCCCGGCCCTGCTGGAGGCCGGTGTCTACGTGGTGACCGTCCCCGGAGCGGACCCGCACGCCATCGCCGCCGCGCTGCGCCGGGAAGTCGAGCAGGCGTGCGCGGACGGCCCCCTGGCCTCCTGCACGGTCGAGGTCGACCTGGACGAAGTCCACCCGGCCGCCGCGACACCGCCCGACGCGCCGATCGTCCGCACCGCGCGCAGGGCGTGGCGCGAGGAGTTCGGCGCCGACCCGCCGCCCATCACCGGCTGGACGGGTTCGACGGACGGCGTCGTCCTGCGCGCCCACGGGATCGACACCGTCCGCCTGGGGCCGTCGTCCACCGCGTCCCCGGACGATCCCCGCCGCGACGTCCTGGACCTCGCGTCCCTGGCGGCCTACTCCCGCCTGTACGCGCGCCTGCTCTGAGACGTGAAACGGCCGCCCGCGCCTTCCCCGGAGAGGACGCGGACGGCCGGGCTCAAGAGGGTTACAGTCCCCACTCCTCGTTGGGGACGACGGCGCCTGAGATCTGGAAGCGCCCGCCGGGCAGCGGCTCCTTGCCGTCGGCGTCGTTGATGACGTTCTTGCCGAAGCCGGGGACGAGCGGGCGTCCCACGTCGCGGCGCAGCCAGAGGCGCAGCAGGTGGCGGCGGCGCTCCGGCTCGGGGTAGTCGACGTATCCGGTGCGCGAGTGCAGCGCGGCGTAGTTCAGGAGCCACTGGACGTCGCCCGGCTGGAAGTCCATGTCCAGGGGCAGGCCGGGCTCCTGCGCGATCTCGTCGAACAGGTGCAGGACCTCGATCTGCGCCTCGGTCAGCCGCGGCACCTCCGGGTACTCCTGCGCCGTGAAGATCATCTGAGCGCCGGCGTAGGTGCTGAAGACCCCGTCGACATAGCTGCAGATCGGCGACTGGTAGGTGTTGGCGGGCGCGTCGGGGTCCTGGCGCCGCCAGTCCCAGTGCCACGGCTCGAACAGCAGCGGCGCGAGGTCGGGGCGGCGGCGCAGGATCTCGTTGTAGATCGTGGTGCCGCTGACCAGGCTGCTGGCGCCGCCGGCGCGGGCGCCGCGCAGGCACATCAGGGCGACGACGTCGGAGCTGTCGGAGTGGAACGGCAGCCGGTCCCGGACCCGCGACGGCAGCGCCGTCGGGTCGTCCATGGTCTTGTTGGACGTGGCGATGACGTGGTCGAGGACGTCGCCGTACTGGTTCTGCGGCATCGGCGAGCCGAGGTGCAGCCCCATCAGGTAGAAGATCGCGCCCGCGACCGCGTCGCCGTAGTCCTCGGTGCGGAGCCCGCGGATCAGGATGAAGCCGCGCCCGGCGTCCATCTGCCGGGCGCACTCCTCAATGAGCCCGGTACAGGCGTCCAGCGGGTAGTCGGCGGCGGTGACGGCGCGCAGGTCGGGGTCGTCGGCGACGAAGCGGCGGCCGACGGCCTCCAGTTCGTCGCGCTCGGCGTCGGAGAGGTGGTGGATCCACTCGGTGGAACCGGCGAGTTCGTCGCCGCGCCAGGCGGACGGGCCGGAGATCGGGGACAGATCGACGGTGGTACTCATGCTGCCTCGCTACTTCGGGAGGGAGAGACGGCCGCGGACGCGGACGGGCCGCGGCCAGGGAGAAGAGGGCCTGCGGTCGTCCGGTGCTAGAAGGGCGTCTGCGGCTCGCCCGCGGCCGTGCCGGGGCGCATGCCCTCGCGCGGCGGGCGGACCCGCGATGTCTCCGAGTACGGCGGCGGCGAGATCAGCCGCTTCGCGCACAGCCGCTCGGCGCGCAGCACCGGTCCAAGGCCTGGTGAGGCGGCTCGGATCATGGCGTGCTCCCGGCGGTGAGGGATCGTCCGCAAACCGTAAGCCACCCTCGCCGATCTCGTCAAGCGAGACGCCATCTCGTATTAGCGACGGCCGCCGGTCACAGTCGAACCCCGTGCGCGGAGGCCCATGCCCGTCCGTCCACTGCTCCCGCGATCAGAGTGATGAGGGCGTCCGTGGTGGCGGCCTCCAGTAGCCGGCCGCCCTGCCTTGTCGGTACATAGGCCCACCATCGGCCGGTGTGCAGCCCCCACCAGCAATGAACGCCGGGAAAGCGCTCTTCAACGTACGCGCTGGGGGACGGCTGCCGGTTCCGGCGGTGGAGCGGCGCGGCCGGTGCGCCCGGGGGGACGCTCACCGGACGCGCCGCTCTCACCTCCCCCCAAGGGACCGCGCTGGGGGACGCGGTCCCCTCCGGTGACCGAGCCGCGCCGTGTCGCGGCTGCTGTGTCACCGGAGTCCCTTTCGCGCGGCGGCCCGTTCGGCCTCCACGCGGAGGGCGTCACGAAGCGCGGCGGGATCCGAGCAGATCACCGTCAGGTCGATCCCGGCGGCCGGGTCATGGAGGCTGGCGACCCAGTCGCCCAGCCGCCCGTCCCGGCGAACCGCCCGCCAGATCCGATGCCCCGTGAATTCCTGGCGCAACCGGGCGAGTTCTTGATCTTCGATCGATGTCTGCGCGTTCATCGGCGGCCCGCGTTCCTGGGACAAGGATGCCGCCGCCGGATTACCTTCGGAAGGTTCGTACAGCAGATACAACAACGGGGAGTTGCAGATGAGTGCCAGAGAGTTATTGAACCCTGAGGGCTCACTCTGGGACCTCATAGCGGTTCAGCTGCGCAGACATCGCGAAGAGCGTCGGATGTCAGGCAGCGCTCTGGGCGTCATGCTCGATCTTGATCGATCGAGTGTTTCGCGGCTTGAATCAGGTCAGGTGAAGCTCCTGGAGAAGCACGCGCGCGTCCTTGATCGGGAATGGGGCACTCAAGATCTCTTCAAGGTCCTGCTCACCTTTGCGAAGGCGGGGCATGACCCGGAATGGTTCAAAACCCACTTCGAGCTGGAAGTTCGAGCCTCTGAGCTGCGCATATGGGAGCTCGCTTGGATACCGGGGCTCTTTCAAACTGAGGCGTACACCCGGGAGGCGGTGCTGGCGGGCGGGTTCCGGGACGTCGACGCACATGTCGCGGTTCGCATGAAACGCCAGGAAAGCCTGCTGCGGGATCCCCCGCCGAACCTGTGGGTCATGCTCGATGAGGGAGTCATCACCCAACCGGTCGGCGGATCGGAGGTCATGCGCGGGCAACTCGCCAGACTGCTGGAGTTGGGGGAGCAGCCGAACATCTCCGTGCGGATCGTCCCTCGACGCGCCGGGGCTCACGTGGGACGGGACGGCTCATTCAAGCTCATGACGGTGGACGGCGCCGACTCGGTGTATGTCCAGGCGAGCTTTGGCGGCCGACTTGCCGTGGATGTCGCGGATGTACGCTCATATCGAGCCAACTTCGATCGCATCAGTGATCGAGCTCTTCCGGTGGATGCGTCCGCCGAGTTCATCCAGCAAGTGATGGAAGGCTTCTGATGACCCCCGTCTGGCGCAAGTCCAGCTACAGCGGAACCGACGCCAAAACGAGCGACTGCGTCGAGGTCGCGCAAGTCTCCGGAAGCGTCGGAGTGCGCGACTCCAAAGCCCCCGAGGATCCTCACCTGGCATTCGGTGCCGCCCACTGGCGTGCGTTCGCCGACCGTGTGAAGCGCGGTGACCACGACCTGACCTGACCCGTCGACGCTCGATCGAGCTGATCAAGCGAGTGATGGAGGAGTTTCATTGACTCCCGTTTGGCGCAAGTCCAGCCGGAGCGGCACGTCCGGTCAGAGCGACTGCGTGGAGGTTGCGCAACTCTCTGGGAACGTCGGTGTGCGTGACTCCAAGGCTCCCGAGGCTCCCCACCTGACGCTCGGCGCCGCCGACTGGCGTGCGTTCGCGGCCCGAGTGAAGCGCGGTGACCACGACCTGACCTGACGCTATGGGTTCGTTGAGTTGCGGCGAGTCGTTGTTATCCGATTGCCCATAACAACGACTCGCCGCAACTCAACGAGCCGCCGACCTGGGCTCAGCCCAGGGGGCGGACCTGGAGGACGCCCTCCTCGGTCACGCGGGTTTCGAAGGCGGGCTGGCGGGCCGTGGCGGGGCCGTGGACCACGGAGCCGTCGGCGACGCGGAACGTGCTGCCGTGCCAGGGGCAGACGACGCAGGGCTCGGCTTCGTCGTCGGTGATGATGCGGCCCTGGTGGAGCGGCCCGGCGAGGTGGCTGCACCGGTCGGTGAGGACGTGGACGTCGTCGCCCCGCCGCAGCACGAACAGGCTGATGTAGCCGAGCCGCCGGGTGACGGGCCAGCCGTCCGGGAGTTCGTCGGCGGCGCACAGGTCGTACCAGCCGAGCGGGACGAGGTGGGCGACCTGGTCGGCGTGGCTGGCGCCGGCGGCCTGCCGGAACGCGAGGTGCCCGCCGAGGTACGTGCCCGCGAACAGCGCGGACAGGCCGGCGAAGCCGAACGCGCGCCCGGCGCCGTCCCGTCCCTGGTACCGGGCCACGAGGGACGCCGAGTACAGCAGGCTGCTCGTGGCCATCCCGGCGGCGTGGACGAGGCCGACGCGCTGCTGCTCGCGGTGCAGCGACGCCCAGTCGGCGATGCCGGTGAGAACGGTCGGGACCGCGCCCGCGAGCCCGGCGGCGACGAGGGCCTGCGCGGCGCGGCCCGTTCCGGGCATGAGGTCCAGGACGGCGGCCGACAGCCACATGCCGACGGGCACGTCGGTCAGCGGCGGATGCGCGGGATGGCCGACCGGGACGCCGTGCAGGGCGTCTTTGACCGGGCCGGGACGCAGCGTCCGCCGCACGGCCGTGGAGAGCGTGCGGATGGTGCCGTCGAGGCCGTTCGCCTGCTCCAGGGCCTCGGTGACGTCCGCGAATCGCGCGCTCGTCTGGGGCCGGCTCCCGCGCCGGAATATGTTCACCCGTCGGGGCATGTCCCTCCTCCGCGGCTGTGAGACGCCTGTTGCGACACTAGTCGCCCGCGTTCTCCTGCGGCCAGTCATACCTACCTGCGGCCAGAGGGGCTAAACCCCGGGGTCAGGCCACCGGCTGCGCCGAGACGGCCTCCAGGGTGACGGGCACGCCGTTGAAGACCGCGTTGCCGGACAGCGGATCGATCTCCTGTTCGTCGGTGACGGCGTTGACGTTGACGCCCGCGTGCCGGCGGGCTACGCCGGTGCGCGTTCCCGGAAGGTCGTGGCCCCATCCGTGCGGCAGGCTGACGACGCCGGGCATGACGGTGTCGGTGGGTTCGGCGACGGCCTCGACGCTGCCCGTCCGGGAGGTGACGCGGACCGTGTCGCCCGCCCCGACGCCGAGCCGCTCGGCGTCCGCGGGGTTGAGTTGGAGGGTGCAGATGTTGGAGCCGCGCACCAGTTCGGGGACGTTGTGCAGCCAGCTGTTGTTGGAGCGCAGGTGGCGGCGGCCGATCAGGACCATTCCGTGGGCCTTGGACGTGCGCAGGGCGGCGTGCAGCCGGTCGACGTCGGCGGCGAACGTGGACGGGCACAGCTCGACGCGTCCCGAAGTGGTGCAGAGCACCTCGTCCAGGCGCGGCTTGAGGGCGCCGAGGTCGAGGCCGTGCGGGTGCTCGGTGCGCAGGCGGGCCAGCGTGAGGCCGACATACCCGGTGCCGGAGGCGCCCCGGGGGGTCGCCTCATCTCCAACGGCGGGATCGGCGCCGAAACCGTCGCCGTAGGGGCCGAGGCGAAGCATCATGTCGAGCCGCTGCTCGGTGAGCGTGTCGGCGTCGAGCATCTTGCGCAGCTCGTCCGGATCCCGGCCGTGCACCGGGGAGCCCTGGAGGGCGGTCGCCCGCGCCAGCGTCGAGCTGATGATCATTTCGTCGAGGGCGGCCGGGTCGCCGTCCGCGCCGGACGCGATCATGGCGAGTCGGCCAAGGATGACGGCCTCGCTCGGGCGCCCCTCCGGCAGCGGGACCAGTGGCGGCGAGTAGCGCGCGTAGTCGCGGACGGCGAGCCCCGTCAGCGCGATGTCGTAGTGCGGCGTCTGCACGGGACGCGGCGGCGGCAGGATCACGTGCGCGTGCCGGGTCGTCTCGTTCAGGTACGGGTCGACGCTCACCATGAACTCCAGCCCGGCGAGCGCGCGGTCCAGCCGAGCGGCGTTCGGCGCCGACAGCGCCGGGTTCCCGCCGATAGTGATCAGCGCCCTGATCTGGCCCTCGCCGGGCGCCTCGATCTCGTCCGCGAGCGTCGCGACCGGAAGCTCCCCGTTGACCTCCGGCAGCCCGCGGACGCGGCTGCGCCACCGGCCCGTCGTGAACGGCTTCTTGCGCCGGTACACGGGCGCGTGCGCGGGACGCGGGAACATCGCGCCGCCCTCCCGGTCGAGGTTCCCGGTGAGGATGTTGAGGGCGTCGACGAGCCAGTTGTTGAGCGTCCCGTACGCCTGCGTGCACGTCCCGATGCGGCCGTAGACGGCGGCGCGGTCGGCGCGGGCCAGTTCACGGGCCGTCCGCCGGATCACGTCCGCCGGAATGCCGGTCATGGACGCGACGCGCTCGGGGGCGAAGTCGATGGCGAGGGCGCGCATGTCCTCCAGGCCGTTGACGCGTCCCGGCAGGCGGTCGACGACGAGGTCCTCGGCGAACAGGGTGTGGACGAGCGCCATGAGGAAGAACGCGTCCGTCCCGGGACGGATGAACAGGTGCTCGTCGGCGAGGGCGGCCGTCCGCGTGCGGCGCGGGTCGACGACCGTGATCTTGCCGCCGCGCGCCTGGATCGCCTTGAGCCGTCCGGGGAAGTCGGGCGCCGACGCGAGGCTCCCGTTCGACTCCAGCGGGTTCGCGCCCAGCATGAGCAGGTGGCCCGTCCGGTCGAGGTCCGGCACCGGTATCGCGAGGGGATCGCCGAACATGTGCCCGCAGGAGACGTGCTTCGGCATCTGGTCGGCGGTGCTGGCCGTGAACAGGTTGCGCGTGCCGAGCGCCTTCACGATCGCGGCCACGTACAGCGGCCCGGCGATCGAATGCGCGGTCGGGTTCCCGATGTAGACGGCGACGGCGTCCCGCCCGTACCGCTCGACGATGCCGGAGATTCCTTGCCGGACGGCCTCGAACGCCGCGTCCCACCCGGTCGCCTCGCCTTTGAGGAGCGGCTCGGACAGCCGGTCGGGATCCCCGTCGAGGCTTCCGAGCGTCGCGCCCTTGGGGCAGATGAAGCCTTTGCTGAACGGATCCTTCGCGTCACCCCGTACGCGGGTCACGGTTCCCGCGTCGTCCAGGGTGAGTTCGAGCCCGCACAGGGCTTCGCAGAGGGGGCAGGTGCGGAACGCCGTGCGGTCGCCCATCGGGACACTCCTTGGAAACGGGACCGTAGCCCCATTTTGACCGGTCTGCCCGTCCCGCGCCATGGCCGCCGCCCCTAAGGGCCTCTCCACCTACTGGCCTACGGCGAGGCAACGCCTTCTGAGAGATCCCAACGGAACGCAGTGGTCAGGAAGATCCTGCGGACTGGTCCGTACCCTCAGACGGACTCAAGTTCTGCGAACGTCACGACCACTTTCATGCCTTCCGGCAGTTCGGTGGCCAGCCCATCGCGGTGCACCATGGCGAGTTGGTAGCTGCGGCCTGACCAGTCGAGCCGGTACTCCTCCACGGAGTGGATCCTGTCGTCGGCGTCCAGAACGACGATGAGGTACACGGGGATGCGCTGACCCGCGTATTCGGCCTTCTTGTCCTGGAAATCACGCTGTCTGCTGTCCGAGCCTGCGATCTCCACCGCGGTGAAAACGTCCGCACTCGTCAGCTTCGAGCCGCGCTCGACACAACGCAGGATGCTGATGTCGGGACGGCGCATCGTGAAGCGTCGCGCTCCGTCGCTGATGTGGGAGTGCGGTTCGACGTAGTGCATGTCGGTGTCCGGCAGCACATCGATGCACGGGCCGCCACCCGGCCGCGCGGCCTTCAGCGCATAGCAGAGGTTCATCATTATGCGCTGATGTTCGGGGCTTGGGGATTCGCGGAAGACCACGCTGCCGTCCACCACTTCGATGGACTTGCACACCTCTTCTGGCAGGGCCTCGTACTGCTCCCTGGTGACAGAGAGGCTTGAGGGATCCGAAGCCCAGGCCGGTAGAGGCATGCTGGGACTCCTCGGAATCGATCCGGTACCTGATCAGAGCCTATATGCGGTGAGCTGGGACGTCCCGTGGATCGGGAGGCGGACGGGCGGGGATGGCGCTCGGGGCGCTCGGGGGGTCGGGCCTTCGGGGGAGCATGGCATGCTTGGCCGACCGAGCAGGTCCAGGTGGGCCGGACGGAGGCAGGCGATGAGCAGGCGGGGGAAGGCGGTCGCGGTCGTGGCCATGACCGGGGTCGCGCTGGCCTCGGCGGCGTGCGGCGGCTCCGAGGCGGAGGGCACGACACCGACGCCCGCGACGTCCGCTGCGAAGGGGCCCGGCGGGACGAGGCCGGCGGCGACCGCCAAGGAGCCGATCGTCCTCGCGTTCGGCGGCGACACGCACTTCGAGGGGCAGTTGCGGGGGCGGCTCGCCAATCCGTCCACGGCGCTCGGTCCGGTCGCGAAGCAGTTGCGCGCCGCCGACCTCGCCATGGTCAACCTGGAGACGGCCATCACGACCGGCGGTACGCAAGCCCCCGGCAAGGAGTTCGCCTTCCGCGCCCCGGCGACCGCGCTCCAGGCGCTGAAGGCGAGCGGAGTGGACGTCGCCTCCATGGCCAACAACCACGGCATGGACTTCATGGAGGGCGGCCTGCGGGATTCCCTGGCCGCGATCAAGAAGACGGGGTTCCCGATCGTCGGCATCGGCAAGAACGCCGACGCCGCCTTCCAGCCGTATCGCGTCACGGTGAAGGGCAACAAGCTCGCCATCGTCGGTGCCACGCAGGTACTGGACGACAACCTGATCCAGGCGTGGACGGCCACTGACACCAAGGGCGGTCTTGCGTCGGCCAAGGACGTCCCGCGGATGGTCCAGGCGGTGAAGGAGGCGCGCAAGGGGTCGGACGTCGTTATCGTCCACCTGCACTGGGGCGCGGAACTGCAGCCTTGCCCGCTGCCACGCCAGAAGGAACTCGCGCAGCAACTCGTCGAGGCGGGCGCCGACATCATCGTCGGGGGCCATGCTCACATCCCGCTGGGCGGCGGCTACATGAACGACGCGTACGTCCATTACGGCATGAGCAACTTCGTGTTCTACTCCGCCAACGGCCAGACGGCGAAGTCCGGCGTCCTGTTCCTGAAGGTGGAGAACGGCAAGGTCACGAAGGACAAGTGGAGCCCGGCCCTCATCTCCGGCGGCATCCCCATCCCGATGAAGGGCGCGGCTGCGAAGGCGGAGCTCAAGCGTTGGAACGGGCTGCGCGGCTGCACCGGGCTTTCGGCGACTCCCTCCTAGGCTGGACTCTCCCACTGTGGGAGGGATCAGGGTGGGGCCTGTGAGCGACGATCTCCTGCCGATCGGACGGTTCGCGCGGCTGTGCCGCCTGAGCGTCAAGCAGTTGCGACACTACGACGACCTCGGCGTCCTGACCCCGGCGTGGACGGACCCGGCGTCCGGCTACCGGTACTACAGGCCCGCCCAGGCGCGGGACGCGCTGATGGCCGGTCTGCTGCGGGCGATGGACGTCCCGCTGCCCGTCGTGGCGCGCGTGCTGTCCGGGGACGACGGCGGAGCGCTGAAGCAGGCACGGGACGGCATCGAGTCCGACATCGCACGGCGGCGGCGTGGCCTGCGGCTCCTTGACCGCGTCCTCGCGGAAGGGCTGCCCGCGGCCGAGGTGTCGGTCGTCGGTGAACCGGCGCGGCGCGTGTTCGTCGCGCGGGAGTCCGCGACGCCGTCGACGATCCCGGACGCGACGTCGGCGTGCGTGCGCCGGCTGCTGCCGCGGATGTCGCCGGACGGCCTGCTGGTCGGGCTGTTCCCGCTGGACATGGCGGAGGAGTTCGACGTGCGCGTGGCCGTCCAGGCGGCGGACGGCGAGGACGTCCTGCCGGGCGGTTCGTTCGCTGCGGCCGTCCATGTCGGCCCATATGAGGAGATTCCGCTCACGGTCCATGGCGTGCTCGCGTGGTTCGGCGACTACGGGCACGCGCCCGCCGGGCCCGTCCGCGAGGTGTACCTCAACGACCCCGCGACCACGCCGCCCGAACACCTGGAGACCCGGGTGATGATCCGAGTGGGAGATGACCAGTGACGAGCGAAGCGGACCTGGGGACGCGGGGAGCCGTCCCCGCTCACGAGGCAGGGCGCTGGTACGAGGCTTCGGACGAGCCGGAGATGGTGGAGCACGGGACCGTGTCCGGGCTGGCCGTTACCGGTCGCGGCGAGCCCGGAGGTGCCGCTTACGGCGAGAGCGTGGGCGCGCTGTACGCGGTGCTGGGCGCGCTGGGTGCGCCGATGGTTCCGCTGGAGGGGCGCTGGTGGGTCGAGGACGAGAGCTCACCGTTCGATGTGCCGCGCGACCAGTGGCGGTGGCACCTGTTCCTCCGGCTCCCGGACGACATCGTCTCGGTCGGCCGCGCCCGTGAGGAAGCACGTTCTGGGTTGCCTGCCGCAGGGCGCGTCCAGCACGTCACCTACACCGACGGCTTGTGCGTGCAGATGCTGCACAGCGGCCCCTATTCGGACGAGCCGGCGTCCCTCGCACGCATGGTTGCGCTGATGAAGGCGGAGGGGCTCGTGGTGAACGGGCTGCATCACGAGATCTACCTGTCCGACCCTAGCGAGACCGACCCGGAGAAGATGCGCACGATCCTGCGCCAGCCCGTCCGGTAAGCGCTCTGGACAGCCCCACCGAGTGGCGTAGTTTCTCGTGAAACAGGCTCCTACGGACGGGGTGGGCAGGCTTATGCGAGACCAGCGGGTGAGGTCGGGCGAGATCGAGCTGGGCGTACGGGTGCGCGGTGAGGAGGGCCTGCCGACGGTCGTCCTCGTGCACGGCTATCCCGACACCAGCACGATGTGGGACGACGTGGCCGAGCGTCTCGCCGAACGGTTCCGCGTCGTCGCCTACGACGTGCGGGGCGCCGGCGCGTCCAGCGCCCCGTCCGACCCGATGGACTACCGGCTGGACGCGCTCATGGGCGATCTGGAGGCCGTCCTGGACGGTGTCGGCGCCGATGAGCCCGTCCACCTGGTGGGGCACGACTGGGGGTCGGTGCAGGGCTGGGAGGCGGTCATCGGCGACCGGCTGCGGGGCCGCATCGCCTCCTTCACCTCGATCTCGGGGCCGGACCGGCGGCACCTGGCGCGTTGGGCGCGGGAGGCCGTCCGGTCCGGGCCGCGAGGCGTCGCGGAGGTGCTCGGCCAGGCGCGCCGCAGCGTCTACATGCCGGTCTTCATGGCGCCCCGGGTGGGCGAGGTCGCGGCCCGTGCGCTCGCGGCGGGCTTCGGGCGCGTGATGCGGCTGCGTGAGGGCGCCGAACCCCGGCCGGGTCACCCTGCGGAGACGCTGGCGACGGACGCCCGCAATGGGCTCGGCCTGTACCGCGCCAACATGGGACGTGGCACGGGCACGGCCGGCGATGGGCGGACGGACGTTCCCGTGCAGCTCATCGTCCCGCTCAAGGACCGCTACGGCTCGCAGCCGCTGCTGCTGTCCGCACGTGGGCCCGCGTCACGCCTTTACGTGCGTCGTGCTCCAGCAGGGCACTGGGTGGCGCGTAGCCACCCCGACCTCGTAGCCCGCTGGATCAGGGAGTTCGTCGACCACATCGAAGGCGGCCCAGAGACACCAGAACTCGCCCACGCGCGCGCGGCGGGACAACCCGGCAAGGAGTTCGGCGGCGATCTCGTCGTCATCACGGGTGCGGGCAGCGGCATCGGACGCGCGACCGCCCATGCCTTCGCCGCCGAAGGGGCGCGTGTGATCGTCGCCGACATCGACGAGGGTGCCGCCAAGCGCACCATGGACGAGATAGAGGCGGCCGGAGGCGAAGCCCACATCTATCGGGTCGACGTCGCCGACGCCGACGCCATGGAGACGTTCGCCCAGTACGTCCGTGACAACTTCGGCGTCGCGGACATCGTGGTGAACAACGCGGGCATCGCCATCGCGGGCTCCCTGCTCGACACGTCCGAGGAGGAGTGGACGCGCATCCGCTCGATCAACCTCGACGGCATGTACCGGGGTTCCCGCCTGTTCGGACGCCAGATGGTGGAGCGCGGCGAATGGGGCCACATCGTCAACATCTCGTCGATGGTCGCGTTCATGCCCAGCCCGGAGCTGCCCGCGTACGGCGCGACCAAGGCCGCCGTGCTGCAGATGACCGAATGCCTCCGCCTCGACCTGGACCGCTACGGCATCGGTGTCTCCGCCATCTGCCCTGGTGCGATCCATACACCCATCACGGGAAGCACCCGCTTCGTCGGCCTGCCGCCCCAAGTGGACGACGAGTTGCGTGAACGGATGGGGCGCGCGGTGGAGCGCCGCGGATTCCCGCCGGAGAAGGTGGCGCGGGCCATCCTGCGGGCCGTCCGGCAGGACACGCCGGTGGCGCTCGTCGCGGCCGAAGCACGCTTCGGCCGCGCGCTCTCTCGCGTGTCCCCCACCGCCAACAGAGCGCTGGCCCGTATCGGACGCCGCGCGGGCGACCGCATCCGGACAGACGTCGAACGGCTGGTCTAGCCGTTCCTGAAAGCCTGCCGAAGGGTCTGCGTGGGGGTCTCGCCGAAGCGTTGACGGTAGTGGGCGGAGAATCGGCTCATGTGGAGGTATCCCGCTGCGCTTGCAATGTCCGTGACCGTGCCCGGCCCTGCCCGCGCCACGGTGAGCGCCGCGCGCGCGTGATCGAGCCGTATCCCGCGCAAGAGCTCCGTGGGGGTCAGGCTCCACTGGTCCTGGCAGATCGCCTGAAGCTGCCGGACGCTGATCTCCACTGCCGCCGCGATGTCGGTCACGCCGATCGGACGGTGATGGTGGGCCTCCACCCATTCGCGGATCGCCCCGGCGAGATGGTGCGGAACCCGTGCCGGTGCCTCGGCGAGGCACCCGGTGGCCGTGTGCGGCAGGCCGAGCAGGACGGCGGTGAGCAGCGATTCCTCCAGGCTTCGCACCACCAGCGGATGGAGCCCGCCCTCGGCCGTCGCGTGGTCGAGGACGCCGCACACGTGCCGCCAGGTGCGTTCGACGATCGAGGCCGGTGCGATGGCGGGCCCGTCGACACGGTGGAAGCGCGGCGGGGCGGTGCACTCCCGTCCCAGATGACCGGTGAGATGGTCGGCGAGCCGGCCGGTGCTCGTGGCGATGACGAGGCAGCCCAGCGTCGGATGCGGCGTCATCCGCATCGGCTCGTCATGGGACAGCACGAGGCTGCCCCCGGCGGTGTCCCGGTTGCGGGTGGACCGATACTCGACGCCCATGGGCGCCATAGGCGCGCACATGGCGAAGTGCCCTTCCGTCGGTGGCGTGTCCACGATGACCCCGCCGCCCCCGTACCGCACCCACACCAGGTTGACCGCGCCCACACCGAGGGCGTTGACCAGACCGTCCAGCGGGCCGTCCGGCTCACGGGCCTGGAGGTCGTGACCCACGGCGAACGGCTCGACCGTGTCGTGCAGGACGTCGATGTCCGTGCTGACGACCCGCTGGTAGGCGGACAGAGGCGGCGAGGTATCGGCAGGAGTCATGTTCGTGCAGGCGGAGCCGTTTCCGGGCGGTTGATGGACAGGACACCCCGGGCCCGCAGCCTCGGCATGACCTCGGCGGCGAAGTATCCCAGTTCATCAGCGTAATTGAGGAACGACAGAGCGATACCGTCGAATCCGGCACGTGCGAACTCCGCGAGCGCGTCCGCCACATCGTCGGGGTCGCCGATCAGCGGGCAGCTACCGTGACCGGCCGCGAACCTGTCCCGGTATATCTGGAGCATCTCCGGAGTGAACGACTGAGCGTGCAGGCCCTGCAGCCGCATCACCTCGTCGACGGCGGGCCAGTCCGCGTGCTCGTCGGCGTAGTAGTGCAGGAACTCCTCTGCCTCGCCCCTGGTCGGACGGCACACGACGTGGCCGAGCGTGAAGACGCCTACCGTCCGCCCATAGGACGCGGCCTCGTGGCGGATGGCCTTCACGATTTCCGCACCGTCCTCTGGGCCGGCCACAACGGTGAACGCGCGATCGGCGTTGCGCGCGGCGAACGAACGCCCCTGCTTGGACGACCCAGCGTTGATGACCGGCAGGCTGTGCCCGTTGAACGGCTTGGGCCGTTCCACGACGTGCTGTAGCTGGAAGAACCGTCCTTCATGGTCGAAGGGCTCGTCGGTCGACCAGATGCGCTTCACGACGTCCCACCACTCCTGCGCGAGCGCGTAACGCGTGTCGTGGTCGTCGGGCAGCGTGAGGCCGAACATCTCGTATTTCGGGAGCGTGCCAACCCGCCACGATGTTCAACCCGATCCGGCCCCTTGCTGACGTGGTCGGCTGTCGCCAGCTGCTTGGCCGCGACGACCGGATGGTGGAACGCCGTGTGGACGGTGCTGAACACGCGGAGCCGGCTGGTGTGGGCGAGCATCCCGGTCGCCCAGACGAGCGGGTCGAGAGCGCTCCTGTGGAAGTCGGTGCCCGGCCCCCAGTCGGTCCAGCGGGCGACGGGGAGCAGGAAGTCGATGCCGGTCTCGTCCGCGAGCCGGGCGAGGCGGAGATTGTCGTCCCAGGTCGCGTGCCATCTTTCCGGAGCGGTCGTGATCGCGAGCCCCGATTCTGTGTTGGGGGAGAACAAGCCAAGCTGGAATCCCATACCGCACCCCTTTTCGTCCGGCCGCGTTCGGCATTGCCCGCCCAGTATCGGAAGCCCGCCGCGCGATGGGCAATGGCCAGAAGCAGCCATGCTCAAGTCCATATCCGAATGGACGGCCCCGCAGTCCGGATGGTGTCGACGTAGAGTGGCGGGCATGGCCACACGGGACGAGTCACGGCGCATCGCGCCGCCAACGCCGGAGACGACCGATGCTGACCGCGCCCCGAAGCGCCTCCCCGCCGAGTGTCCCGAGTCATGAGAATCCGCGTCCTCACCTTCAACACGCTGTTCCGGGGCCGGGCCCACGCCCGCATGGACGCATTGGCGCGACTCGTCGAGGAATCGGATTACGACATCGTCTGCCTGCAAGAGGTGATATCGCCGCTGATCCTCGCCCGGCTTCGCCGGGCGACGGGGTCCTTCCCCCACTTGGCGCGAGCCTGGACGTTCCCGATCGTTCGCGGCGGCCTGGTCACCCTTTCCCGCTGGCCGATCACACGAATCCATTTCCAGTCGTTCATCCCGGCTCGTCCGGTCCGGCCCGAATTGCTGCTGAACAAGGGGGCCCTGTTCACCCGCATACGCGTTCCCGGCGGATATCTGACGGTGGTGAACACGCACCTGTCCGCGAACATGGACATGGACTGGTCCCCGTACAACGTCTATACGAAGGTGGAGCAGTCCGAACTGAACCAGCTCGCCGCCGCCATCAAGAGGGTCGACCGTGCGGAACCGCTGGTGGCCATGGGCGACTTCAACGTCCCCCGTGACTCCCGCTACTTCACGACGTTCGCGTCCAATGCGGGCCTGCAGGATGCCATGGCGGGCAGCACGGAACCCACCTACCGCCCCGACTACGCCGACATCGGGGCGATAGATCAGCTCCTCCACAGGCCGGGGCTGAGCGCGGAGCCCCTCGTGGTCTTCAAGGACGAGATCCGCCTCCGCAACGGCGACCGCGCCCACCTCTCCGACCACTACGGCATAGAGGCCACCCTTGCCGCTACTACGCGGGCAGGGGAGCGTCCTACCTCGGCCTCAGCCTGACCTCCGCCGGGGTGCAGGCAGGGTTAGGCTCCTCGCATGTGTGAGTCGGGGAGTGCTTTCGCGGAGGCGCAGGCGTCCATGCCGCGTCCGGCGCCGGGGGCGGCGGCCGATCCGATCGCGCTGGAGCCGGTGGACGAGGTCGAGATCGTCACCCTGGTCGACAACGTCTACGACGCCCTGCTGACGAGCGACGAGCGCACCCACCGGGCCGGGTCCGGCGCGGGCGCGGTGGCCGCGCCGCTGTTCGAGGAGGGCCGGACCTTCACCGGGATGGTCGCCGAGCACGGTTTCGCCGCACTGGTCACGGTGCGCCGGGCCGGCCGCTCGACGACGCTGCTGTTCGACACCGGCCGGTCCCGCGACGCGATGGTCACCAACGCCGATCGGCTCGGCATCGACCTCGGTGACATCCAGGGCGTCGTGCTCAGCCACGGCCATTTCGACCACACGGGCGGGCTGGCCGGGCTGGCGGGCAGGCGCGGCGTCCGGTCGCTGCCGATGGTGCTGCACCCGCTGGTGTGGACGCGCCGCCGGTTCGCGGTGCCCGGCCGGGAGCCGGAGGAACTGCCGACCCTGAGCAGGCGGGCGCTGGACGCGGAGGGCTTCGAGGTCGTCGAGCGCCGCGAGCCGTCCCTCCTGGTGGACGGCAGCGTGCTGATCACCGGCGAGGTCGACCGCACCACCGAGTTCGAGCACGGCATGCCGCCGCCGCACCAGGCGTGGTCGGGGTCCGGATGGGCGCACGACCCCCTCGTGCTGGACGACCAGGCTCTCGTCGTGAACGTCCGCGACCGGGGCCTGGTCGTGCTGACGGGGTGCGGGCACGCGGGCGCGGTCAACATCGTCCGGCACGCGCAGCGGCTGACCGGGGTCGATCGCCTGCACGCGCTCGTCGGCGGGCTGCATCTGGGCGGCCCGGCGTTCGAGCCGGTCATCCCGCCCACCGTCGCCGCGCTGACCGAGCTGGCGCCGAGCCTCGTCGTCCCGGGCCACTGCACCGGCTGGCGCGCCCAGCACGCCCTGGCCGCCACGCTGCCGGACGCGTGGGTGCAGGGCAGCAGCGGCACCAGGTACCACCTTTCCGCCTAGCCGTCCTGGTAGCGGGCGAGCAGGGGGAGGAACATTTCGTCCGCCACGTCCTCGAATGTGCGCCGCGTCAGACCGGCACTCCGAACATGGAGAGGCAGGGGGCGAGGCCCTCGATGGTGACGGGGACGCGGCTGTGCCGTTCCCATTCCTTGCGGGTGAGCCTCATCCGGTGGTCGACGGTCAGGGAGTTCCGGATGACGCGCCGTTCGACGCCGTCGTCCTGGTAGCCGAGCTTGCGGGATACCGCGCGGGAAGCGTGGCTGTCCGCGAACGCGCTGGAAACGGCCTCGTCCGCGCCGAGGCCGGTGAAGGCCAGGTGCAGGACGGCGGCCCTCATCTCGGTACCGAGCCCCCGGCCCTGGTGGCGTGCCCCGAGCCATGAACCGGTTCTGACCTCGCGGAGGACGGCCAGGTGGCGCGCACTCAGTGTCTGCTGCCCGATGACCTCACCCGCGTGGAACACGGTCAGGTCGAGTTCCCAGTCGTCCGGTGTCCACTGCCCGAGGGTCTGCCAGTGGTGCTGGACGACGCCACGGGCGACCTCGGCGGGCGGACGGTCCGTCCACGGCACGAGGAACGGCATCGTGTCCGGCGCGTGGATCCCGGCCGCGGCGACGTCGGCCAAGGCGGCGAGTTCTTCCGGAGACGGCAGCCGCAGTTCAAGACGGGGCGTCGTCAGCCGCAACCCGAGCAGCGGAAAGTGGTCGACCAGCATGCCCCACCATGGCGCGTGCCGCCGCCCCGGTGCATCTCATTTTCCTCTATCAGAAGCCGAGGAGGAGGAAGACGATCCCGCCGATGACGTGGGCGAGGACCGTGAGGATCAGGACGGCGATGAACAGGTTCTTCGCCGTCGGATGATCGAAGTGGGAGCCGGGACGGCCGCGCTGCGTCGAGCGCGCCTCGGCCTGCCGTTCGAGGTCTTCCAGTGAGGGGAGGAAGGACGGTCGCCTGAATGCCATCCGTCTCCGTCCTTCCTGGTCGGGGAGAAGGTTCCACCTGTCTCAACGCCGCGGGAGCGCGGTTCTAATCCGTCCGGCGCTGGGGGCGCGATGCGCCTCTTCGGTAGCTTTGAGGGCATGTCGTCGTCTGCCGTGCCGGGTGTCACCGGCCCCGCACGGCAGGCGTCACAGTCGGCACGGCTGCGCAACGTCGGGGCCGTCCTGCGGGAGGTGCACCGGGACGGCGCGGTGTCGCGCACCGAGCTCGCCGACCGGATGGGCGTCAACCGGAGCACGATCCTGACGCTGCGGGAGTACTTGAGCCGATGCACGGGCACGACCACGATCCAGCCGGTCTTCCGGCCCAGATAGCACAATGGCGTACGCGGCCCCCGAGTGGACAGCAGGGCGGTACCGGCCGACGGGAACACGCGGATCGACCGTCAACCGGTGCGGCGCTCGCCTGCGGGGCCGCGTGCGGCCGCGTGCTCGGCCAGCTCCAGCTCGATGAACGCGCCGATCATCGCGCGCCACACCGCCTCCGCGACCTCGGGCGCGAGACCCGCGTCGGCGGCGCGCCGCCGGGCCAGGGCGACGACCTCATCGACCCGGCCGGGCGCGTGGACGGCCTGCTCGTCGGCCTTGAAGGCGGCGGCGGAGCGCACCAGGCCCTGCCGCTCGGTCAGCAGCCGGACCAGTTCACCGTCGATGCCGTCGATCCGGGCCCGCACCTCGGCCAGTGACTCCATGCGCTGATCATCCCATGGCGGGGACTATGCCGCGGAGGTGGTGAACTGGGTGATCGTCACCTTCTGCTTCGGTTCGCCGTCCTCGGCGCCGTTCTTCGTCCCCTGGCCGGCGACCCTGTCGATGATGTCCATGCCGGACGTGACCTGCCCGAAGACCGAGTAGCTGGGCGGGAGGTCCGGTGCGTCGCCGTAGAGGATGAAGAACTGGCTGCCGTTGGTGTCCGGACCCGCGTTGGCCATCGCCACGGTGCCCCGGGTGTAGGTCGCGCCGGACGTGTTCTCGTCCGCGAACTGGTAGGACGGGCCTCCCGACCCGGTGCCGGTCGGGTCGCCGCACTGGAGGACCCTCATGCTCGGACTGGTCGTCAGGCGGTGGCATGACGTGCGGTCGTAGAAGCCCTTGCTCGCGAGGTAGGCCAGCGAGTGCACCGTGCAGGGCGCGGCCGCCGCGTCCAGCTTCAGCTCCAGCACGCCCACGCTGGTCTTGATCGTCGCCCTGGTGGGCTGCCTGTCCGGGACGAGGTCCGGCGGCGTCCCGACCGTCTTGACCTCCGGGTTCGACGCGGGCGGATAGGTGCACGTCCGCGCGGCGGCGGCCGTCGTCCGCGCGGCCGGCTCGCGGCCCGTCGCCTCGCCCCCCTTGTTCAGCAGGACCGCGGTGGCGAGACCGCCCGCCACGAGCAGCACACCGGCCGCCGCCGCGCCGACGATCAGCAGCGAGCGTCCCTTCCCGCCGCCCGGCGGCCGCGTGCTCTCCGGATGCGGGAACCCCGGCGGCAGCGGCGGGGGGCCGCCCGGCAGCGGTCCGGCGCCCGGCGGGATCGCGCCGGGCGGCGGCACGGCGCCAGGCGTGTCCGCGCCGGGCACCGTCCCGGCACCGAACGGCGGACCCGCGCTGAACGGTGAACCCGCGCCGGGCGGTGGTCCGGCGTCCGGCGGGAGCGCCGCGGCGGCCGAGGTGCCCTCGGCGAGGAGGTTCGCGTCCGGCCCGATGCCGAGGAGGCGCTGGAGGACCTGGGTGGCGGTGAGGCGGTCCGCGGGGTCCTTGGCCAGGCAGGACGCCACCAGGTCGCGCA
The DNA here is from genome assembly GCF_041463665.1 of Actinomadura chokoriensis. Classification (GTDB taxonomy): domain Bacteria; phylum Actinomycetota; class Actinomycetes; order Streptosporangiales; family Streptosporangiaceae; genus Spirillospora; species Spirillospora chokoriensis_A. The sequence goes on from NZ_JAXCEJ010000004.1 coordinate 284,037, forward strand.
GCCGCCCGGTCAGCGCGCCGAGCTCCGGCTCCCCGTACAGGATGCGCTGCATGATCGCCGGGACGGAGTCGGCCCCGAACGGCGGTGTCCCGGTGGCGGCGAACACCATCGTGCAGGCCCACGCGAACATGTCCACCGGCGCGCCGCCGGACGACCCCGCGACCTGCTCGGGCGCCATGTAGGCGGGCGTGCCGACGGCGCCGGTCATGATGGCGGAGGTGGCGTCGAGGGGCCGGGCGATGCCGAAGTCGATGACCTTCGGGCCGTCCGGGCCGAGGAGCACGTTGGCGGGCTTGAAGTCGCGGTGGACGACGCCCGCCTCGTGGATCGCGGCCAGCGCGGTGGCGGTGCCGATCGCCAGCCTGACCTGCTCGTCGGGGGACGCGACGCCCTGCTCGGCGATCAGGTCCCGCAGCGACGGCCCCTCGACGTACTCGGTGACGATGTGCGGGAGCTCGTCGTCGGCCGTCGCCGCGAGGATCTGGGCGGTGCAGAACGGGGCGACGCGCCGGGCCGCGGCCAGTTCCCGCTCGAAGGCGGTGCGGGCGCGCGCGTCCCGTCCGAAGTCGGCGTGCAGGAGCTTCACGGCGACGCGCCGCCCATCGTCCGACTCGCCCAGGAAGACGGTGCCCTGGGCGCCTTCGCCGATCCGGGCCGTCAGCCGGTATCCGCCCACCTCGCGGGGGTCATTGGCGCGCAGCGGACGGGTTTCCGGCATTCATGACCTCCCCGACGAAATCAGAGAGAGCAGACTATCCACCGGCGCCGGGCGGGGTCACTCCGTCCGGCCGACGCGCAGGAGCAGGTCGAGGAGGGTCTCCCGGTCCCGGTCGGACAGCGGGGAGAAGAGCTCGGCGAGGACGTCGTCGACGACCGCGTGGCCGTCCGCCAGGACCTTCTCGCCGGCGGGCGTGAGGTGGTGCTCGATGCTCCGCCCGCGGCCGCGGTGCCGGTCGATGAGGTTCTGCGCGACCAGGCGGCCGGCGAGCGTCCCGAACGCCTGCTCGCTCTGGTACGTCTCCGCCGCCAGGGCCCGTCCGGACGCCCCCGGGGAACGGCTGATCGCCCGCAGCGCGTCCCACTGCGCGGGCGTGGTGCCGATGCGCGCGAGGCCCCCGTCCAGCGCCCGGTTCTGCCGGTACTGGGCCTGTCTGACGGCTCTTGCAAGGACTTGTCCTTCGACGGGCATACCTCCAGCCTAGAACCGGTTTAGTAGGACGCCACGAGATCCCGGTACCAGGCATAGGACTTTTTTGGCGTGCGCTTCTGCGTCTCGTAGTCGACGTGGACGAGCCCGAAGCGCGGGTGGTAGCCCTCCGCCCATTCGAAGTTGTCCAGGAGCGACCACGTGAAGTAGCCGCGGATGTCGATGCCCTCGTCGATGGCCGTGTGCATGGCCTTGATGTGGGCGTCCAGGAACTCGATGCGGGACGAGTCGTCCACCACGCCGTCCGGGCCGATCTCGTCAGGGAACGAGCACCCGTTTTCAGTGATGTAGAGCGGCGGCAGGTCGTACCGGGTGTCGAGCGTACGGAGCAGTGACAGGAACGCGTCGGGGACTATCGGCCAGCCCATCCCGGTGGTGGGGTACTCGGTGATGTCGACGATCTCGAAGGGCAGCGGCCCGCCGGACGGCGTCGCCAGCCGCGTCGGGTGGTAGTAGTTCACGCCCAGGAAGTCGATGGGCGAGGCGATGACGGACAGGTCCGCCGACCGGACGTACGGTGCGTCGCCAATCAGGTCGGGGTAGCGGCCGAGCAGCACGGGATCGGTGAACAGCCGGTTCATGAACGCGTCGAAGGCGTCGGCGGCCGGCTGGTCGGCGGGGGACGCGGCCCACGCCGGGGAGTAGTGGTTCGTCAGCCCGATGGCGCGGGCGCCCCGGCTGCGCAGGGCGTTGACGGCGAGGCCGTGGGCGAGGAGCTGGTGGTGCGCGGTGGGGAGCGCGTCCAGCATGAGGGCCCGGCCGGGGGCGTAGACGCCGAACGCGTAGCCGTAGGCCGTCACGACCACGGGCTCGTTCAGAGTTATCCACATTCCGACGCGGTCCGCGAGGCGCTCGGCCACCAGGTAGGAGAATTCAGCGAACCGGTAGGCCGTGTCACGTTCCATCCAGCCGCCGGCGTCTTCGAGCGGCTGCGGGAGGTCCCAGTGGTAGAGGGTGGCGGCGGGGGAGATCCCGGCGGCGAGCAGCCCGTCGACGAGCCGGTCGTAGAAGTCGAGGCCCTTCGCGTTGACCGGGCCGTTCCCGGACGGCTGTACGCGCGGCCACGCGATCGAGAACCGGTAGGTGTCAACGCTGAGGCCCGACATCAGCGCTATGTCCTCCGGCCACCGGTGGTAGTGGTCGCAGGCGACGTCGCCGGTGTGCCCGTCCCGGACCCGTCCCGGCGTGTGCGCGAAGGTGTCCCAGGTGGACGGTCCCCGCCCGTCCTCGTCCACCGCGCCCTCGATCTGGTAGGCGGCGGTGGCGACGCCCCATCGGAAGCCCACCGGAAGACCCATCGCGTTCCCCTTCCCGGCATGCGCTGCCGAAATGCGAATAGCCTTCGGATATTAGTGCCGGGGTGGTGCGTGCGGAAGACTCCGGTGGCCCCGGGGTGGGGAATGCCAGGCCACGCATGCCGGGCACCACCGCGGCCGGGGGACAATGGCGGGGTGACCGAGATCCGTACCCCGCTCCGCCGCCGCCCCGCCCAGCGCCGCAGCGCCGAACGCGTCCAGCGGATGCTCGACGCCTGCGCGGACATCCTCGACGAGGACGGCTACGACGGCCTCACCACCACGCGCATCGCGCAGCGCGCCGAGGTGGCGATCGGCTCGGTCTACCAGTTCTTCCCCGACAAGCGCGCGGTCGCGCAGGCCCTCGCGCTGCGCAACCTGGAGGAGTTCGGCGACCGGGTCTCGGCGCGGCTGGCCGAGGGCGGGTTCGGCGACTGGTCCGACACGGTCGGCGCGATCATCGACATCTTCGTGGCGATGCACCGCGCCGTCCCCGGCTTCCGGGTGCTGCGGTTCGGCGACGTCGCCGACGTCAACCTGCTCGACTCCGACGCCGACAACAACGCGGTGGTCGCCGACCGGCTGCGCACGATGATCGTGGAGACGTTCGGCATCCAGGACACCCCCGGCCTCGCCACCGCGCTCGCCATCTCGGTCGAGGCCGGCGACGCCGTGCTCAAGATGGCGTTCCGGCGCGACCCGGACGGCGACCCCGCGATCGTCGCCGAGGCGGAGCGCCTGATCCACGGCTATCTGGCCGCGCACATCGACGAGTCCTGAGCCCGACCGCGCGGCCTGCCCGGAACCCGGGCCAGCGCCGGTCCTCGTCCAAGACGCCGCCGTCGCTGTCGCACTCCCGAAAAGCCGGGAGGAAAAGGACCTGCTGTGGCAGACTCCCACCGCACAACGCGACAGAACGGGTGAGTCCGCTGGACGAAGAGAGACTCCAGGCGCAGAGCAGGCTGCTGATCCGGCAGCGGGTGCGCCTGATGGTGAACCAGTACGAGGTGCACGCCGAGACGCCGGACGGCGGGGAGGGCGAGCTGCTCGCCTTCGCGCAGCAGAAGCGGCTGGCGTTCAAGGAGCAGGTCACCCTGTACTCGGACGACTCCAAGACGCGTCCGATCCTCGGCTTCAAGGCGCGCAAGCGCATCGACCTCGCCTCCGCCTACGACATCACGGACGCGCACGGCCAGCCGATCGGCACCTTCCGCAAGGACTTCAAGAAGTCGCTGCTGGCCTCGACCTGGCATCTGGAGCAGCCGGGCCTCGGCGTGACCACGGGCAGCGAGCGCAACAAGTTCGTGGCGTTGCTGCGGCGGGTCTGGCAGGTCATCCCGTACGTGGACAGCCTGCCGTTCGCCTGGCCGTACCATTTCGACTTCTACGCCGGTGACCAGGTCGTCTTCTCGGTCGAGAAGAAGTTCGGCTTCCGCGACCGGTACACCGTCGACATCAAGGACCCGCGCCTGGACCGCCGCCTGGTCGTCGCCCAGGCCGTCGGCCTGGACGCTCTCCAGTCCCGCTGACCTCCGCTCTGCCGGGCCGGCCGCCGCCGGACCGGCAGAGCGCCGCCGTCCGCGTGGACGTCGCAGCCGTGCCCAGCCGTCGCCCGCACCTCCCGCCGGGGTGCGGGCGACGGCTTTTGTCAGTGGGTTCTTGCATGGCACTGGTTTCCCCGTGCTTTACATGTTACGAAGGTATGTAAAGCCGTGGGCGGTCTACACCGCGTCGCGACGGCGCGGCGCTGCGCCTGGAGGAGGATCCCCCCGTGAGTTCGTTCGAGCTCTACTCCACCCCTGTCCCGACCGAGACCTGGAACGTCCCCATGGCGGGCGACACCCGCTTCACCTGGGAGTACGACGACGGACGCGACCGGCTGCTGAGCCTGTACCAGAAGGGCAAGGACAAGCAGTGGGACGCGCAGAAGCGCATCGACTGGGACCTGGAGGTCGACCCGCTCAACGTCGCCGGGCTGCCGGAGAACTTCAACCCCCTCTTCGGGTCCGACATCTGGGAGAAGATGTCGCAGAAGGAGCGGGACGAGTTCGGCCGGCACCAGGGCTCGTGGCTGTTCAGCCAGTTCCTGCACGGCGAGCAGGGCGCGCTGAACGTGTCGGCGCGCATCGTCCAGTCCGTCCCCGACCTGGACTCGAAGTTCTACGCCGCGACCCAGACCATGGACGAGGCGCGGCACGTCGAGCTGTACGCGAAGTTCGTGCACGAGAAGATCGGGATGTACTACCCGATCAACCAGGACCTCGCGAAGCTGCTCGCCGAGTCGCTGGAGGACAGCCGCTGGGACCTGCCCTACCTCGGCATGCAGGTCCTCATCGAGGGCCTCGCGCTCGCCGCGTTCGGGCTGTACCGCGACATGTCGACCAACCCGCTGGTCAAGCAGCTGCTCGCGTACGTCATGCAGGACGAGGCGCGGCACGTCGCGTTCGGGCGGCTCGCACTCAAGGACTACTACGCCGAGCTCACCGACAAGGAGCGGGCCGAGCGCGAGGAGTTCGTGGTCGAGGGCTGCTACCTGATGCGCGACCGTTTCAAGGGACGCGAGGTCTTCGAGCAGCTCGACATGCCCGTCGAGCGGTGCATGGAGTTCGTCGACAACTCCGATATGTACACCCTCTATCAGTCGCTGCTGTTCAGCCGGATCGTCCCGTGCGTCCGGGACGTGGGCCTCTGGGGCGACAAGGTGCAGGCCGCCTATCAGGACATGGGCGTTCTCGACAACGCCAAGGCCGACCTTGAGGCCCTCATGAAGCAGGACGAGGAGATCGCCGAGAAGGTCGACGAGGAGCGCTACGCCGCCGAGCTGGCGGGGCGCAAGGAGGAGGTCGACCAGGCCATCTCCCTCGGTTCGGCCGAGTAGCCGGCACCCGGTCAGGCGGGGGCGTCCTCCGGGACGCCCCCGCTTCGGCTTTTGTCGGAGATTGTCGTTCTTTCGGGACGAGCATAATGCGGCTGATCAATTCTGGAAATCTTTCTGGTGTTTGCCAATTGATTCTCGAACCGGCCGTGCGGGACCCGGGTTTGTACTAGCGTCCCGGCTCGACGGTGCGCCGTTCTCGCCCAGCCGCGCGGGCGCACATCACACATGCAGGGTCAAAGCCGAAAACCCGGGGGAAAGAATGAAGTTCTCAGCCAGAAGCCTGTTGGGCGTCGCCGTCGCCGCCCCGTTCGCCGCGGCGTTCGCCGTCGCCGCCGCGCCCGCCGACGCCGCGCCCGGCCCGACCACCGCGCTCCTCTACGACACCGCCGCCACGGCCGACCCGGTCACCCGGGCGCTCCCCGCTCCGGTCGTCCGGACCGGCGGCCAGACCGCCGAACGGGCCACCGGCACCGCCGACGGCGCCCTCCGCTCCGCCCCGGACACGTCCGGCCTCCTGTCCGGAGCCGCCCGCTGCAAGCTGAACCCGGGCAAGACGCTCAACACCCACGCCGGGACGAAGTTGCCGGAGACGCCGCTGAACACGGTCGACCGGACCCCGCTCGGCCGGAACCCGCTCGGCGGTCTCCCCAAGGGCGACTGCCTGAAGACGCGGCGCGCCGCCGCCTCCGACCGCGCCGCCGCCTCCGAACGCGCCTCCGGGACGGACGCGAGTTCCGTCCTGCCGGTCGGCCGCGGCGCCGACATGCCGGTGAGCATGGCGCTGCCGAGCGTGCCGTCCGCGCTCGGTACCGTGCGGCGCAGCGGCCTGCCGCTGGGCACGGCCCTCCCGGCGGGCGCCCGGCACGCCACGCCGGTGCCGTCCGGCGACATCCTCGGGCAGGCGAGCGGCACCGTGAGCAAGGTCGGCGTGCCCCTCGGCGGGTCCAAGAAGGGTGCCGGCCAGCTCGTCAACGTGCTGAAGGCCAAGAACCGCACCGCGCGGCCGGCGGACGGCCCGCTGTCCATGCCGGACGCGTCCGCGCTCGGGCTCCCGGCCGTGCCCGGCATCGGGTGATACGTCCCTCCTCGTTCGACGTGCACGGGGCCTTCCGCGGATGCCGTCGCATCCGTGGAACGCCCCGTTCCGTTTGCGTGCGAGCGGTTGTTATTTGCCCGAGATCGCGGGTCTGGGGAAAGTAAAAAAGATCTTCATAGCGAGTTGCCGCGCGCAGTCGAGCAACTCCCCAGCGCAAAGACTGGGGTGACAAACCCCACAAACCAGGGCCCTGGGTCTTGATTCACGCGGAACGCAACGTACGGTCAAGGACTTGTGCGGCACTTTAGAGATCAAAAGTGAAGATGCCTTTCCCGCCGCACCTGCCGGACGCCGGACCGCGATGACGCGGACGCGCCTGAGAGAGCGGCGCGGGGAGACGGGCGAGCGAGCCCGCGGGCGGCGCAGGACTCGGGGGACGCACGAGATCGCCTGAGCGCGCCGTGAGAAGAGCCGGGCGTCCGGGGCCCTGTCCCCTAACAAAGGACTCCTCTGTGGGTAGCCCTGTCAGGCGCCTTCTTCGAGCGCGCCTTCGTACCGTCCTGATCGTCTCCGGAGCCACCGTCGCCGTCCTCGCAGCGGGCGCGTTCGCCCTGATCAACGGCAACGCCAACGGCAACGGATCCAGCAGATCGGCGCAGGCCGCGCAGACCACGCCACGGCCCGCCGGCCCGCCCGGCGACCCGCTCGCCGGCCGGCCGGAGGCCGCCCCGCCGCGGGCGAGCCGCGGCAAGCCGCGCACATCGCAGCCGTCGCCGGCGAAGGAGCCGAAGTCCGACTCCAGGGCCGCTTACCTGGCGAAGCCCGAGAAGAAGCGCCCCGGGAAGCGCAAGGTCCTCGACTCGGGCTCCTGCGAAGCCTCCTACTACTGGCAGGGGCAGACGACCGCCAGCGGTGAGCGCTTCGACCCGGACAAGCTGACGGCCGCGCACAAGACGCTGCCGATGGGCTCCAAGGTCCGGGTGACGAACAAGAACAACGGCCGTTCGGTCACCGTCCGCATCAACGACCGCGGCCCGTACGCGGGCGGCCGCTGCCTGGACCTGTCCAAGGCCGCGATGAAGAAGGTCGGTGGCACCGGCGCGGGCGTCATCCGCGTCCGCTACGAGGTCCTGGCCCGCGCCTGACACCACGACACCACCCGCACGGCGGGCGGCTTCACCATGCCCGCCGTGCGGTCGTCGTTCGCCGTCAGCGACCGGCGACGGCTCCTGGACGCGCCTGCGGAGCGTTCTGCTCGCCGGCCGTCCAGGCGCCGTGCCGGACGTCCACCGGCTGCGTGTCGGCCATCGCGGCGCCAGCGCCGGAATCGGCCGTCGAAGGCGGTGCGGGGTCGGCGTTGCCGACGTGAGCGTCCGCCGGACGGGGGTGCGGTTGTCGGGCCAGGTGGTCGCGGAACCAGTCGGTCAGCGCGGTGTCGACCTGGACGGCCTCGGTGATCGGCGGCCGGGGCTCGGTGCCGGGCTCGGCGGCCAGCGCGTGGCCCATGCGGAACGTGGTGGACTCGACCGGTCCGGTGCTGTGCCGGCGCAGGAGGTCGCGGAGGCCGGCGACCTCCCGGGCGGGGACGACGCGGTCCCGGGCGCCGCCGATGAGCAGTGTGGGGACGTCCCGTCCGGCCATGCCGGGGGCGAGGGAGCCGAGGTCCAGACGGTCGGCGAGCTCGACCGCGTGCGGCGACCAGTCCCGGCCGCGGCCGGACCGCTTCTCCACCGCCCGCGCCGCCCGTGCCGGAGCGACGACGGGCGCCACGAGCGCGGCGGTGGTCACCGGCACGGCGCCGCGCAGCAGGACGAGCAGCGCGGCGGCGGCGCCCGTGCTGAAGCCCGCCAGGGCCACGGGCCCGTCCGGGAGCGCGAGGTCGCGGCGGATCTCCGCGAGGGCGGCGGGCAGCCGCTCGGCGGCGCCCTCGACCGCCGCGCAGTACGCCTCGAGGGCCTCGCTCTCCAGGATCGCGCCCGAGCCGAGCCCGCCCGGCGAGCGGCCCGGCAGGTCGAGGAAGACCCGCCAGACCGGCACGCCCGTCATCGGGATCGCCGCCGCGAGCGCGGCGGCCGTGCGGGGCGGGTCGAACCCGGGCCAGGCCAGGATCAGCCGGGCGGGGTCCGAGGCGGCCGCGTCGACCGCGGTCGGGGGCAGCGCGACGTAGGCGTCGCCTGCCGCGGTGCCATGGACGGGACGGTTCGACTGGTCGCCGCTCATATCCGTTCGTCAGCTCCTGCCTTGCTCGACGGGCCAGGCCGGTCGTGCGGGGGGAGGCGCCCGTGGGCCCATGCTCGCAGTGCTCACCAGGCAACACGCCGTGAATCGCCGCACGTCCGCCGCGAGGTAATGAAGAACTCGCCGGAAGTGATCCGAATGGCACCCGCACGCGATGTTTGCCAGGTCCACCGGCGATCTTTCCGGCGCCACCGGCGGCGGGGCGCGTGTGACTCGCGCCTCATGATCGGACCGGGGGAACATTTCCGGCACCCGTCGCGTCCTAGCTAAGCGTGGGCGCCGCGGGGGCGCGCCCGCATGAACCCTCGGACGAGGAGTGCTCGTGAACAAGAAACGGAGTGCGGCCGCCGCAGGGCAGGCCTGGCAGATCTACAGCGAGACCCTTCAGCCCGGCGCGCCGGGGCTCTGGACGCGGGTACGCGCCGTCCCCCGGATGATCAAGTCGGTCCTCCGCGGGGAGTACAAGGGCCTGTCGTTCAAGATGCTCGGACTGCTCGCCCTCGGTCTCGTCTACATCATCTCCCCGATCGACGCCATCCCCGACATGATCCCCATCGCGGGCATCGCGGACGACGCGGGCCTGGCCCTGTGGATGGCCGCCGCCCTCGTCAAGTCCGCGGGCGACTTCGTCACCTGGGAGCGCGGCGGACGTCCCACCGTCATCGTCGGCGAACCCATCGACTGACCACTCGACTCCTCCAGAGCCCTGGGGCCCGGCCGCGTCACGACGTGGTCGGGCTCAGCTCTTTCGCGAACCGTTCGGCGGCGTCCCGCATGATGGGCACGACGCCCGGGACGGCCTCGCGCGTCATGCGTCCGGACGGGCCCGACACCGAGATCGCCGTCAGCGCGGGCGCCCCGGGCAGCGGCACCGCGACGCAGCGGACACCGATCTCCTGCTCCTCGTCGTCCAGCGCGTACCCCTGCTCGCGGATGCGCTTCAGCTCCGCGAGGAGCGCGTCCGGGTCGGTGAAGGTGTGGGGCGTGTGCGCGACCATCCCCGTCCGGGCGAGGATCTCCCGCACCCGCTGATCGGGCAACTGCGACAGAAGCGCCTTCCCGACACCCGTGCAATGCGGCTGGACGCGCCGTCCCACCTCGGTGAACATCCGCATCGAGTGCTTGGACGGCACCTGCGCGACGTAGACGGCCTCGTCGCCCTCCAGCACCGCCATGTTGGCGGTCTCGCCGATCTCGTCCACCAGGCGGGCCAGCACCGGCCGCGCCCACGTGCCGAGCAGGCGGCTGGCGCCCTCGCCCAGCCGGACGAGCCGCGGCCCGAGGGCGTAGCGCTTGGACGGCTCCTGCCGCACGTAGCCCTGGTTCACCAACGTCCGCATCAGCCGGTAGATCGTCGGCATCGGCAGCCCGGAGACCTCCGTCAGCTCCGACAGCGCCATCTCGCCGCCCGCGTCCGCCAGATGTTCCAGCAGATCGAACGCGCGCTCCAGCGACCGAACGGCCTCCGCCACCCCGAACTCCTCTCCCTGGCACCCCACCCGATTCTACGGAGAATCGATTTCGCTGTGTGAAAGAGAGGGAGTTGCCAGAGTGATGCACGTTACTTGCCCGGACGACATGGCAATAACTGTCTGTGCCCGGCGCCGTGGCGCCGCCCCCCTGGCAGCCATGCAAGCAGACCGCTGGGGGAACGGTGCACCGAGGGACACGCTGGGCCGCGATCGCGACCGGCACCACGCTGGCCGCCCCGATGCTGATGACCACGTCGGCCGAGGCCGTACCGGACGAAGCCCAGCCGGCGGCCCGGTTACTCATGGACATGGCGACCTCCGGGGGCACCACCACCGGGCCGGACTACGCCCTGACGTACACGGTCCGCATCCATGCGGAAGGCGGCGTCGCGCATGACACCACACTGCGCCTCACCGCGGAACGCCCCCTGTCCTGGACGCGGCACTCCGCGGGCTGCGTCCCGTCCAGATCCGGCGGACTCCGCTGCGCGCTAGGCGACCTGGGCGAGTCGCCGATCGAACGCACGGCCACGGCCCGAGTCCCGGCTTCGTCCGTGTCGGCCTCGAAGCCCCTGACCGTCCTCGCGGCGGCGAAGGCCGCCAACACGCCCCGCCGCTCGATCCGCGCGGTCTTCGACCTCTCCGCCCCGTCCCCGCCTCCCACGGCTCAGTGCGCGCCCGATGGTACGAGCCCGGATTCATGTCCGTCCTCGCATTCCTCTCGTCCGAAGTCGCCCGGTTCGGCGCCGCCGTCCGGTCATTGCGCTGCCGCCGAGGAGGGCTCCGGCGGCAGCCCGTGCTCGTCCCGGCAGCCCCCTGGCACGGAGCCGAGCGCGGACACTGGTCGGCCCACAAGCGCGCCGTGCAGGACCAGCAAGGCGAGCACCGCAGGGAGGCCGTGCGTCACGACGAACCCGTCCGGCGCCAGGCCCACCCCATCCGCCCATTCCAGCGCGGACACCGGCCAGTGCACGCCCGGCTCGTCGAGTGATAGACCGTGCCCGCCCCTGCAACCGTCCGGCCAGGAGCCGCGCCCGAGCGGTCATTCCGGTCATGCGCCCGCGTCTGGTGATGTGCGGCCCTCCGGTGCGAAGCCGAGGGCGAGCGGTGGTCATTCGCATTCCGCTCCCAAGCCGAGGGTGAGCGGTCATTCCGGTCATGCGCCCGCGTCGGGTGATGTGCAGCCTTCGGGGGGTCCGTCGAGTCCGAACGGTCACTCCTCTTTCGGGGACGACCAGTGTGCGGACGGCGAGGCGTATGCCGACGATGAGACTTGTGCGTCTGGGCCGATTTCTGGGGCGGACGATGGCCCTCCATCTACGGGGATGCCGTCTGCGGGGATGCCGTCCGAGGGGCTGCTGGAGGAGCCTCCGGGGGATGCTCTGCCGGATCTGCCCGCCGTGTCGCCGCCCGAGGCCGTCGTGCTGCCGCCTGTGAACGCGCCGGTCGTGCCGCAGGTCGCGGCCAGGGAGAGCCGGATGACGTTGATGTCGCCCGCCGGGGTGGAGCAGGAGGACGAGACGGACTGGATGGTCGTCATCGGGATCGCGCTGGTGGCCGAGATCGGTCTGCTGTGGGGCGTCGCCTGCCTCGGGCTGTTGCGGCGGCGGCTGGTGTTGCACCGCGCGGTGTCCGGTAGCTGACGACGGGAACGGTCGCGTTTCCACTACTGGACAGCCGTAGTGACGGAGAAGCCGGCCCGCGGCAGGCCGGTGACAGTAGGCTGACCGCCTGACAGTGAACACTGTCGTGACGGACAGGGGGTCCGCTATGTCAGAGCCGCTACCTCGCGGAGCTCCCGGTCCCCCGCACCGTCGGTGACGGTACGGACGCTGAGGCGAATCCTGTTGTCACGGCGGTGACAAACCGGGGTTCGGCTAATGTGACCGCGAGCTAATATCGCGCACTGACTACCATCCGGTAGCTTGACGATCATCGCCGGTCGCCGGGAGCGTCCAGACACAGCCGTCCGGCCGACGCGGCCACATCCGCCGATGGCGCCCACCCGTACCGCACAGGGCCCCGTCCGGCCCGTCCCCCCGGGAGAATGATCCATGGCATTGGGCTCGCTGCTTCCCGATCTGCTGCCCGGCGGCTCCGGCCGCACTCCGCTGATCGAACGGGTCGCGAGGTGGGCGAGGGAGAAGCCGGACGCGCCGGCCTACACCTTCGTCGACTACTCGGCCGACCCGGCGGGCGCGCACATCACGGTGAGCTGGGCGGAGACGGACCGGCGCGCACGTGCGGTCGCGGCGACGCTGCGGCAGGTCACCGGGCCGGGGGAGCGGGCGGCGCTGCTGCTGCCGCAGACGCTCGAGTACATGATGACGATGCTCGGCGCCATGTACGCGCACGTCATCGCGGTGCCGCTGTTCTCGCCCGACCTTCCCGGGCACGCCGACCGGCTGATCGGCGCCTACACCGACGCCGAGCCCGCGGTGATCGTCACGACGCGGAACGCGCTGCCGCACGTGGAGAAGTTCCTCGCCGACCACGACGTCCCGCAGCCGAAGGAGATCCTCTTCGCCGAGGAGGTCGACCCGGCGATGGCCGGCCGGTGGGAGGACGAGCCCGTCGCGTTCGACGACCTCGCCTACCTGCAGTACACCTCGGGGTCGACGCGCCGCCCCGCGGGCGTGGAGATCACGCACGGGAACGTGACGGCGAACGCGGCGCAGCTGTGGACCGGGTGGGCGCCCGACAAGCCGAACCCCGAGCTGGTCAGCTGGCTGCCGCTGTTCCACGACATGGGCCTGATCGCGACGATGGCGCTGCCGCTGGTGCACGGCGACCACGCCATCTACACCGACCCGGTGTCGTTCATCATGAACCCGCTGCGCTGGCTGCAACTGATCGCGCAGCGGCCGGGCAAGAACGTCTACACGGCCGGGCCGAACTTCGCGTTCGAGTACGTCGCGTCGATGGCCACGCCGGAGAAGATCGCCGGCCTGGACCTGTCCGGGCTGACGACCTGCCTGAACGGCGCGGAGCCGATCCGCACGTCGACGCTGGCGATGTTCGCCGACGCGCTGGCCCCGGCGGGACTGCGTCCGGGCGCGCAGGCGCCGGGCTACGGGCTGGCCGAGGCGACGGTGTTCGTGACCGCGGCGGCCGAGGACGCCCCGCCGAAGATCATCTCGGTGGACCGGGAGGCGCTCACCCGGGGCGACCTGCGGCTCAGCGAGGGCGGATCCGAGCTCGTGTCGTGCGGCCGCCCGTGCGGGCAGATCGTCGCGATCGTCGACCCGGAGACCCGCGTCGAGCAGCCGGACGGACGGGTCGGCGAGATCTGGGTGCACGGGCCCAACACGGCGCCCGGCTACTGGCGCAACTCCGAGCGGAGCCAGGACACGTTCGGCGGCGAGCTGAGCGAGCCCGGGGAGCTTCCCGCCGGGCCCTGGATGAAGACCGGCGACTACGGCGTCATCCACGAGGGCGAGCTGTACGTCACCGGCCGCATCAAGGACCTCATCATCGTGGACGGCCGCAACCACTACCCGCAGGACATCGAGGTCACGACGCAGGAGGCGCACCCCGCGATCCGTCCCGACTACGTCGCGGCGTTCGCGCTCACCGGGGACGAGACGGAACGACTGGTGATCGTCGCCGAGCGCAACCGGCGCGTCCCTCTCGCACGGCTGGACACCGAAGAGGTCGAGACGGCGGTGCGCGGCGCGGTCAACGTCGAGCACGAGATGAGCGTCCACGACTTCGTGTTGATCGAACCGGGTGGCGTGTCGCGTACGTCGAGCGGAAAGATCGCACGTGCGGCGACGCGGCAGCGCTACCTTGACGGCGAGCTGCCGACGACGGCGGCCCGTCTGGCGTCCCGCAAGTAGCTCGCATCCGGTGCGGCCCGCCGGCCGCGACGCAACAGGAGGATCATGCTTTCGGGGCTGGGGCGTCTCATCCACCGGCGACGCTGGACCAGCCTCGTGCTGATCCTGGTGACGACCGTGGTCGCGGGCGCCTGGGGCCTCGGCGTGTTCGCCAAGTTCAAGGAGGGCGGCTTCGAGGACCCGGACGCGTCCTCGACGCTCGTCGCGAAGCTGGGCGCGACCTACTTCGGCAGCACCAACCCCGACGTGCTCGTCCTCTACACGAGCGACACGACGACGGTGGACGACCCGCGCTACCAGGCGAGCGTCGTCACGACGGTGGCGCGGCTGCCGAAGGCGCAGGTCGATGAGATCATCTCCTACTGGTCGTTCGACGGCGAGGCGGCGAACTCGTTCGTGGCGCACGACCGGCGCTCGACGTTCGTCGCGGTGAAGCTGCGGGGCGAGACCGGCGCCGAGAAGACCGAGGACTACCACGCCATCAAGGACCGGCTGGCGGCACCGGGGCTCCGCGTCCAGTACGGCGGCGCCGTCCCGCTCGGCGAGGAGTTCGGCGAGCAGGTCGTCACCGACATCGTCCGGGCGGAGCTGATCACCGCGCTGCCGCTGCTCATCCTGCTGATGATCCTGTTCGGCGCGTGGATGGCGTCCCTCCTGCCGATGGCCGTGGCGATCTTCTCGACCATCGGCGGACTGACCGTCCTCCACGTGGTGACGTATGCGGCGGACGTGACGTCCTTCGCATTGGAAGTCGTCACGATGATGGGCGTCGGCCTGGCGATCGACTACTCGCTGTTCATCATCAGCCGGTTCCGTGAGGAACTGGAACGCGGCATGTCCGTGCAGGGGCTTCCACCAGGGAAACCCTGGAAACGGGAGCGAGGCAGGGCGGCGCGCAAGGCCGCGAAGAAGTCTTACAGGGCGGCCTTGAAGCCGATCCAGCAGACGGCCTTGGCCACCACCATGGCGACTGCGGGCCGCACCATCCTGGTCAGCGGCATCACCGTGTCGGCGGCTCTCGCGGGTCTCCTGCTGTTCCCGCAGATGTTCCTCCGGACGATCGGGCTCGCCGGCATAGCCACCGTCATGGTCGCCGTCTTCGGAGCCACGGTTCTCCTCCCGACGCTGTTGGCGCTGCTGGGGCCGCGCGTCGAGATCGGACGCATGCCGTGGCGGCGACCTTCGGCCAAGCGCGCGCAGCGTGACCCCGACAGCGGCTTCTGGTACCGCCTGGGCCACAGCGTGATGAAGCATCCGCTGCCGTACTTCACGGTGGTACTCGTCATCCTGGGCGTGATGTTCGTGCCGTTCCTGAACGTCCAGTTCGGGAGCGTCGACGCCCGCGTCCTGCCCAAGGACAGCCCCACCCGCGCCGTCGTCGAGACCATCAAGAAGGACTTCCCCAACGGTTCCGCCGAGCCCATCGACGTCGTCGTCTCCGGAGACCTCATCCCGCGCGACTGGAGGCCCGCCAAGAAGGACGACCCCATCCCGCCCTACCTGGAGGAGTTCCGGCAGCGCCTGGGCAAGCTCCCCGGCGTCACGGAGGCCCAGTTCACCGGATACTCGGGCTCGTACGGGGGCGTGCGCATCTCCGTCACCCACAAGTACGAGCCGATGGACCAGCGCTCCCAGGACCTCGTCACCGACATCCGCGGGCTGAGCCTGTCCAAGGACGGCTACCCGATGCACATCGACGTCGGCGGCAGCACGGCCTCGCAGATGGACCTGATGTCCAGCCTGATGCGCACCTTGCCGAAGATGGCGCTCTTCGTCGGGGTCGCCACGTTCATCCTGCTCTTCATGTTCTTCGGGTCGATCGTGCTGCCGTTGAAGGCGATCGTGATGAACGTCCTGTCGATCGGCGCGTCGTTCGGCGTGATCGTGTGGGGCTTCCAGTACGGGCATCTCGCCGGCGTCCTGGACTTCACCCCGACCGGCGGCGTCGAGGCGACCAGCATGATCCTCATCCTCGCGGTCGTGTTCGGACTGTCGATGGACTACGAGGTCTTCCTGCTCAGCCGGATCCGGGAGGAATGGGACCGCACCCACGACAACCGCGTCGCCGTCGCGTCCGGCATGCAGCACACCGGCGGCATCATCACCAGCGCCGCGCTGCTGTTCCTCGTCGTCATCGGCGCGTTCAGCATGGCGGGCATCACGGTCGTCAAGCTGATCGGCGTCGGCATGTTCGTCGCGGTCGTCGTGGACGCCGTCCTCGTCCGCTCGCTGCTCGTCCCGGCGACGATGCGGTTCATGGGCTCGGCGAACTGGTGGCTGCCGGGCTTCCTCGCCGGCCTGCACGCCCGCATGGACCTGCGCGAACACTCCGCCGTGGTCCCGGCGGGCGCGACCGTCGCGCCGCCGCGCCTCCCGGACGAGCAGCCGTTCCCGTACGCGCTGAACTGGGAGGAGGCGGGGCCGCCGTCGGCCCCGGCGCGCGTGGACGCGCACGAAGCCGCCCGCGCGGCGGCCGAGCCGCCGCGGCTGGTCTTCCGGACGCCGGACGGCGAGGCGAGCAACGGGCCCGCGCCCGCCCATGGCGCGCCGTGGCGCCCGTGGGCGGACGGCCCGCCCCAGCCGAGGCCGTCGCACAGCCCGCGCACGAGGCGCGCGATCGTCCCGAGCCCGGACGGGGCAGGCTGGTCCTGGGCCGAAGTACCGGACCACGACGGCCCCTGACCCGCCGCCGCGGCGCGTCGCGTTACCCCGGTCGACGACATCGGGTAGTCGCCGTGGTGGCGGTTCAGCGAATGCGCACGAGCGAGTCGACGATCTCCCGGGCGCGTTCGACGCCGTCCTCGGCCCGGATCCGCCGTCCGAGGTCGTCCGCGCGGTCGGCCATCTCCTGGTCCTGGACGGCCCGCCGGATCTTCGACGCGAGCCGCGGCACCGTCATCGCGCCGAACGGCAGCGGCCTCGGCCCCGCGCCCAGCGCCGCCACGCGCTCGCCCCAGTAGGGCTGGTCGCCGAAGAACGGGCACACGACGGTCGGCACGCCGGCCCGCAGCCCCGCCGCCGTCGTCCCCGCGCCGCCGTGGTGCACGACCGCCGCCATCCGCGGGAACAGCCACGAGTGCGGGACGTCCCGGACCGCGAGGATCTGATCGTCCGAACTCTCCGGATCGCCCTGCACGATGCCGCGCACCCCGGCGAGCTTCAACGCCGTCCGCACGGTCAGGTCGGTCATCTCGGAGTCCTTCGGAACCATGCTTCCGAACCCCACGTAAACCGGTGCGGGGCCCGCCGTCAGGAATTCCGCAAGCTCCGTGGGGGGCTCCCACTCGGGCTCGTCGAGGAACCAATATCCGGTGAGGTGCACATTGGCTCCCCAGTCGCGCGGCCTCTGCACGACCACCGGGCTGAAGCACGCCAGCACCGCACCGTCCGGCCGCTGCCCCCGCAGGGGCAGCCGCGGCAGCCCCAGCGTCTCGTCCCGCCAAGGGTTGATGAACGGCCGGGACAGCTGCCAGGCGA
The DNA here is from genome assembly GCF_041463665.1 of Actinomadura chokoriensis. Classification (GTDB taxonomy): domain Bacteria; phylum Actinomycetota; class Actinomycetes; order Streptosporangiales; family Streptosporangiaceae; genus Spirillospora; species Spirillospora chokoriensis_A. Next base: position 301,479 of record NZ_JAXCEJ010000004.1, read on the forward strand.
TCTGGTCGACGGCCCGGAAGCTCGCCCTCCGCGCCCACGGCCCGAGCACCCGCGCCTGCGGGACGAGCGGATGCGGGAACGCGCCCGTCGGCTCGCTCGGCTGGAAATGAATCAGCGCCCACGGAACTCCGAGATGCTCACCAATGTGCCTCGGAAGGAAACCGAGCGTGGGACCCAAGATGAGGTCCGCGTCCTTACAGGCATCCAAACACTCGGTCAGCAGCCGTTCTGCCATAGGGCCTAGGATGCGCCGGAAGCCGCCCAGGAACTTCACCGGATTACGCCCGCCGGCGAGCAACTCCTGCCCGGCGTCCGATTCGAGGATCTCCGTCGGATCGGCGGTCAGTGGGGCCAGTTCCAGGCCCGCCGCGACCGCCATCGGTGCGTACCGGGCGCTCGCCACGAGCCGCACCTCGTCCCCGCGCGCACGCAACGCCCGCCCGAGCGCCACGCAGGGCTGGATGTCCCCGCGCGACCCCGCCGCGAAGATCGTGATTCTGCTCACGGGTTCCTCCTACCAGGCGTCGCTACGCGGGTTGACCTGCGGATCCTCCGCGGGTTCCGGTGCCGGGACGTAGGGCTGGTACCACCCCTCCGGCGGCTCCGGCCGCTCCCCGTCCTCCCCGAGGTCGCCCTCCCGCGCCGTCGGCGCCTCCTGGCCGAGCGCGGCCTCCCGCTCCGCGGCCTCGGGGCTCCACGACGCCCGCAGGACGGCCTGGGCCGGCCGAGTGGTGCCCTGGTCTGGCGCGGGCTCCTCTTCGAAGGCGACAGGCTCCTTTTCGAAGGCGACAGGCTCCTTCTCGATCGCGACGGGGTCTTCCGGCGTGCTCATCGCGGGCGGTGCTTCGTTGGCCCCTGGCGTGACACCGGGTTGGGCGACCGGTGGAGCGGCGCTCCCGCTGTCCGGAAGGGTGACGTCCGGGGGCTGGTCAATGTGTGAAGGGATCGCCTGTATCGGGGTTGTCGGGCGTGCCGCCTCGGGGACGGGCCGGTCGTCCCAGGGGTTCGCCGGTGCGGGGACGGCGGACGCCGGGGGCTCGGGAACCGGCGGCGGGGCGGTGGGGGGCGCCGGCCAGGGGGTCGGAGGGACGGGACGGTCGTCGTCCTGCCAGGTGTAGGTGTCGTCCGGGGGCTTGAGCTCGTCGTCGGCCCACCAGTGGGGGCCGGGGGTCGGGGCGGGCACGGGGTCGTCCGGCATGGGTTCGTCCTCCCAGGTGAGGGGAAGCGGGAGGGGCACGTCGGGCGGGGCGGCGCCCGCCACGGCGGTGCCCGCTACGGCGGTCCTCGACGCGGCGGTGCTCGACCCGGCGGTGCCCGCTACGGCGACAGGGGCGGCGAGCGGCTCGGACGCGGATGCGGCCAGTGCCGGGAGCGGGTCGCGCGGTGTCGCCGCCGGGTCGAACTTCGGGGTGTCGGGGACGATGGGGGAGGACTTGCCGTGCTTCGGGCCGAGCCAGCCGCGGCGGCTCGGCAGGGTGAGGCCGCTGATCATGCCGCCGATGAGGACGAGGACGGCGCCGAGGATGAGGCCGGAGGAGGTGCCGGCGCGGAACGTCTCCAGTTCGGCGGCGCTCGCGCCCTCGTCCGGCACGTGGTGGACGAGCAGCCCGACGATGGCGATGCCGAACGCGCCGGACGCCTCGCGGATCACGTTGATGACGCCGCTCGCGACCCCGGCGCGCTTCTCCGGGACGGCCTTGAGCACGTACATCACCAGCGGCATGCCGAGGGCGGCGCCGACGCCGACGAGCATGACCCCGGGCATCAGGTCGGCGTAGCCGTCGCCGACGTTCAGCATGGAGAACAGCACCATGCCGAGACCCATCAGCGCCATCCCGGCGCCGATCGCCGGGCGTGGTCCGATCTTGGCGGCCATCAGGAACGCCAGCGGGGTCAGCACGATGATCGCGATGGCCGGGGGCAGCATGACCAGGCCCGCCTCGGGCGGCGAGAAGCCGAGGAAGCGCTGCAGGAACGGCTGCGAGTAGAACATCATGCCGTTGAAGCCGATGCCGTACAGCATCTGCGACAGCAGCCCGCCGGTGAACACCCGGTTGCGGAAGAAACGCAGGTCGATCATCGGGTCGGGGGCCCAGTTCTCCACCACGACGAAGCAGACGAGCGCGATGGCGCCGAGGGCGAAGACGCTGAGCACCGACGGGTCGGTCCAGCCGTGCTTGTTGCCGGACTCCAGCCCGTAGATGAACGCGAACAGCATCGTCGCGGAGATCAGCACGCCGGGCAGGTCGATGCGGGAGTGCTTGTTCTCGCCTTGCCCGGTGAGGACGAACAGCCCGAGCAGGATCACCATGATGCCGGGCACGATGTTGATCAGGAAGATCCAGCCCCAGTGCCAGTGCTGGACGATGATCCCGCCGATCGTGGGGCCGAGCGCGGTCGCGCCGGACGCGGCGCCGATGAAGATGATGTTGCCGATCGAGCGCTGCTTGTCGGTGCGGCCGACGGTGACCATCACCTGCGTGGCGGGCAGCGAGAGCGCGGCCCCGGCGCCCTGCACGATGCGGGCGAGGATGAGCACGTCGGAGCTCTGTGCGAGGCCGCAGACGGCGGACGCGGCGGTGAAGACGACCATGCCGGAGGTGAACGTGAGCCGGCAGCCGAAGACGTCCGTGAGCCGCCCGCCCGTGATCATCAGGCAGGAGAACATCAGGATGTACCCGGTGGCGACCCAGTCCTTGGCCGAGGACGACATGTCGAGGTCGGCCATGATCGTGGGCAGCGCCGTGAAGACCACCGTGTTGTCCATGGTGGTCATGAACGCGCTGACGGCCACCACCGCCAGCGCCCATCGGTATCGGCCCCGGGTCAAGAGTCCGTACGGCGGGGGTCCCGCACCGCGGGGAAATCCGCCGCTTCCCCCTAAAAGCAGTAGTCGCTATTGTTACTATTGGTTGGCGTCTCGTTACTCAGCCCCGACTCTCTGCCGGGCCTTCCCAACTATCCCATCAGGCCACATTGGTTACTCCCGAGTCTTGTCATCACCGTGACAAGACGTCGATGAGAAAAGTGGTCTGGGTGCGCATCGTAAGCCGGTCACTGTAGGACAAAGTGGTCCCTCCGCTTCGATGAACGATCCCGGTTTCATGGGGGGACCCCAGCGCATGCAGAGCAATGATCGTTCCGGAGCCGCGCGGGAGACCCCGCAGGACGAGACTCGGATCAGCGAGGATTCGATCCGCCGGCACCTGATCGAGCAGATCGCGCGCCGCTCCAGGACCACCGCAGCCGAGGTCGACCCCGACCGTCCGCTCGAGGAGTTCGGGCTCGCGTCCCGGGACGCGGTCTCGATCGCCGGCGAGCTGGAGCAGATGCTCGGACGCTCCCTGCCCGCCACCCTCGTCTGGGAGCACCCCACGATCAACAAGCTCTCCGTGGCGCTGGCGGGCGGCGACACGCCGCGGGAGGCGCAGGCCGCGCCGGAGCCCGTCCGGGAGGCCGCCGGCGACGAGCCGATCGCGGTCGTCGGCATCGGCTGCCGCTTCCCCGGCGGCGACCGCGACCTGACCGGCCCCGCCGACTACTGGCGCTTCCTGACCGGACGCGGCGACGCGATCCGCGAGGTGCCGGACGGCCGCTGGGAGCCGTTCGACGACGGCTCCCCCGAGGTCGGCGACCTCCTCGCGAACACGACCCGGCTCGGCGGCTTCCTGGACGACCTCGCCGGGTTCGACGCGCAGTTCTTCGGCATCACCCCGCGCGAGGCCGCGGTGACGGACCCGCAGCAGCGCCTCGTCCTCGAAGTGGCGTGGGAGGCGTTCGAGCACGCCGGCATCGGCCCGGCGTCGCTGCGCGGCAGCCGCACCGGCGTGTTCGTCGGCGTCTCCGCGCCGGAGTACGCGGCGTTCACCGCGTCCGACCTCGCGTCCCTGGAACCGTTCACGGCGACCGGCGCCGCGCTCAGCATCATCGCGAACCGGCTGTCGTACCTGCTGGACCTGCGCGGCCCCAGCATGATCGTCGACACGGCGTGCTCGTCGTCGCTGGTGTCCACGCACCTCGCCGTCCAGGCGCTGCGCAGCGGCGAGGCCGACGTGGCGCTCGCGGGCGGCGTGAACCTGCTGCTGTCGCCGACCGTCACGATGACGTTCGACCTCGCGGGCGGGACGGCGGCGGACGGGCACTGCAAGGCGTTCGACGCGTCCGCCGACGGCATGGTCCGCGCGGAGGGCTGCGGCGCCGTCGTGCTGAAGCGCCTGTCGGACGCGCAGCGGGACGGCGACCGGATCCTCGCCGTCGTCAAGGGCTCCGGCGTCAACTCCGACGGCCGGTCCAACGGCCTCGTCGCCCCCAACTCCGAGGCCCAGCGCGCCCTGCTGCGGGACGTCTACGCGACCGCCGGCGTCGACACGCGCGAGGTCGACTACGTCGAGGCCCACGGGACGGGGACGTTCCTGGGCGACCCGATCGAGGCCAAGGCGGTCGGCGAGATCCTCGGCGCGGGACGTGACGAGGACGCGCCGCTGCTGCTCGGCTCCGCGAAGTCGAATCTCGGTCACATGGAGTCCGCGGCGGGCATAGCGGGGCTCATCAAGGCCGTCCTCGCGCTGCATCACCGGGTCATCCCGCCCAGCGCGCACTACAAGGAGCCCAACCCGCACATCCCGTTCGACGAGCTGCACCTCGCGGTCGTCGCGGAGGAGACCCCGTGGCCCGACAGGGGGCACCCCGCGCGCGCGGGTGTGTCCGGGTTCGGCTTCGGCGGGACCAACGCGCACGTCCTTCTGGAAGAGGCCCCCGCGCAGGAGACGACGGTAAAGCCGGCCGTCGTCCGGACGTTCCCGCTGTCCGACACGAGCGACGACCGTATCCGCGACCATGCGGCCCTTCTCGCCGAGTGGCTCCCGAACCAGGACGCGAAGCTCGCCGACGTCGCCCGTACGCTTCACCGTCGTGCCGGCCGTGGACGGGCCCGCGCCGCCGTCGCCGCCAGGGACCGCGCCGGGTTCGTCGAAGGGCTCACCGCCCTCGCCGAAGGCCGTCCCCACCCCGGTGTGGTGACGGGCTCCGCGCTCGGTGCGCCGGGCCGTCCCGTGTGGGTCTTCTCCGGGTATGGCGCACAGCGTGCCGGGATGGCGCAACGACTCCTTGAGGAAGAGCCCGCCTTCGCCGAGGCGATCGACGACCTGGACGGCCTGTTCGCCGAGGAGGGCGGCCCCGACCTGTGGGCGCTCCTCGAAGAGGGCCGCAAGCCGGACGGCCCGGCCGACACCATGCCGGTGCTGTTCGCCATCCAGATCGGCCTGGCCCGCATGTGGAAGGCGTACGGCGTCACGCCGGGCGCGGTGGTCGGCCACTCGATGGGCGAGGTCGCGGCGGCCGTCGTCGCCGGCGCGCTCACGGTCGAGGACGGCGTCCGCGTCATCTGCCGCCGCTCCCGGCTGCTGACCCGGCTGGTCGGCGGCGGCGCGATGGCGGTCCTCGGCGCGTCCGCCGACGAGGTCGCCGGCCTCGCGGACGGCCTGCCCGAGGTCTACGCGGCCGTGCACTCGTCCCCGAAGCAGACCGTCGTGACCGGCGACGCCGACCAGGTCGCCGAGGTCGTGAAGCGCGCCGAGGCGCAGGGACGGCTCGCCCGCATGGTCCAGGCCGAGGGCGCCGGACACTCCCCGCAGGTCGACCCGCTGCTCCCCGAGCTGCGCGAACTCCTCGCGGAGGTGGGCGCCGAGCGCGGCACCCCGCTCGCCGACGGCGTGAAGCTCTACACCACGGCCCTCGACGACCCCCGCGCCTACCTCGCCTCCGACACGGCCCTCGGCGCCCCGCACTGGGCCGCGAACCTGCGCAACGCGGTGCGGCTCACCGACGCGGTCTCGGCCGCCGCCGAGGACGGATTTCGGACGTTCGTCGAGGTCAACGCCCACCCGATCCTCGCCCACGCGGTCGGCGAGACCCTCGACGGGACGGGCGCGCTCGTCACCCACACGCTCAAGCGCGCGCGGAAGGGCGAGGAGACCGACGACACGCTGACGTTCCACGCGCAGCTCGCGACCCTCGCCGCGCACGGCCACACGATCGCCACTCCGCCGGACGGACGCGTCGTCGACGTCCCGGCGTCGCCGTGGCGCCACGAGCGGCACTGGGTCGACCTGTCGTCCCGCACGTCCGGCAAGAGCGACGAGCACCCGCTGCTCGGCGCGCACGTGGAGCTGCCCGGCGAGGACCGGCACGCCTGGCGCGCCGACGTCGGCCTCGCCGCCCAGCCGTGGCTGGACGGCCTGACCGTCCACGGGCTGCACGCGCTCCCGGTCGCCGCGTTCGCCGAGATGGCGCTCGCCGCCGGCGCGACCGCGCTCGGCACGGACGGCGTCCGCGTCAACGGCCTGTGGATGGAGCGGCCGCTCGCCCTCGCCGACCACACGACCGTGACGACGACCTTCGCCGAGGTGGAGCAGCGAGTGGAGATCCACGCGCTGACGCCGGCGGGCACGTGGGCCCGGCTGGCCAGCGCGGACGTCGGGGAGGACCACCGCGCCCCGGCGACGGCCGAGCCGGGCGCGACCACCGAGGTCGCCGCCGCCGAGCGCGGCAGCCGCCACTACCGGCTGCACCCCGAGGTCTTCGACCGCTGCCTGTCCGTGCTGTCGGACGAGGCCGCCGGTGACGAGGGCGGCGTGTGGCTGGCCGAGACCATCGGCAGCCTCCGCGTGTACGGCCCGACCCACCGCGGCGGCCACGTGCAGGCGAGGGTCGTGCGCGACGGTGAGGCCGTGACCGGCACGGTCACGCTCCTGTCCGCGGACGGCGGCCTCCTCGCCGAGGCGACCGGCATCGTCCTGCGTCGAGTCGAGCGCTCCGACGTCCCCGTCCCGCTCAGTGACAAGCTCGTCGAGTTGGTGTGGGACGAAGCCCCCCTTGCCGACACCGGCCCCGCGTCCGGTGAGACCTGGCTGGTGCTGTCCGACGAGGACGACGCGCTCGCCGCCGCGACGGCCGACGGGCTGGAGGAGAGCGGCAAGCGGGTCGTCCGGCACCGGGTGACGAACCGGCCGCCGGACGAGCACCCGGCCATGGACGAGCCGGTCGAGGGCGTCGTGCTCGTCCCCTCGGCCGAACTGGTCGATGAGGAACTCGTGCTCGCCGCCGTCGGCGTGAGCCGTTCGCTGCCGGACGGGCCCCGCCTCTACATCGCGACCCGCGGCGCCCTGCCCCTGAACGGCGAGGAGGGGCTGCCGGCCCACGGGTTCGTCAGCGCGCTCACGCGCGTGCTGGCGTTCGAGCGAACCGTCCAGCGGGCCACGCACGTGGACGTCGACGGCCCGCAGGACCTCGTCGCGGAACTGCTCGCCGGCGCCGACGCCCGCGAGGTCGCCTGGCGGGACGGCACCCGGTACGCGGCCCGCCTCGCGCAGGCGGTCCTGCCGGAGGCGCCCGCGAAGAAGAGCCGCGCCGTCCGGCGCGGCGGCGCCTACGTGATCACCGGCGGGTACGGCGGGATCGGCCTGGTCACCGCGCGGCTGCTGGCCGAGCGCGGCGCGGGCCGCATCGTCCTGTCCGGGCGGAGCGGCCCGGACGCCGACGCCGAGAAGGTGATCGCCCGCCTCCGCGAGAGCGGCGTGGACGTCGGCGTCGTCCTCGGCGACATCGCGCGGCCCGGCACCGCCGAGCGCCTCGTCAGGGTCGCCCGGGAGGGCGGCAAGCGCCTGTGCGGCATCGTGCACGGCGCCGGCGCGATCGACGACCGGCTGATCGCCGACCTCGGCCCGGAGGATCTCCACAGGGTGTGGACGGCGAAGGTCGAGGGCGCGCGCAGGCTCAGCGAGGCCGTCTGGGACCTCGACCTCGACTGGTTCGTCACGCACTCCTCGGCCGCCGCGCTGCTCGGCTCGCCCGGCCAGGGCGCCTACGCCGCCGCGAACGCCGCGATCGACGCGCTCATGGCCTTCCGGCGCGCCAACGACCGGCCCGGAACCACCATCAACTGGGGCACCTGGTCGCGCGTCGGGGGAGCCACCGAGAAGTCGGTCGCCGTCATCGACCCGATCAGCCCGGCGGAGGGTGCGGAGGCCCTCGAAGCCCTGCTCGTCCACGGCCTGCCCGCGACCGGCGTGCTGCGCTTCGACCCGGCGACTGCGGTCGGCCTGTTCCCCGAGATCCGCGACATGCCGTACTTCGCCGCGCTGACCGAGGCGGCGGACGGCGCGGGCGAGAGCGACGCGGGCGACTGGCCCGGCGTGGACGCGCTGAGGGACCTCGACCACGCCACCGCCCGCAAGATGATCGCCGCGCAGGTCAGGCACCGGATCGCGGCCGTCCTCGGCTTCGACCCGCAGCGCCTGGACCCGTCCGTCCCGCTCACCGACCTCGGCCTGGACTCCCTCGTCGCCGTCCGGATCAAGAGCGGTGTCGAGCACGACCTCGGGCTGACCGTCCCCGCATCGGTGCTGCTGCAGGGCGCCAGCGTGAACGTGTTCGAGGAGTGGGCGGCGGGCGAACTCGGCCTGTCGGACGCCCCGGCGCCCACGGCCGTCTCGAACGCCGAGTCCGGATATGTCATGCCACGCGACGCTGCGGAGCGTCTCGCCGTCCGCATCTTCGAGGACGTCCTCGGCCTCGACCGCGTCGGCGTCACCGCCGACTTCTACACCGAACTCGGCGGCCGCGAGCACCAGGCGGACCAGGTCGTCGCCCTCGTCGCCGCCGAACTCGGCGGCGAGGTCACCCGCGGCGAGCTGTTCGAGGTGCCGACCGCGGAGAACGTCGCCGAGTTCATCCGGGCCGCGGACGAGGAGGCGGCCCGGCAGACCGTCCGCCCGCTGAAGCCCTCCGGCACCCGCCGGCCGATCTTCATCGCGCACCCGGCCGGCGGCACCACCGCCTGCTACCGCCAGCTCGTCGACCTGCTCGGCGACGACCAGCCGGTGTACGGGCTGGAGCGGTTCGAGGACGCGCCGTCCGTGCAGGAGCGCGCCGACCGCTACGTCCGGCACCTCCTCGAAGCGCAGCCCGAGGGCGCGTTCCGGCTCGGCGGCTGGTCGTTCGGCGGCGTCCTCGCCTACGAGACCGCCCGGCGGCTGAAGGAGGCGGGGCGCGAGGTCGAGTTCGTCGCGCTGTTCGACGCGGGGCTGCCGCTGCCGGTGGACGACGAGTCCGACACCCTCGCCCGCCGCTTCTCCGCCTTCGCCGACTACATCAACGAGACGTACGGCCTGGACGTCACCCTCACCTACGAGGAGCTGTCCGGTCTGGACGAGGAAGCCCAGTTCGCGCTCGTCATGGAGCGCGCGGCGCCGCTCGTGGACTACATCCCCCCGGCGGCCCTCACCCACCAGCTGACCTCGCACCAGGACACCCGCTCCCTGGAGGCGTACCAGCCCGAGCCGTACGACGGACGCGTCATCCTCTACTACGCGCCCGAGGAGACCCCCTGGGCCGTCCGGGATGCACGCTATGTGCTCGACGGGACCAACGGTTTCGGCGGGCTCTGCTCCGACCTGGAGATCGTCACGATCCCCGGGGTGCACCACCTCAACCTGCTCGACCCGCCCGGTGTGGAGGTTCTCGCCGCGCACCTGGAGGGCCGGCTGGCCGGACGGCGGGAGCGCGACGCCGTCCTGACGCCCACGAGGGCCCGCTGAGGCCCACCTGAACCCCGACGCCCCTGAATCCCGTCGACCCCCTGAACCCCGTCGTTCCACGGAGGAGATCCATGGCCAACTCCGGCTCGTCCCACGCCCTGCTCGACGCCGTACGGTCCGGCGCGAGCGGTCCCGAGCTCCAGGAGATCGACCTGCCGACCCGTTTCCGCGCCGCGTTCACCCGCAAGGACGAGGTCGGGATCTTCGAGGGCCAGACCGACAAGGACGTGCGCCGCTCCATGCACGTCGGCGAGGTCGAGATGCCCGAGCTGGCCCCCGACGAGTGCGTGGTCGCGGTGATGTCCGCCGCGATCAACTTCAACACCGTCTGGTCGGCCATCTTCGAGCCCGTCCCGACGTTCGCGTTCCTGGAGAAGTTCGGCCGCCAGGGCTGGTACGGCGCGCGGCACGACCTGCCGTACCACATCCTCGGCTCGGACGGCTCCGGCGTCGTCGTCCGCACCGGGGCCGGTGTGAAGCACTGGAAGGTCGGCGACAAGGTCGTCCTGTCCCCGTCCTACGTGGACGAGGAGGACCACGGCTCCTACGACGACGGCATGATGTCGGAGACGCAGCTCGCCTGGGGCTTCGAGACGAACTTCGGGTCGCTCGGCGAGTACTGCATCGTCAAGGCGAACCAGCTCATCCGCAAGCCCGCGCACCTCACCTGGGAGGAGGCGGGCTCCAACACCCTGTGCGCCGCGACCGCCTACCGGATGCTCGTCGGCACGCACGGCGCCCGGATGAAGCAGGGCGACGTCGTCCTGATCTGGGGCGCGACCGGCGGCCTCGGCTCGTTCGCGACGCAGCTCGTGAAGAACGGCGGCGGCATCCCGGTGGGCGTCGTCTCGTCGGAGGAGAAGGCCGAGATCGTCCGGTCGCAAGGGTGCGAGCACGTCATCAACCGCAACGACCTGAACCTCGGCGAGCAGGGCCTGCGCCACCCGAAGGCGGGCCGGATGCTCGGCGAGGCGATCCGCGGCCTCGTCGGCGAGGACCCCGGCATCGTGTTCGAGTACCTCGGCCGCGAGACGTTCGGCGCGTCCGTCTACGTCGCCAAGCGCGGCGGCAAGATCGTCACCTGCGGCTCGTCCACCGGCTACAAGCACGAGTACGACAACCGGTTCCTGTGGATGCGGCTGAAGAGCATCATCGGCTCGCACGGCTTCAACTACCACGAGGCCGTCGAGGTGAACCGCCTGTTCAGCCTCGGCATGATTCACCCGACGCTCTCCTCGGTCTTCCCGCTGGACGAGGCGGGGGAGGCGACCCGTGCCGTCCAGACGAACCAGCACATCGGCAAGGTCGCCGTCCTGTGCGGCGCCACCGGTGAGGGCCAGGGCGTGGACGACCCGGCCCTCCGCGAGAAGATCGGCGAGGAGAAGCTGAACCTCTACCGCCGCTGACCTGCACTGCGGTACGGGCCCCGGCGCACCGCGCGCCGGGGCCCGTCGGCGTTCCAGGGGTGACCTTTGCCACGCCCCTTTCATGCATGATCGGCCACTGATCGGTGCACGCTGGCCATTGTTGCAATAAGCGGTGTAAGCATCGCTCAGGGTGACTCGCGCGGCGGATGACGAAATAGACGACTTATGCCAGTTTGGGCGCGTTCCGGTACATGATCTTGGTCATTTCGGTGACCAGGTGACCGCTCCGAGGAGAGCAACCATGAGACGCAGCCTGAGGGCACTGACCCGGGCATGCGCGGCCGTCGTGCTCGCAGCCGCCGGCCTGTCGGCCGTCGCGGCCCCCGCCCACGCCGACGACTACTGGCCCACCCCCAGCCTGAACAACTACCTCATGCGGCCCGCCACGAACCAGGCGGCGCTGCAGGACACGGTCAAGCAGCTGGACACCCAGCTCCCGAAGCTCGGCGTGCAGAACATCCTGGCCCAGGCTCCCCACACGGGCAGCACTGCCAACGGCTCGGCGTGCAACAAGGACGCCGTCGACGGGCTCGCCTACCAGCTCACCTTCAGCTTCTGCTGGAACGGGGCCGACAACGCCGCGTCCGGCAACTACGAGTGGACCCCGCAGGGCATCTCCACGGTCGCCGACGCCCAGGACGACAAGTACTGGGGTTCGGCCCAGCCGTTCGTCACCACCTGGTACCAGCAGCAGCACGGCACCGCCGTGGGTGAGAAGTGCAAGTACAAGAAGGACGGTGCGTGGGCCGAGCAGAACTGCGTGAAAGGGGTGCGGATCTCGATCGTCGACCCCGACACCGGCAAGTACGCCCACGTCCTCCTGGTGTACCCGTTCGTCAACGCCTCGGGTAACGCCAGCTACATGAGCCTGCGCACCAAGCAGGACGTGAGCCACGGTTCGCTGCACGCGGGCGGCATCGCCTGGTACGGCAACTACCTCTACGTGGCCGACACCGCACGCGGCCTGCGCGTGTTCGACATGCGCTACATCTTCGACCTGAAGGAGGCCGGCGACAAGGCCGACCTCACCGACACCACGAAGATCGGCCGACAGGACGGCAAGTTCTACTCGCACGGCTACCGGTACGTGATGCCCGAGGTCGCCGCCTACACCAACTCGGTGCCCCGCAGCACCACGCAGACCTACCAGTGCCTCAACGGCAGCTCCCCGAACACCTCGTTCGTGTCGCTCGACCGTACCGGCAACGACCACCTCATCACCGGTGAGTTCTGCCGCCTCGACCGCGGCGACACCAACGGGCGGGTCGCCACGTGGCCGCTGAACGGCGACACCGGGCAGCCGGCCCTAAACGCCACCTGCACCAGCCTGTCCGTCGCCTGCTGGCGCGCCGACAGCGCCTACACGATGCCGATCGACAACGTCCAGGGAGCGACCCGCCACGACGGCAAGTGGTTCTTGAACCAGAGCCACGGCGAAGCGGCCGGAGTCCTGGCCCCGCAGGACCAGCCGGACGGGACCACCGGCGTCCTGAAACCGCTCGTGCCCACCTACCACACCCCGATCGGCCCCGAGGACCTGTCGTACTGGCCCGGGTCCGACGCGAACCGCAGCGGGCTGTGGTCGCTGTCGGAGCACTACGGCAAGCGCATGGTGTACGTGGTCGACATCCCCTGATCCAGCGCACACGGCGGGCCGCCCCTACGGACGGCCCGCCGTTCGCTTTCGGGGCCTGCCGCAACGCGCGACTGTGCCCCGTCATGTCGCCGCCGGCGGTCAGGGATTCCGCCCGCCGAGGGCCTGGACGACCCACGGGACGAGCATCTCGGCGACTCCGACACACGCGCCGTCCAGATCGGAGCACGTCGCCAGGCGGTCGTCCGTGCTCGACGCGAACCACCAGCCATCCCCGTCCCGGACGGTGGTGACGCTGTCCCCGACGCTGGGGACGCGCGGGTCGAACACCCGCAGCAGAGGCGGGGACCCGCCATAACGGGGCTGGGCCGCCCACCCGCGCCGCCGCAGCCGCCGGGCGAGCCGGTTCAGATGACGACGCGCCCGCCAGACGTCCAGCGGGGACGGCGCGACCGGTGGGCCCGGGGGGAGCCCGACCGCCCGCGCCGCCTCCCTCCCCTGGGCCGTCTGGGGGTGAACGGCCCGCTCCGGTGCCGAGCTCACCGGAGTCTCCGGTAGGCGCCGCTCGCGCGCACGGCCTCCCGCATCAACTCGGCCCGCAGTTCGACCGGGTCCGGGCGCATGACGGTCGCGTCCACTCCGGCCTTGGGATCGATGAGGGTGGCGACATATTCGCCGAGCCGTCCGTCCCATCTGCGTGACCGCCAGATGTGGTGCCCGGGAAAGTCCTTGCGGAGCCGATCGAGTGCGGGGTTATCGAACGAGAATGTGTCTTTCATGGAAGGTCCCGTGGTCGTATTCGCCGCCCGTGAATGTGTTATAAGGATTGCAGCGTGCATGACTGCTGACCAGCAAGATGTCAAGAGGAGTGCACAACCTCCCGAAAGATCAACGAAACCCGGGCGCGGGTTTCACAAGGAGCCCCCCATGGGAACGCGGAGCGAACCGTATGAAGCCCCGGCAATTCAGACATTCGCCACGGAATTGGTGGCGTGGCGCATGGAAGCGGACCTCACTCAGACCGCCCTCGCCGAAACTCTCGGCTACACCCCCCAGTGGATCAGCCAGATCGAATCCTCGAAAAGCGTCTCGTCCAAGACCTTCGCCGAGAACCTCGACACCTTCTTCAAGACCAACGGCCTCTTCCAGCGGCTGTGGAAGCGCATCATCGACACCCGCCACCAGGCAATCCTCCCGCCCGGCTTCACCGAGTACGTGGAACGCGAGGTCGAGGCCAGCCAGGTTCGCATCTACCAGTTGACGCTGGTACATGGGCTGTTGCAGACCGAGAGCTACATCCGCGCGGTCGTCGGCCACGAACAAGATCCGGATACGGCCGAGCGACTCGTCGCCGAACGTCTCAAGCGGCAGGAGGTCCTGACCCGGAAGGATGCTCCCACCGCGTGGTTCACGCTCGATGAGGCGTCCCTCCGCCGCGAGATCGCCGACCCCGAGATCATGCGCGAGCAACTCGCGCATCTTCTGGCCATGACCGAGCGTCCGAATATCTCGATCGACATCGTCCCGATGAGTGCCAAGTACTACTCGGGGCTCACGGGGAGCTTCACCATCCTGAGCTTTCTCGACGCGCCCGACGTCGTCTACGGCGAGATCGCCGGGCAGGGGATGCTCATCACGGATCCACGAACCGTCGCGAGCTTCGCGGTAAGGTACAACTCCCTGCGAGGTGACGCACTTCGCGTCGAGGAATCGCGGACGCTGATCAATAGCGTCATGGAGGAGTACGGATGATTCCCACACCGGATCTGTCGGCCGTGAAGTGGCGCAAGGCGAGCCTTAGTGGTCATGAAGGCGGCGATTGCGTTGAGGTCGCGGGTGTCGCGCAGGTGGTCGCAGTCAGGGATTCCAAGGACCCGGACGGGCCGAAGCTCGCCTTCACGTCCGCCGACTGGCGCGCGTTCACCCGCCGCGTCACGGTCGGCGTCCACGACCTGGCCTGATCGCCGACGAGCCCCTACCCATACTGGGCGGGGGCTCGCCCATGCCCGGCCGACCCGCGGAGTGTCCAACGTCAGGCAGCGTCGGTGAACTCCACCTTCAGCCTGGCGCCGAGGGCGTGCGCGAGCCGGTCCAGGACGCCGATCGTCGGAGCCGAGCCACCAGACTCCAGCCGGGAGAGAGCGGGCTGGGTCAGCCCAGCCCGTTCGGCGAGTTGTGCCTGCGTCAACCCCAGGGCGAGGCGACGCTGTTGGACGGCATTCCCCAGTTCGAACGCCAGGCGAGCCTCTTCACGCCCTGCTCGAACCTCGTCATTGTCGCGTCCCGCTCCCGGAACCCACCGCTTGTGCAGGCTGTGCTTCACCGTCACCTTCCAAGCCTCCCGAATGCTTACGGCCAGAGCGCCGGACAGGGGGATGCCCATCACGAATCGCGGACCGTCGCCAGCCACTCGCAGTAACGTACAACCTGCTGTAAGTGACGCGCTGTACGTCGAGGAATCGCGGACTCTGATCAAGAGCGTCCTGGAGGAGTACGGATGATCCCTACATCGGATCTGTCAGCCGTGAACTGGCGCAAGGCAAGTCGCAGTGATCACCATGGTGGCGACTGCGTCGAGGTCGCGGGTGTCGCGCAGGTGGTCGCAGTCAGGGACTCCAAGGACCCGGACGGGCCGAAGCTCGCCTTCACGTCCGCCGACTGGCGCGCATTCACCCGCCGCGTCACGGTCGGCGCCTACGACGACCCGTCCTGACCACCTAAGGCCCTACCCGTCGCAGATCGGAGGTGTTCGGTGTTCGGTCATGACCGAACACCGAACACCCTCTGCCGGTCGGGCTGTTTGGCTCGGGGCGTGCGGCGGATGAGGACGGCGAACGTCGGGTCACACCCACAGGGAGAGGCGGGGCGGGGATGGGGAACGCCCGCCGGTGTGGCCGCCGGCGGGCGTTTCTGTGTGGGTCAGGAAGCGATCAGCTTGGCGTAGACGATGAGGTTGTCGGTGTAGTGGCCGATCTTCTTGTCGAAGGCGCCGCCGCAGGTCACCAGGCGGAGGGACGCGTGGTCGAGCGCCTCGCCGAACACCTTCTCGTGCGGGAAGGCGTTCTTGTCGACCCGCTGCGCGCGCTGCACGGCGAACGTCGCGGTGGAGCCGTCCTTGCGGCCCACCCGGATCTTGTCGCCGGGCTTCAGGTCCTTCAACCGGTAGAACACCGCGGGCTTGCCGTTCGCGTCGACGTGGCCGAGGAGCACGGCCGGGCCGACCTCGCCCGGCGTGACGCCCTCCTTGTACCAGCCGGCCAGGTTGGGCCTGCTCAGCGGCGGCTCCTCGACACCTCCGTCGGGACGGAGCCCGATCGAACCGACCGGAGCGGACACGCCGATCTTCGGGATGGCGATCTTCGTCGGCGTCGACTCGCCCAGGGGACGGACGTTCGACGCGGGCGCCGTCGAGCCGGTCGTCTCCGTCGCCGCGGGCTTCGGGGTGCCGGGCGAGGCGGTGTCCCCGTCCCCGCCGCAGCCGGTGAACAGCAGTCCGATGACCAGCGCACCGGTCGCCGCGCCCGCGACGCGGCGACCGGTGGCCGGTGCAGGGAGTTCCGGCACCGTTACGACCGCTCCTGAACGGTCCGGCGGCGCAGCGCGACGGCGCCGAGGCCGGCCGCCATGAGGGCGCCCCAGCCTGCGGCCAGCAGCGGCGCGGGCGAGCTCTCGCCGCGCGCGGACATGCTGCCGTCACCGGTGTCGATGCGGCCGGTGGGGATCTTCGGCGTCTTGGGCTTCATCTGGCCGCCCTTGCCGGGCTTCCCGTTGGGCTTGTCGGGCTCGGTGCTGTACTTGACCGACCCGTAGCCCTTGCAGACGACCGTGGCGATCGTCGGGTTGGGCAGCTTGCTGCGGAACGTCCCGACGGCGGTCCAGGTGTCGTCACCGGCCTTCTTCACCGGCAGCGGGTTCTGCGTGTAGCCGTTGCCGGTGATGGTCACCGCCGTCGGGCAGGTGACGGTGAAGGTCGTCTTGTAGCCGGGCGCGACGCGCAGGCTGGACAGCTTCACCTTGTCGTAGCCGAACTTGAACTTCGGGTCCGGGTTCTCGTTGCCCGGGTCGCCACCGGGGTCGCCCCCTGGGTCGCCGCCAGGGTCGCCGCCAGGGTCGCCGCCGGGGTCGACCGCGACCCACCTGGGCTGGTCCTCCCCGTCCTTCAGGACGCACTTCAGGAGCTTGCCGTCCGCGTCCTTCGCCGTCTTGCCGATGTCGTCCTTCGCACAGAACTGACCTGCCTCGGGCGTGGTGTCCGCGAGTGCGGGCGCCGCCATGCCGAGCATCATGGATCCCGCAGCGATTCCCACCGCAGCCAGCCGACTTACGCGCATTGCCTTTCTCCTCTGTTCGGGACTCTCCGTGCCCTGGCGAAGCGAGAGACGCGCCCATGCGATGGCGGGGAATGTGCCGCGGACCGGCGGCTGGCATGCAGGGCGCTCGCGGAACGAGCGCCAGGAAGACGGAAGAGAACGATGAGATCGCAGCCTAGTCGGGGTCCTATCGGAGCACGAGTCAATATGGGCTGATCAATTCCTTACTGACCGGACTTGGTCAGCCAGGAGGATTGTGTAAACCCTTTCTCGTGGGTAAACGACCCGATCCTCTGATCAGCGGATATGACTCAGGGTGAGACGGTGAACGGCGCTCAGGTGGGCAGCGGGCGTTCGTCCACGACGTGCTTCATCACGAGCGTGGAGTTCAGCCGCTGCACGCCGGGCAACGCGCTCAGCACGTCGTCTTCCAGCTCCTGGTAGGCGGTCAGGTCCCGGGTGACGATGCGCAGCAGGTAGTCGGGGTCGCCGAACAGCCGCTGCGCCTGCACCACCTCGGGCACGCGGGCGACCGCCTCCTCGAAGCCGAGCAGCGTGTCCCGGTCCTCCTGCCGCATGGTGACGAACACGAGGGCCTGGAACGTCAGCCCGAGTGCGGCGGCGTCCACGACCGCGCGATAGCCGCGAATGGCGCCGCTCCGTTCCAGTTCCCGCAGCCGTCGGTGACACGGCGAGACGCTCAGCCCGACCCGTGCGGCAAGATCCGTGATCGTCAGGCGACCGTCCTCCTGGAGTACGGCAAGAATCTTCCGGTCAATGGCGTCCATCTGGAAGACCTTTCTACGGAACCCGCGAGTCGGAGATGAACTTGGAAACACCTTCGGGTCCATTCAAAATACCCTTCCCCCAATAGTCCCCAACGGGAGGGGAAACCATGGCGGCCGGATCCGTGCTCGCCTTCTGGACGGTTGCGCTCCTGCTCATCGTCGTCCCTGGGGCGGACTGGGCGTTCACCATCGGCACCGGCCTGCGCGGGCGCTCGGTGGTCCCCGCCGTGGGCGCCCTGGTCGCCGGCTACGCCGTCGTCACCCTCGTCGTGGCGGCCGGCGTCGGCGCCCTGGTCGCCGGCTCATCGTCCGCCCTGACGGTCCTGACCCTCGTCGGCGGCGCCTACCTCATGTGGCATGGCGTGACGACCTTCAACCACCCCGCCGCATCCGACTCCGAGCCCGAGCCGGGCACCGGCTGGCACACCTTCTTGCGCGGCATAGGCGTCAGCAGCCTCAATCCCAAGGGCCTGCTGATCTTCGTGGCTCTCCTGCCCCAGTTCACCGATCCCCGCGGCGGCTGGCCCATCGCAGGCCAGATCGGCGTTCTCGGCCTCACCTTCTTGGGCACCTGTGCCGTCTTCTACCTCTGCCTGGGGACCCTCACCCGAACCGTCCTGGACGGGCGCCCCACCACGGCCCGTCTGCTCACGCGCCTGTCCGCCGCCGCCATGACGGCTCTCGGCGCCTATCTGGTCCTGAACCACGTCCTGGCATGACGGCGAGAGGACGTCGTGCGCCTGCCGGAATCTGCCCTGGCGTCCGTGGCGACCGCGTCAGCGCTCGTCGTCCGGGACGTTGGCGAGGGGGCGGCCGACGATCTGCTGGAGGGTGCCGACGTACTCGTCGAACGCGCGGCGCCCCTGCGGGGTGAGCTTGAACCAGGTGCGGGGACGCTTGCCGACGTACCCCTTGCGGATCTCGACGTAGCCGGCCTTCTCCAGCGCGCCGGCGTGCTTGGACACCACCGAGTCGCTCATCTCCAGGCTGTCGCGGACGAAGGCGAACTCGGCCTCGGTCGCGGTCGCCAGCAGCGCGACCATCCGCAGCCGCGCCGGCGTGTGGATCATCGGGTCGAGGGTCATCGGACGACCTTCCCCGCCAGGCGCGCCCGCACCAGGTCCTCCGCCCAGCGCGTGGTGGCCGCCGTGTAGCCCGCGGTGACCAGGCCCGCGAGCGTCTTCTGCCAGACGCCCGAGTCGGTGAACGCGCCGGCGGCGAGCGGGACGACCCCCCAGATCACGAAGATCGAGGTGATCCACAGTGCCATCAGGGCACCGGCCTGCGGTGTCCAGGTGCGCGGCCGGAACTTGATGCGCGTGCGGGCGGAGAGCATGAGGGTGAGGGTGGTGAGGCCCACGGCCGCCGCCGTCATGAGGAGGGTCCGGGGCATCCCGTCCAGTTCGGTGCCCACCCCGACGGCGGAGCCCACCAGGACCACGCTCGGCACGTGCCAGACGGGAAGCCGCTGGTCGGCGTACGCCCGCTGCTGGGTCCGCTCGATCTCGGCGAGCGCGTCGGCTGCTTCGGTGAAGTCGTTCACGAGGGGATCCTGCTTCCTTGAGAAGTACTTTCCTGGATGGAAAGTAATTTCTACTTTCCGATCCGTCAAGTACTTTCCGGGTGCTGCCCCGCGCACATGCCAAGGGCCGCCACCCCGCAGGCAGGGCGGCGGCCAGGCGGCGATCCAAGGGGGTCAGCGATGGGTGAAGATTGGGATCCAGGTCCCGAGCTGGTCGGAGCGGCGGTATCCGGTGAGCGGAGTGATCTTCCCCTTCAGGGTGACCAGCAGGAGCCGGTTGCGGAACTCGCCCTTGCCGGTGCACTTCTTGACGTCGCAGCCGATGGCGAACAACTGGCTGTCATCGGCCCATGCCAGGGCCTGCTGGATCGGGAGGACCGCCACCTTCCGGCCGCTGTTCACGTCGGTGACCGTGACGGCGGGGCCGGGACGGGGACCGAACGTCGGCAGCAGGGTGCCGTTCGGAGACAGGCCCGCCTTCTCATCGGAGGGCGCCGTCCGCGCCGACGTGCCACCCGCCCGCCCCGGCGCCGCGCCGGCCGGGACGCCGTCCCCGACGTCGCTCGCGGGCGCGGGCTGCCGCCGGTCGTTCAGGTCGTAGAAGATCTTGGACGGGACGGTGGCGGTCGGCGCCCAGATCAGCTTGCCGTCCCGGCTCCAGTCCAGGTCCTGCCGGTTGTTCGGGTTGTCGGCGATCCCCGGCAGGGGGTGGAAGGTGCCGGGCTCAGCCGCGTTGCTGACGACGTAGTAGCCCGTCCTCGGCGACTTCCCAGCCGCCCGGCCGAGGACGTCGGGGTTCGCCGAGTAGGACGTGAGAAGCAGCCGGCGGCCGTCCGGCGACCAGGCGAGCCCCCCTACGGGCTTGTCGACCTTGATCCAGCGCGTGACTTTCTGCGTCCTCATGTCGAGCACGCCGACCCTGGACGTCGGCAGGGCGCCCTGGAGGACGGCCGCGCGCTGCATGCCGGGCGCGACGCTGAGGTACGACCATTGCGTCTCCTCGTACACCCCCTTCGACGGGTTGTAGAGGTGCCAGGTGCGGTGGAGGGTGCCCCGTTCGGCGTCCAGCGGCGTGTTGAGGATGTAGTAGGCGGCGACGGCCATGTGCCCGGCGGCGACGAGGCGGCGGGGGAAGGCGCTGCTCAGGTCCGTGCGCGTCGTCGTCTCCGAGGACAGGGACGCCGGCTCGAAGGCGACCTCCGCCGGATCCGGCCGCACCGACCCGCCGCCGGTGACGAGCGTCACCGCGGCCGCGCCGGCGAGGAGCGAGCTCGTCCCGCCGATCAGGGCGATCCTGAAGGAGCGCTGCCTGGTGCGTCCACGAAGTGCGCGGTCGGCCAGGCCGGCGGGGACCCGCGCCTCTTCCGCCCACTCGTCCATCGTGCTCTCGACGATCGTGTCCGGCTTCATCGGTGAGCCTCCTCAGGCTTCAGGTCGTTCAGTTCGGGGGCCAGTTCGCGCAGCCGCGCGAGCGAGCGATGCGTCGTGCTGCGCACCGTGCCGACGCCGCAGCCGAGGATGCGCGCGACCTCCGCCTCGGGCAGGTCCTCGAAGAAGCGCAGCACCAGCACCGCCCGCTGCTTGGGCGTGAGGCGCGCCAGGGCGCCGCGCACGGTCAGCTTCAGGTCGACCGCCGACGTGGCGTCGTGCCCGGCCTTGTCGGGGACTGCGGCGGACTGCGTCTCGCGCCGCCGCCGCATCACCCGCCAGGTGCTGATCTGCTGGCGGTACATGGTGCGCCGCACGTACGGCTCGGGGTTGTCGATGCTCCTCCAGCGCGCCGCCGTCTTGGTGAGCGCGGCCTGCAGGAGGTCCTCGGCCGCATGCTGGTCGCCCCCGGCGAGCAGGTACGCCAAGCGCATCAACGCGACCGATCTCGTCTCCACGAACTCACGGAAATGTCGCTCTTGCGCGGCATCCATCGTCACCTCCGAATTGCTGTCCCCCTAGAGACGCTCCCCGCGGCTCCCCGCTATGCCTGGCGGAGCCGATTTCCGGCGGGTGCTTTCGGTGAGGGAGCGTGGACGCTCGGTGACTCGCCGGAAGATCGCGAGCTTCCGGATGTGTCGATTCTTGTCATTGGGTAGGCCGATCCTGGTCGAAGGTCGACCTAGACTTTGCGCCCGAGCACGCTTCGGGTCATGATTTGCCTCACACAGGTCCCATAAGTAAGTAATCACCCCTTGTGTACGGCGCGCAACGCTGGGGGACGAAAAGGGGAGGTTCCGTGGCGAACGACGGTTCGACCACCAACGGGCGCCCGTGGGCGGATCTGCCCAGGGAACTGGCAGATCACATGCGACCGCACCTCGACGAGGTCGCGGACGACATGATCCAGGAGATCCAGACGCGCGTCAGGGAGTACGACCGGCCCGGGGACGGCTCCTACTCGGGGACCCTCCGGCTCGCCGTCGAGCGCGTGCTCCACTACTTCGTGGACCGGGTGGCCGACCCCGCGCACGACCCCGCCCCGGTGACCGACTTCTTCCGCGCCATCGGCCGCGGCGAGGCCGGCGAGGGACGCAGCCTCGACGCCATGCAGACCGCGATGCGGGTCGGCGGCATGGTGGCCTGGCGCCGGATGACCGAGGGCGCCGAGGCGCTGGAGGTCTCGCCCCGCACGCTCGGCGCCGTCGGCGAGGTGCTGATGCAGTTCCAGGACGAGCTGGCGCACGCCGCCGCCGAGGGGTTCTCCCAGGCCAAGGCGGCCGTCGCGGGCGAGATGCAGCGCCGCCGCAAGCGCCTGCTGGACCTGCTGTTCGCCGACCCGCCCGCCGCGCAGGAGGCCATCGCCGACCTCGCCGCCGCCGCACACTGGCCCGTCCCCCGGACGGTCGCCGCGGTCGCGCTCGGCCGCCACCAGGACAGCCGGCACCCCGCGTTCCCCCCGGACGTGCTGGCCGACCTCACCCGGCGCACTCCCAGCCTGATCATCCCCGACCCGGACGGCCCCGGCCGCGCCAAGCTCGTCGACCGCGCCCTCGCCGGAACCCTCGCCGTCGTCGGGCCGACGGTCCCGCTCATGGAGGCGGCGCGTTCCATCCAGTGGGCGCGCAAGACGCTGTCCCTCGTCCAGCGCGGGGTGATCGAGGCGGAGAGCGGTGTGATCCGCAGCGTGGAGCACATGTCCACGCTGATCCTGTTCCAGGACG
Organism: Actinomadura chokoriensis; assembly: GCF_041463665.1. Classification (GTDB taxonomy): domain Bacteria; phylum Actinomycetota; class Actinomycetes; order Streptosporangiales; family Streptosporangiaceae; genus Spirillospora; species Spirillospora chokoriensis_A. The sequence goes on from NZ_JAXCEJ010000004.1 coordinate 323,868, forward strand.
AGGGGCTCATCACCTCGCTCGCCGACCTGCGCCTCGCGCCGCTCGCGCACCTGCGGCCGAGCCAGCAGGACCGGCTCGCCGAGACGCTGCTGGCCTGGCTCCAGTCGGGCCGCAACGCCAACGAGGTCGCGATGCGGCTGCACGTCCACCCGCAGACCGTCCGGTACCGGCTGCGCCAACTGGAGGAGCTGTTCGGCGACCAGCTGCTCGACCCGGACCTGCGCTTCGACCTGGAGATCGTGCTGCGCGCCCGCGCGCTGCTGGCCGACAACGCGGGCGAGCGGATCATCCCGCCGTCCCGCGAGGCGGTCGGCGACTCCGGCGAGGTCGTCAGCTTCCGCCGCGGCTGACCCCGGCCCCGCGATGTCGCCGCGGACCGGGGTCGGTCGAGGCGACGGGTCGGGAAGAGGCTCAGGGCCGCCGGACCGGCCGGTCTGGCGGCCCTGTTCGGCCGGTCCAACGTTCAGGCGTCGCGGTCAGAGGCTGCGGGCGACGATGTCGCCCTTGACGGTGGTGGCGCGGATGTTCAGGCCGGCGGTGCCGTCGTTCTTGAGATCGTTGGTGATGCGGCCGAGGGTGGCGCCGGCGTCGAGGGACGCCGAGACGCCGGGGGCGGCGCCGACCGACACGTCACCGACCTGGGTGCTCAGCACGACACTGCCGCGCACCGCTTCGGTGACGTCGATGTCGCCCTTGGTGGTGGTGATCTCCGCGGGGCCGGTGAGGCGGCCGATCGTGACGTCGCCCGCGGCGGTGGCGATGCGGACGCCTGCGGCCTCGTCGAGCTTGATCGGGCCGTGCGCGCTCTCGAAGGAGACGTCACCGAGCCGTCCGACGCCGCGGAACTCGATGCCGGCCCCCTTGGCCCGGACCTCGGATCCGGCGGGCAGCTGGACCGTCACCTCGACGGAACCCGAGGCTCCGAAGAGCTGGTTCTTCGCCGGGGTCTGGATCCGCAGGACGCCGTCGGCGTACTCGACCGTGGTCTGCTCGGCCGCCTTCACGTCGCGGCCCTTGCCGGCGTCGGCGGGCAGGACCTCGACCACGGTGTCGGTCCGGTCGGCGGCGATGAACTGGACGCGCCTGGCGGGAATGTCGAGGTGGGCGGTGATCGGGGCGGGGGTTTCGAAGGTGGGCATCGTGCTCTCCCTGCTGTCCGGTGCTGCGTTGTTGTTTCTGATGACGTGAACGCTACGTTGCTTTCAAGAAAACGACAACGAGATCGTTGCGCTTTGACATTATTTGCGCAGGTAGAAGGCCGAAAATCGTTGCAATGGTCATCGAATTTAATGCAACAATTCGGGCCCGATCGTTGCAATCGAATGGACGTGAACGCTATGTTCGGGCCATCGGAAGGGCGAACGAGGAGATCGCGATGCCGGGAGGCAGGCTCACCCAGCAGGACCGCCAGCAGATCGCGCTCGGGCTGGCCGACGGTCTCCCCTACGCCGAGATCGCCAGGCGCCTCGGCCGTCCCACCTCCACGATCACGCGTGAGGTGATGCGCAACGGCGACCCGACCGCCTACCGCGCCGACCTGGCGCACCGCGCCACCGAGCGCCGTGCCCGCCGGCGCGGGCAGGCCCCGTCCCGGGGGCGGCAGGCGCCCCCGCGTGCCGACGGACGCGACGCCGAGGCCGTGCGCGAGTACGAGGAGACGTTCACCACCGTCCTCATGGCCTCGGGCCTGCCCAAGATGATGGCCCGGGTGCTTGGCTGCCTCTCCCTCACCGACGCGGGCAGCCTCACCGCGTCCGAACTCGTCCAGCGCCTCCAGGTCAGCCCGGCGTCGGTGTCCAAGGCGATCGCCTACCTGGAGAGCCAGGGCCTCGTCCGCCGGGAGCGCGACGAACGCCGCCGCGAGCGCTACGTCGTCGATGACGACGTCTGGTACCAGTCGATGATGGCGAGCGCCCGCTCCCTCACCCGCATCATCGAGACCGCGCGGGAGGGCGTCGGCGTCCTCGGCCCGGGCACCCCGGCCGCCGCCCGCCTGGAGAACATCGCACGCTTCCTCGACTTCGTCAGTGAGAGCACCGTCCGCGCCGCCGAGCAGGCCCGCGAGGTCCTGCACAGCAAGGCCGAAGCGCCCGCGCCCGACGACCGGTGACCCGGAGCGCGGCCGCGGGGGCTAGTTCCGGCGGTACCTGCGCAGCCGCTCGGCGGTCGCGACGCGCTCGGCGAGCCGGGTCTGCGCGTCGCAGAGCAGCCACAACTCGCCCTCGTCCGCCGCGACGATCTCCTTCAGGCAGCCGTTGAGGAGCTGGTAGTCCGACAGCTGGGTGATCCTGACGGCCCGCAGGCCCTCGTCCGAGCGCTGGCTGCGCCATCCGGGCATGCACATGATCGCCGACATCGTGCGGGGCTCCCTGGGTCGGCCTATGGTGGGTCTACCATAAGCCGACCAAGCACCCCTCACAACGCGTTCCGCAGAACCCCGAAAGGGTGCCGGGACGGGAGGGCTCTGTACGGTGTGAGGTCAAACGCACTGACCCGGAGCAGGATCTGGTATGCCGCGACCCCCCACGAAGGCACAGGCGATCACCAACGCGCTCGCCGCCCGCATCGTCGAGGGTGAGCTGGATCCGGGCGCCTGGCTGCCGTCCGAGCGGCGGCTGGCGATCGAGTACGGCGCCGACCGCTCGACCGTCCGGCGGGCGCTGCGGATGCTGGCCGAGGCCGGGCTCGTCCAGCTGCGGCACGGTGCGGGCGCGCAGGTCCGGGCGGCGCCGAAGGTGCGGCGCGCGGCGGCCGACATCACCCGGCAGGTCGGCGGGTGGCGCGGCTTCCACGTGTCGGCGCGCAGGGACGGGCACCGCCCGTTCACGCGGACGACCGTGACCGAGGTCGAGGCCGGCGAGCGGCTCGCGCCCCGCCTGGACGTCCCCGTCGGGACGCGGGTGCTGGAGCGGGCGCGCGTCCAGGGCGTGGAGGGGGAGCCGCCCGTCCAGACCGCGACGACCTGGGTGATCCCGGAGATCGTCGACGAGCTCCCGATCCTGCGGGAGGTCGACACCGGTCCGGGCGGCATCTACTCGCGGCTGGAGGAGGCCGGGCACCGCATCACCTTCGAGGAGACGGTGACGTGCCGGCTCCCGCGCGCGCAGGAGCAGGAGACGCTCCGGATCGGGCCGGAGCAGCCCGTCCTCACCGTGTGGCGCAGCGCCTGCGACCAGGACGACCGGATCGTCGAGGTCACCCACCGGGTAGTGGTCGGCGACCGGCACGAACTCCTCTACCGCTACGGGCCCGGAGCGTGAGCATCGCATGAGCGAGGAGCCCGCCGTCCGCCGGGTCGGCACGCGGATCGTCTACGAGAACCCCTGGATGGTCGTCCGGGAGGACGAGGTCGAGCGGCTGGACGGCTCGCGCGGCATCTACGGCGTCGTCGACAAACCCGACTTCGTGCTGATCATCCCGCTGGAGGACGGCGGATTCCACCTCGTCGAGGAGTACCGGTACCCGATCGGGAAGCGCACCTGGAGCTTCCCGCAGGGCTCGCTCCCCGGCCGGCGGAGCGCCGACCCGGAGGAGCTGGCCCGCCTCGAACTCGCCCAGGAGACGGGCCTGCGCGCCGGGACGCTGACGCACCTTGGCCACCTGAACTGCTCGCACGGGACGAGCGGCCAGGGCTTCGACGTCTTCGTCGCGTCCGACCTGGAGGCCGGCGAGCCCGACCGGGAGCCCGAGGAGCAGGACATGCGGCACGAGTGGTTCTCCCGGGACGGGTTCAAGGCGCTGATCCGGGAGGGCCGCATCACCGACGACTCGACCCTCGCCGCGTACGCCCTGCTCACCATGGACGAGACGAGCTGAAGCAGTCGACTCCCTCCCCGGCGGGCCGCCGCTCGAGGATCTCGCGGGCGCGGGCGCGGGAGAGGTTGGCGCTCATCGCCGGTTCGTCGTCCTCAAGCCGTTCGGCGATCTCGGCCAGCGCGCAGGACCGCGCGGGCCCCGGCAGTTCGTCCAGCGCGGGCACCGCGTCGGCGGACAGGTCCCGCAGGTACGGGATGTCGATCTTGCCGGTCTCCTTGTAGCGGGCGACGTTGTGCTCGGCGATGAAGCCGTCCGGGTTGAGCACGGCGAGCACGATCATCGCGACCGCGCCGGTGGCGGCGACCGCGCGCGGCAGCCAGGCGACGCGTCCCTTGACGACCCCGGCGACGGCCACGAGCACCACGACCACGCCGAGCCACAGCTCGAACGCGTGCACCCACAGGCGCAGCCTCGTCCAGCCGAACGTCTCCTCGTACAGGTAGAGGCGCCGCAGCGCGACCGCGACGACGACGAGCGTCAGCGCGCACAGCAGCCCCAGCAGGGCGCGGACCGTCCCGGCGTGCCCGGCCGGCGCGTACCGCTTGGCGACGGCGACGACCGCGAGCACCAGCACGGTCACGACCACGAGCTGGAAGAACCCCTGCCGGGCGTACTCGGCGTATGTCAGCCCGGTCGCGCGCAGCAGCGCGTCCTTGTCGGAGGCGAGGAACACGCGGGCCTGGATCGCGCAGAACACCAGGAACAGCAGGTCGAGCGCCGCGATCGGCACCGCCCAGGACCAGCGTCCGGCGGGCTTGGCGGGCTCCGGGCTGAGCAGGTGCAGCGGCGGCGGCGCCTGCCCGAGGTACGCGCCGGCGGACGCCAGCACCATCGTCGCGACGCCCGCGAACGCGTACAGGAAGACCGAGCCCACCGACACTTCGGGGATCAGGTCGGAGGCGAGGCTGCCGAACGCGGCGTCCGCGCCGACGAACAGCGCGCCGAACACGGCGAGCAGCCCGCCCGCGATCAGGGTCGTCCGGATCACCGGCCACGCGTTCCCCTTCTCGGACGTGAGCGTCCCGTACACGCCGCGCCCCGCCCACGGCATCATGGCGCCGACCGCCGGCAGGACCGCGAGCCCGCCGAACAGGACCTCCGGCCACGACCGCCCGCCGGACGCCGCGTACGAGCCGATGGCGACGGCGAGCAGCAGCGCGGGGAAGACGACCCATTCGGCCTCCCGCACCGCCGCCGTCGCGGACAGGCCCACGGCGAGCAGGCCGAACACGAGCCCGGTCCGGTTGACGCGGGCCCGGCGCCTGCCCGTCGCGGGCTGCACGACCCGTCCCGCGGACCACGCCGACGCGCCCGCCAGATACGCGACGGCCGCCGCGGCGATCAGGACGCCGACCCCGAAGAACCCGTTCCGCAACGACGGCCCGACCGTGACCGCCCCGATCACCCCGGCGATCAGCGCCCCCGCCACCAGCGCCGGCGACATCGCCCGCGCGGGCCGCTTCCACCCGGTCAGCGCCTTCTCGATCTTGGTCGGCTGGTAGACGAACGGCGCCTGCGGCGGATATCCCGCCCGTGCCCCGTACGGCGCCGCGCCGGCCGGCGGATGCCCGGTCCGCGCCGGATACCCGGCCCCGCCCGCCACCGGAGCGGGCCCGGGAGCCGCGAACCCGCCCGCCGACGGCGCCCGCGCGCCGCCGGTGGGCGTCGAACCCGCCTTCTCGCCGGGCGCGGAAGGGGCCTCAGCCGGTGGGGACGTGTCCTTCGCGGGGTCGGACGGATCTTTCGGCGAGCTGGTCGTCATGCTGGTTCTCCGATGTTCGGGGGGATCATGACGCGGATGCGGCAGCCGCTCGGGGTGTCCAGGACGGTGATGTCGCCGCCGTGCAGGTCGGTGGCCCAGCTCGCGATGGCGAGGCCGAGCCCGGTGCCGCCGCCGGGCGTGCCGGGCCCGGAGACCGAGCCGCGGGAGAAGCGTTCGAACACCCGGGCGCGCTCTTCGGGTGGAATGCCGGGTCCTTCATCGGCTACTTCGATGATCAGACCGCCCGGCGGGTTCGCGGGCCGCGCGGTGACGGCGACGGGACGTCCGTCCGGGCCGTGCCGGGCCGCGTTGTCGAGCAGGTTCGCGACGATCTGGTGGAGCCGGTCGCGGTCGGCGACGGCGTGCAGGCCGGGCGTGACGTCGGCCGCGAACACGGCCTCGGGGTGACCGGCGCGCGCTTCGGCCGTGACGCTGTCCACGAACTCGGCGACGTCGATGTCGGCCAGGTCCAGGACCGCCGCTCCGGCCTCCACCCGGGACAGGTCGAGAAGCTGGGTGACGAGCCGACCGAGCCGCTCGGTCTGGTCGAGCGCCGTCTCCAGGACCTCCGGCGTCGCGGGCGTGACCCCGTCCGCGACGTTCTCCAGGACGGCCCGCAGCGCGCTGATCGGCGTGCGCAGCTCGTGCGAGACGTTCGCGACGAACTCGCGGCGCTGCCGCTCCACCTCGGCGAGGTCGGCGGCCATCCGGTTGAACGCCTGCGCCAGCTCGCCGACCTCGTCCCGCGACGTGGCCCGCACCCGGCGGCTGTAGTCGCCGCGCGCCATCGCCCGGGCCGCCGCCGTCATCTCCCGCAGCGGCGCGGTCATCCCGTGCGCGAGGAGCTGGATCACGACCAGCGAGATGAGCACGCCGACCGGCAGCGTCTGCCGCGCCCGGAACCCCATCGGGTAGCCCCACAGGACGATCAGGACGGCGACGCACCCGGTCACGACGACCACGACGCCGAACTTCACCTTGATCGACCGGAGCGGGTCGAGGGGCCGGGGGAACTTCGCCCACAGCCTGTGGACGACGCCGGTCACCATGCCGGTCGCGGGGCCGGTCACGGGGCCGCCTCCAGGCTGTAGCCGACGCCGTGCACCGTCCGGATCAAACCCTGCCCGAGCTTGCGCCGGAGCGCCTTGACGTGACTGTCGACGACCCGTGTTCCGGACGCGTCCGCCCAGTCCCACACCTGCTCCAGCAGGACGGCGCGGGTCAGCACCGTCCCCCGGTTGCGCAGCAGGCACGCGAGCAGGTCGAACTCCGTCGGCGTCAGGTGGACCTCGCGGCCGCCCCGGCGCACCCGCCGGGCCCGCTGGTCGACCTCCAGCTCCCCGACCCGCACGGCCCCGTCCGCCGCCGCCTCCGCCGCCGCGTCCAGGGCGGGCCGCTCGACCCGCCGCAGCACGGCCCGGATGCGCGCGACCAGTTCCCGCATGCTGAACGGCTTGGTCACGTAGTCGTCGGCGCCGACGCCGAGGCCCACGAGCAGATCGGTCTCGTCGTCGCGGGCCGTCAGCATCAGCACCGGCACGGGACGCTCGGCCTGGACGCGCCGGCACACCTCCAGGCCGTCGAACCCGGGCAGCATCACGTCCAGCACGATGAGGTGCGGTTCGTAGGCGCGCGCCCGCTCGACGGCCGACGGCCCGTCCCCGGCGACCTCGACCCCGAACCCTTCGGCCGCCAGCCGGTCGGCCACGGCCCGCGCGATCGTCGGCTCGTCCTCGACGACGAGGACCCGAGTCTCGTTCCCAGTCACCCGACTGACTCTAGAAGCCCGATATGCACGCCCAGCGGGTGAAATGTGCAGGACCCGTGAAGATCGCCGGAGAGCTACCCCCCGACGGGCCAGGTGTGGACGGGGGTGTTGTCGTGCATGAGGTCGACGTAGGAGCGGGTCATCATGCGGAGGGCGTCCTGGCGGGAGGCTCCGTATGACTGCTCTAGGGCGTCGACGGTGGCGATCTGCCATGCGGCGCCGGTCTGGCCGGTGACGCAGCGGCGTTCGATGATGCCGAGGAGGCGGTCGCGGCGGGCGGGGTCGACGCCCCAGCGGTCCAGGCCCTCGTGGGCGAGGGGGAGGAGTTTGCGGAGGATGAGTTCGGCGGCGGGGACCTCGCCCATGCCGGGCCAGTAGAGGGTGGAGTCGAGGCCGTCGCGGGCGGCGCGGTGGAGGTTCTCCTCGGCGGTGGCGAAGGACATGCGGGTCCAGACGGGGCGGTCGGCCTCGGCGAGCATCCGGACGACGCCGTAGTAGAAGGCGCCGTTGGCGACGACGTCGGCGACGGTCGGCCCGGCGGGCAGGACGCGGTTCTCGACCCGCAGGTGCGGGCGGCCTTTCACGACCGCGTAGATGGGCCGGTTCCAGCGGTAGATGGTGCCGTTGTGGAGGGTGAGCTCGCCGAGTTCGGGGATGCCGCCCTCGTCCAGGACTTCGCGGGGGTCCTCGTCGTCGCAGAGCGGCAGCAGGGACGGGAAGTAGCGGGTGTTCTCCTCGAACAGGTCGAAGACGGACGTGATCCACCGTTCGCCGAACCAGACGCGGGGCCGGACGCCCTGCGTCTTCAGCTCGTCGGGCCGGGTGTCGGTGGCCTGCTCGAACAGCGTGATGCGGGTCTCGTGGTAGAGCCGGTGCCCGAACAGGAAGGGAGAGTTGGCGCCCATCGCGACCTGCGCGCCGGCGATGGACTGGGCGGCGTTCCAGTAGGCGCCGAAGTAGTCGGGGCTGACCTGGAGGTGGAACTGGACGCTGGTGCAGGCGGCCTCGGGGATGATCGTGTCGGCGTGCATGCGCAGCGGTTCGTGTCCCGCGATGTCGATGCGCATCTCCTCGCCGCGCGCGGCGAAGATCTGGTCGTTCAGCATCTTGTAGCGGGCGTTGGAGGAGAGGGTCTCCTCGCCGATGTCGGTGCGCCGCAGCGTGGGCAGGATGCCGATCATGAGCAGCCGGCCGCCGACCTCGTGGGCGCGGTCGTCGGCGTGCCGCAGATGGTCGCGGACCTCCGCCTCCAGCTCGCCGGTGCCCTCCCCGCCGAGCTCGCGGGGCGGGATGTTGATCTCCAGGTTGAACTGGCCGAGCTCGGTGGCCCAGGCCGGGTCGGCTATCGCCTTGAGGACGTCCGCGTTGCGCATCAGCGGATCGCCGATCGCGTCGATCAGATTGAGTTCGATCTCCAGGCCGATGTGGGGGCGCTCGAAGTCGAACTGGGATTCGCCCAGCATGCGGGCCAGCACGTCGAGGCACCTGCGCACTTTGTCGCGGTACCGCCGCCGGTCCTCGCCGCTGATGGTGACCGAAGCCACGTCCCTGCCCATGTGTCCGTCCCTGTGCTTCGGAAGACCCGTCATAAAACGGGATGTCCCGGCAAGCGAAGGTGAAAACCCGGCATGCACTTTCGGGTCCCCCTTTCGCCGGCGACGGATAGCGTGTGCCCGGGAGGGAGCATGCGCATGCGCCCCCGGTCCATCCGGGCCAGGGACACGCTCATCGCCGCCGTGATCGCCGCGCTCGTCCTCGGGGTCACCGCGGCGGGCGTCGATCTCGCCGTGCGCGGCGGGATCAGGGCTGATCTTCTCCACCAGACCCAGGCGGACGCCCGCCGGGTCAGCGGCGGCGTCCGCGACGGGTCGCTGGAGGGCGCGATCCCCGACGACGGCGGGGGCCGGATCCTCATCCAGGTCGTTGAGCCCGGCGGGCGTGTGACGAACGCTACATCCGCCGCGGCGGGCCGGCCGCCGGTGAGCAGACTCTGGCCGTCGAGCAACCTGCGGGTCCGCGACTTCACCGAGTGCCACGGCTCCTGGCCCGGCCGCGAGTGCTTCGTGGTCGAGGCGATCAGGGTCAGCACGGCGCGCGACTCCGTCGTCGTGTACGCGGCGGAGCGGGTGCCGCCCTACCTGGTGAACGGGCTGCTGGAGGCGGTGCTCGCCGCCGGCGTCCTGCTGCTCGCCGGGGCCGCCGCGTGGATCACCTGGCGGGTCGTCGGCCGCACCCTGCGCCCGGTCGAGGCGATCCGCGCGCAGCTCGCCGAGATCGGCGCCACCGACCTGAGCCGGCGCGTCCCGCAGCCGCCCGGCGAGGACGAGATCGCGCAGCTCGCCCGCACCGCGAACGCGACGCTCGACCGGCTGGAGCGCGCGGTCGGCCGGCAGCGGCAGTTCGCCTCCGACGCCTCCCACGAGCTGCGCACGCCGATCGCCGGGCTCCGCGCGAACCTCGAGGACGCCGCGGCGCATCCGGAGGACAACGACCTCCCGGAGGTCGTCCGGTCGGCGCTGCGCGACACCGACCGGCTGGAGTCGATCGTCACCGATCTGCTGCTGCTCGCCCGCATCGGCACCGGCGGGACGGCGGCGCAGGAGCCGATCGACCTGTCCGCGCTGGCCGCCGCCGAGATCCGCCGCCGCACGTTCACGCTGCGGATCGCGACGGAGCTGCCCTCGGGCGTGACGGTCCGCGGGGTGCGCATGCAGCTCGTCCGGCTGCTCGGCAACCTGCTGGACAACGCCGAGCGCTACGCCGGCTCGGTCATCACGGTGGAGGTGTCCAGGCAGGACGGCGAAGCGCTGCTCGCCGTCACCGACGACGGCGCCGGCGTCGCGCCCGCCGACCGGGAACGCGTCTTCGAGCGCTTCACCCGCCTCGACGCCGCCCGCAGCCGCGGCGTCGGCGGCACCGGCCTCGGGCTCGCGATCGCCCGCGAGATCGCGCGGGAGCACGGCGGGACGCTCCGGATCGAGGACCATCCGTCCGGCGCCCGTTTCGCGCTGCGGCTGCCGCTCGTGCCGCCGGCCGGACGCGAGAAGGGCCGTCCGAACCCGGACGGCCCTTCCTGACGCGGCGGAGATGCTCAGGCGCGCACGGCCTGGACCTCGAGCTGGATGTCGACCTTGTCGCTGAGCAGGGCCTTCTCGCCCTTCAGCGGGACGTTGAACTCGATGCCCCAGTCCTTGCGGTTGATCGTGGTCGCGGCGGAGAACCCGGCGCGCGTCCCGCCCCAGGGGTCCTCGCCGACGCCGTTGTACTCGACCGAGAGGCTGATCGGACGGGTGACGCCCTTGATCGTCAGCTCGCCGTCCAGGAAGTACTCGCCGTCCTCGGCGCGCACGCCCTTGGTCGCGAAGGTCATGGTCGGGTACTTCTCGACGTCGAGGACGTCGGAGGTGCGCACGTGCGCGTCCCGTTCGGTGTTGCGGGTGTCGATCGAGGTCATCTTGACCTCGGCCGTCGCCGTCGAGTCGGCGAGCTCCTCGGCGATCTGCACCGACCCGCTGAATTCGGTGAACGCGCCGCGCACCTTGGTCATCAGGTGCCGGATCACGAAGGTGACCTCGGAGTGGGCGGGGTCGATGTTCCAGGTCCCGGCGGTCAGCTCGGGGGCGACGGCGGCGATGCTCATGGTGACTCCCACTGGTAGATATTGAAACTTCAACGACTTGTCGAAGGTTAGTTGAGGGTTCAAACACTTGTCAATTGCGGATTGTTCCCGTGCTCGCCGCGCCTCCGTCCTAGAATCTCGTTCAGTGCCGGCGAGCGGGAGGGACCGTCCGATGGGCGAGCAGGGAGCGGCCTCCGGGGCCGTCCAGCCGGGCGAGGACGCGCTCAAGTCGCACATCCCCCATTCCGCCAGGGTCTGGAACTACCTCCTCGGCGGCAAGGACAACTTCGAGGCGGACCGGCAGGCCGCCGAGCACTCCATCAGCGTGAAGCCCGACATGCTGGAGCAGGCCCGCGCCGACCGGGCGTTCCTCGGCCGCGCCGTCCGTTACCTGGCGGGCGACGAGGGGATCCGCCAGTTCCTCGACATCGGCACCGGATTGCCCACCGCCGACAACACGCACCAGGTCGCGCAGCGGGTCGCCCCGGAATGCAAGATCGTGTACGTCGACCACGACCCGCTGGTGCTCGCGCACGCGCGCGCCCTGCTGGCCAGCAGCCCCGAGGGGGAGTGCCACTACATCGACGCCGACCTGCACGAGCCGGACAGGATCATCGCCGAGGCCGGGACGCTGCTCGACCTCACCCGGCCGGTCGCCGTCATGCTGGTGGGCATCCTCCACCACATCGAGAGCGGATCCCACGCGATCGTGCGCCGGCTGATGGACGCCGTGCCGTCCGGGAGCCGGCTCGTGATCAACCACCCGACCAGCGTCGTCCACGGCGAACGGTCGAAGAACAGCGCGCGGACGTGGAACGAGTCCGGCGGCAGGCCCACGGTGACCCTGCGCAGCCCGGAGGAGATCGCCGCCTACTTCGACGGCCTCGAGCTGGACGAGCCGGGCGTGGTGTCATGCTCCCGCTGGCGTCCGATACCGCAGATCCGTGAACCCGAGGTGGACGCCTTCTGCGGCGTGGGCCGCAAGCCGTAGGCACGGCGGACGACCCGCCTGGCGGCGGCTTCAGTCGTCGAGCCCGGTGCCGCGATCGGGTGCGCTCATGTCCCCCGTCGCGGGCGTGCCGTCGGCGAGCCCGTAGCGCAGGTACACGGTGCCCTTCGGACTGGCCACCGGCGGTTCGAGAAGCGTGATGTTCGTGGGGACCGCGCCCCCGTCGAACACCTTCTTCCCCACGCCGAGCACGATCGGGTGCACCCAGAGGTCGAGACGGTCGAAGAGCTTCTCGCGCAGGAGGGTCTGCACCAGGTCCAGGCTCCCGACGACCTTCACGTGCTCGTGCCGGTCACGGATCTCGCGCACCGCGCCGGCCAGATCCGGACCGAGCTGCGTGGACCCGGCCCACGAGAGGTCGGGCCTGCCGCGCGAGGCCACGTACTTCGGGACGCTGTTGAAGAGGGTGGCGATGTCGTTGTCCTGGCCGCCCTCCTGGTGCGGCCAGTAGCCGGCGAAGATGTCGTACGTCCGCCGGCCGAGCAGCAGGGCGTCCGTGCCCTCGTACGCGGCACCGACCTGCGCCCCCTCGACGTCGTCCATCAGCGGCGCCTGCCAGCCGCCGAACGGGAACCCCGCCGGGTCCTCCTCGGGGCCGCCGGGCGCCTGCCCGACGAGGTCGAGGGTCGCGAACATCTCGATATGGATGAGTCCCATGCCATGCTCCCAATGAGTCGGTCGTCTCGGTCAGGAGGTAGACCTGTGGGCGCCGGCGGACTCATCGCCGCGACCGCACCCGGGTATGGCTCAGGTGCTCAGCGGTCACTGGTGACGCCGGACGCCTCTGCGGGGCGGCGGTGCTCCAGGGCGGCCCGCAACTGGGCGCGGCCCCGGTGGATGCGGGAGCGCACGGTGCCGAGCTTCACGTTCAGGGTGGCGGCGATCTCCTCGTACGACAGGCCCTCGATGTCGCACAGGACGACGGCGGCGCGGTATTCGGGGGCGAGGGCGTCCAGCGCCTTCTGGATGTCGGCGTCCAGGTGCCGGTCGTCGTAGGCCTGCGCCGGCGTCGGCTCGCGGCCCCGCAGGCGCTCGGCGGCGTCGTCGCCGAGGGAGTCGAAGCGGATGCGCTGCTTGCGGCGGGCGCGGTCGAGGAACAGGTTCGTCGTGATCCGGTGCAGCCAGCCCTCGAACGTGCCGGGGCTGTAGGACGACAGCGAGCGGAAGACCCGGATGAACACGTCCTGTGTCAGGTCCTCGGCGTCGTGCCGGTCGCCGGTCAGCCGGTACGCCAGCCGGAACACCCGGGTCGAGTGCTCGGTGACGATCTCCTCCCACGTCGGCGGGGTCCACGCCATCGTGCCTGCGCTCACCACTACCCCCGTCTGATACTGAATCGTTACGGCCAAGGATGCCGGTACCCAGATAAGAGCCGTGTAAGAAGCTTGCGCGTGGCCGGATTAGGCACTGTGGGATGTGACTCATCTCATTGGACCTGGCGCCAATAAGCATTGAGTTCGCCGGCCGTTCACGAGCAGGATCGGACCAGGTCCCCACCCCGACACCCCGCGAGGACGTGGCATGGCGCGAAGCTACAACCTGGCCGACCTGCTCGAGATCCTGGCCGAAGCCGGCCCGGACCGGCCCGCCCTCGTGGCCGGGGCCGAGCGGCGGACGTATCGGCAGCTCGACGAGCGTGCGAGCCGGGTCGGCCGGCATCTGGCGGCGGCCGGCGTGCGGGCGGGCGAGCACGTCGCGATCCTCGCCTACAACCGCGCCGAGTGGATCGAGGCGATGTTCGGCGCCTTCAAGATCCGCGCCGTGCCGGTCCCGGTGAACTTCCGCTACGTCGCCGCGGAACTGCGGCACGTGCTCGCCGACTCCGACTCGGTCGCGCTGATCGGGGAGCGTTCGCTTCTGGCGAAGGCGGAGGAGATCCGCGGCGAACTGCCCGAGTTGCGGCACATCGTCGTCCTGGAGGACGGCTCGGCGGACGAGATCCCCGGCGCGGTCGAGTACGAGAAGGCGCTGGCGGAGGCGGGCCCCGGCGACGACTTCCCGGAGCGGTCCAGCGACGACCGCTACATCATGTACACGGGCGGCACGACCGGCTATCCGAAGGGCGTCGAGTGGCGCTGCGAGGACATCTTCTTCGGCGCGCTCGGCGGCGGGAACGTCCTCGGCGACCCGATCGGCAGCCCGGAGGAACTGGCCGCCAACGCCGACCAGCCCGGGATGGCCGTCCTGGACTGCGCGCCGGTCATGCACGGCGCGGGCCAGTGGGTCGCGTTCATGGGGCTGTTCAGCGGCGCGAAGGTCGTCCTTTACACCGACCATGCGTTCGACGCCGACAAGGCGCTGCGGTTGCTCGCCGAAGAGAAGGCGAACGTGATGATGCTGGTCGGCGACGTCATGGCGCGGCCGGTCGCGAAGGCGCTGGCGGGCGGCGGGCACGACACGTCGTCGCTGATCGCGATCGCGTCGGGCGGGGCGCCGCTCACCGAGGGCGCCAAGCAGGCGCTCCAGGAGCACCTCCCGAACATCATGTTCCTCGACAACTACGGCGCGTCGGAGACCGGCGCGTGCGGCCCGTCCGTCGGCGCCAAGGAGGGGACGGCCCGGTTCATGATGAAGCCGGGCATCACCGTCCTGGACGACGACCTCAACGTGGTCAAGCCCGGCGAGATCGGCAAGCTCGCGCGCAGCGGTCACATCCCCATCGGCTACTACAACGACCCCGAGAAGACGGCGTCGACGTTCTTCACCGCCGCCGACGGGACCCGCTGGTCGATCCCCGGCGACTACGCGAGCCTGGAGGAGGACGGGACGATCACCCTCCTCGGCCGCGGCTCCCTCATGATCAACACGGGTGGGGAGAAGGTCTACCCGGAGGAGGTCGAGGTCGCGCTGAAGGACCACCCCGACGTGTACGACGCGGTCGTCGTCGGCCTGCCGGACGAGCGGTTCGGGCAGCGCGTCGCCGCCGTCGTCGCGCCGCGCCCCGGCGCGACCGTCACGCTGGAGCAGCTCGCCGAGCACTGCCGCGGCCGGCTCGCCGGCTACAAGCTCCCGCGGCAGATCACGGTGGTGGACGAGGTGCAGCGCACGGCCGTCGGCAAGTCCGACTACAAGTGGGCGCGGGGCGTGCTCGGCTAAATGGGCTCCGCTCGGTTATACCACGGCTGAGCAGGCATTTCCCGTCGGGCGGCGGTCAAGAATCGATTGATGCCGAAGGGGCGTGTCTTGGGCGCGTTCCGGCGATTATCCGTTCCATGAATGGGGATCGGTTGATACCGCTCGCTCGACGGTATCGCCTGCTCTCTGTGGTCGGCAGGGGCGGCATGGGCACCGTCTGGCGGGCGTACGACGAGATGCTCGACCGGGACGTCGCGGTGAAAGAGGTTCACCTTCCGCCGCGCATCACCCAGAGTGAACGCAGGGTGATGTGCCGGCGCCTGCTCGCCGAGGCGCGCGCCACCGCCGCGCTGCGGCATCCCGGCGTGGTCGCCGTCCACGACCTGGTCATCGAGGACGGGCGCCCGTGGATCGTCATGGAGTTCCTGGACGCGTGCTCGCTGAACAGGCTCGTCACCGAGGACGGGCCGCTCGGCGTGCGGCGGACCGCGGAGATCGGCGCGGCCGTCCTGTCGGTGCTGCGCGCCTCGCACGCGGCGGGAATCCTGCACCGCGACGTCAAGCCCAGCAATGTCCTCGTCTGCGACGACGGGCGCGTTCTCCTCACCGACTTCGGCCTCGCCGTCCATGCGAACAATGGCCAGGAGTTGGCCGACACAATGCCCGCCGGCATTGAAGGATCTCCCGCTTATCTACCGCCGGAACGCGTCGACGGGCAGCCGAGCGTGGAGGCGTCCGACCTTTGGTCATTCGGTGCGACGCTTTACACGGCGGTCGAGGGCTTCTCGCCGTTCCTGCGTTCGCACGCTCTCGCGTCCATGATGGCGGTGCTCCTCGGCGACTACGCGCGGCCGGTGCGGGCCGGGCCGCTGACGCCCGTCATCGAGGGGCTGCTGCGGCAGCGGCCGGAGGACCGCCTGACGTCCGAGGCCACCGCCGACCGGCTGCGGGAGATCCTCGGCTCCCTCCCGGAACCGGGCATCACGCGCGCGACACCTCCGAAGGAGCCTCGCGCCCTCGCCCTGCACAGGGCCGCCGTGCGGCGCCGCGTGCCGTGGGCGCTCCGCGGCGCGTGGGTGTCGCGGGACGCGGCACGGCGCCGGACAGCCCGGGGGCCGCGCGTCCCGTGGACGCTGCGGCACGGGTCCGGCGGAACGCCGCCGTGCGGTTCGAGACGCGCCCGCGGCCGGTGGCGGCATCGCGACGCCTGGACGCCCCGCGCGATCGTGGCGCGCTCCCGGCGGCAGTTCGGCGGCCGGCACATACGTCCGGGCGCCGCCATCGGGGTCGCGGTGCTGGCGGCGCTCGCGGCGGGCGCGGGCACCTGGGCGGCCCGCTGGACGTCGATCGGCAAGAGCGACGCGGTGGCGCTGCGCCCGGCGGCGGGCGTGACGGCGAAGACCGCGAAGTACCGGGAGGCGGGCGCCTACTCGGTGCGCGTGCCGGCGGGGTGGCAGGCCGAGCGGCGCGGCAACGTCATGACGTGGAAGGACGCGGTGTCCGGACGGGGGCTGCGCATCGCCCCGGCACCGGGCAGCCCGCTGGCCGGGCTGCGCGCCGAAGAGCATCGGGCGGTCCAGGAGGACCGCTATCCGGCCTACCGGCGGCTGCGGCTCGAACCGGTGCCCGAGGTCATCGCGGGCGCCGCCGAATGGGAGTTCACCTGGCAGGACGACGGCCGGTCCGGCGGCGAGGGCGGCCTCGTCCGGCATGTGCTGTGCAGCCGGGCGGCCGGATACGAGTTCTGCTTCTACGCGCCCGACCCCGATTGGACGCCGGGCCAGCGCCTCTACGACAAGATCCTCAAATCGTTCCGGCCGGAGAAGGGCGACTAGGCCGTCCGCTGGGCGACCAGGTCGTTGTGCGGTGCGACCAGGTCGTTGTCTAGGTCGTCTGCTGGAGGCGGAGCAGGAACTCGGCGTTGGAGGAGGTGCCCTTCATCTTCTCCAGGAGCTGCTCGACGGCCTGCTGCTTCTCCAGCCCCTGCAGGGCGCGGCGCAGGCGCCAGGAGAGGGCGAGTTCCTCGGGGGACATGAGCAGCTCGTCGCGGCGCGTGCCGGACGCCTCGATGTCGACGGCGGGGAAGACGCGGCGGTCGGCGAGGCCCCGGTCGAGCTTCAGCTCCATGTTGCCGGTGCCCTTGTACTCCTCGAAGAAGACGTCGTCCATGCGGGATCCGGTCTCCACCAGGGCGGTGGCGAGGATCGTCAGCGACCCGCCGTCCTCGATGTTGCGGGCGGCGCCGAAGAACTTCTTCGGCGGGTAGATCGCGGTCGTCGCGACGCCGCCGGCGAGGATGCGGCTGCTGGAGGGCGCCGCGAGGTTGTAGGCGCGGCCGAGCCGGGTGATCGAGTCGAGCAGCATGACCACGTCGTGGCCCTGCTCGACGAGCCGCTTGGCCCGCTCGATGGCGAGCTCGGCGAGGGCCGTGTGGTCCTGCGCGGGACGGTCGAACGTCGAGTGGATGACTTCGCCGCGCACCGTCCGCTGCAGGTCGGTGACCTCCTCGGGCCGCTCGTCGATGAGCACGACCATGAGGTGCACTTCGGGGTTGTTCTGCGCGATGGCGTTCGCGACGGCCTGCAGGACCATCGTCTTGCCGACCTTGGGCGGCGACACGATGAGCCCGCGCTGGCCCTTGCCGATCGGCGCGACCAGGTCGATGACGCGGGTGGCGAGCGGGCCGGTGTCGAGGCGGAGCCGCTCGTCGGGGAACAGGGGGGTCAGCTTGGCGAACTCGGGGCGGTTCGCGGCGTCCGCCACCGCGAGGCCGTTCACGGACTCGACGCGGGCGAGCGAGGAGAACTTCTCCCGGTTCGACTTCGGCGCCTTGGCGGTGCCCGCGACGACGTCGCCGGGACGCAGGTGGTGCGCCGTGACCTGGGCGAGGGAGACGTGCACGTCCTCCGGGCCGGCGAGGTAGCCGGAGGTGCGGACGAACGCGTGCTTGTCCTGGACGGCGAGGATGCCGTGGAACGGGACGGCCGGCGCGTCGTCGGCGGCGCGCCGCCCCTGCTGGCCGCTCTTCCGGGGGCTCTGCGAGGGCACGGTGTGCGCCTGCGACCTGCGGCCCGTGGCGGGGTGCCCCGTGGCGGGGTGCCCGGTCGCGGGATGTCCCGCGGTGTCGGGTTCGGTGGTGAGGGTGGAAGTGGACATGTGGGTCCCTTCTCAGGCTCGCGCGGAACGGCCCGCGCCGCCTGGAGTCGATTCCCGGGTACGGCGGCGGAACCCGCGGCGCGTACGCGAGAGGAAAACAAGAAATGCAGCTCGGTTCACCGGGCTGACGTCGGCTCCCTTGTGCGGCGGTCCGGAACGCCTATTCGCGCGTACCGGGCCGGAAAGTTCACCGGGCGCTCAGATGGCCCGGGCGGGGAAGAAGCGTCCTCGATGCGATTCGCGGAACTCCGAAGACGTTGCCTCGACAATACAGCACTCGAAGCGGGTTGTGCATTCCCGGACGGCCGCATATTTCTCTCATGCAGGTCGATCCCCCTGTGCCCGACGTGGTGCGGCGCCTTGCCGCGTGCGCGTGTCCCCCGACACGCGCCGACGGCCGATGGTGGTTATGACTCCGCGAGTGGCGTCCGGGTTCCGATCCGTCCAGATGCCCCGGGGATGTCCGGTGCAAACGCGCTCCGTACGATGAGCGGCGTCGGAGCAGAGGGGGGACCATGGCCGCGGGGCTTGACTTCGAGGTCGCCGAGGGCGTCGGGACGATCACCATCGACCGTCCCGCCAAGCGGAACGCGATGTCGGCGGACATGTGGCGGGCGCTGCCCGGCATCCTGGACGCCCTCGCGAAGGACCCGGCCGTCCGGGTGGCGGTGCTGACGGGAGCGGGCGGAAACTTCTGCGCGGGCGCCGACATATCCGAGCTGCGCGACATCCACCGCGACGACGACTCGCATCTGTCGACGGTCGCCGAGCGGGCGCTCGCCGCGTTCGGCAAGCCGACGCTCGCCGCCATCGAGGGGTACTGCGTGGGCGGCGGCTGCCAGCTCGCGGCGGCCTGCGACCTGCGGTTCGCCGCCGAGGACGCCCGGTTCGGGATCACTCCGGCCAAGCTCGGCATCGTCTACCCGGTGGCCGCGACGACCCGGCTCGTCCGGCTCGTCGGGGCGGCCTCCGCGAAGTACCTGCTCTTCTCCGCGGACCTGATCGGCGCCGAGCACGCGCTCCGGATCGGGCTCGTGGACGAGGCCGTCCCGGCGGGCGGTCTCCGCGACCGGGTCGCCGCGTTCACCGAGACCCTCGCGTCCCGGTCGCTGCTCACCCAGCAGGCGACCAAGGACATCGTGGACGCCATCGCCGCCGCCGGCCCGGTCGAGGAGAAGAACGCCCGGTGGCTGGCGGAGGTCGCCGCGGGCGGCGAGGTCGAGGAGGGCGTCGCCGCGTTCCTCGAACGCCGCGCACCCGCCTTCACCTGGACGTCCCCTACACGTTGACGGCGGACACGTCGCAGAACCGGCCCTCCGGGAGCCGGTGCAGCCGGCGGGCCGTCTCGGCCGGATCGTCCAGCAGGCTCCCGGAGTCCCGCCGCAGTTCGGCGAGCGGCAGCACCCCGCACACGAGCGACTCCGGCGTCCGGACGATGAGGAGCGGCCCGATCTGCGCGCCGCCCTGGTCGATGTCGCGCAGCGCGCCCAGCAGGTTCCGGGTCTCCCCGGTCGCCTCCCGGAAGCCGCCGCGCAGCGCGCCGACGAGGTCGACGAAGTCGCCCTCCAGGGCGCGCGGGCTGCGTCCGGACAGGTAGTAGCGGTCCCGGTCGGTCAGCTCGACGCGCAGCCCGTGCTGCTCGGCGAACCGCTCGTACGGGCCGGTGAGCGCGTCCCGCGCGCCGGCCGGGCCGGCGGTGAGGGACCCTGCGACCAGCTCCGCGGGCTGGGCGCCGAGGGACGCGGCGACGGCCTGGTCCAGCCGTCCGACGAGGTGCGCGCGCAGGACCGCGACCTCGGCGGCCAGCCGGTCGAGGGAGGCGTGCTGCTCGGCGGCCGTCTCCCGCTGCTGCTTGAGCCGTCCGCCGACGTCCGGCAGCAGCCGGTCGTTGATCTGCGAGATCAGGGACCGGATCCGGGCGTCGGCGGCGCCGATCGCCTCCCGGTCGCGCTCCTGCTCGGCGGCGAGCCGGTCGAGCCGTTCCCGCTGGGACGCGCGGAAGTTCTCCAGCTCGTCCCGGGTGCCCTTGAGCGCGCGGAGCTGGGTGCGGATGTCGGCGATCTCGGGCGCGCCCGGGGAATGCCGGCGCTCGAACGCCAGGTACAGCTCCCGGCCGGCGATCGCCAGGCACAGCAGGATCAGAATCACCGTCATCGCGCCCTCCCCGGGCCGTCTCGCGGAGCAAACTATGCCACCCGGTACGGCTTCGGGTCGCTACGGCACGAACGCGACGATCATCCGGGCTCAGGCCGGGCGCCGGTCATTTGTTCAGGTAGGCGAGGACGGCGAGCACGCGGCGGTTGTCGTCGCCGGTCACCGGCAGGTCGAGCTTGGCGAAGATGTTGGCGGTGTGCTTGGTGACGGCCCGCTCGGTGACGACGAGCCGCTCCGCGATCGCCGCGTTGGACCGCCCTTGCGCCATCAGCTCCAGGACCTCGGTCTCGCGCGGGGTGAGGCGGCTCAGCGGGGTGTCGCGGGTGCCGCTGGCGACGAGCCGGGAGATGACCTCGGGGTCCATCGCGGTGCCGCCCGCCGCGACCCGGCGGACCGCGTCCACGAACTGGGCCGCGTCGAACACCCGGTCCTTCAGCAGGTAGCCGATGGCCCCGGTGCCGTCCGCGAGCAGCTCGCGGGCGTAGAGCTGCTCCACGTACTGCGACAGCACGAGGACGGGCAGGCCCGGCACCTGGCGGCGCGCCTCCAGCGCCGCCTGGAGCCCCTCGTCGGTGAAGGACGGCGGCAGGCGCACGTCGACCACCGCCACGTCGGGGCGGTGGTCGAGCAGTGCCTTGAGGAGCGAGGGGCCGTTGTCGACGGCCGCCGCGATCTCGAAGCCGTGCGTCTCCAGCAGGCTGACGAGACCCTCCCTCAGGAGGGCGAGATCTTCGGCGAGGACAACGCGCACGGCAGCTCCAGGGTCACCATCGTCGGGCCGCCCACCGGTGAGCTGAGGGCGAGGACGCCGTCGAATGTACCGATCCTGCGCTCGATGCCGCGCAGCCCCGTCCCGCCGTCGAGGGTGGCGCCGCCGCGCCCGTCGTCGGTGACGGTGATGCGCAGCATGCCGTCCTCGTACCGCATGTCGATCCACACGCGGGACGCGCCGGAGTGCTTGGCGGCGTTGGTGAGGATCTCCGACACCGCGAAGTAGGCGGCGGACTCGACCGGCGCGTCCGGCCGGCCGGGCAGATCCGCGCTGACCTCGACCTTCAGCGGGTGGTCGAGCGCGAGCGCTTTGACCGCGTCGCCGATGCCCCGGTCGGCGAGCACCGGCGGGTGGATGCCGCGGACGAGGTCGCGCAGCTCGTGCAGGGCCTTCGCCGACGATGCGCGGGTCTCGGCGAGCAGCAGCCGCGCCTTCTCCGGGTCCCTGTCGAGGAGGTGCTCGATCGCGCCGAGGCTCATGCCCATCGCGACGAGCCGGGCCTGCGCGCCGTCGTGCAGGTCGCGCTCGATGCGGCGCAGCTCGGCGGCGGAGGCGTCCACGGCCTCCGACCGCGTCTCGGTGAGGTGCTGGACGCGCAGCGCGAGCTGTGACTTCTTCGTCGGGCCGAGGATCGACTTGCCCCAGCGCCCGTACACGTTCAGCATCTTCGGGGCGATCGCGTACCCGACCACGACGAAGACCGTCGCGAGGAACAGGGTGGACATGACGCGTCCGGTGTCGCGGCCGTACCCCTCCGTGACGTGGATGTAGCCGTACCAGTCGTTGCCGCCGTAATCGCCGATCACGTCGCCGGCGAACGCGGCGAGGAGGTACCCCCACAGCCCGTACAGGACGAGCAGGCCGGGCAGCGCCGCCGTGAAGATCGCGACGACGGGGTCGACCACCACCCACAGGTAGTCGCGCCAGGTGGCCGGGTCGGAGATCAGCGCGACGAACCGCTTGAGGAAGCCGTTCAGGCCCGGCTGCTCGTCGGGTTCGGGCAGGTACGGCCGCTCGATCCGCGTGTCGGTCCACCGGTTGATCCGGTCGCGGTACGCGTCGAGCTGGGTCCGCAGCAGCATCGTCGCCGACGGGAACAGCAGCACCCCGAGGAAACTGGTGATCATCGAGACGACCGTGAGGAACCACAGGCCAACGAGCATCGCCGGAATTCCCAGGAACATGAACGCGAGCCCGCGCCAGGCGGCGATCGCGTGCTGCTGCAGCCTTCTCTGTTTCACCAATTCACCGTTCACCGGGTCCTCCGCGGGTCTCTTGCCGTCCGGAGTCCAGTCTTCTGGCGTGCGCGCACCAGCACAGTGTGCCCGCAACCCGAGACGGGGGTGTACTTACGTCCACCCCGGGACGCCGCCTAGAGCCATGTCGCCCTGGGTGCGCGCTTCCTAGCGTCTATGGGTGTCACCCCGCAGACGACTAGACCAGGGGACCCCCATGAAACGGAATCTCGCCGCGACGCTCGGCGGATGGAGCGCGCGGCATCGCATGACGGCCATCCTCGGCTGGCTGCTGTTGGTCGTCCTGGCCACGGTGCTCGGCGGCGCCGCCGGCCAGGTCACGATGGCGGACCACGAGCAGGGCACCGGGCAGTCGGCGCGGGCCGGGCAGATCCTCGCCGAGGCCGGGATCGAGGACCCCGACCAGGAGACGGTGCTGATCTCGGGGGCTCCGGCGGGTTCGCCCGAGATGAGGCGGGCGGTGGCGGACGTCCGGGCGAACGTCCGGGCCACCGGCAAGATCACGGATCTGCGCCCGAACGTCGTCGCCAAGGACGGGCGCCATGTGATCGTGCAGTTCACGCTCAAGGACCTACCGGACGATCCGCTGCCCGCGGTCCAGGACGCGGTGACGAAGGCGGAGCGGGGCAACCCGTCCGTCCAGATCGGGGAGTTCGGCGGAGCCACCGCCGACGCCTGGTTCGACGAGGCCCTCGGCGGCGACTTCAAGCGGGCCGAGATGACGGCGGTGCCGCTCGCGCTGGGCATCCTGCTGGTCGCGTTCGGCGCGCTGCTCGCGGCCGTGCTGCCCGTCCTGCTCGCCTTCACCGCGTTCCTCGCCGCGGGCGGTGTCCTCGCGGTGGTCAGCCACGCGCTGCACGTCGACCAGACGACGAACTCGGTCATGCTGCTGATGGGCCTCGCCGTCGGCGTCGACTACTGCCTGTTCTACCTGCAGCGCGAACGTGAGGAGCGCCGCAGGGGCCGCGACCGGGAGACCGCCCTCGCGATCGCCGCCGCCACCTCGGGCCGCTCGGTGCTGGTCTCGGGCATCACCGTCATGGTCGCGATGTCCGGGATGTTCCTGTCCGGCCTCCTGCTCTTCAAGGGGTTCGCGATCGCGACGATCCTCGTCGTGTGCATCGCGATGCTCGGCTCGGTGACCGTCCTGCCCGCGCTGCTGTCCCTGCTCGGCGACAAGGTCGACTTCGGCCGCGTCCGGCTCCCCCGGCGCCGCGAGGGGCGCGCCGGAGTGGTCGGGACGCTGCTGAAGCCCGTCCTGGCCCGTCCCGGGATCGCCGCCCTGCTGTCGGCCGGGCTCCTGCTGGCGCTGGCCGCGCCCGCGCTGGGCATGAAGACCGAGCGGCTCCGCGTCGACCAGCAGATCCCGCGCGGCGAGGAGATCGCGCAGACCTACACCCGGCTGAACGAGGCGTTCCCCGGCAACCCCGAGCCCGCGGTCGTCGTGCTGAAGGCCAGCGACATCGCCGCGCCCCAGGTCGAGCAGGCGATCGGCGACCGCGAAGCCTGCTCGCTGTCGCCCGTGGGCGGCCACCGCTCCGGAGAGCCGGCGCGGTGGTCAGAGGGTCACGAAGGTCAGGCCGCGCTTTTTCAGCTTCGGGATGACGGTGTCGAGGGCCTTGAGCGTCTGGGAGCGGTCGCCGCCGCCGTCGTGGCACAGGAGGATGTCGTTCTCCTTGCCCTTGAGCAGGGCGCGGCGGATGCGGCCGACCCCCGGACGGGCCCAGTCGCGCGGGTCGACGGCCCAGTCGATCGGGAGCATGTCGTGCTCGGCGACCAGCTCCAGGACCGTCTTCGACCAGTTGCCGCCGGGGGAGCGGAAGAACTGCGGGACGACGCCGGTGACGTCGGCGAGCCGGGCGTAGGCTCCGACGATCTCCTTGCGGACCCGCTTCTTCGGCAGCCCCCCGATGGAGATCGGGTGCGTCTCGGTGTGGTTGCAGATCTGGTGGCCGGCGTCGGCGATGCGGCGGGTGAGCTTCGGGTACTCCTTCACCTGCTCGCCGATGATGAAGAACGTCGCGTGGACGTCGTGCTCGGCCAGCAGGTCGAGCATCTTCGGCGTCCAGGCGGGGCTCGGGCCGTCGTCGACGGTCAGGGCGATCGACTTCGGCGGCGCGGGAGGGGCCAGCTCGGACAGTTCGCTGACCGGCTTCTTCAGCGCGGTGAGCTTGCCCGGCGTCCAGGACGCGGCCCGCGGGGTCGGTGCCGGCGCCGCGGTGGGCGTCGGGTGGATCACCGGTCTCGCGCGGGGCGTCGACGAGGGCGAGGCCACGGCCTGGACACCGTCCGGGGGGCGTGCCGCGTCCGGTCCGAGCGTGGCGAGCCCGGCGGCCGCACCAAGCAGCCAGAGTGCTTTCCGGCGGGATGCCCCGCCCGGCTCCTCAACCTCCACAAGGCCCACGGTATCGAGGTTTCAGCCGGGTGGGAGAGCGCTATCGGATCAC
Organism: Actinomadura chokoriensis; assembly: GCF_041463665.1. Classification (GTDB taxonomy): domain Bacteria; phylum Actinomycetota; class Actinomycetes; order Streptosporangiales; family Streptosporangiaceae; genus Spirillospora; species Spirillospora chokoriensis_A. The sequence goes on from NZ_JAXCEJ010000004.1 coordinate 348,702, forward strand.
GATCGGGCCGGGGGGACGGCAGGTGCGCAATCCATTTATTGAGAACAATCCGGTTCGCCGAGGTGTTACGGTTTTCTGTGCATATCGGGGCCGGACGTCCCTGCCGGGAACAGGCGGGACGGCCGTGCGATCACGGCCCGGCGCAGCCGGCGTGTGGTGACCGTTTCGTCCATGCAGTGCGCCACGGGGGCCGATCTGCACTGGACGACGTCCACGACACGGGGCTGACCCCGTCGCCGGGCCCGATCGAAGGAACACCGATCAGGGAATCGAAGGAGAACCGCGCGGCCCCGCGGTCTCCCGACGGTTCGGCCGGCCCCTCCGCGACCCGGCGGTGGCGGCGGTCCCGCCCGGAACTCAGGCGTGCCTGGTCGAGGCGACCTCTTCCAGACCGAGGATGTCGACGGCCTCGGCGCGCATCTGCACCTTGCGGATCTTGCCGGTGACCGTCATCGGGAACTCGTCCACGACGTGGACGTAGCGCGGGATCTTGTAGTGCGCCAGCCTGCCCTCGCAGAACGAGCGCAGCTGCCCTGCGGTCAGGCCGGGCACGCCCTCGCGCAGGCGCACCCACGCCATCAGCTCCTCGCCGTACTTCTCGTCCGGGACGCCGACGACCTGCGCGTCCACGATGTCGGGATGGGTGTAGAGGAACTCCTCGATCTCGCGCGGGTAGATGTTCTCGCCGCCGCGGATCACCATGTCCTTGATCCGGCCGGTGATGTTGACGTAGCCGTCGCCGTCCATCACGGCGAGGTCGCCGGTGTGCATCCAGCGGGCGGCGTCGATGGCCTGGGCCGTCTTGTCCGGTTCCTCCCAGTAGCCGAGCATCACCGAGTAGCCGCGGGTGCAGAACTCGCCGGGCATGCCGCGCGGGACGGTGACGCCGGTCTCCGGATCGATGATCTTGATCTCCAGGTGCGGCAGGACGGTCCCGACCGTGGACACCCGCCGGTCGAGCGAGTCGCCCGCCCGGGTCTGGGTCGACACCGGAGAGGTCTCCGTCATGCCGTAGCAGATCGCGACCTCGCCCATCCCGAGCCGCTCGATGACCTGTTTCATCACCTCGACCGGGCACGGTGAGCCGGCCATGATCCCGGTGCGGAGGGAGGAGAGGTCCAGCGCGTCGAGCGATGGCTCGTTCAGGACGGCGATGAACATCGTCGGCACCCCGTACAGCGACGTGCAGCGTTCGGCCGCGACCGCCTCCAGCGTCGCCTTCGGGTCGAACGCCGGCGCCGGGATCACGACGCACGCGCCGTGGCTGGTCGCCGCGAGGTTGCCCATCACCATGCCGAAGCAGTGGTAGAAGGGCACGGGCACGCACACGCGGTCCTCTTCGTCGTAGCCGCACAGCTCGCCGACGAAGTACCCGTTGTTGAGGATGTTGTGGTGCGACAGCGTCGCGCCCTTGGGGAAGCCCGTCGTCCCGGACGTGTACTGGATGTTGATGGGGTCGTCGGCGGTGAGGGTACGGGCGATGTCGGTCAGGGCGGCGGGATCACTCGTCCGGCCCGCCTCTATGAGCGCGTCCCAGTCGGGCGTGCCGATGAATATGACGTCACGTAGGGCGGGGCACTTGGGTCTGACCTCGTCCACCATCGCCGTGTAGTCGGACGTCTTGAACGCGGACGCCGACACAAGCGTGCGGATGCCCGCCTGGTTGAGGACGAACTCGAGCTCATGCAGCCGGTAGGCGGGGTTGATGTTGACGAGGATCGCGCCGAGCTTGGCCGTCGCGTACTGGACGATCATCCACTCGGCGCAGTTCGGCGCCCAGATCCCGACGCGGTCGCCCTTGACGACGCCGAGGTCGCGCAGGCCGAGCGCGAGCGCCTCCACGTCGTCGGCGAACTGCTCGTACGTCCAGCGGCGGCCGGAGGTGCGGTCGACGAGCGCGTCTCGCTCGTCGAAGGCGGCGACCGTCCGGTCGAGGTTCGCGCCTATGGTGTCACCGAGCAGCGGGGTGCTCGAGACGGCGGACGCGTAGGAGAGCGTCATCGCAGGTCCTCCTCGCGGAACTCGCCCTCCGGCCGGTCGTCCTCGCCGGGATGCTTGTCGATCTCGCTGGTCCGCAGCTCGACGCGGCGGATCTTGCCGGAGATCGTCTTCGGCAGCTCGGCGAACTCCAGCAGGCGGATCCGCTTGTACGGCGACAGCTGCGCCCGGCAGTGCACGAAGATCGCCTTCGCGGTCTCGGCGGTCGGCTCCCAGCCGCTGGCGAGCGTGACGTACGCCTTGGGGACGGCCGCCCTGACCGGGTCGGGCGAGGGCACCACGGCGGCCTCCGCGACCGCCTCGTGCTCGATCAGCACGCTCTCCAGCTCGAACGGCGAGATCTTGTAGTCGGACGCCTTGAACACGTCGTCGGCGCGTCCGACATAGGTGATGTATCCGTCCTGGTCGCGGGAGCCGATGTCGCCGGTGTGGTAGTGGCCGCCGGCCATCGCCTCGTCGGTGCGCTCCTCGTCGCCGTGGTAGCCGGTCATCAGCCCGAGCGGACGGTCTTCGAGGTCGAGGCAGATCTCGCCCTCGTCGCCGGGCTCGCCGGTCAGCGGGTCGATCAGCGTCACCGTGTAGCCGGGCACCGGGCGTCCCATCGAACCCGGTTTGACCGGCTGGCCGGGCGTGTTGGCGATCTGGACGGTCGTCTCGGTCTGCCCGAACCCGTCGCGGATCGTGCGGTCCCAGGCGGCCTTGACGCGCTCGATCACCTCGGGGTTCAGCGGCTCGCCGGCGGCGACGACCTCGCGGGGCGGGGTGGCGAGGCGGCCGAGATCGGCCTGGATCAGCATCCGCCAGACGGTCGGCGGCGCGCAGAAGCTCGTCACGCCGCACCGGTCGAGGGTCTCCAGGAGCCGGTCGGGGTCGAACCGCGTGTAGTTGAAGATGAAGACGCACGCCTCGGCGTCCCACGGCGCGAAGACGTTGCTCCACGCGTGCTTCGCCCACCCCGGCGACGAGATGTTCAGATGGACGTCCCCGGGCCGCAGCCCGATCCAGTACATCGTCGACAGGTGCCCGGCCGGGTACGACGCGTGCGTGTGCTCGACCAGCTTCGGCTGCGCCGTCGTCCCGGACGTGAAGTAGAGCAGCAGCGTGTCCTGCGACATGGTCGACCCGTACGGGGTGAAGCTCTCCGCCTCCTCGTAGGCGCCCGCGTACCGCACCCAGCCGTCCACCGGGTCGCCCACGGCGATCTTCGTGTACTCGCCCTCGACGCCGTCGAACTTCCCGGTGTGCGCCGAGCCGGTCACCACGTGCCGGGCCTCGCCCCGGGTGAGCCGGTCCTGCAGGTCGGCCGTGCCGAGCAGCGGCGTGCACGGGATGATGACCGCGCCGATCTTCATCGCGGCGAGGACCGTCTCCCACAGCTCCACCTGGTTGCCGAGCATCAGGATGATCCGGTCGCCGCGCCGCACCCCGGTCCGCCGCAGCAGGTTCGCCACCTGGTTCGACCGCCGCGCGAGCCGCTCGAACGAGTACTTCGCCTCCGAGCCGTCCTCCTCGACGATCCACAGCGCGGGCGAGTCGTTGCCCTCGGCGATCTTGTCGAACCAGTCCAGCGCCCAGTTGAAGCCGGTCAGCACCGGCCAGCGGAACTTCTCGTACGCCGTCGCGTAGTCGTCGCGATGCGCGAGCAGGAAGTCGCGCGCCGCGCGGAACTCGACTGCGGGCATGGTCTCTCCTCGTCGCCGCACTGGCACCCGGTCACAAGGATCATTGGCCATCCGAGTGATCTGCGCCACCCCCCCGGACGGGGGCAGTCATCGTCCTACCCGCCCGCCGCGGACGTCGATCACGCCGATCGCGGGAACATGCCGGCCCGTCCGCCTCGGCGTCCGACCCGCGGATCGCGGGGTAGGGGAAGGCCGTGGCACTGTTTCACTCGCTCACATCGTGGGTGGGCGGGCTGTCCGGCCCGCTCGTCTACGCGGTCGTCGGGGCCCTGGTGTTCTGCGAGGACGCCCTGTTCTTCGGTTTCGTCCTGCCCGGCGAGACGGCCGTCGTCATCGGCGGGGCGCTGGCCGCCCAGCACAGGGTCTCGATCTTCTGGCTCGCCGTGGTCGTGGTCGTCGCCGCGATCGCCGGGGACTTCACCGGCTACCAGATCGGGCGCCGCGCCGGGCCGCGGCTCCTCGACGCCCGCCCGCTCCGCCGCCACGGCGACCGGGTGGAGGCGGCCCGCGACCTCATCCGGCGGAGGGGAGGCGGCGCGGTCTTCGTCGGCCGGTTCGTCGCGTTCCTCCGGGCGATCGTGCCCGCGCTGGCGGGGATCTCCCGCATGCCCGGCCGCGTGTTCCTGCTCTACAACGCCGCGGGCGGCCTGATCTGGGGGGTGGGCTTCGCGCTGCTCGGCTACTTCGCCGGCCACGCCTACGCCCGGATCGAGCACGTCGCCGGGCAGGCCATCGCGATCGTGGTCGCCGTCGTGGTCGTCGCCGCCGTCGTGATCTGGCGGGTGCGGCGCCGCGCCCGCCCCGGGGGGAGGCCGCGTCCTCCCGAGGACCGCGGCCGATGACGCGCGCCGCCTTTCAGGACCTGTGTCCGCGGCGGGTGGTCATGGCGGTGCGTTCGGGCGGGTGGACGACCGTCTCGGCGGAGCCGAGCCGCCAGGGGACGCTGGTGACCATGACGCCCGGCCGGAACAGCAGCCGCGCCGTGAGGCGGAGAGCGCTCTGGTTGTGCAGGAGCTGCTCCCACCAGTGACCGACGACGTATTCGGGGATGAACACGCAGACGACGTCGCGGGGACTCCTGCGGTGGACCCGGCCGACATAGTCGAGGACGGGGCCGGTGATGTCGCGGTAGGGGGAGTCGAGAACGGTCAGCGGTATGGGAATGCCGTGCCGGGCCCATTCCGCTTCGAGCTCCTCGGTGTCGCTGCCGGACGTGCGGACGGTCACGGCGACGAGGGTGGACGGCCGGGTCGCGCGGGCGAAGGCGATGGCGCGCAGGGTGGGCGTGTGGAGCTTGGACACCAGCACGACGGCGTGGACGCGGCTCGGCAGGGAGACCGCCTCGTCGGACGGCTCCAGTTCGGCGGCGACGCGCGTGTAGTGGCCATGGATGGACCTCATCATCATGAACAGGACCGGCATGGCGATGACCACGATCCAGGCGCCGTGGGTGAACTTCGTGATCAGGACGACGACGAGGACGACGGCGGTGAGGGCCGCGCCGGCGGCGTTGATCGCGCGGGCCCGGTGGATCCCGGCGCGGCGCGGCGCGGCGGCCTGCCCGAGAAGGGCGGTCCAGTGCCGGACCATGCCGGTCTGGCTGAGCGTGAACGAGACGAAGACGCCGATGATGTAGAGCTGGATGAGACGGGTCGTGCTGGCATGGAAGGCCCAGATCAGCCCGCCGGCGAGGACGGCGAGGATCACGATGCCGTTGCTGAAGACGAGCCGGTCGCCGCGGCGGGAGAACTGCTTGGGCAGGAAACCGTCCTGGCCCAGGATGGAGGCCAGGGTCGGGAACCCGTTGAAGGCGGTGTTGGCCGCCAGCACCAGGATCGCGGCGGTGAAGCCGGCGACCAGATAGAACGGGAAGGACCCGTCGCCGAACACGGCCGCGGCGACCTGGGTGATGACGGTCTTCTGCTGGTAGCCGGGGGGCGCGCCGGTCAGCAGCCGGGTACTGCCGGCGACCCGCACGTCCGAGACCAGGGCGAGCGCGGTGATCCCGGCGAAGATGGCGATGGTGATCCCGCCCATGATCGCCAGCGTGGCGGCGGCGTTCCTGCTCTTGGGCACCTTGAAGCTCGGGACGCCGTTGCTGACGGCCTCGACGCCGGTGAGCGCGGTGCAGCCCTGGGAGAAGGCGCGCAGGACGAGCGCTACGACCAGCCAGCCTGTCGTGCCGTGGGTCGCCTGTATCCCGAAATGAGCGGACTCGGCCTGCGGTGTTTCACCGAAGAGCGTCCGTCCGGCGCCCCAGACGAGCATGACCATGACCGCGGTGATGAACCCGTAGGTCGGGATGGCGAAGATCGTCCCGGACTCCCGGACCCCGCGCAGGTTCATGACCGCCAGCAGCGCGATCAGGCCCGCCGAGAGCCCCACCGTGTGCGGCGCCAGCGCCGGCAGCGCGGAGGCGATGTTGGCGACCCCGGCGGCCACCGACACCGCGACGGTCAGCACGTAGTCGACCAGCAGCGCGCTGGCGGCCGCCAGCGAGGCGTTGACGCCAAGGTTCTCCCGGCTGACGACGTAGGCGCCGCCGCCGTTGGGGTAGGCGTGGCAGGTCTGCCGGTAGGACAGCACGACCACCGCCAGCAGGGTGATGACCGCGGCCGCGACCCACGGCGTGAGATGGATCAGCGTCAGCCCGCCCAGGCTGAGCGCCAGCAGGATCTCCTCGGTGGCGTACGCGTTGGACGACAGCGGGTCGCTGCAGAACACCGGCAGCGCGATCTTCTTGGGCAGGAGCGTCTCGCCCATCTGCGCGCTGCGCAGTGGCCGGCCGACCAGAAACCGCTTGGGAAGGCTCACCGCTCTCCGCATGAATCCCGGCGAGCCTCGGTGCCCGCGTCAGTGGAACCGGCGTGCTTCAGTGGGGGTGGGCGCGCGTAGCCGGAGCATCTCCAGGGCCAGGAACCCCGCGAGCACGACGATGGTGGCCGACTCCAGCCCGAGGGCGAGCTTGATGATCGTCCGGTAGCCGCTCTCCTGGAAGCCGAACAGCGTGCCCACCTCGCTGATCAGCAGGCCGATGATGGTGCCGGCGGCGAACCCGATCCCGCCGAGCGCCACGAGCGCGTGCGGCGCCCGCCCGGCGATCGGTACGTTCCTGACCCCGGGCAGCGATTCCAGCGGGCTCGCCAGCAGGAGCCCGATCGCTGTCGCGCCGGCGAAGTTGACCAGGAACAGGACGCCGATGGTCGGGATGAGGCGGTAGTCGTCGGCGAAGTACTCGTACAGGTGGACCGCGCCGATGCCGAACAGCAGCAGTACGCCCAGGTAGCGCAGCACCTCGCGCATGGCGATCACCGTTCCCCGCCCTACTTGGTGACGGCGGTGCCGGCCGGCGACATGACGAACCATTTGGCGCCGAACTGGTCGAGCCCCTGCCCCTTCGCGCTGCCGCTGCTGGTGCCGTCGGGCGCGTAGTAGTACAGCGGGTGACCGGCGTAGCTGACCTGCGTCGCGCCGTCGCTCCGGGTGGTGGTGCCCAGCTTCGACGCGTTCGCGCCCGAACCGGGTTTGGGCTTCCCGCTGGTCGTGACCGGCGGCCACACCGCCATGCACGACCCCGAGCAGGACGACTTGTTCCCCGTGTCCTTCTCGAACAGGTAGACCGTCCGGCCTTCGCCGTCGACCAGGATCGTCCCCAGGTTCCCCACGCTCGCCGTTTTGATCGTCTCGGCGGACGTCGCGCCGGCGCCGCCGGTCGGGGACTTCGTCGCCGTACCGCCGCCATAGCCGGACGAACCACCCGATCCTCCGTCGCCGCCGCACCCGGCGGCCGCCCCCAGGGCCGCCACGGCGACCGCCGGCAGGGCCACGATCGTCCAGAGCCGTCCCCGACGGCGCCGCCGCGACTGGAGAACCGGCCCGGACGAGCAGATCGTTCCGTCCTGCATTGCCTGAGACATTCGCAACCTTCCCCCTAGGAGGGCTCTGACGGGCGCCCGCAACCCCTTCCTCGGCGGCGCATACCCGCCCCGCCCGTCCCGCGAACTGTCCCGATCTCGGCTGTGACCTGCCCTTTTCCATAACTGTAAGAACGCGGACGGTCGCGCTCGGTCATCGAGGGCGCCCGGTCACGACACGGGGATGAGCACCTCGACGTCGGGCAGGCCGTCCGGCTCGGGCTCGCGCCAGGCGCCCGACAGCAGGACGCTCAGGGCGAGCAGGTGCCAGCTCTGCCCGGGGCGGCGCGGCGGCACCTCGGCCAGCCGCCGCTCGACCGCGGCCCGGTCGGGGATGGCGAACAGCTCGGGCGGCCCGCAGCGCCCGGCGAACCGCCCATGGACACCAGGTGACCTCCCAAGGACACGCGCTTTGCGCGCCGGGCGGTGTCGTGGTGGACGGATGACCTCCTGTATCCACAGGTTTGAGCGGGTCATCCGGTGTTGTGGGGGAATGTAAAAGGTGGTGGCGGGGAGGTGGGCGCGTCATGGCAGTGCGGGTCGGTGGGATCGAACTGCATGCGGGGCCCACGGTGCTGGGCGGGCCCGACGATCTGGACGCGGTGATCAGGGAGTTCGTCGCGGGGGCGCGGCACACGCTGCGGGTCGCCGTGCAGGAACTGGACTCCCGGTCGATCGCGGGGGCGATCCTCGCGGCGCGGGCAGCCGGCGTCCGGGTGCAGGTGATCCTGGAGGGCGACTACCTGCGGGAGGACCGGCCCGCCGCCGACCCGTGGGCGGCGGCCGGCGCCAACGAGGAGAACCGGCTCATCCACGCGGCGCTGCTGCGGGCCGGCGTGGACCTCGTCACCGATCTGAACCCGGCGATCTTCCACCAGAAGTTCATCGTGCGGGACGCCGGCGAGCCGACGGCGGCGGTGCTGACCGGGTCGGCGAACTTCACGCTCACCGATACCGGTACCAATCCGGCGGGCGGCTCGGGCGGGAAGGCGGGCAACAATCTCAACCACGTCCTGGTACTGCGGGGGCGGCGTGCCGCCGCCCTGTACCTGGAGGAGTTCCTCCGGATGCGCTCGGGGACGTTCGGGGCCCTGCACGAGCGCGCGGAGCCGCGGCCGGCGGAGTTCCGGCTGGGGCAGGTCCGGGTCAAGCCGCTGTTCGCGCCCCGGCACGGGCCGGAGATGGAGATCATGAAGCAGATGCTCAAGGCCGCCGCGAGCGTCGACTTCGCGATGTTCACCTTCGCCCGGTCCTCGGGCATCGACGACACGATGATCCGCCTCGCGCCGTCGCTGGCGCGCATCCGCGGCGTGCTGGACCACGGGCAGGGCGCCCAGGCGTGGGCGGCCACCGAGCCGCTGAAGGCCGCCGGAGTGGAACTGTTCGAGAACAAGCCGGGCACGGGCGTGCGGAAGGTGCACCACAAGCTGATGGTCATCGACGAACGGCTGGTGATCGCCGGCAGCTTCAACTACACCGCGCCGGCCACGACGTTGAACGACGAGAACATCATCGTGCTGGGCGACCTTGAGGAGACACGCGAGGACGCGGAGGCGGGCCAGCGCCAGATCGCCTCCTTCGCGCTCCAGGAGATCTCCCGGATCATCACCGACCTCTCCCGACCCGCCTGAACCGAGCCGCGGCGACGCGCCCGTGGTAACCGCTCCCCGCGCGCTCGTCTGACGCCGCCTGAACGATCACTTCACGGCTCGCTGGGCGCCGGGACGGACGAGCCGGCGCCGCGGAGGGGCGTCCACGCGACGACCAGCGCGGCCACGCAGTGCCCGAGGACGGCCAGGGTGACGCACACGGTGGCGAACACCGCCGCGCGCGGCCCGGAACCAGAGCGGCCCGGAACCAGAGCCGAGGGGGCTGCTCGGACGTGACGGCCCTACCGGCCCACCGCCCTCCCCGCCCGCACCCGGCGACCCCGCAACACGTCCGACACGCCCAACATCTTGGGGTTGCACAAAGATCACCGACTAGATGTAGGGTTCAATCCCGTGCTGGTACGCCCCCGCCGCTCGCGGCGGGGGCGTCGTAAGAGGGAACCCGGTGCGAATCCGGGACTGCCCCGCAGCGGTGAGCGGGAACGACCGCCGTGATCACGCACTGGGCCTCGCGGCCCGGGAAGCGACGGCCAGTAGGACGCCTCCTCCGGGAGGCGGCGCCCGCGAGTCCGAAGACCTGCCAGCGCGGGGGAGGCGGGGCGACCGCAGTACAGCGCGACCTCTTCGGGGGTTCGGGGTCGTCCGCCGGATCGACACGTCCAGGCCTCGCGGGTGGGCCGGGGACGGAACGCGGCATGCCGTCGCGTCCCGTTCGCATGCCTCCGCGAGGCGCTAGCGAGGGAATGCGACGGGAGATGCACGTGACACAGGCTCTGGCCGCGCCGCCGGCGTCGGGGATCACCGCGGAGGTCGAGGCCGCCTGCGCCGGGCTGCCGGACGTCGAGGCGGGACGGGTGCTCGCCGCCGTCCGGCCGGGGGACGGGCTCGACGCGGCGGCGCTGCGGGATCTCGCGATCGGCGAGGCCGCCGCCCTGGTGCCCGCCGAACCCGGATACTCCAGGGTGGCGGCGCGGTTGCTCGGCCTTCGGATCCGGGACGAGGCGGCGTCCGCCGGCGTCACGACGTTCGCCGAGTCGGTCGCCGCCGCCCACCGCGAGGGCCTGCTGGCGGACGCCCCCGCCGCGTTCGTCGCCGCCAACGCGGGGGCGCTGAACGCGCTGATCGACGAGTCCGCCGACGACCGTTTCGAGTACTTCGGGCTGCGCACCCTCTACGACCGGTACCTACTGAGGCATCCGCGGTCGCGGCTCGTCCTGGAGCGTCCGCAGCACTTCCTGCTGCGCGTCGCGTGCGGGCTGGCGGAGGACGTGGCGGAGGCGGCCGAGCTGTACGGGCTGCTCAGCACGCTGTCGTACCTGCCCAGCTCCCCGACGCTGTTCAACTCGGCCGCGCGCCGCCCGCAGCTGTCGTCCTGCTTCCTGCTCGACTCGCCGCGCGACGAGCTGGAGTCGATCTACGAGCGGTACGGGCAGGTGGCGCGGCTCAGCAAGTACGCGGGCGGCATCGGGATCTCGTGGACGAAGGTCCGGTCGCGGGGCTCGCTGATCCGCGGCACCAACGGGCATTCGAACGGGATCGTCCCGTGGCTGCGCACGCTGGACGCCTCCGTCGCCGCCGTCAACCAGGGCGGTCGCCGCAAGGGCGCGGCCTGCGTGTACCTGGAGCCGTGGCACGCCGACGTCGAGGAGTTCCTCGAACTGCGCGACAACACGGGCGAGGACGCGCGCCGCACCCACAACCTCAACCTCGCCAACTGGATCCCGGACGAGTTCATGCGCCGCGTCGAGGACGACGCGACGTGGTCGCTGTTCGACCCGAAGGAGGTCCCCGAGCTGGCCGACCTGTGGGGCGAGGAGTTCGACGCGGCGTACCGGGCGGCGGAGAGGGACGGACGGTTCGTCCGGCAGCTCCCGGCCCGCAAACTGTACGGGCGCATGATGCGGACCCTCGCCGAGACGGGCAACGGCTGGATGACGTTCAAGGACGCCGCGAACCGCGCCTGCAACCAGACCGCCGAGCCCGGACAGACCGTCCACCTGTCGAACCTGTGCACGGAGATCCTTGAGGTGACGAGCGACGGCGAGGCGGCCGTCTGCAACCTCGGATCAGTGAATCTGGCCGCGCACGTGGACCCTGCCGGGGTCGATTGGGAGCGGCTTCGTTCAACGGTCCGCACCGCCGTCCGGTTCTTGGACCGAACCATCGACAAGGGCTTCTACCCCACACCCGAAGCGGAGAAGACCAACCGCAAGTGGCGACCGGTCGGCCTGGGCGTGATGGGCCTCGCGGACGTGTTCTTCACGCTTCGCCTGCCGTTCGACTCGGATGAGGCCCGCGCACTGTCGACGCGTATCGCCGAGGAGATCGCGCTGGCCGCTTACGAGGCGTCCGCCGATCTCGCCGCCGCGCATGGCCCGCTGCCCGCCTACGCCATGACGCGCACCGCTCGCGGCCGGCTGCACCTGGACCACTTCCCGGACGCGGCGCCGACCCGTCCCGCCGCGTGGGCCGCGCTCCGGGAGCGCGTCGCCGAGGTCGGGCTCCGCAACTCGCTGCTGATCGCGATCGCGCCGACCGCCACGATCGCGTCCATCGCGGGGTGCTACGAGTGCATCGAGCCGCAGGTGTCCAACCTGTTCAAGCGCGAGACGCTGTCCGGCGAGTTCCTGCAGATCAACGGCTACCTGGTGGACGACCTGAAGTCGCTCGGCCGGTGGACGCCCGCCGTCCGGGAGGCGATCAAGAAGGCGAACGGCTCCGTCCAGGGCCTGGTCGACCTGCCGGAGGAGATGCTGGCCCTCTACCGGACGGCCTGGGAACTGCCGCAGAAGGCGCTCATCGACCTCGCCGCCGCCCGCACCCCCTACATCGACCAGGCGCACTCGCTGAACCTGTTCATGGAGACGCCGACGATCGGGAAGCTCTCCTCGATGTACGCCTACGCGTGGCGCAGCGGGCTGAAGACCACCTACTACCTGCGTTCCCGCCCGGCGACGCGGATCGCGCAGACGACCGTCGCCGCCGCAGTGTGCTCCCTGGAGAACCCCGAGACCTGCGAGGCCTGCCAGTGAGCACGCGAACGGAAGGGCAGGGCATGCTGCTCGACCCCGGCATGGACCTGACCCTGCGGCCCATGCGGTACCCCGACTTCTACGAGCGCTACCGGGCCGCGATCCGCAACACGTGGACGGTCGAGGAGGTCGACCTCGCGTCCGACCTCGCCGATCTCGCGCGGCTCACGCCGGCCGAGCTGCACCTGGTCAACCGGCTCGTCGCGTTCTTCGCCACCGGCGACTCGATCGTGGCGAACAACCTGGTGCTGAATCTCTACAAGCACGTGAACGCCCCGGAGGCCCGGCTCTACCTTTCCCGGCAGCTATATGAGGAGGCCGTCCACGTACAGTTCTACCTGACCCTTCTGGACACGTACCTGCCCGATCAGGACGAGCGCGTGCGGGCGTTCGCGGCGATCGAGCACATCCCGTCCATCCGGGCCAAGGCGGAGTTCTGCTTCCGCTGGATCGACTCACTCGGCTCCCTGGACGAACTGCGCTCCGCCGCAGACCGGCGCGCCTTCCTGCTCAACCTCGTCTGCTTCGCCGCCTGCATCGAGGGGCTGTTCTTCTACGGCGCCTTCGCGTACGTGTACTGGCTGCGGTCGCGCGGGCTGCTGAACGGCCTCGCTTCCGGTACGAACTGGGTCTTCCGCGACGAATCGATGCACATGGAGTTCGCGTTCTCCGTGGTCGACACCGTCCGGGCCGAGGAACCGGACCTGTTCGACGCCGAGCTGACCGCGCAGATCACCACGATGCTCGACGAGGCCGTCCAGACGGAACTGGCGTTCGCCCGCGACCTGTGCGGCGACGGGCTGCCCGGCATGAGCGCCGACGACATGCGCGCCTACCTCGAATACGTCGCGGACCAGCGGCTCGTCCGGCTCGGGCTCCCCGTCCGCTACGGCACCGCGAACCCGTTCGCGTTCATGGAGCTCCAGGACGTCCAGGAGCTGTCCAACTTCTTCGAGCGGCGGGTTTCGGCCTACCAGATCGGCGTCGAGGGGAGCGTCACGCTCGACGAGGCGTTCTGAACTTCTCGGACCGGGCATTCGTTGAACAAAGACCCTAGTCCGAGGAGGCCCCCATGCCATCGGTCGTCGACCGGATCATGAAATACGCCAAGGGTCCGCAGGGCCGCAAGGTGCGGGCCAGGGCCGAACGGTACGCCCGCGACCCGCGCACGCAGGCCAAGGCACGCGGCCTGCTCGCCAAGCTGCGCGGAGGCGGCGGCCGCCGGAAGTACTGAACCCGCGCGGAAGGCCCGTCCCGTCCGGGGCGGGCCTTTCGCGCGCCGGACGCATTTGGGCGCGGGCACCTGCCCGCCCGGACGCGGTTATGCGTGGTCACCGTCCTGCCGGGCCGATGCCGCGGCACCGCCGGGACGACCCTAGGCTGCCCTTCATGACCGGCGAGTACCAGTACTGGGAGAACGTCCCGACGCGGTGGAAGGACAACGACGTATACGGGCACGTCAACAACGTCGTCCACTACTCGCTCATGGACACCGTCATCAACGAGTGGATGATCCGGACGGCCGGCTTCGACCCCGCGACGTCCGACGCCATCGGCCTCTGCGTCGAGTCGCACTGCGAGTACGAGGCCGAGGTGTCGTTCCCGGACGCGATCAGGGTCGGCCTCCGCATCGGCAAGCTGGGCCGGTCCAGCGTGCGCTGGGAGATCGGCATGTTCCGCGCGTCCGACGGCGCCGCCGTCGCCGAGGGCCACTTCGTGCACGTCTTCGTCGACCGGAACACCCGCCGCCCGGTCGAGATCACGGGCGCCGTCCGCACCGAGATGGAGAAGCTGCTCACCCCATGACCGAGACCCGCACCGCCGTCCTCGTCGAGTCGGGACGCCCCGCTCCCTACGCGTCCTCGCGTCCGCTGGAGATCGCCGACCTGCGCCTCGACCCGCCCGGCCCCGGCGAACTCCTGATCAGGATCGGCGCGGCGGGCCTCTGCCACTCCGACCTTTCGGTCATCAACGGCTCCCGGCCCCGTCCCCTCCCGATGGCCCTCGGCCACGAAGCGGCGGGCGAAGTCGTCGAAACCGGCCCCGGCACCGAATTCACCGTCGGCGACCACGTCGTCCTCGCGTTCGTCCCGGCCTGCGGCCACTGCGAACGCTGCGTCGGCGGACGTCCAGCCCTCTGCGGCCCCGGCGCCCAGGCGAACGGCGCGGGCACCCTCCTCGGCGGCGGCAAACGCTTCCTCGCCCCGGACGGCACCCGCCCCAACCACCACCTCGGCGTCTCGGCGTTCTCCGAGTACACCGTCGTCTCGTCCCGGTCAGCCGTGAAGGTCGACCCGGACCTGCCCTACGACATCGCTGCGCTCTTCGGCTGCGCCGTCCTGACCGGCGCCGGCGCGGCCCTCTACAGCGCCGCCGTGACCCTCGGCGACACCGTCACGGTCTTCGGCCTGGGCGGCGTCGGCCTGTCCGCCGTCCTCGCAGCCAAGGCCGCGGGCGCCGCGGCGGTCTACGCGGTCGACGTCGTCCCGGACAAGCTCGACCTCGCGGAGAGCCTGGGCGCTCACCCCATCGAGGGCGGCCCGGACGCCACTGAAGCGATCCGCGACCTGACGTCCGGCGGCGCGGAGAAGGTCATCGACACAACGGGCGTGGTGCCCGTCCTGGAGCAGGCGTACGCCGCGACCCGCGCGGGCGGCACGACCGTGACCGTCGGCCTCCCCGCCCCAGGCACGCCCTTGTCGCTGCCCGCCCTCAGCCTCGTCGCGGAGGAGAAGACCCTCCGCGGCAGCTACCTGGGCTCCTGCGTCCCCCGCCGCGACGTCCCCCGCTTCATCGCCATGTACCGCAACGGCACCCTCCCGGTGGACGCCCTGCTCTCCGGCCGCCTTCCCCTGGACGACATCAACGAGGGCTTCGACCACCTCCACACCGCCAAAGCCGTCCGCCAACTCATCACCTTCTGATCCGGCAGGCCCTCAATCGATGCATGCTTACCCGGCCCCGCTCGACCTCCTAGCGCGAAACGGGAGCCGGGGCCTTCATCGCGTGGTCCACCACGATTAGGCCCACTCTTGGCGCGGGAACATGCGGTGCTTCAACAGCAGGTCCATAGCTCCGGCCGCCGCCTTCACGTCCCCGCACGGCGAGACGAACCCGGCCCGCCCGGCCCCGGCCTCGAAGTAGCCCCACGCTTCACCCGGCAGTGCCCGTACCGTCACTACGGCCCCGACGTCGGCGGCGGCCCCGCAGGCGTAAACCCACAACAGCGGCACCGGGAACCGGAACTCGTTTTTGTCGTACAGCCCGACGCAGCGCCAGCCCAGTGGCAAGAGCGCGGCCCGCAGCACCTCCAGCCTCTGTACCGCCGTGTCATGGTTTCCCAACGTCCGAGCCTCCAGGACGAGCCGCCACCGGCCGACTGCCTGAACCAGACCCAGCGCCACCTCACACGCTCCTTTCATCCATGACCCGCCTATCCCGGTGTGATTCGCCAGTCCAGGTGTCCACCCATCAGGCCACTTGGCACCGCGCCCACACCCATTTCCCGTGTGGCTCGGTCGGGTGGACGCCGCACTCAGCGGCCAGCGCTTCCACGATCGGCAGTCCCCGACCGCCGATCCCTTCCTCGTCGCTCCTGCGCATCGGCATGGCGTCCGAGGAGTCCCACACCTCAAGCAGCACCCCGCGCCTCTCGCGCGTGAACCGCACGCGGATCTCCCGCTCGGAAGGCGCGTACTCGACGGCGTTGGTCACCAACTCACTGGCGATCAACGTCACGTCATCGCGCAGCGCGGACAGCCCCCAGGAGGCCAAACGCAGTTCCACCTGCATTCGGACCTGACCCGGAGCCGTCCGAGCCGCGAGGAAGGTCAGCTCAAGATCGCCATGTCCAGTGACCGTGGTCATCGCCGCACCGCCCCACGTAGGAAGTTCGCGTTCTGCGCACAGAGTCACACGGCCGGGGCTAGCCTTGCGCTGTCTCGCGAGAGGTTCGAGAGTTACGGAGAGGTGATGACGAGTAGCGCTGAGTCCATCGACCCGATGGCTGGCCTCTGGTCTCTCTTGGCCTATACGCTGCGAAAACTCCGTCAACAGCACCGGATGTCCCAGGCTGCTGTGGGACGGCTGGTGGCCGCCGATCATAAGACAGTCTCGAATTGGGAGGCCGGTCGGAACCACCCTCCAACCGAGGCTCTTCGGACTCTCGATGCCGAGTGGAACACCGGAGGGCTGCTGGCGGCGCTTCACCACTACGCCGACACCATGCAGGCACCGGTCGAGTTCCTCGCATTCGCCGAGTACGAGTCCCTGGCCAACGTGATCCGCATGAACGGTGTGGCCTTCGTGCCAGGGCTGCTCCAGACTCCCGAGTACGCGCGCGAGGCGTTCACCCTGGCGGGTGTTCTGGACGTCCAAGACCAGGTTGACCGGCGAATGGAGAGACAAGCCGTCCTCACCCGAGCCGATCCGCCCTACGTTTCGATTCTGCTGTCGGAGGTGGCTCTCACGGTCATCCCGCCCGCCATTCGCCTGGGCCAGCTCACCAAGCTCATAGAGGTGGCGGACCTGCCCAACGTCACCCTTCGGCTGGTATCCCTCGATGTCGGACTACAGGTGGGACTTGAGGGAGCCTTTCACCTCTTCACCACTCCTGAGCGAGAGGTCGGGTTCGTTGAGACTCCTGCGCGTGGCAGACTGGTGACCGAGACCGAGGACCTCCGTAGGCTCACCGTCGCATTTGATCGCACCAGCGGGCGCGCTCTCTCTCCCGAGGCCACCCGCGCCAGACTCCAAGAGATGATCGAGGCTCAGCAGTGACCCAGTGGAGAAAGTCCAGCCGCAGCGCGGACACCGGCCAAGCGAATTGCGTCGAGTTGGCACGCCTGACCAACGTGGTTGGCATCCGGGACTCTAAGGCTCCCGAGGCGGGGCACGTCGCCCTGGCCCCCGGAGACTTCGCCGAGCTGGTGTCGCACATCAAGCGGAACGAATTGGACCTCTGACCCCCAGGTAGGCAAGCCTCGGCCTCATAGGTCGAGGCTGAACTTTGTCCACCACACGAAGTCGACCGGGGCCCGGTGAGGATATCTACTTCTCGTCCGGAGGATGCTTTGCCAGCACCTCATAGAGGTGCTCATTGATGTCCTCGGTGAATATGTTCCAGTCCGAAAGGGCTTCGACCTCCTCCGAGGCGAACCCTCGCCAGTGGAACGAACGGACCATTGTGATCTCCGACTACTTGGAACTTCGATGTATCTGCTCCGGGCTCCTTCGCCGTTCGAGCGTCGGGCCCAGATATGGGAATTAGCAGGCGGCTGGTTAATGGAGGTCGGAAGCAGGCGGGCTGCTAATTCTCAACCGATACATCCGCGCCCTTGCCTCTCAGCCAATGCTCCAACTGGATGCCGTCAAGCTCAGTTTTCGACCCGTGGGTGGTGAGTGCGATCGAGCCGACCACGCTCCCGGTCATACCGCTCACCTTGGCGTCCGTGAGGTCGGTCCCACCGAATGCGGCCATCGTCACGGTCGATCCACGCAGGTCGGTCTTCTTCATGTCGCAGTCGATGAACGTTGCATCCCCGATCTGCGCACGCCTCAGGTCCGCGCCGGCGAAGGACGTTCGTATGCATTCCGCCCGCCCGAGCTTGGCGCCCATCATCTGAGCGTCCGTGAAGTTCGCTTCCGTGAGGAAGGACTTGACCAGTTCGGCCTCGGTGAGATTCGCTGCGCTGAAATTCGTGTTCTCGCAGTGTGCTCTCCACAGCAAACTGCGGCTGAGGTCGGAGTCGGCAAAGTTCGAGCCGCTCAACCAGGCCTCGATGAAGTTGGCGTCGGCCAGGCCTGCATCACGGAAATCCAGATCGAGCGCATAAAGAGTGGAGCCGGGATCGGCGAGCCAAGCGCGCAGTGTCGCGGCGGCCTCCGAGTTGGTCGGCCATGCCCGAGGCTTCCAGTCGCCGTCAGGGGTACCAGATGACGCGGTCACCCCACCCCTCCTGTTCAATGATTCGCTTCATGTCGTTGATCGCACTTTGATCGGCATTTCGCGTGTCGATTATCACTCCCCGGTTCATCTGGAATTGCTTGAGCAGAGTGCTCCGAAAGTCCGCTGAATTGTAGGCATTTGGAAACGGTCTTGCGCGGACGTGTTGGGGTACGCCTGGTGGCCAGTCTGAATGAATGCCTTTGATGTCCCAATGAATGCCCTTGTCGATAAAGTCTCCCTGCTTTGGTCCGCTGGGGCGCTGATAGCTCTCGTCGAATATTCCTCTCTTGACGAGATCCAATGATATCTTGGCCTCGTCGTAGGAGCCCTTGGTCGCCTTGAAGTTGTGGTCTGGGTCCCGCGCCGCTTCAGCATACTTTTTGGGATTCGCCTCCTTTAGATCGTTAAGATAATTTTCCAGTGCTTGTTTCTCTGCGGCGGTGAGGGCGGGGTGAGGTTCGTCGGCGGTACCGGGTCTTCGTGGAAGTGCCCGGTGACCAGCCTGCTCCGGTGCTGTTTGGGGAGCGCCAGGGGTATCCGGAGGTTGCCTGGTCAGGTCTCTTGTCTTGGGGGCTTCGGCGGCGGCGTTCTTCAGGGCTTGGGCGGACGTGGCCGTTTCGGCTTTGCCGGTGCGGCGGAGGGCTGTGGAGAGGCGGGCGGCTGCGCCTGATCCGGAGCCCGTGCCGCCGGTCACCGCTGTGATGACGATCGTGGGTGCGGCCTCGCCGAAGGCTCGGACGGGGTCGCGTTTCCATTCTTCCCAGTTGATGACGGCCTTGGCGAAGGCGACCGGATGTTGGACGCCTTGGGCGAGCCCTTGGATCTGGCCTACGGGGCCTCGCTCCAGCCAGCCCTTCGGCTTGACCGCTATGTAGAAGGGGGCGGTGGCCGGGTTGCCGGCGAGGGCGCTGAGGCCGATGTCCTTCACGCCTTGGCCGAGGCCGGGGAGGTAGTGGTGGACGTAGGCGTTCCAGCCGTCGTGAAGCACGTTGCCGGTCTTGGCGGACTGGACGACCTCTTGCCGGTCTGTCTTGAGGAGTTCGTCGCGGCTTCGGTGTACTGCGTGCTTCTGGTCGGAGACGGTTCGTGCGGCGCGGGAGATCGTGCGGGCGGGGGCGGTGCTGAGGCCAAGGTTCGCCAGGATCTCCGACAGGGCTTGTGCCGCGTCCTGCCAGGAGTTCGAGGCGCGGGTCAGTTCCGCGCTGAGTTGGTCGAGGGCGTCGGGTGAGCCGCTGCGGACGGCTGATGCCGCGCGGGTACCTCGGGGTGCGCCCGGGATGTACGGCTCTCGGGTGCGGGGTGGGCCGGCGCCGGCGGCCAGGTGCCGGACGGCGTCGAAGGCGGCGTAGAAGGCCGAGCGGACGTCGTCGTGTCGGTTTGCGAGGGTCTTCTGAAGGCGGTCGGCGGCCGGGCCAACCAGGGCTCCGTCGAGGAGGAGCGCGTGCGCGCGTTTGAGGGCGGGGCCGTGTTCTTCGGCTAATCGGTTGACGTGGGGTAACAGGGACGCCGCTTGCTCTGCCCGGTCCATCGAACCTCCCGCCCGACGGATGGTCAGGCTAGAGGTTGTGAACATATCGGACTATGGCCGACTTATGGATCTCTCCGGCCTGTTCAGGTCAGGACCTGGGTCGTGAGGAGTTGTTCGAAGTCCTTCTCGAAGGATTCGTAGAGGGTGCGGAGGGCTGTGCCGGGCCAGTCGGACGGGAGGAGGGGCAAAGGGAGCAGCGGGTCGTTCAGCAGGTGGCGTAGGACGGCGGCGGCCAGGGTGAAGCGGTCGGCGATTTCGGTGGCCTCGGAGAGGGCCGTGCGGAGGGCGTCGGCTTTGGTCGTCCAGGCGTCCAGGTCCCAGAGGGTGGCGGCGAGGGCGGCGGGGTCCTCTTCGGGGCGGCCGGTCAGGAAGGTGCACTGGCGGACGACCGGGGCGGGGCGCGCGCGGGTCAGATTGGCGGGGCGCAGCCAGGTGCCCTCGCGGAGTTCGGCGAGGCGGAGCGCGGACATGGCCTGGCGGAGTGCGGCGCGGTCGGCGGCGGGGCGGCGTTCGGCGGTGATGACGGCGATCTCCCAGGTGCCGTCCCAGGGGAGCGTCTGCGGTGAGCGGCTCTCGTCCTGGCGGGCCTGCCGGTCGAGGAGGCGTTCGGTCAGGGTGTACGCGCCGCCGGTCTGGACGAGGTCGCCCGACGCCACCATGCGGGAGAGCGCGACCCGGATCGTCCCCTCGGCGATGCCGAACAGGTCGCCGACGCGGACGAGGTGGCGGGCCGGGAGCCGGGGCGGATGGACGCCGAGCAGCGTGCTCAGCACGACTGAGCGGGCGGTGAGCGGGCGGATCTCCAGGCTGTCCATGGCTGACCTTGACCTTATCGGGACGCGACAGGCACGGTCGTTCCTCGTTACAAGCTTCCATCGCGTGATGGAGAAGCGTAATGTCGGAGCATGACGTCCTATCTGATCGAGCCGTTCGACCGGCTGCCGTTCGGCGGCGCGGAGAAGGCGCGCCGGTACGCGACCGAGCGTTACCGGGGCGCGGTGGGCCGCAACTGGTACGAATGCGACCCCACGCTGCGGTTCCTCATGCGGCGACATCTCGGGGACGGGTTCGGGTGGGCCGAGCCGCGGCTGAAGGAGATGGGCGCGCTGATGGGCGGGCCGATCGCCGAGCGCGCAGAGGAGACCGACCGGAATCCGCCGCGGCTGGAGAAGTACGACCGGTGGGGACGCGACGTCAGCGAGGTCGTCATGCCGCCGTCGTTCGATGCTGCCAGGAGGGATCTCGTCGCGACGTCGTTCACGCGGCCCGATTTCGTCGCGGAGGCGAAGGCCGAGGGGGTCGATCCCGCGCCGCTGGGCGTGGCGTGGAGTTACCTGCTCGACCAGGCCGACATCGGCATGGCGTGCGCGCTCGGCACCGGCGGCGACATGGTCGTGCGGCTGGCGGAGATGTTCGCGCCGGACGACGTCCGGGAGCGGGTGCGGGAGCTGTTCGCGGCCGGGGAGATGTCCGGCGAGGCCGCACAGATGCTGACGGAACGGTCGGGCGGGTCTGATCTGGGTGCGCTGGAGTCGACCGCCTCGAAGGCCGGGGACGCCTGGCGCCTCAACGGTTTCAAGTGGTTCGCGTCCAATGCGAACGGGTCGGCGTTCGTGGTGCTCGCCAAGTCCGAGGGTGCGGCGGACGGGGTGCGGGGCATCGCGCCGTTCCTCGTTCTCAAGGAGCGGCGGGACGGGTCGCGTAACGGTGTCCGCATCCGGCGGCTCAAGGACAAGCTCGGCACGAGGTCGGTCGCTTCGGCGGAGATCGAGTTCACGGACGCGGAGGCGTTCCTGCTGGCCCCGTCGTCCAGCGCCGGGCAGGGCGGGGACGGCAAGGGGCTCGCCCGCATGATGGAGCTGACCAACAGCGCTCGCCTGGGCATCTCGATGATGGGCCTCGGATGCGCGCGAAGGGCCCTCGTCGAGTCGCTCTGCTACGCGCGTGCGCGCGAGGCGTTCGGTGCCCCGCTGGCCGATCAGCCTCTGATGCGACGCAAACTGGCCGAGCTGATCGTCGAGACCGAGGCCGTCCAGGCGCTGGTGTTCGACGGTTATCTGGGACGGCCCAGGCTCAGGATGGGGGCCGCGCTGATCAAGTTGAGGGCGTCCAGGCTGGGTGTCACGGCCGCCAGCGATGCGATCGAGATCCACGGCGGCAACGGCTACATCGAGCAGTGGCCGGTGGCGCGCATCCTCCGGGACGCGCAGGTCAACCCCATCTGGGAGGGCGGCGACAACATCCTGTGCCTGGACGTCCGCCGCGCCATCGAGCGGCAGGACGCGCACGAGCCGTTCCTCGACAGGGTCGCCCAGGCCGTCCAGCGGGCGCCGAGCGGGGACGACGCGACCGCCGGTCTGGTCGGCGAGCGCATCGGGCACCTCCGACAGGCCATAGAGAAGTGGCGCGGCCTGGACAGGAGTGTCGCCGAGGCACGGCTCTTCCCACTCGCCCAGTACATGGCGGACGTGTACGCGGCGGCGCTGCTGCTGGAGCAGGCCGGTTGGGAGCGCGCCGATTCGGGGGACGACCGCAAGGCGCTCGTCGCACGCCTCTACGCTCGGACGCATCTCGCCGACGCCGGTCCGCTGCGCGCGATCGACGCCCCGGCGGAGGACCTCGAACGGTTCGAAGATCTGGCGGACGGCGCGTTCGCCGGTGACTAGGGGGCCGCGTGGCAGTACGGATCGAGCGAGACGGCCCCGTCACGACGGTGGTCATGTCCCGTCCCGAGACCCGCAACGCCGTGGACGGGACGACGGCGCGCGAGCTGGCCGGCGCGTTCCGCGCGTTCGACGCGGACGAGGACGGAAGCGTCGCCGTCCTGTGGGGCGAGGGCGGGACGTTCTGCTCCGGCGCCGACCTCAAGTCGATCGGCACCGACCGTAGCCCGCGCGTCGACCCGCCCCCGGCGGACGGTCCCGAGGGCTGCACGCGGATGCGGCTGTCCAAGCCGGTGATCGCGGCGGTCGCGGGCCACGCGGTCGCCGGCGGCATGGAGCTCGCCCTCTGGTGCGACCTGCGGGTCGTCGAGGAGGATGCGACGTTCGGGATCTACTGCCGCCGCTGGGGCGTCCCCCTCGTGGACGGCGGGACGTTCCGGCTGCCGCGGCTGATCGGCACGAGCCGCGCGATGGACCTGATCCTCACCGGACGTCCCGTCGGCGCGCAGGAGGCGTTCGAGATCGGTCTCGCGAACCGGCTCGTCCCGGCGGGCACGTCGCGGGAGGCAGCCGAGGCGCTCGCGGCGGAGCTGGCCGGGTTCCCGCAGGCATGCCTGCGCAACGACCGCATGTCGGTGCTGGACGCGGAGGGCCTGCCGGAGGACGAGGCGCTCGCCGTCGAGTACCGGCACGGGATCGGCTCGCTGGACGACGCGCTCCGGGGCGCCGCACGTTTCGCCGGCGGTCGCGGCCGGCACGGTGACTTCACCGACATCTGAGTCATCCCGCCCAGGGGCGGCTGCGGATCGTTGACCGAACCAGATTCGGGCCCGTAGGTTCCTGTGTGGCGGCAGCCCGATCGAGGAGCAGAGCGATGACGCTTACCGTGGACCGGGCGGGGCTCGACCTCGCCGACCCGAAGGCCTACGCCGACGAACGGCGGTTTCACGACTCGCTCGCGCTGCTGCGCCGCGAGTCGCCGGTGCACTGGGTGGACGCTCCCGGCTACCACCCCTTCTGGGCGATCACGAAGCACGAGGACGTCCTGGAGATCGAGCGCAACCACCCGATCTTCCTCAACGCGCCGCGCCCGCTGCTCGGCACCGCCGAGTTCGACGAGATGAACCGGCAGCGCGCCGAGGAGGGCATCGCGCTGCGGACGCTGATCCACATGGACGATCCCGACCATCGGGTCATCCGGGCGATCGGCGCGGACTGGTTCCGGCCGCGCGCCATGCGGGCGCTGGAGCCGCGCATCCAGGAACTGGCGAAACGGTACGTCGACCGGATGGTGGACCTCGGCGGCGAATGCGACTTCGCCCAGGAGGTCGCCGTCCATTTCCCGCTGTATGTGATCCTCTCGCTGCTCGGGCTGCCCGAAAGCGACTTCGGCCGCATGCTCAAGCTGACGCAGGAGCTTTTCGGCGTCGACGACGACGAGTTCCAGCGCGGTACGACGAACGAGGAGAAACTGCAGGTCCTGCTGGACTTCTTCGCCTATTTCCAGGCGCTGACGGAGGCGCGGCGCAAGGAACCGACGGACGACCTCGCGTCCGCCATCGCGAACGCGCGGATCGACGGCGAGCCGCTCAACGACTTCGACACCGCCTCGTACTACGTCATCGTCGCGACGGCCGGGCACGACACGACGAGCGGGACGATCTCCGGTGGCCTGCAGGCTCTCATCGAGCACCCCGACCAGCTCGAACGGCTCCGCAGGGAGCCCGACCTGATGCCCCTCGCGGTGGACGAGATGATCCGCTGGGCGACGCCCGTCAAGGAGTTCATGCGGACCGCCACGCAGGATTACCAGCTGCGCGGCGTCACGATCCGCGAGGGCGACGCCGTGCTGCTCTCCTACCCGTCCGCCAACCGGGACGAGGACGTTTTCGACGAGCCGTTCCGGTTCGACGTGGGCCGCGACCCGAACAAGCATCTGGCGTTCGGATTCGGCGTCCACTACTGCCTCGGCGCGGCACTCGCCCGCATGGAGATCCGCGCGTTCTTCGGCGAACTCCTGCCCCGCCTCCGCTCGATCGAACTCGCCGGGACACCGGAGAGCATCGCCACCACGTTCGTCGGCGGCCTGAAGCGCCTTCCCGTCCGCTACTCCATCGCCTGAAGGAACCCCCTGGTGCAGATCAACGCCGCGGTGCTGCGCGCCGCAGACGCCCCCTACACGATCGAGTCCCTCGACCTGGCCGACCCCGGCCCCGGCGAGGTGCTCGTCAAGATCGCGGGCACCGGGATGTGCCACACCGACATGCTCGGCCGCATCCCGGGCGACCTGGTCACCAAGCCGGTCGTGCTCGGGCACGAGGGGTCGGGCCTGGTCGAGGCGGTCGGGCCGGGCGTCACCGGCCTCGCCGTCGGCGACCACGTGGTCATGTCCTTCGACTCGTGCGGGACCTGCGACAACTGCCGGTCCGCGCAGCCGGGCGCGTGCCCGGAGATGACCGCGCTCAACATGCTCGCCATCCCGCTGGACGGGAGGCCGCGCGCCACCACCGGCGACGGCGAGGCCGTCCACACGCGCTGGTTCGGGCAGTCGTCGTTCGCGAGCCACGCGCTCGGGACCGTCCGCAACGTCGTGCCCGTGTCGCGCGACGTCCCGATCGAACAGCTCGGGCCGCTCGGCTGCGGCGTCCAGACCGGGGCGGCCTCGGTGCTGATCTCCCTCGGCGTCCGCGCCGGCGACAGCATCGCGATCTTCGGCGCGGGCGCGGTCGGGCTCGCCGCCGTGATGGCCGCGCGGGTCGCGGGCGCGGCCGTGATCGTCGCCGTCGACCTGCACGAGTCGCGGCTCGACCTGGCCCGCGAGTTCGGCGCCACGCACGTCCTCAACGGGGCGGACGACGACATCGCCGGGCAGATCCGGGCGATCTCCGGCGGGGAGGGCGTGCAGTACTCGTTCGACAGCACGGCGGTGCCCGAGGTCGTCTCGACGGCGGTCGCGTCGCTGCGCACCACCGGCGTCTGCGGCCTCGTCGGCGTCGGCGCCGCCGAGTACCGGCTGGACGCGAACCTCCTGCTCATGGGCCGGACGGTCAAGGGCATCATCGAGGGCGACGCCGTCCCGCACACGTTCATCCCGAAGATGATCGAGCTGTGGCGGCAGGACCGGTTCCCGTTCGACCGGCTCATCACCACCTACCCGCTCGACCAGATCAACCAGGCGGAGGCGGACACGACGTCCGGCAAGGTCGTGAAGCCGGTCCTGATCCCGTGACGTGAGCCGGCGCGGGCGGCCTCGGCAGGCCGCCCGCGGTCTCAGACGACGCGGTGGAGGAGGTCGTCGCCTCGGGCGAGGCGGCGGCAGTTCTCCGCCGCGACGGCGAAGTACCGGTCCCAGGTCTCGCGGGTCAGCCAGGCGACGTGCGGCATGACGACGACGTTGTCCAGGGCCAGAAGCGGGTTGGACGCGTCGACGGGCTCCTGCTCGAAGACGTCGAGCCCGGCGCCGCCCAGATGCCCCGACGTGAGCGCCGCGACCAGCGCCGACTCGTCGATGACCGCGCCCCGCGCTGTGTTCACGACGATCGCGCCCTGCGGGAGCAGCGCGAGCCGGCGGGCGTCCAGCAGATGGTGGGTCTCGTCCGTCAGCGGGATGTGCGCCGACACGATGTCGCTCGCCCGCAGCAGAGCGTCCAGCTCCCGCCAGGCCGGGTCGTCGCGGCGGGGACGCCGCGACGTGTAGACGACGTTCGCGCCGATCGCCTCCAGCATGCCGCGCAGCAGGCCCGCGATCTGGCCGCCGCCGAGGAGCCCGACCGTCCGTCCGGCCAGTTCCCCGCCGGCCAGGGACCGCGCGGCAGGCCAGCCCTCGCCGCGCCGCGTCCGCGCGTCGAACGCGACGACCCGGCGCAGCGCCGCCAGCATGAGCAGCAGAGACGTCTCCGCGACGGCCTGCGCGTTCTGCCCCGGCATGTTCGCGACCGCGATCCCGCGTTCCCGCGCGGCGTCGAGGTCGATGGTGTTGACGCCCGTGCCGAGCTTCTGGATCAGCCGCAGCTTCGGCGCCCGGTCCATGTCGGCGGCCGTGAGCGGGCGGAGCACGTGCCAGATGACCTCGGTGCCCGGCAGCAGCTCGGCGAACCGCGGGTCGTCCTGCTCGGAGCAGCTCACGATGTCGAGGCCGGCCTCGTCGTGATCCATGTCGTAGTGCAGCAACACCCGCATCCTGGGCCCTTCCGTCCATGACCCCGGGTCGGCGCCCGGTCCTCCCTCGGATTATGGTGCGGATCATGAGGACGAGCGGCGGCGAGGTGTGGACGGACGTTCCGATCGTGCAGGCGCCGATGGCGGGCGGGCCGTCGACGCCGGAGCTGGCCGCCGCCGTCTCGGACGCGGGCGGCCTCGGCTTCCTCGCCGCCGGATACAAGACGCCCGAGGCCATGCGCGCCGACATCACCCGAACCCGGGAGCTGACATCGCGCCCGTTCGGGATGAACATCTTCATGCCGTCCCTGGACGAGATCGACCCCGTCCTCGTCGCCGCCTACCGGGACCGCCTGGCGCCCGAGGCCGCCCGCCTCGGCGTCCCCCTCGGCACCCCCGCCGCCCGCGACGACGCGTACGAGGCGAAGATCGCCGATCTGCTCTCCGACCCGCCCCCTTTCGTGTCCTTCACCTTCGGCTGCCCCGCGCCGGACGTCATCGAGGCGTTCCAGGCCCGCGGCGTGGTCGTGATCGTCACCGTGACGTCGGTGGACGAGGCCCGCCAGGCGTCCGCCGCCGACGCCCTCTGCCTCCAGGGCTCCGAGGCGGGCGGACACCGGGGCTCCTTCACCAACGCGCCGGACGAGCCGCTGCCGCTGCGCGCCCTGCTCCACTCCGTGCGCGAGACGACCTCGCAGCCCCTCATCGCAGCCGGCGGTCTCGCCTCGTCCTCGGACGTCGCCGACGTTCTACGGCTGGGCGCGGTGGCCGCCCAGCTTGGGACGGCCTTCGTCCGCTGCCCGGAGAGCGGTGCCAGCGCCGTCCACAAGGCCGCCCTGGCCGACCCACGCTTCACGTCCACCGCGCTGACCCGAGCCTTCAGCGGACGTCCCGCACGCGGCATCGTCAACCGGTTCCTCACCGAATACTCCACATACGCACCCGCCGCTTACCCCGACGTCCACTACATGACCTCGCCGCTGCGCAAGGCTTCCGCCGCCCAAGGCGACCCCGAAGGCGTCAACCTGTGGGCGGGCGAGTCCTTCCAGAAGGCGACCGAGACCCCGGCCGCCGACCTCGTCCGCAGCTTCCGTTGACTTGCGGCGAGTCGTTGTTATCCGCCGCTCCATAACAACGACTCGCCGCAAGTCAACGAGGCGAATACGGGCGGGATTCGGTCCGGTCACGAGGTGTGTGGCGTGCGGCGGCCGGGGCTATGACTTGGCCGTGAGAACCTTCCGTGACATTCCGCATACGATCCGAGATCGTCCATTTCGTTCTGCGGAGGCGCTGCGGGCGGGCGTGACGGCTCATCAGCTCCGCTCCGGGCAGTACCGGCATGTGCTTCACGACGTGTACGTATCCGCGGGCCTGGACGATTCCGTCCATGTCCGCTGCGACGCCGCCGCGCTGGTACTTCCGCCGACCGCGGTCATCTGCGGGGTGAGCGCGGCCCACCTGTACGGCGTGCCGGTGCCGGACGTAGACACGCGAGTCCACGCGGCGGTGCCCGCCGCCGCGCCCACCGTGCCTCGTATCAAACAGTTGAAGGTGCACGGCTACTCGATCCCGGCAGGGCAAGTGCGCAACCTGCGGGACCGCCGCGTGATCGGCCCGGAGCGGCTCTTCCTCGAACTGGCGGCGTCGGTGCCTCGCATCGACCTCGTCATCGCGGGCGACCACATACTGAGGCGGCAGGTCAGCACGCGGGAGCGGCTCAACGGTTTCCTGGCGGACTGCCATCGGCGGCGCGGGGTCAGGAAGGCGAGGCTGGCGATGCCGCATCTGGAACCGCGGAGCGACTCACCGCCGGAGAGCAGGCTGCGGATGCTGCTCGTCGACGCCGGCCTGCCCCGGCCCCTCGCCAGCCGGGACGTCTTCAGCGACTGGGGCGTGTGGCTGGCGCGTCCCGACCTCTCCTACCCCGCCGTGAAGATCGCCATCGAGTACGAGGGGCTCCACCACCAGCAGGACCCCGCCCAGTACAGCCGCGACATCGAACACGACGGCCGGAGGATCGACGACGGCTGGGTCGTCGTCCGCGTCAACAAGGACGGACTCTTCCGCACTCCGCGGCAGGTGGTGAACCGCGTCCGAAAGGCCCTCGCCCACCGCCGACCCCGTTGACCTGCGGCATGTTGTTGTTATCCGCTCCTCCATAACAACAACATGCCGCAACTCAACGTTGCAGGCAGGTAAGCGAAGCAGCCATCTGCAAGTCAAAGATGCGGGGTGGGGGTGTGGACGGCTGTGCGCAGGGCGTTGCTGGTCAGGAGGAGGATGGGGCCGTTCGGGTCCTTGCTGTCCCGCACCGCCACCGCACCGGCCACGTCCGCCAACTCGACGCAGTTCCCGCCGTTCTCACCGCTGCGGCTCGCCTTGCGCCAGGTGGCGTTGGTCAGGTCCATTTCTCCAGTGCCTCTCTCATCATGTCCCTGGACATGTCTTCGGGGAGTGCCCTCGCTCGCAACTCTCGGAGCGTTTCGGAGAGTCTGGCGAGGTCTGAGGGGTTGTCGGTCGTGATGCCTCGTACCGTTGTCTCCATGTAGGCGACCTCGCTCCGGTCCTCCATCGTAGCCACGACGAAGGCGCCGCCAGTGCCCGCTGGACGCCCATTGTTGCGGACGATCTGGATGGTGACATTGGGCAGCTCGCTAAGGGCGATGAGGTGCTCGATCTGCTCCCGCATCACCTCGGTTGAGCCCACGAAGTAGTCGAGTACCTTTTCGCTCAGGAGCGCGGTCAAGACCGCGGGTGGTGCGTCCTCCCGGGTGAGGATGGACTGGCGCGCCATACGGGCTTCCACAGCCTCGTCAGAGTTGAGGAACGCGCGGGCATAAGCCGGGGTCTGAAGCAGACCGGGGACGATGGTGTGCTCCCAGGTCACCAGCTCGGCGGCTTCCGATTCCGTCTGCGGCCAGTCGAACCAGATCGGGACCGGGTGGCCGTCCTTGTTGAGGTCCTCCCACAAGCTGATGAGCGGGCCGCCCGCCTCCAGGTAGTCGTCCACGAGTTCCACGAAGGTTCGCGTGGCCCGCTTCTTGCCGCTCTCGATCCGGCTCACCTGGGCCGGGCTCACCTTCGTCAGGTGAGCGATCGTCTCCTGCTTGATGTTCTTGGCCTCGCGCAGCCGCCGCATCTGACGACCGAAGGCCACGAGGGCGGGGGACTCATCGGGACGCTGACGCCGTACAGCCATGGCGACATACCTCTCTCGGTAATTTACGCACACGCCTCTTCCATTGCCGCTGCGATCCACTTCCGGGCCGCAAGCCAAATCTAGCTGCGAAAGTGGCTGAATGTGTGGTGTTCAGCACACACGGTGAGGAGAGGTCATGGGGCAGGCGGCGGTGGAGAACGAGATGGTGGTGAAGCAGGACCTCAAGGTGGTCGCGGAGGTCCGGGAGTTCGTGCGGCTGGTCACGGGTCAGTACGGCATGGACGACTTCGTGCCGTGTCTGGTGGCGAGCGAGCTGGTGACCAATGCGCTCCGGTACGCGTCCGAGAAGGACGGGGACGTGACCCTGCGGCTGGACCGCACGGAAGACGGCGCGCTGTGGATGGAGGTCCAGGACGCCACCAACGACCTGCCGCGCATGCTGGAGACGGACACGGTCAGCGAGACGGGCCGTGGCCTGTTCATCGTCGACCAGTTCGCCCGGTGCTGGGGCATCCGCGCCCTGGCGGGCAACGCCGGCAAAGTCGTCTTCGCGGTGATCGACCGCTCGTGAGGATGGTGCGGAGCAAGTCGTCCGCGCTGGAGGCACGCTCAGGCATGAGCGCATCCTGCCGTCCACCGCCGACATTGGACGTAACCGGGAGGCGTCGGCAGGCAGTCGGCGCGCCCCTCCGGCATGCTGCCCGCCTCGCCTGCACGTGACTGTGTCGCGAGAGAGGCCAGGGCAAATGTGCTGAAGGTACTCTGCCTAAGTACCCGCACCACCCTCAACCGGAGGCGCTACGAGCCATGCACGCGCTGACTCTCCCATTGCCGTCCGGTGACACCTGGACTCGGGCAGACTATGAGGCGCTGCCCGAAGACCTCCCGGTA
Source organism: Actinomadura chokoriensis (assembly GCF_041463665.1). Classification (GTDB taxonomy): domain Bacteria; phylum Actinomycetota; class Actinomycetes; order Streptosporangiales; family Streptosporangiaceae; genus Spirillospora; species Spirillospora chokoriensis_A. The sequence goes on from NZ_JAXCEJ010000004.1 coordinate 379,285, forward strand.
CGTGTGAGCCTCATCCACGGAGAACTCGTCGTAAATCTTCGGCCCCGCCCTATCCACCAGCGCATCGCGCGGCGGTTGGCGACTTGCATCGAGGATGCTTCTCCCGATGCCTGGCAGGTCGACACTGACGTGGACGTCCTTTTGGACGACGACGAGACAGAGGCGGTCGAGATCGCCCCTGACATCGTGGTGTACTCCGCCGAGCACGACGTCTACGAACGTCCGATCCCCGCCGATCTGGTGGCTCTCGTCGTCGAGGTCGTGTCACCGTCCACCAAGCGCAAGGACCGGCGGACGCATCCGGCCCTGTACGCGGAGGCGCAGATCCGGCACTACTGGCGCGTGGAGACAGACCAGACCGCACCGGCGTTCGCGATCTACACCTATGAGCTGGACGATGCCACCGGCGGGTACGTCGCGACCGGCGTCCACCATGACCGGCTCACCGCTACGGTGCCGTTCGACCTCGACATCGAACTCAAGGCCGTCCGCGAGCGCTGACGGTCGCCGTCGGGCCGACCGCATCTTGCTCCCTGTAGGCGTGCTGCACCCGCGCCCAGTGGTTTGTGGTCGGGTCCTTGTAGTAATCGGCCTGCGTAGTGCCGTTCGGCCGGTCGGCGCTGCCGAGGATCGTGCTGGCCGGGCCAGGACGGCATACTGGTCGCCACTGCCGGATGAGGGAGTCGATGGTGCCCAGTGACAGGCCGAAGTTCTTCGACTCCGCGTTGTTCGCTCCCGCGATGAAGGCCCTCACCAGGGGACACGTGGCGCTCTTCCGCGTCACCGGCGGACGTGCCGGAAGCCGGTTCCGGTTCGGGAGCGCCTTTCCGGCCGGGGTGCCGGTCTGCCTGCTCACCACGCGCGGCCGCAAGTCCGGAAAGCCGCGGACGATGGCGCTCCTCTACCTCCCGGACGGCGACCGCGTCGTCCTGGTCGCGTCCAGAGGTGGAACGGGACGCCACCCGCAGTGGTACCTGAACGTCGGCGTCAACCCGAAGGTGGCCGTCCAGACGGGTCACCGCCCCCGCCCGATGATCGCTCGCACCGCGGAAGGCGACGAACGCGCCGACCTCTGGCGCCGCCTGGTCGGGTTCTATCCCGAGTACGGCGACTACCAGCGCTGGACCGACCGCACCATCCCCGTCGTCGTCTGCGAACCCGCCTGATCGCCCGGCCGCCCGCCGATCCACCGGCCCGGGAGGGGTGTGCCCTGCCGGTGGTGTCCCGCCTCGGCCGGGCCCGACCCCGGGAACCGGGCTTGACCTTGACGCCGGTGTGAAGGGATAGCGTCGCAGTCGGCCACGAGGAGGACGGACCGATGCGGATCGGGGAACTCGCCGCGCGGGCGGGGGTCAGCACCCGCACGCTGCGCTACTACGAGCAGCAGGGGCTGCTGCCGGCGCGGCGCGCGTCCAACGGGTACCGGCAGTACGAGGAGTCCGATGTCCGGCTCGTCGCGGAGATCCGCTCGCTGCTGGCGGCCGGATTCACGCTGGACGACACCCGCCCGTTCGTCGACTGCCTGCGGGCCGGGCATGCCGACGGCGCGTCCTGCCCCGAATCCGTGGCGGTGTACCAGCGGAAGCTCGCGGAGATCGACAGCGAGATCCGCACCCTGATCCGCCTGCGCGCCGACGTGGCCGACCAGCTCACGCGGGCCTGTCCGGGCTGCGTGCTCTCACCGGAGGCGACGAATGCTCACACTGACCAGCGGGAACTTCGACGAGCTGGTGCTCCGCGCCGGCAGGCCGGTACTGGTCGAATTCTGGGCGGACTGGTGTCCCCCGTGCAAGATGATCGCGCCGATCCTCGACCAGATCGAGGCGGAGCACGGCGACCGGCTCACGGTCGCGAAGATCAACGGTGACGAGAACCCCGACATCGTGTCCCGGTACGGCGTCATGGGCTTCCCCACGCTCAACCTCTACCGCGACGGCGAGGTCGTCCGGCAGATCGTCGGCGCCAAGCCCAAGCGCGCCCTGCTCGCCGACCTGAGCGGCCACTTCTGACCCCGGCCCGTCCGGCGCGCGCCGCCAGGCCGACGATCTATGCTCGAAGGCGGTGGGTTTCCGGTTTCGGGAGGGCTGCTCATGCGCACGTTGCTGAACATCATCTGGCTGGTCCTGGCGGGGTTCTGGATGGCGCTGAGCTATGTGGCCGCCGGAATCGTCTGCTGCATCCTCATCATCACGATCCCGTTCGGCATCGCCGCGTTCCGCATCGCGGGGTTCGCGCTGTGGCCGTTCGGGCGGACGACCGTCCCCAAGCGCGGCGCGGGCGTGGGCTCGCTCGTGGGGAACATCATCTGGATCATCGTGGCCGGCTGGTGGCTCGCCCTCGGGCACCTGGTCACCGGTCTGCTGCTGTGCATCACGATCATCGGCATCCCGTTCGGCATCGCCAACTTCAAGCTGATCCCGGTCTCCCTGACCCCGCTCGGCGTTGAGATCGTCCCGTCCGAGGACGCCACACGCTTCTGACCGCGGCTCGGCGGCGAAGGCCGTTCCGGGACGGGTCAGGAGTGCCAGGGGGTGCCGGTCAGCCGCTCGTAGACCTCGGTGTAGCGGGCGCGGGTGGCGTCCACGATCTCCTGGGGGATGGCGGGGCCGGGGGCGGTGCGGTCCCAGTCGAGGGTGCTGCTCCAGTCGCGGACGAACTGCTTGTCCAGGGAGTGCTGCGGGCGGCCCGGCGACCACGCGTCGGCGGGCCAGAAGCGGGACGAGTCGGGCGTCAGGACCTCGTCGCCCAGGACGAGGGCGCCGTCGGCGGCGCGGCCGAACTCCAGCTTGGTGTCGGCGATGATGATGCCCCGCTCGGCGGCCAGGGCGGCGCCGCGCTTGTAGATCTCCAGCGTGACGTCCCGCAGGCGGGCGGCGGTGTCGTCGCCGATCTCCTGCACGACGTCGGCGTAGGTGATGAACTCGTCGTGGCCCTCGGTGGCCTTCGTGGTCGGGGTGAAGATCGGCTCGGGCAGGCGCGAGCCGTCGACCAGGCCGTCCGGCAGGGCGACCCCGGAGACGGTGCCGCTCTTCTCGTACTCCTTCAGTCCGAGGCCGGTGAGGTAGCCGCGGGCGATCCACTCGACGGGGAGCATGGTGAGGCGGCGGCAGCGGATGGCGCGCCCGGCCCACTCGTCCGGGACGTCCGTCGCCGACACCACATGGTTCGGGATGATTCCGGCGAGCTGCTCGAACCACCACAGGGACAGCTGGGTGAGGATCTTGCCCTTGTCAGGGATCCGCGTCGGGAGGACGACGTCGTAGACGCTCACCCTGTCGGACGCCACGAGGATCAGCTCGTCGCCGTCCGCGTAGACGTCCCTGACCTTCCCGGAGTGGATCAGCTCCATATCGCTCCTCACCTAGCGGTCCTGCCGGGTAGGAGTCTGGCACAGCGTCCTGCGGCCTCCCCACGTGGGCCGATAGGTTCTGATCAGTCGGGTGGGGGAGGCCGTCGGGGTGCGGGCTTTTCGTGTGGCGGCCGGGGCCGCCGTCTTGGTCGCGATGCTGGGGGCGGGCGGCTGCGAGCCGTTCGAGCGGGGTGTGAGGGTCGCCGCCTCGCCGCTGGTGGGCGAGCCGGCGCCGAGCGTGACGCCCGTCGTCCGGGACGAGGGGGCCGTTTGGCGGAGATGGGGGCTGAAGCCGTTGCCGCCTGCGCCCGTTCCGCCCGAGGACAAGCCCCTCAAGCTCAGCGGGAAGGGGCCGGTGACGGTCTTCGACCGTGTCCCGACAGAGGAACGGGTCGTCTTCATCACGATCGACGACGGGCAGGAGAAGGACCCCAGGTTCGTCCAGATGCTGACCGACCTCAAGGTGCCCGTCACCATGTTCCTCACCGACAACGTCGTCCAGGACGACTACGGGTACTTCAAGCCGTTGCAGGCGCTCGGGAATCACGTCCAGAACCACACGCTGACCCATCCGGTCCTGCCGACACTCGGCCTGGACGGCCAGAAGCGTGAGATCTGCGGGAACCAGAAGGTCCTGGCCCAGCAGTACGGGACGAGACCCACGCTGCTCAGGCCGCCCTACGGGCGATGGAACTGGGCGACCCAGCAGGCGGCACGCGAGTGCGGCATCGACGGGATCGTGATGTGGCGCGCGTCCATGCAGATCCACGACATGCAGTACGACGACGCCAACAAGAAGCTGCACCCCGGCGACATCCTGCTGGCCCACTTCAGGGGGCCGGAGCAGCTCAAGGGCGCGACGATGACCGAGATGTTCGCCCACATGCTTAAACGCGTCCGCAGTCAGGGCTTCGCCGTCGCCCGCCTGGAGGACTACATCGGTCCTGGACGAGCACCCGAACCGTCTTGACGGACGGGTCGGCGCCGTCCGGGATGACCATGCCGCCGTCGACGCCGGTGCGCAGATAGTCCATGACGGAGGGCGTGATCCGCTCGCCGGGGAGGACGGCCGGGATGCCCGGAGGGTACGGGGTCACATCTCCGTGCTGAGGCGTGTAACACGGTGTGGAATACCTCTCAAAGAGGGACGAATGCGGCGGCGGGCATCGGGTAGGGCGGGCGTGAACGGCCGAGAGGGAGTGACCGATGAACGATCGCATATCGCCCGAGGCGGAGCTGGCCTGGGAGGACTTCCACCGGGTCGTCAACATGACCTCCGACGAGTTGCGCATTTGGCTTCTCACGGACGCCTCGGGCGAGGAGGCATTTCCGGCGGACGGGTCCGGCCCGGGGGTCGACGAGCTGGGCGCCCGCGTCGTCGACGTGCTGCGCAAGCGGAAGGTCGACCTGACCGAGGGCGACGCCGAGCTGATGGTGGAGGTCGTGGACTTCGTCGAAGACCACCTGGAGCATCGTCCGCCGAACGCGGAGCGGGACGAGCAGTGGCGGCACGCGCTGATGAGCGTGGGCCATGACCCGCTGCGTCCCGAACCGTTCAGCGCGTAGGAGGCGCGACCATGCCGAACCCGCCGCACCCCGCGTAGCGAGAGGTTCCGGGGGCGGGTGGTTAGAGCTTTTGCGTGAACGCGACGAGTCTCGGGATGTCTTCGTCCTCCAGGACGATCCCGAAGTCGCGGGCGAGCGTTTCGGGTAGCTCCTCTGGGGCGAGCACACGGCTGTCGGAGGAGCCGTCGGGCCGGGTGACGGTCAGTGTGGTCCCGTCAAGCAGGTGCAGGGCGTCGGGCGAGAACTTCTGCGTGAACGGACGGGTCGTGAACGGCGACCGCGGATTGGTCGAGACGTAGTAGTTCAGCACCTCGAAGTCGACGCGGAACGCCTCGTCCAACGCGAACGTGTGCCGCTGAACCCAGCCGTCCTCCATGGTCTGGTGCATTTCCCAGCCGGCCGTGCCGGGGCTCCACGTCGTGACGGTGCGGCCCCGCTGGAGCCGGAAACCCCAGCCGTCCTGGACGACCTCCTCACCGTCCACGAACCGCAGCGGCTCCAGCGGCCCGGAGCCGAAGCCGACGTCGCACAGCCAGGCGGGCTCGTCGCGTGGCAGATCCGGCGGACGGACGTGCAGCAGCGCGTGCGTCTTCGGCCGCAGCTGCGCCGAGCCCAGCGTGACCCGCCCGGTCAGCGCCGTGACCTCGAACCCGATCCGCTCCAGCGCCGCCGCGAACAGCCGGTTGTGCTCGAAGCAGTACCCGCCGCGCGGCCGTTGGACCAGCTTCGCCTGGACGGCGTCCAGCGACAGCACGATCGGCCGTCCGAGCATGATCTCCAGGTTCTCGAACGGGATGGAGGTGACGTGCGCCCGGTGCAGCGCCCGCAGCGTTCCGGCGGTCGGCGCCAGATCGCCGCCGTACCCGACCCGCTTCAGATAGGCGGGCAGATCCAGTAGTTCGCCCTGCCACCCGTAGCCGAGATCCTCGCTCATGACTCCCCCATCGAACGGATCAACGGCATAACAACGGATTCACCCCGAATCCTCCCGGTCTTCCGATCGCCTGGCCGGCCGCCTCGGCCATCCGGCTCACGGCCGGCCCTTCCGGCCGCGTGAACGGAAGACGGACGCGCGCCCGTACTGTGAGGTGGCGGGCCGGCTTTCCGGACGTGAAGGGAGCCGTCGCGGCGCGCCGGGGTTCCGGGTGGACGGGCCGCGGACGGTGGAGTGGGCGGAGTTCCCGGCCCCGGCCCCGTAGCGGCGAGACCGGGCCGGGAAACGCCGCTCAGCGACCCCGGTTGAGCTGCCGAGTCGGCAGCTGCCGGGCGTTGCGGCGGTTGTTCGCGAGATCGGCCGACCTGAAGTCGGAGTTCTTTCGCTTGCCCTTCTTCCGGGACTTGGCGAAGGGCGCGGATTCGGGATTGTCAATGGCACGCATGAACAGAACACCTCCGGGCAGGCATGAATTCGGCCGCGCAGGGCCGACGAAAGGCGGAGCCGGGCGCATGGCGACAGCGCAGGTCAAATGACCTGTACCTGAAGATGGATGCGCCTGTGAAGGGGAAATGGGAGCGGGCCCGCGGCGGTGCCGGAGACGGCTCAACCAGAGGAGGATCAAAGGATCATGAGTAAGAGTTACTCATGAGTCCCCATGCGATGTCAAGCCATTAATTCCGTCCGGTTCTCCCGCTCCCCAGCCGCCAGTGAACCCGGACGGACGAGAGGGTGGCGTGATCTGTGGGGTATCCGTCGTTGACGCCACGACCGGCTCGGTCCCAGCCTTGAGAAATGCGCGTCGCGTTCGTGATCTATGCCGGGTTCCAGGCACTGGACCTGACCGGGCCGCACGAGGTGTTCCAGCACACGGGGCGGTACGAATGCCTGGTCGTCGGGCCGGAGGCGGGTCCGGTGCGGTCGTCCAGCGGGCTGCCGGTGCACGCGGGCTTCGGGACGCGCGACGTCGCCGCGCGGAGCGTCGACACCCTCGTCGTGGTCGGCGGCGCCGGGGTCGACCAGGCGCGGGGAACCGCGCTGGCCGGCTGGGTCGCGGAGGTCGCGAAGACCGCGCGGCGGGTCGCCTCCGTGTGCAGCGGCGCGCTGCTGCTCGCCGAGGCCGGGGTGCTCGACGGACGCCGCGTCACCACGCACTGGGGCCGCGAGCGGCAGCTCAGGACGGAGTATCCGCGGCTCGACGTCGACTGCGACCCGATCTTCATCCGGGACGGGCGCGTCTGGACGTCCGCCGGAGTCACGGCCGGGATGGACCTGGCGCTCGCCCTGGTCGAGGACGACCACGGCCGGGACGTGGCGCTCGCGGTGGCGCGGGAGCTGGTGATGTTCCTGCGGCGGCCGGGCAGCCAGTCGCAGTTCAGCGTCCCGCTGTGGTCGGCGCAGCCCGCGACGGACCCGATCCGGGCGGCGGTGTCGTCCGTCCAGGCGGACCCGGGCGCCCGGCACACCATCGCCGACCTGGCCGAACGGTCCGGGCTCAGCGTGCGGCACCTGCAGCGGAGGTTCACCGCCGAACTGGGCGTGCCGCCCGCCGCTTTCGTCGAGCGCGTCCGGATCGAGGCGGCGCGGCGGGCGCTGGCGGAGGGCGACGAGCCCGTCGAGACGGTGGCCCGGCGGCTCGGGTTCGGGACGGGCGAGACCCTGCGCAGGGCATTCCACCGGCATGTCGGCGTCGCACCGTCCGACTACAGGGACCGATTCAGAGGGACGAGGGAGTTCGCATGACCGCATATGGGCTGCTGGTGTTCGAGGACGCGGAGGAGCTCGACTTCGTGGGTCCGTGGGAGGTGTTCACGGCGTCGGCGATGCTGCGCGGGCAAGACGGCCGGGAGCAGGGGGACAGGGCGTTTCTGGTTGCCGAGCAGGCGGGGCCGGTTCGTTGCGCCAAGGGGATGAGGGTCGTGCCAGACCACACCCTGGACGACCATCCGAAGCTGGACGTCCTCCTAGGGCCTGTTCGTAGTTCAGATCATGAGGGGGCTGGGAGGCTGCGCAGCCAGATGATGGCTGCGCGCAGGTGGAGTCCGGCTTCGTAGCTTTCGGGGGTTTTGTCGTAGCGGGTGGCCAGCC